>JBGFRI010000034.1:0-16501 GCA_041695225.1 Deinococcota bacterium
TTTCTTCCCTGAGCAGTTCCAGGACAACCTGCGCTTTGAAACTGGCTGAGTGGTTCTTTCTCATAAACTAGTGTCGCTTAGAGCCTGCGGTTTTCGTGTCCAGTTTATGGGGTCCATTATCTCTCAGGTCTTTTTGGCTTGCGACCTGCGACCTGCGACATCTTTTGTAGAGCGTCAGTCCCCGCTTCATGCTCCGGGGTCCCTCAGGACGGATGGGCAACTCTTATGAATGCGCCGGTATGGGCCGGTATGGCCCAGTATGAGAGAGACTGCTATGAACAGAATTGTTCCGCACCTGTGGTTCGACAAAGAAGCCAGAGAAGCCGCAGACTTTTGCTGCTCCGCTTTTCCTAACTCGTCAATAGTCAGTTCTATCGTGCTGCGCGATACTCCCTCGTAGGTTACGGCTTTGCCGGAATCGCGTAAGCGATTTGCCTAGAGGCGAGACAGCCAGTGCGCTGCATCCCGACAGAAAGGGTGAACTCGAGAGTCTGGCGTACTCGACCCCTTTGGGGGGGGGGGGAGTAGCGGGTTTACAAAATATCAAGGGACAAGTTGCTCTTTCGGAGCTTGGAGCAGGGCTTTAGCCAGGGCTTCACCAGGGCTGCCGTCGGCCCGGTAGGCTTCGGGCTCTTTCTCGATCCATACATGGCCCTTGCTATGGAACTGAAGGCTGCGAAAGCCCATGCTATAGGCTTGCTCGATAAGCTGGCCCAGCGAGCCCGCCTCGATCCCCCGGGTTTTTAGCTGGCCAAGCAGGTCTGCGGGCAGGTCGGGGTCGAAGCCTTGCTGGGAGGTGAGGGTCTGGTAGGCTGGCTCGCGCTGTTCCATCGCTCCGCCTGTGGCAAAGTAGCGTTCCAGCACCCTGTACCAGTCCCCGCCACGGGCGATGGGGGCCATGTCGGCATAGGCTTGCTCGAGCTGTTCCGCTGTGTATTCGGCATACTGGTTCTCGTGCACAACCAGAGCGCGCCGGATGCGTGGGCGCGGGCTGGGGACTTCCTCCGGTACGCCCACGCACAAGCCCGCTACCGGGAAGACACCCGTGGGCAGCCTGCACAGCTGGCTAATCTGACCGATGCCATTGAGCACCCCGCCGATCCAGACAATGCCGTAGCCCAGGCTTTCGGCCATGGTCGCCAGCGCGCTCCCGGCCAGCACGGCATCGGCGATGGCAAAGTGGGCCGCCGTGCGGGGCCAGCGCCCCCAGGCGCCGCCGCGGTGCTCCACCAGCTTTTGCAGCCGGTGTACGTCGGCCAGAATCAGGAAGAACTCGGCGCAGGTCTCGATGTGAGGGTTGGTACCGGAATGGCTCGAGATCTCCCTCCGCAACTCGAGGTTGCTGACGCGCAACAGGCTATACATCTGCGCAGTGGCATCGGTGGGGGCCCGCTGAGCGGCAAAGAGAATTTTTTCCAGATCGCCTTCGCTCAGGGGTTCGGACTTAAACTTGCGCACACTGGCCCGGCGCCGATAGAACTCGTAAAGGTCGCTCACGCCTGTAGCCTATCGCTAGTGGGAGCGCCGGACTGTGGCCGTGGGGTGGATGTGAAAAGGCGGTGCAGCAAGGTAGAACTGCCCATCACCCCGCTGGCTCACCGTTGATGATGGTGAAGAAGGCTACCACTTTCTGGCGGAGCTTCTCAACGCCATAGCCGAAACGGCTCTCCGGGCGCTGTTGAGAGTCAGCGATGCTTTTGGTACGTGATTGTTACGCTGGCGTCTGCGGTGTCGGGTAGCTCGAACTGAATCCGCACCGACACAGGCCTAGCTCAGGGCCTCAATTCCCGGCAGGGTGCCCAGCTCCAGGAGCTCGAGGCTGGCCCCACCCCCGGTAGAAACGTGGCTAAACTGGTCGGCCAGGCCCAGCTTGTTGGCCGCCGCTACCGAGTCGCCGCCGCCAATCACAGTAAACGCGCCCTCGAGCCTGGCAATGGCCTCACCCACGGCTAGCGTGCCCCTTGCAAAGTCGTCCACCTCAAAAACTCCCATGGGCCCATTCCAGAGCACGGTCCTGGCTCCCTTCAGGGCTCCTGTAAACGCCCGGACGCTTTCTGGACCGATGTCCAGGCCCATCCACTCGGGCTCAATTTCTCTGGCAGGCATGACCCTGGACGGCGTACCGGCCTCGATTTTTTGCGCAGCCAGCACATCGGTCGGCAGCAGCAACCTCACCCCCAGATCGGAGGCTTTTTGCAGCAGATCGCGGGCCAGATCTAGCTTGTCGTCCTCCACTAGACTCTTGCCCACGCTGCCACCCTGGGCTTTGATAAAGGTGAAGGCCATGGCGCCGCCAATCACCATCCCGCTAATTCTGGGCAGCAGGTTCTCGATCACCCCAATCTTGTCCGATACCTTGGCCCCGCCCAGCACCACCCAGTAGGGCTTCTGGGGGTTGTGCAAAACCCTGCTGATGCTGCTGACCTCCTTTTCCATCAGGAAGCCCGCATAGCTGGGCAGGTACCTGGTCACCCCCGTCACCGAAGCGTGCGCCCGGTGAGCCGACCCGAAGGCGTCCAGCACAAAGGCCTCGCCCAGCCGGGCAAACCTCTGCGAGAGTGCGTCGTCGTTTTTCTCCTCACCGGGTTCGAAGCGCACATTGTCCAGCAGAATCACCGAGCCTGTGGGGGCCGCTTTTACCTTCTGCAGCGTGGCGTCAGCGGCCGGGGTCAGTTCTGGCGAACCCCCGATAAAGCTCACCGGTCGGCCCAGGTGCTTTTCCAGAACAGGAGCTACGGGAGCCAGGCTGCTGGCGTCTTCGTAGCCGCCCTTGGGCCGCCCCAGGTGAGAGAACAAAACCAGTGTTGCGCCCTGCTCCAGCAGGTGCTTCAGGGTTGGAATTGCCGCCTTGACCCTGGTCTCGTCTGTGACCTGGCCCGCTTTGATGGGCACGTTAAAATCTACCCGCACCAGCACACGCTTTTCGGTAGCGTTGAAGTCTTTTAGCGTTCGCATAATCACTCCACTATCCTGAACCCCTTTTCCAACGAAGCAAGAGGGGCAGGGGTGAGAGTGTTGGCGTAGCGAATAAAAATGGGACTAAAGCGCATTTGCGAAAGCTAACGCTTCCGACCCCTCACCCTATCCCTCTCCCGCAAGGGGAGAGGGAACAGATCATAGCTTCTTGCCAATGTACTCGGCTAAGTCGGCCACGCGGCAGCTATAGCCCCACTCGTTGTCGTACCAGGCCACCACCTTGACCATACTGCCAATGGCCAGGGTCTCGAGGGCGCTAAAAATCGAAGAGTGTGGGTCGCCTTTAAGGTCGCTTGAGACCAGTGGCTCTTCGGTGTAGGCCAGGATGCCCTTCATGGGGCCTTGGGCAGCCGCTTTCATGGCGGCGTTGACATCTTCTTTGCTTGCCTCCTTATTCAGTACAGCGGTAAAATCCACCACGCTAACGGTGCTAACGGGCACCCGGAAAGCCATGCCGCCAAACCTGCCCTTTAGCTGGGGGATCACCAGCCCCACCGCCCTGGCCGCGCCGGTCTCGCTGGGCACGATGTTTAGAGCTGCCGCGCGGGCGTCGCGGGGGTCGTCCTTAACCGCGTCTACCAGGCTTTGCGAGGCGGTGTAGGCATGGATGGTGGTCAGGATGCCCTTGTCAA
The DNA here is from genome assembly GCA_041695225.1 of Deinococcota bacterium. Taxonomy (GTDB): domain Bacteria; phylum Deinococcota; class Deinococci; order Deinococcales; family Thermaceae; genus Meiothermus. The sequence continues at coordinate 3,609 of JBGFRI010000034.1, forward strand.
TGCCAAAGGTGTCGTTGAGCACCTTGGCTACCGGGGCCAGGCCGTTGGTGGTGCAGCTTGCGTTGGAGATCACGTGGTGTTTGGCGGGGTCGTACATCCCCTCGTTGACCCCCAGCACTACTGTGAGCATCTCCCCCTTGCCCGGAGCGCTGATAATCACCTTTTTGGCCCCGGCCCTGAGGTGGGCCTCGGCGGCCTCGAGCCTGGTGAAACGCCCGGTGGACTCAATCACGATATCTGCCCCGATCTCGCCCCAGGGCAGGGCCGCCGGGTCTTTTTCCTCGTAGACCCGAATGTTTTTGCCGTTCACGGTGATGCTCTGTTCGTCGTAGCTCACGCTTCCTGGAAAGGTTCCGTAGTTGGAGTCGTACTTGAACAGATGAGCCAGCATCGAGTTGTCGGAAAGGTCGTTGATGCCCACCACCTCCAGACCGCGCTCGAGCATAATCCGCAGCACTTGACGGCCAATGCGTCCGAAACCGTTGATAGCTATTTTCATTAATCTCCTCCTGCCTGGGTTCAACTCTGCACTGCCCGCGCTTTGCTGGACAAAAAGACCTCCCGGCAGAGCTGCCCATTTACCAGCATACCCCGACCATGGTTTTCCGTACTCAGTAACTATGTCCTGCCGATGTTAGCGGGTGTGTCCTGCTTACATGTCCAGAGCTTTTTTGGGGCAGCCTGCCCTACTGCGGCTTCTCCGGTGGCCTGCCCAGAATGTCAAGGCAGATTTGTTCCCACTGCGAAAAGTTCGGAGCGGGCAGAACGGGCCGGGCAACCGCGACGCCCGACACCAGGATCTTTTGATAAAGTAGGTCTTCACGGGGCCTGGCACCGATTGACCGGGGCAGATGCGTTACGTAAATTGACCGGCCTGTGGGTTTTGGTATAAAGAGTCCGGGAATATTGCATAGAATTTATGCGTTGCATTCGTCAGGTAGATCAGACCGATTGCGGCCCGGCGGCACTGGCCACGGTGCTCGCCAGCTACGGCAGATTTGAACCCATCTTCCGGCTGCGCGACTGGGCCGGCACCACCCAGTCTGGCACCAGTCTGCCGGGTATGATTCGGGCGGCGAAAGGCGCGGGCCTAGAGGCCCGCGCCTTTCAGGCTGACCTCGAGGGTCTTGCCAGGGTCGAGCTCCCCGCCGTTTTACACTGGGAACACAACCATTATGTGGTTCTGGTGCGCCTGACCCGCAATCGCGCCCAGATTGCCGACCCTGCAACTGGCCTGCGCTGGGTTGGCCTGGAAGAACTCAAGCGAAAGTGGACCGGCAGGCTGCTCACCCTGCGCCCCGGGATCAGCTTCGAGCGGGGCAACTTTGTGGGCTTGCGCGGGGTGCCGGGGCTGCTGTCGCACCTGGCTCACTTCCGGGGTAGCGCAAGGGTGCTCTTCGAGCTAACCCTGGCCACCCTGGCCCTGAGCTTGCTGAGCCTTGGTGCGCCGTTGCTAAGCCAGATCCTCTTCGACCGGGTGCTCACCTTCCGCGAGGAAGACCTGCTGCCCTACCTGCTGGTGGGCATCTTTGCCCTGGCCTTTTTTCAGACCCTGTTCACCAGCCTGCGGGCGCACATCGCCACCAACCTCTCCCTGCGGCTGCTTTACCGCCTGAATCTGGGCTACTTCGACCACCTGTTGCGCCTGCCCGTTGCCCGCCTCGAGTCCCGGCTTCCGGGCGACCTCCTCTCCCGCCTGGGCGACCTGGCCCAGATCGAGGCAACCCTGCGCAACCTGGTGGTCAACCTGCCGCCCGCCCTGCTCACCCTGCTGCTCTCCTTTGCCGTGCTCTTCGTCTACAACCCCAACCTGGCCCTGGTGGCGCTGCTGGTGATTCCCATTCATCTGCTCTACCTGGCGCTTCTGGTTCCCCATCTGCGGGAGAACAACCGCCAGCAGCTGGCCAAAGGCGCACAGGTCAACAGCTTTGTGCTGGGAAGCCTCGAGGGGTTCGCCACCCTTAAAGCCCTGCGCGGCGAGGCCTGGTCTCTAAGCCGGGGCCGTGACCAGTTTTCGGGCCTTAACAACCTGGTCTGGAACGGCTTTTTGCTTTCTAACTGGGGCGGGGCGGCCATTGCCTTTCTGGGGAGCCTGTTCAGCCTGTTTTTGCTCTGGTATGGGGCCGGGCTGGTGCTGAGGCTCGAGCTTACCGTGGGCCAGCTGGTCGCAGCCTATGGCCTGGTGCAGGGGGCGGTGGCCGCACTGGGGACTCTGAGTGGAATAGTAATGGCCCTGCAGGAGGGCAGCGTGGCCTCCGACCGTCTGCTGGAAGTTGTGGAGCTAAAGCCCGAACTAGAGCCGCTGGCCCAGACCCTGCCCTCGTTGCAAAACGCGGTGCAGATCGAAAACCTGAGCTTTGCCTACCAGCCCGAGCGCCCGCTGCTTACAGGCGTGAACCTCACCCTGCCCCGGGGCAGCTACACCGTGCTGCTGGGCCCCAACGGAGCGGGCAAGAGCACCCTGGCGGCCCTGCTCTGCCAGATGCTCACCCCAAGCGGCGGAACCATCCGCTGGGACAGGCTCGACCTGGCCGACCTGCCCCCGGCCACGGTGCGTGAGCGGGTGGTCTACTTGCGCCAGGAGGCCCCCCTGCTCTACGCCACCCTGCGCGAAAACCTTACCCTGGGCCGCCATCAGCCCGACCAGACCCTCTGGCAGACCCTGGCCACAGTGGGGCTTATGGAGATGGCCCGCAAGCTGCCCGAGGGCCTGGAGACCACTCTGGGGGGCGAGAGCATCTTCCGCCTCTCCAGCGGCGAAAAACAGATGCTGGGCCTGGCCCGAGCCCTTCTGAGCGGGGCCGAGCTCTTGATCCTGGACGAGCCCACCGCCACCCTCGACCCCCAGAAGGAAGCCCAGATGGTGGGCCTGCTAGGTCAGCTTAAGGGCCCCCTGACCCTGCTTGTCATTACCCACCGCCCGGCCCTGCTGGCCCCGGCCGACCAGGTCTTCTATCTGGAAAACGGCCTCGTCCGTTCCTACCAGCCCCAGGAGGTCTCGGCATGAGCTTCCAGCGCCACGAATGGGAACGCCCCGCTCCCCGCACCACCCGCTTTTTGCTGGGGCTGCTTCTGGCCCTGGTGGCTGTGGCTCTGGTAGCAGGCTGGCTGACCCGGGTGCAGGTCTGGGCCCTGGCCCCCGGCGTCTTGCAGCCCAGGGGCCAGGTGGTGCAGGTGCTGGCCCCTGGCAGCGGCCGCATCGTCCAGTTCAACCTGCACCCCAATCGGCCTGTCAAAAAGAACGATTTACTGCTTGAGATCGACACCCTGGGCCAGAGCCCCCAGGAGGCCCAGGCCCAGCTACAAGCCGCTCTTGCCCAGGTAGAAGAGGCCCGGCGCAGCCTGGCCCAGCAGCAGGAAGTTCTGGCCCAGCGCCAGCGCTTTGCCCGCATGCAGGCCGAGCTCTATGCCGCCGGGGGCATTGCCAGGCTGGAACACCAGGAAGCCCAGGACGCCCTGCGCCAGGCCCAGGCCGCTGCGCGGGTGGCCGAGGCCCGCGTTGACAGCGCAAGGGCGCAGCTGGCAGTTCTGCAAACCCGGCGCAGCCTGCGGGTCTACAGCCCCGCCACTGGTCGGGTGCTCCAGACCGCCGGCCTGCGGGTGGGGGAGGTGGTGTCTACAGGCCAGCCGCTGGGCCAGATTTTGCCCGAGGATGTTCCGCTGGTCTTTCGGGGCTATGTGCTCGAGCGCGAGCGCCCCAAGCTGCGCGAGGGGGCCCCGGCCGAGGTAGCCTGGAACGCTTTCCCCCGCCAGCGCTTTGGTCTGAGCCAGGGAACCGTTACCCGCATCTCTGCCAGCACGATTCTGGTAAACAACATTGCGGTTTTCGAGGTAGAGGTGGCGCTGGCCTCGCTCGAGCTAACAAGCCCCGAAGGAACCCGCCAGCTGCTGCCGGGCCTGGCCGGCGAGGCCAGAGTGGTGGCCGCCGAACGAAACGTGCTGAACCTGCTGTGGGACTGGATTAGGGGGGTGAACCCATGGGGATAAAGGTATTGAGCGGTTCCAAACTTTTCATCGAGGCTGTTATGGGCGCTTTGCGAGACTTAGACTGCCCAAAGGCGCTTACACTGGTGCTGGACTACCCGCTGGGCCTTGCGCTTACAGTCTGCCCCAGCCAGCATGGCTCCCAGGTGGTGGTCACTCAGTCGGCCTCGCCTTACTACCTGCAAGAAGTGTTGCGCAAGCACCCCCTGGGGCTATTGACCGGGTGCGCCACCCTGGCCCAGCTGCGACGTCTGCTCGAGCAAATAAGCCAAGGCAACACCCTGCCCCAGTTACCTAAAACAGAGCGGGTAACCCTCCGGCCCAAGGAATGGGCAGTTTTGCGCCTGGTGGTGCAGGGCCTGGACAACGAGGCCATCGCAGCCCGGCTAAAAATCAGCGCCAAGAGCGTGGCCAACCTGGTACAAACCATTAAAACCGAGATGGGTGTGCAAACCCGCACCGCGATGGTAGCTCGGTACTATGGCGTCTCTACCACACCCCAGGTATTTTTACAAGAGCAAAGTTCCCTACATATATGGGGAAGTTTTCCCTATGCAAGCCACCCAAGTGCCCCTACCCTGGAAAGCAGAAAGGAGGTGAGACCGGTGTTACAAGAACTGAGCCCAGCAGAAGCCGAACAGGTAGTGGGCGGCGCCACCGAGCCCAGCCCAAAGCTGCTCTGGCTGGCCCTGCTACCCGAACCCTGGCCGCCAGTTCATACAGGGCCGCCGGAGGAGCTTGAGTAGGTAGACTAGCATTAGGCAATCAAGAACCCATTTGACTTTGGAGGTGTGAAGATGCTGCGTGAGTTGGAAGTGTGGGAGATGGAGGAAGTGGTTGGGGGTTGCCCCGAATGGCTCAGGCAATTTAGGTCGGCTTGTGAGTTTGTGTCATTAGTCGGAACAGTGGTATTTTCGGGTGAGGCTGCTCGTAGTACTTACAACTACATGGCATCTAATGCCTGCTCGATTGCCGCAGCACATGGTAGCTTTTGTGGCGGTGCCGCGGGTGGGGGCGGTTCTGATACCGGGAGTGGCGGCGCATCCAAGCTCTTTTAGGAATCAGCACTAAAGGTTGATAGCGTCCAGGTGTAGGTTACAGACCTCCTGATTGGCTTGTGGCGTGTACGACAAAATGTACCCGCCACAAGCTACAACTACAAAAACCTAGCATGACACCAGTCTTACAACTCATTCTCAACAACCCCAGCTGGGTTAGTTACGCAGTTATACTTACGGCTTTCGCATTATGGCTTATAAAAGGAACCAATGAACCCTTCCTGCTATTCATCCTTTCATATTACTGGTTTCTAACGCTTTTGTCCGTTATCCCCGGAGTTGTGCATAAAGAGTTGATAACCTTTGCTATCGCCGCAATTGCTGCACTTTTACAACACTTTCTCATACCGGTTTCATTTGCTCCCCTGTATTTGGCGCTTTTTGGTATAACCCTTCTTCTGCCGGTTCTGGTCATATACCTTGGGTGGGAGGGACGGCTGAGCCCCCAGCTTCACGAGTATGTCCAGCTCCCCAAGCGACGGTTACGTGCCCTGCTTCTCGCATTCCTAGTGTTGTGTGCAATGGTAATTGTCGTTGTCGCTTCACTGGCTATTCCGGCAGCCAAATACCAGATTGATACTGCCTTTCCCCAACCACCTCCATACTCGGCTGTGGAAAGCGTTTCATCCGGCAATTTGATATTTAACGGTATCGCCGGCATTGGCGAGGAAGTCGCCCGCGCAGCACTCTATAGCAGCGGCCTGCCAAACCCCGTGTTCAACACGCTGTTGTGGGTATTGACGCATCGCCACGAGCCAGAAAGAATAGCCCCAAGGCTCGAGGCTCGTGGTGTAGATACCTCCCAACCCAACATCCAGGCATTTTTGCGGGTAACTACCTATACCATTGCCCTGGCCATGTTTATCGGTGGCCTGGCCTTACTCTGGCTCATCCGCACAACCGGCTCTATCTGGCCTGCTGCTGCCAGTCACTTTCTTTACAACCTTCTGGTCGGCGTGACTTAGCGATTGTGGCTTTCTTTGTTGCCCGAACCTTGCCCCCTGTCTATTCTCCGCCTACCAGGGTTTCCGCGGGAACCCAACAATAATTCTGGCTCTACCTGTTCAGTTCAGTTGAGATAAAGGAGGAGCCAAGGTGCATCTAAAAGTGGTGATCACCGTATTGCTTACTTGTGCTTGTAGTGCCCTTGCCAGATTACGTCCTTATACTTCTGTAAAATGATGGCTGAGTAGAAAAACCGGCCATCATCCTCCAAGATAGCGAAGACAAGACCACTATGCATGGAGGAGATGATGACCCGAGGACATGGTATAGGCAAAGACGAGTTAGTGCAACGGGTGCTTTTGGATGACCCAGATTTCTTGCGGGAGATTGTGGAGACGGCCATACAGCAACTTTTGGAGCTGGAGATGACCGAGCATATAGGTGCGGCTCCTTATGAGCGCAGCGACCAAAGAAGAGGCCGGCGCAACGGCTATAAGCCGCGGCAGCTGCGCACGCGCGTAGGCACCTTGAACCTGCTTGTCCCCCAGGACCGCGAGGGCAGCTTTTCCACGCAGGTCTTCGGCCAGTATCAGCGCAGCGAGAAGGCCCTGCTGTTAGCGTTGATGGAGATGTATGTGGAAGGGGTTTCGACCAGGAAGGTCAAAGAGATTACCGAGAGCCTGTGTGGCACCTCATTTAGCAAGAGCCTGGTGTCAGGCTTGGCGACCCATCTGGATATCACGTTGAGAGGCTGGCGAGAGCGGCCTTTGACGGTGAGGTATCCTTATCTGCTGGTCGATGCCCGCTATGAGTATGTGCGGGTAGAGGGGAGAGTGGTCAGTCAAGGGGCGCTTATTGTCACCGGCATCAGAGAAGACGGCAAGCGCGAGATTCTAGCTGTCGATGTAGCCGATGTGGAGAGTGAAGCGACCTATTACCAGCTTTTCAGCTCACTCAAAGCCCGCGGACTTAGGGGCGTAGAGCTCATCACCAGCGATGACCATAGGGGTCTGAGAGCAGCGATAGCCCGCCACTTCCAAGGAGTATGCTGGCAACGCTGTCAGGTCCATTACAGCCGCAACCTCTTGGGCATGGTGGCAAAGAAGCATCGTAAGTCATTAGCTGAAGGGCTGCGCCACGTCTGGGGCGCTCCCAGTCTCACCTGGGCCAAGCAAGCTGCTACGGAACTGGCCGATAGCTGGCGAGTGAGCCATCCCAAAGTTGCCGCGCATATCGACGAGCAGATCGAGAGCTGCTTTGCCTGCTTTGCCTTTCCTGCGGAGCACCGCCTCAAGATCAGGAGCACCAATGGCTTAGAGCGGCTCAATCAGGAGGTCAAGCGCAGAACCAGAGTGGTGCGTATCTTCCCCAATCGCGAATCGTGCTTGAGGCTGGTCACTGCCTTATGTATGGAGCAGTCTGAGGAGTGGCTTAGCGGCAAGCGTTACCTCGACATGGACCTGCTCAGGCAGCAGAGGCTCTCACACCAAGAAAGGGAGGTTAATTTGGCTGCCGCCTAGGTGAATATCGGCCTTGGAGGATTTTACAGAAACTTACGGACTTGACTCCTTGCCATCTCGACCCAGGCCAAGACCTACCTGGACACCGTGCTGGACTTGCTCCAAAAGCACTATGTACGCAGCGAGACCGTCAACTGGCCTGAACTCAGGCAGTTAGCTTACCAGCTGGCCGCCAATGCTCAGCAACCTTCCGACACCTATCTGACCATTCGGCAGGTGATGGCGGTGATCGGGGACTGGCACATGCTCTTTATTCCGGCACAGCAACCGAGCGAGGCCGGCACCGTCTACGGCGGGGGGCTGGAGGTACGGCTGGGCGGCAACACCATAATCCGGCTCGCCCCCGGCGGGCCCGCCCAGAAGGCGGGGCTGGAAGTCGGCGATGAGATCGAGACTGTAGACGGACGCCCTCTGGTCTTGCCGTCGCAACTCCAGACCAGCCGCTACTCCGAGACCCTGCGGCTATCGGTCTTCCGCGCCCGCACCGAACAGCGCAAAACGGTGTTGCTTACCCTCACCAAACCGCTCAGGCCGGCGGTTCCCAGCGCCCGACTGCTTGGCGGAAGGATCGGCTATCTGGACTTGCCGCAGCACAGCATTGCCGATGCAAGACACCTTGACTATGCTTTGGTGGCCCAGCAAGCCATCTGGGCAGTGGAGGCCCAGTCCCCCTGCGGCTGGGTGGTAGACTTGCGCAACAACGCTGGCGGTTTGTTATACCCGATAATTTTAGCAGCCGGGCCGCTGCTGGGAGAGGGACGGGTGGGCGGCCTGGTGACGCCCAGGTCCAGTAAGCAATGGCTCTTCCAGCAAGGTCGGCTGTTAGAAGAGTCGGACTCCGGCGCCAGGGAGGTGGGCCGGTTCAATCAACCCCCGGATAAACTACCCCCCGCCGACAGGCCGGTCGCGGTACTGATTGGCCCCAAGACCATCAGCGCAGGTGAGGCCCTCGCCATCGCCTTTATCGGCCGCCCCAACACCCGTCTGTTTGGCGAGCCCAGCTTCGGCTTTACTACCGCCAATCTAGCGTTCAGCCTGCCGGATGGCGCCCTTGTCGCCATCCCGTTTGCCTTTTTCGCCGACCGAAACGGCAACCACTACGACCAGCAGATAGAGCCCGACGAAACCTTATTCACGGACTGGAGCTTGTTCCAGAGTGAGAAAGACGAGGTTTTGCAGGGCGCAAAGGCCTGGCTGCAGGCCCACCCAGGCTGCCAAAGCGCTACACCTTAGTTTTGCTGTCTACAGCCTTAACGGCTATCGCCCTGTGATGCCCCGGAAGCCGAGCAGGGATTCCAATTTTACATCCCATCCCGTAAGCGGGTTTCAACGCACACTCAACCACAATGACTGCGCTGAAGGGGTAATTCGGGACAGCTCATCCCGCAGCTCTCTTTTATACCGCCAGAACATGGCCGGCCACAACCAGAATGGAGCGTCGCGAAGCATTCGAAGATACTTTGCCCGGGTTTTTCTTATCATGCGGGTCCGCCGTCGCTTATACTTCGGGGTTGCTTTGAGTATAGATGGCCCCTCGCTGACCAGTTTTGTTCCCGGCAATCTTTCCATAACCTACCCCTATTGTATGGCCTGTTGCCGGGTCGGGGTAGCGAGGCCCTCCTGGGCTCCCATTGGAACAGTGGAACGGGCCGCTCGAGCCCTTACAAAACTACCGAAATGTCATTCTGAGGCCGTAAGGCCAAAGAATGGCACGGTTGGCAGTTGAAAAACCGAGACCCTTCGCTTCACTCAGGGTGACATCTGGCTTAGGGCGATACCATCAGCACCCGTTTGTGTGAATCAGCAGACCTGCTGGTTCTGTGTCGGTAGCGCTACAATACAGCCATGCCCCTGCCCCCTTACAACCAGGCCCGCCTGGCCGAGATCTGCCAGCGGTTTCACGTCCGTCGCCTGTCGGTATTCGGCTCGTACCTGCATCAGGAGGCCGACCCGGCGAGCGACCTGGATCTGCTGGTGGAGTTTGCCCCCGGCCTGACCCCGGGGCTGGGCTTTGTGCGGCTGCAAGGGGAACTAGCAGATCTTTTTGGACGGAGGGTAGACCTGCACACACCTAAAAGCCTGAGCCGCTATTTCCGCCAGCAGGTGTTGGCCGAGGCCCAGGTGCTGCACGCGGCGGCGTGAACTAACCGATCGGGTGCGCCTGCTCCATATGCGGGATGCAGCCCGTCGGGCACTGGAGATAACCCAGGGTAAAGCGGTTGCGGAGCTTCAGCCCGAGGACGAAACGGCTTTAGCTTTAGTGAGGCTGCTGGAAATACTGGGAGAGGAGCCCGCACACTCTCCAATGAGTTGAGAGCAGCTTATCCCGAACTGCCCTGGCGCGAGATTGCCGACACACGAAACCGCTTGCTGCACGAGTATTTCGACGTAGACATGGCGATTGTTGCTGCCATCGTGCAAGACGATCTGCCGTCGCTGTTAGCGCAGATAGAAGACATTTTGGGCCGTATGCAGCCATAGGAAACCGAGATGGGCGTACAGAGCCGCACCGAGATACTGGCCCGCTACTTCGGCCTCAATACCACAACCCCAGTCTTTTTATTAGAGCAAGGTTCCTAGGGCCTTGAAGATAAGTGCTGTGTCAGGTAGGGGATATCTTTGCTGTATACCCTCGAGCTGGCCTCTCCCAACAGATATGGTATAACCTTCATAAGCCTTTTATGGATCTTGTTCTGGTGGTGCTGGCGTATCTGGTCGGCTCGATCAATTTTCCCATTCTGGCCGGGCGGCTGCACGGGTGGGATATCCGCCAGCGCGACATAGCCGGTGGCTCGGGCGCTTTCCGCCAACTGGGAGTTGGCTGGGGTTTGGCGGTGGGGGTGCTCGAGGTGGGCAAGGGTGTGACCGCAGCCTGGTTGGCTGGGTTTTCGGACAGCTTCTGGGTGCTGCCCCTGGCGGCGCTGGCAGTGGTAGCGGGTCACATCTGGCCGATCTGGTTTGGCTTTCGCGGGGGAGGTGGGCTGGCTGCGGCGGGCGGTTTTGCCCTGTGGGCCTTCACCACCGAGACTTTGTGGGGCCTGCTGGTCTTTGCGGCGGCGCTGGGAGTGTATTTTCTTATTTTCAAGCGGGACCGCTTTCAGGGTATCGGCTCGGTGCCGTTTGCCGCCATCTTTGCCGCTTTGTACCTGCTTTATGCGCTCTGGGGGGATACGCGAGAGTTTTATGCCCTGCTGGCCATGATAGGGGTGATCGCCCTGCGGGGCATTCTGGTGCTCTCGGGCCGCTGGTGGCATCGTTGAGTTGAGGCGAGAGTGACGCCTGGCTCCCGAAGTTGCGTTACCCGAGGCCGACAAAGCCCAGATACCACTGCACAATTTCCGTGCCATAGAAAAAAGCTACCAGCCCCCCAATAGCCAGGTACGGCCCAAAGGGAATCTGGTTGCCGCCCCCAAGCTGCCGCATGATCAGGCCGATGATGGCGCCGGCAAATACCGCCACAAATACGGCCACCAGCAGGCTGGTAAATCCCAGCCAGACCCCCAGAAAACCCGCCAGCACCACGTCTCCATAGCCCATTACGGTTACGTAACCTTTGGGGCTTTCGTCGGCAGTTTCGGGCTCTACTTTGTCCGAGGGGTTGCGCATCCACCAGTAGAGCATTCCGGCCAGGGCTAAGCCCCCCGCGCTGACCAGCATCCCGCGCAGGCTCTCGAGGGGATACAGGCCCAGCAGCCAGGCCAGCAACGGGGCCAGGGCTGCTAGCCCCAGGGTCAGGCCGTCGTGCAACGCTAGCACTCTACCCGTGCGGATGTTGAGCGAGGCTACCACCGCCCCGACCAGCAGCCCAAGCGAGCCCAGCCAGACCCCCCCCACCGCGCCAAACATCCCACCCCAGGCCCCCACCATTGCGGCCAGGTGCACCAGATGCAGTCCGAACGGGCCCTCGCGGGGGCTGTCTTGGAAACGGTTGTAGAGCAAGCCGCCAAAACCCGCAAACATCGCCACCAGCCCCGCCCCCATCAACCCTGCATCCACGGCTTGTGGAAGGGCCAGTGGAAAGCCCACCAGCCCCGCCCCCAGCAGGCCCAGGAAAATCCCGGCAAAGTTGAGCGAGTTAGGCAAGGTTTTGGTATCAATGTCAATGAATGAGAGCGCGATCAAAAGAGCAACAAAGCCCCAGATAAAAATCAGATCGGGAAACAGCGGGTGCATGAGGGCTGCCACCGTGAAGAGAACAGCCGTGAGGGCCTCCACCGCCGGATAGCGAGCCGAGATGCGGCCCTTGCACCGGCGGCACCGGCCACCCTGAACCAGCCAGGAAACCATGGGGACCAGTTCGCTGGCGGAGAGCAGATGTCCGCAGTGGGGGCAGCTCGAGCGGGGCCAGACAATCGAAACCCCGGCCGGAAGCCGATAAATCACCACGTTCAAAAACGAGCCGATCAGACTCCCCAGCACAAACGCCAAAACCGCCAGCACGGGTAACGGGATCAAATCCACCCCGTTATTGTAGGCGCCGTGAGCAGGATAGCTTGTGATGCATGTAGGGCTTTGATCTCAAGTCTGGGGCCGGTGTGCCGATCCCCCACGTTTGGCTGGGGGTTATGGGCTTTTCGGTTATAAGCAGCAACAGCTGCTTCTACAAAGTCAAAGTCGAGAGAGCCAGTAACCTGGTTGACGTCGATCATGAGCGAATGCCAGGATGCGAATCGCGTCGGAAACTTCCAAATAGACAATATGAAAAGGAAATCGTCGTACGGGTACTCTCCGAACGGGCAGGTCCTTCGGAACCAACGGTACCAGCGATCCGGCTTGTGTGAAACGAGTGATGAAGTCGAGCGCCGCATCCACGGCCTCCAGGAACTCGGCGCCGAGGCCTTCACGCCTTCCCTCGTACCTTACGGCCGCCTCTGCGAGCTCGGTAGATGCTTCGGGTTCCATCCGAAGCGGCTTCATTTCATCAAGCGGCGGGCAATGCGGTTGCGGACGTCCTCCCAGGGTTCGCCAGCGGATTCCTCTGACAGCACCCGACGGGCGCGGCGTTCAATCTCAGCCGCCCAAGCCGCCTCGACTACTGCAGGGTTTTCGACCGGCTCGTCGAGACTGGCTAGCAGCTCCGCAGCAACGTCGGCACGCTCATGGGGGGGGAGTGTCAGAGCTTCACGAAGTAATTCTTGCGCTCGATTACTCATGGGAACATTGTAGGCTAAGGCACGACAACCTAACAAGGGTGATAATGGACCCCATAAACTGGACACGAAAACCGCAGGCTCTAAGCGATACTAGTTTATGAGAAAGAACCATTCAGCCAGTTTCAAAGCGCAGGTTGTCCTGGAACTGCTCAGGGAAGAAAAGACTGTTTCGGAGTTGGTCTCTGCTTACGGGGTACACCCCAGTATGCTGCACCGCTGGAAGAAGGTTGCGC
>JBGFRI010000045.1:0-80655 GCA_041695225.1 Deinococcota bacterium
TTTCTTCCCTGAGCAGTTCCAGGACAACCTGCGCTTTGAAACTGGCTGAGTGGTTCTTTCTCATAAACTAGTGTCGCTTAGAGCCTGCGGTTTTCGTGTCCAGTTTATGGGGTCCATTATCCCAAGTTGAGTTTTGCACTCTTTCGAGAGCTACTTTGGGGCGGTGGTGATAGTCCAGACACTTTCAGGTGGTAAGGCGCAAGAGCGGTTGAAGCCGCAAAAACCCCAAGCACAGGGCCTTACGGGTTTTTTATTACAGCCGCAAAATGGCACGGCTTGCTGGACCTGTAATATACCCCACTTGCGTATACCCATCTTCCTGTGTAGCATGGGTTCACAACAAATCAGTAACCTTGAAGTGCATCTTCGGTGGGAGGAAGAAATGGACAAGCAGGACAAGCCTTTACTGTCGTTGGAAGAGCTAGATCGTCGTAGTTTTCTCAAGCAGGCTGCACTGGCTGGCGCGGCCATAGGCCTTACTGGGGTGGCAGGTGTGCGCGCACAAGCAGCCCCCGCAACCGCCGACCAGCTTGTGCGGGGCAAAAACGCGGCTCTCAGAGTGCTGGCTTCAAGGCCAATCGTAATGGAGACCACGCTGGCCATCATGCGTACAGAGCAGATTACCGACAAGGCCAACCTCTTCGTCCGCAATAACATCGACCTGCCGGGGCTCAATACCACCGAGCCCAACGTGCAGCCTGCCTGGACACTGGAAATCGGGGGCCTGGTAGACACGCCTTTGCGGGTAACGGTAGAGGAGCTTTCCCGCCTCCCCCAGGTCGAGGTGACCAGTGTACTGAAGTGCTCCGGCAACGGGCGCACCTTCTTTGAGCCCCGGCCCTCCGGTAACCCCTGGACCTTTGGCGGCATGGGCCAGGTCACCTGGCGGGGGGTGCTCCTCAAGACATTACTCGAGGCCCGCGGAGCCAGGCTGCGCGAGACGGCCCGTTTCATCACCATAAACGCTGCTACCCCCGACGGGGTGGCCCCCTTTGAGAAGAGTGTTCCGATCAGCACTCTCGAGACCGCCATGCTGGCCCTGGGAATGAACGGCGAAGCACTGCCGGCGGTTCACGGCGGCCCCTTGCGCTTTGTGGCGCCTGGCATTTTCGGAGTGAACCAGGTCAAGTGGCTTTCACGACTCGAATTCGCCGCCGCCGAGAGCACCAGCCCCGAGCAGATGCCCCGTTACCGGGTGCCGTTCCTGCCAGGGCAGAACGTGCCCATACTGCCAACCCCGCCGGGAACCCGCTGGAACTATACCTTCGAGAACTCGCGCCCTAACTGGAACCTCAACATCAACTCCTACATCTGGACCCCCCTAGCCGATGAGGGTCTGCGGGGCCGCAGGGTAGAGATCCGGGGTATCGCCTGGAACGACGGGGTGGTTCCGGTCGAGCGCGTAGATGTCTCGCTAGATGGTGGAACCAACTGGCGCAAAGCCCATATTGAAGCCGACGCCGGGCGTTATGGCTGGTACCACTGGGTTGCGCCTCGCCTGCTGGATCCGGGTAGCCATCTGGTCATGGCTCGAGCCACCGACGCCCTGGGGCGCAGCCAGCCCATGAACGGTAACCTCTGGTGGAACGACCGGGGCTACGAGTGGAACGGGATAAAGCGGGTCAGGTTTAACGTGACCTAGCACTATAGGCCGCGCCCACTTGGCTGGTGCTTTCCTGACTTTCATAGGGGATAATGCCCAGTACCCCGCCCTAGGATAAACCGCAGTCTGGGCTGGCTCAAGGGAAGCGAGGAGGAGTTTTTGATGTTGAAGAAGACCTGGTGGCTACTGTCCATCATTGTTGTGGCTATGTTTGGCTGGTCGGCCCTGAGCCAGAGCCAGTTGCCTGAGGGGCCGGGTAGGGATCTGGTAGGACGCAAGTGCGCCGAGTGCCACGACATTGGCCTGGTAACCAGGGAGCGGCTGAGCCGGGAGAACTGGGACCGCATGATTACCGAGATGCAACGGTACGGCATGCGTGTCACCCCACAGGAGCGCAGCCAGATTCTGGACTACCTGGCCACCCACTTTGCACCCGCCGCGGCTGCTGCTGCCCCCACGGCTACGGCTCTGGCTGCTACCGCCCCAGCGGATGGCCGGGCAGTGTTTAACAACTGTGTTGGCTGCCACCAACCCACTGGCGCAGGAATTACTGGCCGCTTCCCGCCCTTAGCCAGGCATGTCCCCGATATCTTGAGGGCCCCTGGTGGGCGGGAATGGATAATTCAGGCGGTGCTTTATGGGCTACAAGGCCCCATCACAGTGCGGGGCGTGCGCTACAACGCGGTAATGCCCGCACAGGCCCACCTCAGCAATGCCGAACTGGCCGCGGTGCTCAACTTTATCTCCACCCAGTGGGGCAACGCCTTCCCGCCGGGGCAGGCCGCCTTTACCGCTGCCGAAATTCAGGCCCAGAGAGCCAGAGTCCTTACGCCACAGCAGGTTCATGCCGCCAGGCAGCGGCTTGGGCTGCGATAGACTGGAGTGTGGCGTGGCCAAAGACAAAATGGCCCGGCCAATGAACACGGTCTTGTCCCTTCACGCTGGGCAGGGTTCCCTGCCCAAGCCTGCCATTCCCCAGGCAGTCCTGGTGGCTGGCATGGGCGTGGAAGGCGATCGTCATTTTGGCCGACACCCCGACCGGGCCGTGCTGGTAGCTGGAAGTCTGACCTATGCCCTGGCAACTCGGGCTGGAATTGCACTGCCGCCCGGTGCTCTGGGCGAGAATCTGCTGGTAGACTTCGACCCTCACCAATTGGGCACAGGTACCTCGCTTCAGATTGGGGCAGCTTTACTGGAACTAACTGAGGTATGCACTGTCTGCGACTCGCTCTCGGTCTTCGACCTGCGTCTGCCCAAAGTGCTTCTGGGCAGACGCGGCATCTACGCCAGGGTGGCTCGCGGTGGCACGGTCCAGGTGGGCCAGGCGATCCGGGTTCTGAGCCTACAGGGAGCCTAGCTCACTCCTGCCCAGGCGACCTTTGGGGTAGGCTGGGGGTATGCGCATTGTTTCGGCGGAAGAAACCCGCGCCATGCTTCCTTATCCCGAGCTGGCAGCCTCCATTGCCCAGGTCCTGATTGAGCAGGCCCAGGGCCAGATCATAGCCCCCGAGCGTCTGGTGGTGCCGCTGGTGGGTGGGGCGGCCCTGTTGCTGATGCCCGCTGCCGATCCATCCATCACCGTAACTAAAATAGTTACCGTACACCCCCAGCAACACCCCAGTGTGCGGGCCGAGGTCTGGGTAATGAGCACCGATTCGGGAGAACGGCTAGCCTTGCTCGAGGGCTCGGTGGTGACCGCCCACCGCACCGCTGCAGTGTCGCTGCTAGCCGCACAAACCCTCGCACCCAACCCTTCTGGATCGCTGCTCATTTTGGGTGCTGGAGCGCAAGGCCGAAGCCATCTGGAAGCTTTCCACAGCGGCCTGGGAACCAACAAGGTGTATGTTTACTCGCGCACCTTAGAGCGCGCCGAAGCGCTGGCCTCGTACGCCCGTGGTCGCGGCCTGCTGGCCCAGTCGGTCAGCCGCCTGGAGACGGTACTGGACGAAGTAAGCCTGATTGTCTGCGCCACCACCAGCCAGACCCCGCTCTTGTTCAGGGCCATCGAGGGTACCTTCATTGCTGCGGTGGGCGCCTACCGGCCCGATATGGCCGAGGTCTCGGCGGAGGTGGTAAAGCAGGCGCAGGTATATGTGGATACCCTGGAGGGTGCTAAGTCAGAGGCCGGAGATTTGTTGCAAGCTAACGTGGACTGGAGCCAGGTTCGCTCGCTGTACCAGGCCCTAAACCAGCCCAGGCCTAGTTCGGGCACTGTGCTTTTCAAGAGTGTGGGTCATGCCCTGTGGGATCTGGCTGCCGCCCGCCTGGCGGCCCAGGCTATGCGCCAATAGTTAACCCGGAGCACCCAGTTTGACCGCTGTCCCGCAGCAGGGGGGAGTGTTATTGCTGTTTCTATACTAGACTGGCCCTGTGAAGCTGGTGATCGGGCCGCCGGCCTCGGGGAAAACCACCCGCCTGCTCGAGGTTGCGCAGGGCTACTTGCAGCAGCGCAAGCGGGTCTGGTGGATCTGTTTGCCAGCACAAAAAGCCTATGTCTACCGCCGGGCCACCCAGGGTGGGGCGGTGCTGGGGCTCGAGGTGCTAACCTCGCAGCAGCTTTATTACCGCTTGCTGGCAGCCAGCTTTGGCCTTAAGCCCATCCTGACCGGGCCGGGCCGGGTGGCGATGGTGAGCCAGGCGCTGTTCTCCGAAAGCGGTACCCTGCCCCCGGGCGTACAGCCGCAGACTGTCCCTATAGGGAAGCTGCCCAACCCTGGCGAGGCGCGGCTTTTTGCCAGGGCTATCGCCGAGGCCAAGCGTAACGCGGTGAAACCGGGCCAGGTTCCGCCCATCAGCACCGAAGCACGGCGTCTGCAGCTGGTCTATGACTGCTACGAGGAGCTCAAGAGAAAACACGGCTACTGGGACTACGACGATTTTCGATCGGGAGCGCTGGAGTTGTTGGAGAAGGGCCAGGGCCGGGTCGAGGCCGACCTGGTGGTGGTGGATGGCTTCCGCGAGCTGGGCGTCCTCGATCTACTCCTCTTTCAAGCCCTGTCCAGACAAGTTGCGGTCTGGGTTAGTCTGCCCGAAGCGCCGCCAGGGTTTGGACCCGACGAGGTGCTTTACCACAGCACTATCCCCACCCAGACCTATCGCGCCCAGAACCCGGTAACCGAGGCCCGCTGGGTGCTGCGCTCCATCAAGCGCGACCTGGCGCTGGGCGTCCCGGCCCTGGACATTGCTGTGGTTGCGCCCGAGACGCGTATTGCGGCCCTGCTAACCCTGGCCGATGAGTACGGCCTTCCACTAATCTCGCAGCTAGCGAGCACCGCTGCTGAAACCCCGGAGGGGCGGCTCTTGCTCGAGCTGCTGAGCCTGCCCGACTATCCCACTCCAACCAGCCTTCTGGCCGTTCCCGAGCTGGCACCGCTGGGCCGGGCTGCCTTGGAACGAAGCCTGGTCGGGCCAGAAGCCATCATGCGCCTGGCCCAGGAGCTGGGCCTGCAGCAGGTCTGGGCCTGGTGGCTGTCGCGCCTCAAGCCCCCCGGTGAAGAAGGCTCGTCCTTTTCCCACAGCCCACAAACCGAAGCTCTGCACGCCTCGCTCACCTGGGCCAGCGAACTACTGGACGCGCTACCCGAGCTGCGCCACAGCCCGCGCCGGGCCAGTCTGATGGAGCGGGCCCGCGAAGCCAACCAGATTGCCACCGGCCCAGACTTTCGCCACTGGTGGGGCGCCCTGCTGGCCAAGACCTATCTGCCGCACCGCCCGCCCGGTGGGGTGGCCCTGCTCACGCCCACCCTGGCCTCGGGGCAGCGCTGGAAGAAGCTCTACCTGACCTATGCGGTGGAAGGAGCCTACGGTATCGGCGAAGAAGAAGACTACTTTGTCCCCGAGGAAGTGCGGGTGGGGCTAAAGGAAGCCCTGCAGATGGCTCTGGCCCGGGCTGGAGGCCAGCTGCCAAAGCGTTTTTTGGGGCGGGATCGGCTGCTAATGCAAGAACTCAAAACCCGCGCCGACGAGGTGATCATCACCTATCCTGAAGCCAGCCAGGAAGGGCCGCTGGAGCCCGAACCCACACTGGTGGTAAGCAACCCCGCTTACCTGCCCAAACTGCCCCCGGCCAGCCTTCTGGACCTGGCCCGCTCAAGGGGATACAAGGCTTCTTTGGGCCAGGTTAAGTTAGGGCGGGCTCGGGTGGAAGACCTGCGGCGCTATAACGAGTGCGGTTTACAGTACTGGGCTGTGCAGTTTGACCACCAGCCCGCCGAGCAAGAGTGGTGGTGGCACTTGGTGCAAGAATTACGCAAAGCCGAAAAACTGGTACCGGGGCAGCTTCAGGCTCTGGCCCAGCAGTTTCCTCAGGCCGAAGGCTGGATGCGCCATCACCAGCAACACCTGAGCGAACTAATCCTGGGCTTCAAGCTAGAAGGCCAGGGGCTCGAGGTGCGGCTGGACGCGGTCTGGCGCAGGGGAACCGAGGCCCACATCTACCGCTTTGTAGCCCCCAACACCCATCCTGAAGACGCCGACCAGCAGGTGCGCCGCCGCTGGAGCGAGCGCTGGGCAGCGGGCTACCTGCTCTCTGAATTTGCCGGACGCATTAAGAGCGTATCTCTATGGGCCTGGCCGATTCTGGGCGAGCCGGTGCTGGTCTACGACAAGCCCATAGAAAAGGTGTGGAGCGCTTTGGCAAACCTTCTGAACATGGCCCAGGAAGTTCATAGCCGCTATAAAGCCGGGGTGGTGGAGCCCAACCCCGGCTTTCGTTGCCGTAGCTGTGGTGTGAGGGATGTCTGCCGCGAAGGCAAGGCCGGGTGAGCCTCCACCGGCACGCGGTCTACCGGCTTCCCTCGCCCTTGAGTAGGTCACGCGCCAGGGCCATCACCTTATCGCTAAAGCTAAAACCCTCCCTGGCTGCCTTTTCGAGCAGCAGGCGTTTCTCTTCGCGGCTCATGGGCAGCCACAGGGCCACCTTCTCCTGCCCGTTCTCCAGCATGTACTCCCCGCCGAACTCATCCCGCTGCACCTTGCCTTCCATGCTCTGTCCTCCTTGAAGGAGCCAGGCCCGCAGGCGGCTCCTGACAAAACGCCACTCCCTTCCCACCTTGCGTGCGGGCAGCTCCCCGCTACGGGCAAGCTGGTAGACGGTCGCCTCGGAAACCCTCAGGAACTGGGCTGCTTCCTCGAGGGTCAGCACCTCGTCGTCCAAGTTATCACCCCCGGATTTACCATCCGATACTAAGTTACCCTATCTGGTGCTAAAATACAACATCTTGCTGTCTTCTTATAGTAAGTTCGCACGGCCCTATTCAATCTCCATAGGGCTACCTGTGCTTGTGCTGAACTGGCGGGAACAGGCTAAAGGGCCACCATGCGGCTTGCCAGGTAGGCCTCCAGGTGCTCGCGGAAGGCTTTCATCAGAGTCTGGGCAAATGGTCCTACCTTACCATCGGCTACCGGTCGGTCTTCAATCTGGGTGATGGGCATTATCTCGCGGGTGGCACCGGTCAGGATGACCTCGTCGGCGTCAAAAAGCTCTTCTAAGGTGATGCTGCGGTGCTGGATGGGCAAAATGCCCTCCGCTACGCGCAGCATATTCATGCGGGTAATGCCGGGTAACACACTCCCCAGGTCGGTAATCAGAATGCCGCTTTTGATAATCGAGAGGCTGCTGCGCCCGCCTTCCGATACCAGCCGGCCATCGTGGTAGACCACCTCGGTAGCGCCTTCGGCCCGTACCCGCTTGCTGAGTTTTACCGCCACCAGATAGTCGGTAGTTTTGGCCAGGGGCAGCTCGCGCTGGTTGGGGTGCAGGATAATTTTGGCGCCCTGCTGGTAGTAGAGGGCAGGGTGGGCTTTTAGCGCCACGGGGGCCATGATCAGGTTAGGCTGGCCGGGGGTAAAGGCATCGGGGGAGTAACCGCCGGTCAGGACAATCTGGATACCGGCGTCCTTTAGTTCGTTCAGTCCGATCAGGTCAGCAATAAGGTTCTGTAACTGGGTGCGGTTTACCGGAATCTTTAGCTCCAGTATCTCGGCGCTCTGCTCAAAGCGGCCCAGGTGGTCTTCCAGAAAAACTGGAATACCCCGCAGGATGCGGAAAAACTCGAAGGCCCCATAGCCCCGCCGCAGCCCCAGGTCGGAGATATGGATGGTGGCCTGGGAGTGCTCGATGATGGTTCCGTTGATGCTGGCGTATTTCACAAAATCCCTCTATAGCTCGATATTCTAGCAGCTACTTGCTATACTTTCATTGGCAGGAGCCTTATGTCTATTTCTGAAGCCAAACCCATTCAGCTGGATGTTTCCTCGTCCGTTGAGCTTCCGCAGGTCGAGGGCGTCGAATTCGAAGAGACATCCCCTGAAGAACAAGAGCGCATCGTTGCTGAAGCGCTGGAGCGCAATGCGGAGGTATTGCGTGGCCTTGCCCAGCGCTAGCTTCTTCTATCGCTACAAGGGCTGCCGTTACCCCACCGGAAAACTGGTCGAAACCCTGCACCGGAACGCCCTGGTCCGCTTCGGGGGTCTGGAGGGGGTACGGGATAAGGCGGCTTTACAGTCTGCGCTTTACGCGCCAATTTCGACCGCAGGTGGGGATGATGCCTACCCTACCTTTTTCACCAAAGTGGCGGCTCTTGGTTTTCGACTGGTCAAGAACCATCCTTTTTACGACGCCAACAAGCGAACGGCCTGGTTGACGGTTGAAACAACCCTACATGCCAACGGCTACTACACCAGCCGTCCGGCCATCGAGATAGAGGACATCATAGTACTTATGGCAGCGGGTTACCTGAGCCTCGAGGGGTTTCGAGCTTTTCTGCTAATAGCCTGTAATCAGGACTATACCGACGAACGCCTGTGAAAGTCCGCGTCGCCTCCGCCGGAACTGGCAAGACTGCCAGCCTGGTTTTGCGTTATCTCGAGCTCATCTCCTCGGGTACGCCGCTGCGCCGCATTGCGGGCGTGACCTTTACCCGCAAAGCCGCCGACGAGCTGAGGGTGCGGGTGGGCCGGGCCATTGAAGAGGTGCTCGATCACGGGCGGCATCTGGATTTCGCAGCCCCGGCGCAAACCCTGGAGGCTTTCGCCGAGGCAGCCCGCGAGCTTCCGGGGGCCACTCTGAACACCATCCACGGCTTCATGGCCCAGTGTCTGCGGCTGGCGGCCCCGCTGCTGCGCCTCGACCCCGACTTTTCCACGCTGGACAGTTGGGAGGCGCAGGCTTTGTTTGAAGAGGAGTGGAAGACCCTACGCTACCTGGCGCTCGAACCAGGTCATCGGCTGCACGGACTGGTCTCCGACCAACTTACCGAACCCCTGTTGCACCTGTTTTCCAAGCGCTCGCTGGCCGAAGCCTTCCAGCCCGCCGAGGGTGAGGCCAATCAGGTTTTGTTGCAGGTCTATCGGGCGGTGCATTCGGCTTACGAAGCCCGGCTGGGGGCCAGTCTGCTCTCGCCCGCGGAACTCGAGTGCAAGGCCCTGAAGCTCACCCGGCAGCCACAGGCCCTGAGGCGGGTGCTGGAGCGGGTGCGGGTTTTACTGATAGACGAGTACCAGGACGTAAACCCTCTGCAAGGGGCCTTTTTTGCGGCCCTAAAGCAGGCTGGGCTGTCCGTTGAGATTGTGGGCGACCCCAAGCAGTCCATCTATGCCTTCCGCAATGCCGATGTGGGAGTTTTCCGCCAGGCCCTGAAAACCGGCCAGCTCCAGCCCCCCCTGGCCCGCACCTACCGCCACAGCCAGACCCTGGTGCGGTTTCTGAACCGCCTGACCCAGACCCTGGCCCAGAACGGGCTGGGTTTTAGCGCCGACGAAGCCCCCCAGGTTCAGGGTGTGCGGTCTGAGCGGGGGCGGCTGGAGGTTCACTGGGTAGCAGGAGAACAGACCCTCGACGAGTTGCGGGTGCAGGAGGCCCGGGTGCTGGCCCAGCGGCTCCTGGCGCTGTCGGACCAGACCAGCTACTCCAAGATAGCGGTGCTGGTGCGCTCGTATGGCAGTGTGGGCTTTCTGGAAGAAGCCTTTGCCCAGGCCGGTATCCCTTATGTGCTGCTGCAAGGGCGCGGCTATTACGAGCGCCCCGAGGTGCGCGACCTGTACCACGCCCTGCGGGCAGCCCTGGACCCCAGAGGCCTTTCCCTGGCGGCCTGGCTGCGTAGCCCTTTTGGTCAGGTCGAGCTAAACCCGGGCCAGCTGCGGCCACTGGCGCTATCTGAGGTGGAAGAAGTGTTGCGCTCTAGCGACCCCGAGCAGGCCCTGGCCCAGAGCTGGCCCAGCCTGTACCGGCGTCTGACCGAGATAAGAGCCAGACTGCGCCTGGCGGCGCCGCTGGAGTTGCTGAAGTTTCTTATTCGTGCGCCCCTGATGGCCGGCAAAGCCTACCACGACTTTCTGGAAAGCCGGCCGCGGGAAAATGTGGATGCGCTGCTGTTTTACTTTGCCCCCCGCCCACCGCAGAGCCTCGAGGGCTTGCTGGAGCGGCTTGAGCTACTCTCCCGCCAGGCCGAGGCGGGAGATGTGCCACAGTCGGGCGAGGGGGTGCAGATTTTGACCATCCACCGCGCCAAAGGACTGGAATGGCCCCTGGTAGCGGTGTTTGACCTGGGGCGGAAAAATGTGCACCAGACCCAGCCGCTGTATCTACTCGAAGACCTGAGCCAGGAAGGGCGGCTGGTGCAGCAGGTGGCCCTGTCAGATACCCCGCAGTTTGAGGCTTACAAAGACCAGCAAAAGCTGCGGGAGGAAGAGGAGAGTTACCGCTTGCTCTACGTGGCGGCCTCGCGGGCCAGGGATACCCTGATCCTGAGCGGCAGCGTGAGTAAAGGGAAGCTCGAGGGCTGGGCCAGGGTACTGGCCGAGATGAAACTGGGGCCAGGTAGCCCGCAGACTGATCGAAGCGACTATCTGCACAAGACCTGGCCCTACCGAACAGTTGAGCCGGTGCGGGTCTTTAGCCCTGCCGAGCGGCCAGAAACCTCGGCCTGGCTAAAGACCCGCTTCGAGCCGGAGCCGTTCCCACCGCTGTTTTCGCCATCGGCCTTCAAGCGTCTGGAGACCGAACTCCTGCCCCTGCCCGACCCCGAAGAGGGGGAGGAAATTCCCCGGAGGGCGCAGGCCATCGGTACCCTGGTGCACTACGCTATCGGGCAGAACTGGCAGGAGGGTCGCCCGGAGCAGCTGGCTAACCTCGAAGCCCAGGAGGTCATGTTCCTCTACGACCCAGCCGAGCGCGGGCAGATCATGGACCAGGTGAAGGTGCTGCTGCAAAGCTACCGACGGCTTTTGGGCCATCTGCTTCCCTGGCCCCGCGACGAAGACTACCCCGAGTTTGCTATGGCTATGCCCATCGGCTCTACTGTCTGGCAGGGGGTAATGGACCGCCTGTACCGGGTGGGGCAGCAGTGGTATCTGGAAGACTACAAGACCGACCTCGAGGTGCAGCCCGAACGCTATCACTTCCAGCTGGGAGTCTACCTGGCCGCAATCCGCCAGGCCTGGAAGATCGAGCCCGAGGTGCGGCTGGTCTATCTGCGCTACGGCAAGGTGTTAACGCTCGATTCCTCGGCGCTGGAGGCAGCCGTGGGCGAGATTGACCCCGGCCACCATCAGTCCGCTGTGTAGAGGTGAGTCTACTTATCGGCCTGCCAGGGCTCTACTACTACCTGGGTCTCGACCTCGGCGTTGAGAGTGGCCGATACCGAGCAGTACTTGGTATGTGAAAGCTCCACCGCGCGTTTTAAGGCCTCCTCGGTAACGTTTGGCCCACTGCCATAGTGGGTAACCACGATGCGGGTAAACCGCTTGGGATGTTCGCTGGCCCTCTCTCCTACCGCCTCTACCCGGTAGCTCGCCAGTTGCTGGCGCTTCTTCTCCATAATGTCCACCACATCATAGGCAGTGCAGCCTGCCAGAGCAGCCAGCAACAGTTCCATGGGGCGCATTCCGGTGGATGGCTGGTCGCCATCTACCATTACCCGGTCGCCTTGCTCGTTGATGCCTACAAACCGATGTCCGCCTAAACGGTGTAAAATCACTTTTTTGGTCATTACAAACCCCCTAACGTATTCTTTGCAGCAGGCTCCACCTGCTGGCCAACTAAAGCCATCATATCCGATATCCACCGGATGTATTTGTCGCAAGCGGCAGACTACCCCAGACCAGCGCGGCGATTGTGAGTCCAGCGACATGCGCTGGCCGGCTATAGCGCAGATAATTGGGCCATGCTGACCCTCGAAGGAAAGGTTTTTATTCTGACTGGAGGTGGTGGGGCCATTGCCGGGGCCATCGCCAGGTCCTTTACCCAGGCCGGCGCCAGGCTGGCCCTGGTGGATACAAACGAGAGTATCATCACCCAGCGGGCGCAGGAACTGGGTGGGCGGGCTTTTGTAGCCAACCTGACCCACTACCCCGATGCCGAGATGCTGGTCCGCCAGGTGAAAGCGCAGCTGGGGCGGATGGACGGCCTGGTACACACCGTGGGGGGCTTTGCCTACTCGCCCATCAAGGATACCGAGCCCAGCCTCTACGACCGGATGTTCGACCTGAACATGCGGACCCTGTTTTACATGACCCGGGCCGTCATTCCCGAGCTGCTGGCCCAAAAAGATGGCTTTATCGCCGGAATTTCGGCAGCCGCAGCCTGGAACGGGGTGGGGCCGGGCGTGGCGTTGTATGCAGCTGCCAAGGCTGCCGTGGCAACCTACCTGCGTTCGCTGGATGCCGAGCTGGCAGGCTCGGCAGTGCGGGTGGCAATTGTCTACCCCATGGGCGCGGTGGACACCCCGGCCAACCGCAAGGAGATGCCCGATGCCGACCCGATGGCCTGGGTAGACCCAGCCGAGATTGGCGAAAGCCTGGTCTTTGCCGCCAGCCGCAGCCCCAGGGGCCGGGTACTGGAGCTGCAAATTTTCCCACCGCGCTAGTGGCCGCCCAGGTAGGCTTCCTGGACTTCAGGGCGGGCGGCCAGCTCCCTGGCCGATCCGCTCATGCTCAGGTGGCCGGTCTGCAGGACATAACCCCGGTGGGCAATCTGCAGAGCCAGGCGGGCGTTCTGCTCCACCAGCAGGATGGTCTTGCCCTGCCGGTTGAGCTTTTGGATGGTCTCGAAGATAAAGTCTACCAGCACCGGGGCCAGCCCCATCGAAGGCTCGTCCATCAGTAGAAGCCTGGGGTCTTGCATCAGGGCCCGCCCAATGGCCAGCATCTGCTGCTCCCCGCCCGAGAGGGTTCCTCCGCGCTGCCCGCGCCGCTCGGCCAGCCGGGGAAACAGGGTAAAAGCCCGCTCTTTACGTTCTTGTAAGGTTTTGCCATCCCTGATCAAAAAACCCCCCAGCTCGAGGTTCTCCTCCACCGTCATGCGGGGGAAGATGCGCCGTCCTTCGGGTACATGCCCGATTCCCAGGCCCACAACCTTGTCGGCCGGGGTCTTGTGGATGGGCTTACCCTGGTAGAAGACCTCGCCTTTGCGGGGTCGGTTGAGGCCGCTGATGGTGCGCAGGGTGGTGCTCTTGCCCGCGCCGTTGGCCCCAATCAGGGTGACGATCTCGCCCTCCTCAACCCTGAGCGCGACTCCCTTAAGGGCATGGATGTGGCCGTAGTAGGTATGGATATCTCGGACTTCAAGTAGCGGCACTGGTTACCCCCCCGACCTGCCCGGCAGCGCCCCTACCCAGATAGGCCTCTATCACCCTGGGGTTGTTACGGATCTCGCCGGGCAGTCCTTCGGCAATCTTCGAGCCGTACTCGAGTACCGCAATACGGTCCGAGATGCTCATGACCATAGCCATGTCGTGCTCAATCAAGACGATGGTCAGGCCCAGCTCGTCGCGCAGCTTGCGCACCCGCGCTTTAAGGTCCTGGGTCTCCTGCTCGTTCATACCCGCCGCAGGCTCGTCCAGAAAAAGCAGGCGGGGCTCTAGGGCCAGGGCCCTTGCGATCTCGAGCCTGCGCTGCTCGCCATACGAAAGCCCCGAGGCCAGGTCGTCGGCCCGCCTGTCCAGGTTCATATAAACCAGTAGTTCCAGCGCCCGCTCCCTGGCCCTTTTTTCCGACAAATGAAAACGCGGGGTGTGAAACAGCACGTCAAAGTAGTTCTGGCGGGTCAGGCTATGGTGGCCGACCAGCACATTCTCCAGCACGGTCATGGCCTTGAACAGGCGGATGTTTTGAAAGGTACGGCCAATTCCCGTTCGGGCCACCTGGTCGGGCGAGAAACCGGTAATTTCCTGGCCAAAAAATAGCACCTGTCCGGCATCTGGCTTGTAGATACCAGTCAGCAGGTTAAAGAAGGTGGTCTTGCCCGCGCCATTTGGTCCTATCACCGAGAAAATTTCCCTGGGCTGCACCTGCAGACTCACGTTATCAACTGCTACCAGGCCACCAAACTTTTTGGTAGCGTTTTGCGCTAACAGGGCAAGGCTCATGCGCCCCTGCCTTCTCTGGCCTCCTGGCGCGCCTCACGCAGCTCTTCGCGGTGTCGCTTCTCGGGCACCAGGCCCTCGGGCCGAAAGATCATCATGAGTATCAGGATCAGGCCAAAGACCAGCCGCTCATACTTGGCGGGGTTGAGCTGCGAGGGCAGGTCTGCCATGTTGTATCCCAGAATAATCACCCCAGTCTGGCGCCAGGTGTTGAGCAGGTCGGAGAAGTCTTTCAGGATGCCAATGTTGAGTATGGTTACGGCGGCAGCCCCGACCACAGCCCCGCCAATGGAGCCCATTCCCCCCAGGATCACAAAGGCCAGAATCATGATAGAGGCCTGCAAGGTAAACGACTCCGGGCTGACAAAAGTCTGCTTGGCGGCAAATACCGCGCCCACGATCCCCGAGAAGGCCGCGCCGGTTGCAAAGGCCAGGAGCTTGGTAGGTAGCAAGGGGATGCCCATGGCCTTGGCGGCGATCTCGTCCTCGCGAATAGCAACCCAGGCCCGGCCAAAGCGCGAGTTGGCCAGCCGGACATTGACTAGGATCACCACTCCAATCACCAGCAGAACCAGGAAGTAGAAAAAGAAAGGATAAGCGGTGGCGTCGTCTACGGGGCGGCCGTAGAATCGCTCCACCCCCAGGGCGCGTAGAATTTCGGTCAGCCAGCCAACCTGGGGCCGATTGACCGGGGTAATGCCCTGCGGGCCGTTGGTGATGTTGAGGGGCTTGTCGAGGTTGTTGGCCAAGACGCGCACAACCTCACCAAGCCCCAGGGTCACAATAGCCAGATAATCGCCGCGCACCCGCAAGGCTGGCAGTCCGATCAAGACCCCGGTAATGACCCCGGTGATAATGGCAAAGGCCATGAACAGGTAAAGGTAGTTGCCCGGGAGCCCCGCGGCCGGAAACCCGGCAATAAACTGAGCGGCCTGCGGCGAGCCAAAAATACCCCAGGTGTAAGCACCAATAGCAAAAAAAGCCGCAAACCCCAGGTCCAAGAGCCCCGCCTGTCCTACCACTACATTGAGACCCAGGGCCAGGGCGGCAAAAATTCCAATCTGGATACCTAGCTCAAACAAAAAAGAGTTGGAGAGCCCTGCAGTAGGCACGGCGATCAGGAGAATGGCCAGCCCCAGCGAGATGCGCACCAGCTGGGACAGGTTGGGTAGTAGAAAACTGGCAATTAGAACGGCCAGCAGACCGTAGAAGGCCAGCTTGTCACTGGGGTTGAGGCGCAGCAAAATGGTAAGGCTAAGGGCCAGCACAGCTAGCAGGCCCGAACGCCAGGGGGTGGGAATTCTGCCCAGGCTTACCAGCGCCACCGAGGCCAGCATGGCCAGGTTCACCAGGCCGTTGTGGGGCATTAGCATGGCCCCCAGAATGGATAGCCCGGTAAATGTCAGGATCAAAACCAGGGCCAGCTGGTTCATACCTTCTCACTAACGTTCTGGCCGAAGATGCCCTGGGGTCGGAACAAGAGGATCAGCACCAGGGTCAAGAAGGCAAACACATCCTTGTACTCGGTGCCGAAATTGCCGTTGGTTAGAAAGGGTAAAAAGGTGCCGGACTGGGTCTCGAGCTGCCCCAGAATTAGCCCGCCCACCATGGCCCCGGG
The DNA here is from genome assembly GCA_041695225.1 of Deinococcota bacterium. Taxonomy (GTDB): domain Bacteria; phylum Deinococcota; class Deinococci; order Deinococcales; family Thermaceae; genus Meiothermus. Next base: position 15,584 of record JBGFRI010000045.1, read on the forward strand.
AATGTTGCCAATACCCCCCAGCACCGCCGCAGTAAAGGCTTTCAGACCCGGTAGTACGCCGGAGTAGGGGGTCACGTTGGTATAGAGCAGGCCAAACAACACCCCCGCCACCCCACCGAGCGCACCCCCAATCAAGAAGGTGCGTGAGATGATGGTATCGGGGTTGATACCCATCAGCGAGGCCGTCTGCATGTCTTGCGAGACGGCCAGAATAGCCTTGCCCATCCGGGTGCGGTTTACCAGGTAGGTCAGTCCAACCAGCATCAGGATCGAGACTGCGATGATGATAATGCCTTTGACCTGGATGGTGGTCTGCCAGGGCAGGTTAACTACAGTATTCAGCGCCTCGTAGGTGCGATACTGCATGTTGAACTCGTTGTATCGCAAAGCCGCATAGATCCGGGCCAGGTCTTGCAGCAAAAACGAGACGCCGATAGCGGTGATCATGGGGACCAGGACACTTTTGCTACCTCGTTTTCGCAAGGGTCGGTAGGCCAGACGTTCGATTACCACTGCCATCAGGCCAGCCCCAGCAGCGCCCGCAGCCAGTGCTGCTAGCAGCAACAAGAAGGGGTTGGAAATTACCGGTGCCTGGGGGTCGCCCCAGTAGCGGAAGACCTCGAGCCCAATCACCGCCCCAATCATGAAAACCTCGGAATGGGCAAAGTTAATCAGCCCCAGCACTCCATACACCATGGTGTAACCCAGGGCCACCATGGCATACACAAAGCCCAGCAAGAGGCCCTCGAGGATGGTCTGGGGCAGAATTAGTAGGAGATCGGCAGCCGTCAACTAGGTCCTCCTGGCCTGTGGTTTGTAGAAGCGTGGCGGCAGTCGTTCAGTGGGGTTTTGGCAAAAACCCGGGACGGCGCTAAAGGGGAAGTCACGTTTTTTCTCTACATGGGGTAGAGACTCCCAGATGGCGGGAGTCTCTGGTGCAAAGCGGTGGCCGTTTAGCGAGAAGCTGGCGGGGCAAACTGAATCACCCGCAATACTTCACCGGGGTAACGGGCTTCCTTCATGCTGATGATGTAGTAGTCGGAAAGCTTGCGGTCGCCCTTGCTGTCGAACTCAATAAGTCCGGTCAGACCGTCCAGCCTGACCTGGCGCACCGCCCGGGCTACCTGCTCGCGGGTGGGTTTGCGTCCGTTGTTGGCCCGGATGGTGGCCTCGAGGGCAGTGATGACCACGTTGGCTGCGTCGAAGGCATAGACCGCGTAGGCCTCGGGGTCGCGACCGAACTTGGCTTTGTAGCGCTGGGCGAAGGCTCTGGCTTTGGGCAGAGTGCTGATGGGGCCAGCGGTGGTGGTGAAAAGCACGCCCTTGGAGGCTGGGCCAGCTACTTTTACCAGGTCGGAAGCATCGAGGCCGTCGCCGCCCATAAAGGTTGCGGTAATGCCGCGCTCGCGCATCTGCCGCACCAGCACTCCGCCCTTGTCGTAAATTCCACCGTAGTACACCAGGTCGGGGCGCTGGGCCCTCATCTGCAGAATTAGCGGCTGGAAGTTAGATGCCTCCTCGGTGCCGACCAGAGCAACCACTGTGGCCCCAAGCTCGCGCGCCCTTGCGGCAAAAGCCTCGGCCAGGCCCTGACCGTAGGGGGTCTTGTCGTGGACAACAAACAAGCGGGTTCGCCCGAGCACCCGCACGGCATACTCGGCCCCCACCGGGCCTTGTACATCGTCCCGGCCACAGATGCGGTTAACACTCAGAAGCCCGCGGTCGGTGATGCGGGGGTTGGTGTTGGCGGGAGAGACCATCACCAGGTTGGTATCCTTGTACACCTCTGAAGCAGCAATAGCCACCCCCGAGTTGAGATGCCCAACAATTCCCAGCAGGTCGGGGTCGTTAACGATGCGCCGGGCTACCGCTACCCCAACATCTGGCGTGGCCTGATCGTCTTGAGGGGAAAACTGTAGCTGGAAACCAAGCTGCTGGAAGCGGGCCTGGGCATCCTCAATGGCCATCTGGGCGCCTTGCTGGATGGCAATCCCCAGGACCGACTGCGGCCCCGACAGCGGCGAGACCGAGGCAATCTTGATAACGTTGGACTGGGCCGAAGCCACTCCCAAAGCCAATAAACCCAGCACCAGGGCTGCGATTTTTTCATACCAACTCCTTCTTAAGAACCGCCGATATAATTTAGCCTGATAGGCTAATGTATACTAAACGCCTTTTGTGGAATTTTGTCAATATGGGGTCCGCAGGTCCTGGGCCAGACATGGCAGTTTTGTGGTCGGCAACGATCCGCAAAGTGTGGCGTCATCGAGCGGAGGACCATAGGCCGGCCAGGCAGTGCAGGAAAACACCAGAGCACTCTGGCCGACGAGGTGATCTGGATTGCTCGCGCTCTGAGAGCGCTCGCAATGAAGTCCCCCTATCCCCATCGTGGCCCGGGGCCACAGGCCGACGAAGCAGTCCAGAGCAAAGACACACAACCCATTGGCCGTTGCAGCGACCCGGCTGACTTCTGGGTGGAATTCATCGTTTGCGGAAGAGGCCAAACAACCCTTTGCCCTTGCTAGGTTTGTTCTCTCCAGTGGTCTTGCCTGGTTCCGGTTCGGGCATGTTCCGTGCGATCCGGAGGAAGGCCTGGGGGGTGGCGCGAATTGCTGCATCCTTGGTCAGGAGGTTGCGTATAATCCGGTCTAGGTGGGGCGGGAGGTTGGTAGGAGGGGGCATTTTGTGCAGGTGGGCGTAGGTGATTTCCTCGAGAGTCTCGCCGGTAAAGGGTCGTTTACCCACCAGCAACTCGAAGGCCATAACGCCAAACGAATAGCAGTCCGAGGCTGGGGTGGCTGGCTCACCCCTAAAAAGCTCTGGGGCCATGTAAAAGGGACTTCCGGCCCGCTCGAGGGGCTTGGGGTTTTCACGGGTCTTGGCCACACCAAAATCGCCTAGCTTGAACAGCAGACCATCAATAAAAATGTTGGAGGGTTTGACATCCTGGTGGATGATGCCCCGGTCATGCAGGTAGATGAGGGCTTGGGCAATCTGGGCCAGGCATTCGGTGGCAACCTCGAGGCTCAGGGGGCCTTTTTTGAGACTGTCCTCGAGAGTTCCTTCCTCGAAATATTCCAGCGCTAGAAAAGCACCTTCCCCCTCGGGGCGGCCCGAAAGCCCGCGCACCAGATTGGCGTGATTGAGGGTGAGGGAAAGAGCCACTTCCTGGGCAAAACGTTCTGTAAGGACACGGTCGGTACGCACCTCGCGGCGCGGCACCTTGAGGGCCACCCTGGTACCGTCGGGGGCATGGGCCAGATACACCTGCGACGACCGCCCCAGACCTAAGAGCATCTGGAGTTTGTAGTTTTGACGGGTCAGTCGGCGATAATCCATCAAGATTCCAGTTACCCCGAGCTATTGCAGCACGGAGTAGGTTACGAGAGAATTAAGTCCTCTCCGGGCTTTAGGGCCTGTCCCCCCACCCCCAGAAGACCAGCCCGACGGATAAAGGCATCTGCGTCCTGCGCAATGGGGGGAAAGGTGTTGTAGTGCACCGGCAAGACCTGCCTGGCCCTGACCAGCTCGAGAGCCTGCAGGGCATCGTCTGGACCCATGGTGTAGTGGTCGCCAATGGGCAGCACAGCCAGATCCAGGTTGTAAGCGGCCGCCAGGGTCATATCACCGAAGAGGGCGGTATCACCGGCGTTGTATATACGCCTTCCGCCTAGTTCTAAGATGAAGCCTTGTGCCAGCCCGCCGTAGGTTCCATCGGGGAAAGACGAGGAGTGCCAGGCCGGTAACCACTTGAGCCAGCCCCCTTTGAACCTGTAGGCGCCCCCCAGGTTCATGCCAATGCTCTGGCCCCCCTGCTTCTGGGCGTAACCTGCAATTTCGTAATTGGAGATGATGTGCGCACCAGTGCGCCGGGACAAGGCCACGCTATCGCCATAGTGGTCGCCGTGGGCATGCGTTACCACGATCAGGTCGGCCGACACTTGATCGACTCCAAGCGCTGCTTTGGGGTTGCCGGTTAGAAAGGGGTCCACCACAATGCGGGTAGTGCCGTCGCTTATTAGCAGCGCTGAGTGTCCCAGATAACGTACTTCGACCACGATGCCACCTCCAGATGCCTTTAGTATATGTCTACCGCTAACTCTTAAGTCGTTCCCCGATTTGTCGCATAGGTTACGGCTTTGCCGGAATCGCGTAAGCGACTCGCCTAGGTCGCAGGTCTCGGATCAAAGTTTAGCCAACTCGAGCCAGCCTCTCCAGAACCCGCTCCACATTGCGCTCGAAGGAGGCTTCGGCTAGCCGCCCCAGGGCCCGCCCTCCCCATTTTTCGCCCTGGGGCAGGGCGGCGTGGATGCGAAGAGTAAGGCAGTAGTCAATTCCACCCTCCAAGACCTCTGCGCTTCCCTCCAGTTCGGCCCAGAATGGCGGTGCATCTTCAATGGCCAAGGCCTCTAAGCGGGCCATCCTGCCCTCAGAATGAATGCGGCTGGAAAATGGAAACTGGATTTCCCCAAACAACGGTGCCTCGGCCACCAGATAGCCCTGCAGGGTACTGTTCTCTCGGAGCAGTTCACCAAAGGGCGCTTTCCCGGCAAAGACCTGTTCGGGAGTTAGCAGATGTTCGGGGGGCTCGGCAAGCCACAGATGAAAGGACTTTTCCAGTACCATAATCTTCAATTAACCCACTCTACCCGCAGCTTCCCGGCCTTTGACAGCTGTTCGATCTCTTCGTCGGTCACATTGCGTAACCGCGAAAGGTTGCTGAATTCTGGGGTGGCGGTAGCCAGGCCTACCCGTACTACCAGCACCTCTTCTCCTTCGGCCTTACCAATGCGCCAGACCAGATGGTTGCCCAGCCGCTCGAGCAGGTCGTTCATAGGCCCTAGGGTAACTGGTTGCGGTGGCTGGGTAAAGTGAACAGGTCTCAGGTCGCAGGTCAAAAGTCAGTCGCAGGTCGCAGGTCGCGCGTCAAAAGCTACCGGCCATCAGCTATTAGCTATCGGCCACGGTCTCAGGTCGCCCCCACCTGTTCATTGCGAGAAGGCCCCTGGGCCGACGAATCAACGGACAGGGTGACTGAGTGGCCGAGGCTCGTCCTGAGCCTTGCCCTGAGCCTTCGGGCCGAGGCCCTCAGGCCGAGGGCTTGCCGAAGGGGCAGTCGAAGGGATTGGGTTGCTTAGTCCACCCGGGAGGAGCTAAGCGCAGCTTGGCCGCCGAGGTGATCTGGATTGCTAGCGCTCTGAGAGCGCTGTTGAGAAACTTCGGGCAACCAACGCTTCTCCCTCCTTGGCAGCGACCAGACCCGGTCAGCCTTACGCCAGTATGCTGTTGATCGGGGTCTTGGCTTGCGCCGTGCCACCACTTGTCACATCACCACTGACCGGAACCATACTCGCAAACGGGCTCTCAAGACACCACTGCAAATTCGGTCTCTGCTGCCTGGTCACTCCACAAGGAGAGTACACAACACGCCCCACTCTGGCAAGTTTCTCTACTTCGCACAGGGTCCCGGGACCCTGGGGTACTCGCAATGACGAAGTTCGGTCTTTATACGAGGAGGCCACAGCACATGGGTCGCAAGTCGCAAGTCTCAGTTGCAGGTCGAATGGCGAGGGTCGGGAACGGGCTGGAAGACTCAAAAGTAGAACTTCGATACTCCCCAATTGACACCTGCAGGGAATGCTGTGTGAAACGGAGACAAGAATTAGGGGCTGTACTAGATAAGCAGTAGTCTAGATACAGCATTATGCCGACCAGAAAGACGAAACTAAGTGTCAGAAAAGCTGGAAGATTGGTGGAGTATTTCGTAGCCGAGACCACCGCGAGAACGGCTGCGGATCTTGTTGGGGTTAACAAGGCGACGGCAGCACTCTTCTACCACAAGATACGGACGGTGATCAACACCCGAATCAAGGCCGAGGTGTTCAGCGGGGAGGTGGAAGTGGATGAGTCGTACTTTGGTGGGGCGAGGAAGGGCAAACGGGGTAGGGGTGCTGGGGGTAAAGTCCCGGTGTTCGGCATCCTCAAGCGTTCAGGCCGGGTTTACACGGTTCCATTGGACAACCTCAAAGCCGATACTTTGATCCCCATCATCAAACAGAAGGTGGTGCCTGACTCGATTGTGTACACCGATGGGTTCAAGAGCTACGACGTACTGGACGTGAGTGAGTTCAAACACCAGCGTATTGACCACAGCAAGGAGTTAGTAGACCAGCAAGACAAAGGTAAACACATCAACGGCATAGAAAACTTCTGGAACCAGGCTAAGCGTGTGCTACGTAAGTACAACGGCATCCCCAGGCAGCACTTCCACCTCTTCATCAAGGAGTGCGAGTTCCGTTTCAACTATGGAACTCCCAGTCAACAACTCACAACCCTCAAACGCTGGCTCAGAAAGGAGGGGGTATTCTAGCCTTATCTAGTACAGCCCCTACGAAATGACCACTAAGGTTGCAGTATTGGTTGTTAGCCCAGAACAACACTCGGCATCTCAAACCCTACGGGAGTAGGATCGTGAGCAGTGATACCTATAACGGGTATTTGACACAATACCCCCCTGGGATATATTCTACTAGCCGGGAGGTTTGGATATGCTTTTCAAGCAAATTTACGAGGAAGGACTGGCCCAGAGCAGCTACTTTATCGGCTGTCAGTCGAACGGAACCGCGGTCGTGGTTGACCCCCGGCGGGATATTCAGGTCTATCTCGAGGAGGCCCGTAAAAACGGAATGCAGATCGTGGCGGTCACCGAGACTCACATCCACGCCGATTATCTTTCCGGTGCGCGTGAGCTGGCCAGGGCCACCGGGGCCAGACTCTACCTTAGCGACGAGGGCGACGAAAACTGGAAGTACAGTGGCCTCGAGGGTTTCGACTACCAGCTGGTCACCGATGGCGACCAGATCAGGCTGGGCAATATCACCCTGACGGTAGTGCATACTCCCGGTCACACCCCCGAACACATCAGCTTTCTGGTGCAAGACGGTGCTGCCGCCAGCGAGCCCGGCTTTATCCTGACCGGCGACTTTGTTTTTGTGGGCGATATTGGTCGCCCCGACCTGCTGGAAGAGGCCGCAGGCATCATGGGAACTGCCGAGCCAGGGGCAAGGCGCATGTTCAAAAGCCTCAAAGAAAAGTTCCTTAGCCTGCCTGACTATGTCCAGGTCTGGCCCGGCCACGGTGCGGGCTCGGCCTGCGGTAAGGCCCTGGGGGCCGTTGCCAGTACTACCGTGGGCTACGAGCGCCTGTTCTCCTGGTGGGCCGGTTATGTGCGTTCAGGCGACCAAGAGGGTTTTGTAAAAGAGCTGCTATCCGACCAGCCCGAGGCCCCCTACTATTTCGCCCAGATGAAGCGGCTAAACCGTGACGGGATGCCCATTCTGGGTGGTTTGCCCAGGCCCGCCCTGCTAAGCCCGGCTCAGTTTGAGCAAAAATTGGCTCAGGGGGCCATTCTGGTAGACACCCGCGATAAGCTGGCTTTTGCCGGCGGGCATCTGCGGGGCGCCATCAACCTGCCCGCCAACAAAAGTTTCTCGAACTGGGCGGGCTGGCTGCTGCCTTACGACCAGGACCTGGTACTGCTGGCAGAGAGCGACCAGGTAGAGGATCTGATGGCAAGATTAATACGCATCGGCCTGGACCGGGTGGTGGGGTATATCCCTGGCCTCGAGGGCTATGCCCAGGGCGAGCTCGAGGTGGTTCCGCAGATCACCGCGGCTGAAGCCAAAGCCCTCTGGGAAAAGGGCCAGGCCGTCATTGTGGATGTGCGGGGGGCCGACGAATACCTGGCCGGACACATCCCCGGTGCGCAGAACATCCACGCCGGACGGGTGAGGAACAATCTGCAGCGTATCCCTAAAGACCAGCCGGTGATCGTACACTGCCTGGGCGGAGACCGCTCCTCCACGGCCATCAGCGTCTTACGGTCGGCCGGCTATGACAATCTGATCAATCTGACCGGCGGCATCCGGACCTGGCAGCAGGAAGGCTTCCCGATCACCAAGGGTCGGCCCCACAGCCCAGTCGGAGTCTAAGACAGGCTATGAACCAAAACCTGGATGTCAAGACTGCATATCTGACTTTGAGCCGCTACCAGGTGGTTGATCTCCGTGAACCCCACGAGTGGGCCGAGGGGATACTGCCAGGTGCGCTGCGGCTACCGCTTTCGAAGCTTTCGGGTCTGGCCCCGCTCTACCTGAAGCGCGATCAACCCGTACTGGTCTATTGTCGCAGCGGGAACCGTTCGCAAGAAGGCCTGCAAACCCTAATGCGCCTTGGTTACGCCAAGGTTTGGCAGCTAGAAGGCGGCGTCCAGGCCTGGAGCGAACTCGGCATTCCCTGCGCCAGCCATGTCTGAAGGAGAACCATGTTGACCGTACCTTACAAAGAGATTAGCCCCCAGGAGGCCCAGCAGCTACTAAAGCAAAACACCCTTTTTATTGATGTGCGCGAGCCCGAGGAGTATGCCCAGGCCCGTATTGCCGGGGCGCAGCTAATTCCGCTCTCGGAGTTTGCCGGGCGTTATCACGAGCTCCCAAAAAATCAGCCTGTAGTGCTGTACTGTCGCAGCGGCAACCGTAGCGCCCAGGCTGCGGGCTGGCTTGCGGCCAAGGGCTACACCAGACTCTTTAACCTGGACGGGGGCATTATGGCCTGGTATCAGGCCGGGCTGGAGCTGGACACCCAGCCAGCCGAGGCCGTCTACCAGAACACTGCCTTCAGTGAACTAACCCCGCAGGAGGCCAAAGCCTGGATCGAGGCCGGCGCCTATGTGGTGGATGTGCGCGAGCCCTACGAGTATGCGCTGGGGCACGTACCGGGCGCCGTGAACATCCCGTTGGGGAGCTTTACTGCCCAGGCTGCCAATCTGCCCAAAGACCGCAAGCTGGTGGTGGTATGTGCCTCGGGAGGGCGTTCTTCGCAGGCCTCGGAGTATCTGGTCGGCCAGGGTTTTGACGGCAACCTGGTTGGCAACCTCGAGGGCGGTACTTACGGCTGGATGAGCGCGGGCTTTGAGGTGGAGCGTTGATCGCCTGGCTCAAGAAACTGCTTGGGGGCGGGGCGGCAGTAGCAGTTCTGAGCCCTACTGAAGCCCATGACAAGGCCAGAGCCGGAGCCATCATTCTGGACGTCAGAACTCCGCAGGAGCGGCAGCAGGAAAAGATTCCTCACTCGCAGGCGCTACCGCTGGACAAACTGGCCCAGGGGTGGGAAAAGCTGCCCAGAGACAGGGAAATTATCTGCCAGTGCGCGAGTTGCGGGCGCAGCGCCAGGGCAGCACGTTTTCTGGCTGGCAAGGGTTTTACCGTCTACAATCTGGCGGGCGGCCTCTTGGCCTGGAAGCAGCATAGACTTCCGGTGAAGTGATGCAGGATGTTTTCCCCAATGAGCGGGGGTTGTGGCAAAAGCTTGGGACTCTGTGGCTGGATGTCCGAGGCCACGAAAAGTCTGCCGCTGCGCAGATTCCTGGCTTCAGCAGTCTGCCGCTACAGGTATTGTTCGAGCAGTTATCAAACCGGTGTGGCCTGTGTGGCCCTCTGGTAACCATCTGTACCAGCGGTAGTCGGGCCGGGCTGGTAGCAAAGGTGACGCCCTGTGAGGGGCTCGAGGCCGGTCGGCGGATCAGGGAAGCCCAGGGCTACGCTGTGCTGGCATACCCGCTGGTCAAATCGCTGCGAGCTGGCAGGCTCGAGGAAACCACATGCTGCTGACCCTTATCGGTGCGGCGGTAATTGGGCTGGCCCTGGGGATGCTTGGCTCGGGTGGGTCAATTCTCACTGTCCCGGTGCTGACCTATCTGGTAGGCGAGCCAGAAAAGCTCGCCATTGCCCAGTCGCTGGGCATCGTGGGGTTCATCGCCCTTGTGGGGGCGGTTCCCTACGGACTCAAGCGGAACATTGACTGGGCTAGCGTGATCTGGTTTGGCCTGCCGGGCATGCTGGGAACCTACCTTGGGGCCTTTTTGTCGCAGTGGGTGCCAGGGGTCTGGCAGCTCGGACTGTTTGCGGCGGTAATGCTGCTGGCGGCCTATCTGATGTTCCGCCCGCCAAAACTTGTGGGCGTTAGCCAAAAACGTTCACACTGGAAAATTGTCCTCGACGGCCTGGTGGTCGGAGTCCTGACCGGACTGGTTGGGGTGGGAGGCGGTTTTCTGGTGGTTCCTGCGCTGGTGCTTCTGGGCGGGCTGCCCATGCACCTGGCGGTCGGTACCAGCCTGGCGATCGTAGCTTTGAAGTCCGTCAGTGGTTTTTACAAATACCTGCAACTGCTGCCCGCGCAAGGCTACACCGTGAACTGGGAGATCGTGCTGCTCTTCGCGGTGGTGGGCATGGCGGGAAGCCTGCTGGGTGGGCGCATGGCAGCCCTGATTCCCCAGTCTCTTCTTCGGCAGGGATTTGCCGGGTTTCTGGTGGTAATGGGGATATTTATACTCTGGCAGAATCTGCCCCGAATGTTAGACTAACCATCGCAGATATGCCTACCGTCCTTTGTCCCGTTGAGCTCAGCTCAACACCTCAGGCACTGCGCCTTTGACTCGGCCCTGCTTCTTCGGCACTTCTACCAGCCATGTTACATCAGCCAAGGTCCGCTATAACTCAAGCTGGTGCATGGCCCGCTGGCGAGTAGGGCAAAGGGGTTTGGTCGAGTATGCCACCTGGTCCTTTAGTCTGACCAATACCCGCGCTAAAGCCTAAAAATAGCCATATCCTGCCTCAGGTGGGTTAGGATGTACCCTGGCTGGAAGGGCTAAGTTAGATTTCGACAGGCCCGCTCGAGGGCTGTACGAAAAAAAGGAGCGAGCGTATGAGTACATCGTCGGTGCAGTCAGAGAAGAAGCTGGTTACCCTGATCCCAGGGGACGGGATAGGCCCCGAGTGCGTAAATGCTGCCCAGCAGATTGTCGAGGCGTCGGGGGCACTTGTGGCCTGGGAGGTGCGCCATGCAGGGGCAAGCGTATTCCGGCAAGGCATAGCCTCGGGCGTACCCCAGGAGACCATTGAGTCCATTCGCAAGACCCGCGTGGTACTCAAGGGCCCCCTGGAGACGCCAGTCGGCTTTGGCGAGAAGAGCGCTAATGTCACCCTTCGCAAGCTATTCGAGACGTATGGCAACATCCGGCCGGTGCGCGAGCTGCCAGGTGTGCCGACCCCATACAGTGGCCGGGGTATTGACCTGGTGGTGGTGCGCGAAAACGTAGAAGATCTGTACGCCGGTATCGAGCATATGCAGACCCCCGGAGTGGCGCAGTGTCTAAAGCTGATCTCGTCCAAGGGCAGCGAGAAGATTGTTCGCCTGGCCTTCGAGCTGGCCATTGCCGAAGGGCGCAAGCGTGTTCACTGCGCGACCAAGTCTAACATCATGAAGCTTACCGAGGGCACTTTGAAGCGCACCTTTGAGAAGGTGAGCAAGGAGTATCCCCAGATTGATGCGCAGCACATCATCATTGACAACTGCGCCCATCAGCTGGTGAAAAAGCCCGAGCAGTTCGATGTCATTGTGACCACCAACATGAACGGCGATATCATCAGCGACCTGACCTCGGCCCTGGTGGGTGGGCTTGGCTTTGCTCCCTCGGCCAACATTGGCAACGAGGTAGCCATCTTCGAGGCGGTGCATGGCTCGGCTCCGAAGTATGCTGGCAAAAACGTAATCAACCCGACTGCGGTGATTCTCTCGGCGGTGATGATGCTGCGTCACCTGGGCGAGTTCGAGGCCGCCGCCAGGATCGAGCACTCCATCCTGATTACCCTCGAGGAGGGCCAGGCACAGACGGGCGATGTGGTGGGCTACGAGCGTGGGGTTTCCACTACCGCCTTCACCCAGGCCGTTATCGCTAACCTTGGCCGGGTATCACAGCGCTACGCCGTGCGTTCGTACAAGCCAATAAGGCTTCCCGAAGTTCCCGCCGCCCCCGACTTTGTAAAGCCCGGCAGCCGCCAGGTACTGGGTGTAGATGTCTTTCTGGAGTCGGCGCTCTGGCCTGAAGAGCTCGGGAAGAGCCTCGAGCAGATCTCCGAGGGAACACCCCTCAAGCTCAAGATGATCTCCAACCGCGGAACCAAGGTCTACCCTGCCACCGGCGCAATTACCGACTGTGTGGATCACTGGCGCTGCCGCTTTATTGCCCGCCAGCCCGAGGCCGACCTGCCCGACTCGGCCATTTTCGACCTTCTGCAAAGAATTGCTGCCCAGCACCGCTGGATGCACACCGAAAAGCTACAGCAGTTTGATGGTGAGGCTGGTTTCACCCTTGCGCAGGGCGAGGATTGATTCCATCCCGCCCCTGCCATTGGGGTCTGAACCACCCCTCCTGAGCAAACAGATGCCGCCCGTACGGGCGGCATCGTTGTATAGAGCGTTAAAAAACATGGCATCTAGCTGGCTTAATTTGGGTGTGCGCGACACCTTTGTCCTGGTAGTGCGGACTGCTATACTTCTGTCTAACATGCCACGGGACATTTCTTTCACCCGGTCTGGCTGGTGGTCACCAGCCGCTTTTCTTCGCACCTGGCGGCAGCCCTTGTGTCCGGCATAAAGACCTGTGCGAGCATGGAGACGCTAACGGGATAGCGGGTAAAGGGGGAAATATGCCCATGGAATACCGCGGCAAAAACCTGGTCTGGGCTTTGCTTCTGGCTGGGCTGGTATTCCTGGTTTCTACCCAGTATGTCTTGCGCGACCCGCGCACCATGCTGCTACCACAGGGCTTGGCTGGTCTGGATGTCTGCCGGGTGCATCTGGGTGGCCCAAACTCCTCCCATCACTCCAGTTCGCCCCATCAGCCCCAGCCCCACTGCCCGCTCTGCCTGGCCCCGAGCTTTAGCGATGGGCAGGTGAGACTGGCCGTACAAGCCCCCCAGCCCGTGCTAAAGCCAGTGAGCTGGCGGGCTGCTGCTTGCATTGAAAACCTCCGGTTTCAGCCCAGCTTCCCCCTTTTGAGCCGGGGCCCACCGCAAATTTAGCCTGAGCGCTGTCCTGGCAGCCCCCGGTCTGGTCGGCTGTCGCCTGGCGTCGGTTAGGGTATTTGCTGGCCCTGGAGGTTTTAGGCGTGTTGATTCTGTATCCACCACAACCACTTCCCGAGTTAAGCCCCGGCCAGACCGTGGTTTTAGCGGCTGGTCAACACCAGGGGCCCTGGGTTATCGCCACCCCGGGGATAAGGCTTTTGGCCCGGCCCGGTGCTGTGCTGGATGGTGGGGGTAAGGGAAGCGCCCTGACCCTGATGGCGCCAGAGATCACGGTGGAGGGGCTAGAAGTGCAAAACGTGGGCCCGAACGACGATTTCTTCGAACCAGACGCTGCTGTCACACTGCTCGGTTGCTCGCGGTGTGTGATCAGCAATTTAAGGGCAGAAGGGGTAACGGCGGGGATTCGTTTAGAGGGCTCGCACGATACAAGAATCTCTGGGGCGCAGCTTTCTGGCCTTGGCACTGCTCCTGGCCTACTTACCTTTCGCAGCGACCGGGTAACCCTGCACAACAACCGGGTCACGGGCTTTCTGGACAACCTGTATGTGGAGTTCGGCGAAGGGGTGGTAATAAAGGGCAACCAGGTGACCGGGGCAGAGCGCTACGGGTTGCACCTGATGTTTACCTTTGGGGCCCGGGTGGTGGGCAACCAGGCCCAGCGCAACCGGGTGGGCTCGGCTATCATGCACGGGGCAGAGAACCGGGTAGAAGGCAACACCTTCTCTGGGGAGGTGGGTCCGCTGCGCTACGGCCTGTTGCTGCAAGAGGAGTGGCAGACCCATGTAGAGGGAAACCTCTTTGTCGGTAACACCCTGGGACTGGCCTCGCTGGACTCGAGGGATACGCTCTTGAAAGCCAACCGATTTGAGGGCAACGGAACCGCCCTGCTCTTTGCCCGCGACGCCGACCTGAACACCCTGGTGGCGACACAAAACACCTTTGTGGGCAACCTGCACGACCTGGCAGTGGACGACCCCCAGGCCAGGGTGCTGCTGCAAGGCAACGCTTTTGACCGGGCCAGCCCTCTGCCCATTCCCCACCTGCCCAGCAGCAGCTTTGCCCTGCTAGCTGCCCGCCAGCCCGCTCTGAGCGTGTTCGCGCTATCCCCAGCCATGCTGCTGTGGGAAGGTGCCGAGGCCCAGGTACCGGGACTAAGGCTATTAGCCCTGGCTGACCAGGAGGCCCGCCCAGCCCCTCAGGACAGGCCGGCTCTGGCGTTACCCTTGCTGGTTGTGGCCCTGCTGACCACAGTGGGAGGGTTATGGTTGAGGTGGTAGAGGTTCACAAGCGGGGCCGTCTGGAAGGGGTGAGCCTTAGTCTGAGGGAGGGCAGCCTGGCCCTGATTGGGCCAAACGGGGCGGGCAAAAGCACCCTGCTGGGTCTTTTGGCTGGTCGCATCCGGGCCGACAGGGGAGAGGTGCGGCTTTATGGGCACCACCCCAGGAGCATAAGAGCGGCCCGCCACCGGGCCTACATTCCACAGCAGCTGGCCTTCCCTGCTACCTTGCGGGTATCGGAGATACTGTGGGCTGCCCAGAAGCTAAAGGGCGCCAGCCGCCAGGACCAACAAGAGGCCATTGAACGGATGGACCTGCAGACGCGCATGCACCAGCCGGTTTCACTGCTGTCGGTGGGCTGGAAACAGCGCCTGGCCCTGGCGGCAGGGCTGATGGGTAGGCCCGGGCTCTGGCTGTTGGACGAGCCAGCGGCAGCGCTGGATAGCGATGGGCTGGAACGCCTGCGAGACTGGATTGTGGCACATCTGCAAATGGGCGGGCTGGCAGTTTTGTCTGCTCACCGGCAAGAAGAAATCTTTTCCCTGGCCAGCCGTTATCTGCACCTGGAAAATGGCCGGGTGATTAGCGAGAGATTTTTGGGAGACTCCGATGCAAAAAGACCGTCGTGAAACAATTAAACTGCTCTCGGCCCTGGGCCTTGGGGCTGCTCTTAGCCCGGTGCTGGCGCAGCACCAGCACCACCACCATCATCAGCCGCCAGCCCCGCCCAGCCCTGCTCCGACTGGCCTCGAGACCATCCCCCCCCGGGCCATCCCCTGGGAGCGGGGTAGCTGTGCATTTTGCGAGATGCCGCTGGCAACCCCTGCCCCCGGGGTCTGGCGCGGGCGCACCTTTAGCCCGGGCTTTTTTGAGCAGACCTATGCCCAGGTCGCGCTTAGAGAGGCCGTCCAGGGTAGGGAAGCCCTGCACTTCGAGTCTGTCGCCTGCATGGTTAACTATGCCTACGTCCACGGTCAGCGCGACGGGGTGGGCAGTACGTTCTACGTTACCGACCGGGCTGCTTTCGACCCCACTTTGGGCCCGGCTGCGGTTAGGCTGCTGCCGGCCCGCCAGGCAGTCTACCTCTGGGCCGAGCGGCGCGGCTGGCTGGTGATGGACTCCAGAGTGGCAGCTTTCCGTAACCCCGAGGCTGCCGCGGCCTTTGCCCGCACCATCCCCGATCTGGGCCGTACCCGTATCCTGGACTGGCAGACCCTGGCAGACCTGGCCCCCCTGCACTCGATGAACCTGGTGCCTTTGCTGGCCAGACACGCCGGGCTGCTACATTAGTAACCTGAGTACTGCCCTCTGGTCTGAGAGCCTTTTCTCGGGCCAGAGGCCCCAGAGGAAGAGTAATGAAACGCCGGAGTCTCTTAAAAGTGCTCTTTGCCCTCCCGTTTGGGCTGGCCCTGGCCGCCCCCAGGGCGCTGCGGGTTGGTGTGGATGTCTGTCCGTTCTGCAACATGACCATCCTGGATGCCCGCTTTGCCGCTCAGATGATAACCACCACTGGCAGGGTGTTCAACTACGACGATGTGGGCTGCCTGCTCGACCACCAGCAGAGCCGCGGCGGCCCCAGGGTTAGTCCTGCCGAGCAATTCGTGGCCGATTTTGCCGCCTCCGATAGAACTACCCCACGCTTTCTGGTAGCAGGCCAGGCCCGATTCTTATTCAACGAGCGCATCCGCACCCCCATGGGCGTGGGGCTGCTGGCCTTTGGCCGGGCAGAAGACCTCGAGGCTTACCTGCGGCAGCGTCCTCAGTTTGCCGACGCACAGCGGCTAAACTGGAGCGACCTGTTGCGCCTGGGGCGGCAGCGGGCCTGGATAGGGGGGCACGGGCGATAACCATGGCTGCCCTGTTTATGCTGTACGCCAGGGCCTTGCTGCGCAACCCCTGGGCTTTTGTCCCGGTTGTTTTGCTGCCCCTGCTGGCCCTGGGTTTTGCCGGCCGGGGCGAGGCGGTTGCGGTGGTCTCGTTGTACGCTACCCTGGCCCTGCTATTGCCGCCGTTTGTGCTGGCCCTGACCACACCCCTGCTGGCGGCACGGGAGGACTGGGCTTTCTGGGCAGGGATGCCCCGCCCCCCTGCACTGCTATATCTGGCTGGGGTGTTTGGGCTGGGGCTGGGGCTTTTGCTGCCCCTGCTGGGCGGGCTGGCCCTGGCTGCGGCTCTGCTGGGCCTTTCTGGGCTGTCGGCTGGGCTTTTGCTCTTGAGCGGGCTGGGTCTATTATGGTTCTGGGTGGCGGTGGCGGGCTGGGCCGGGGCGGGCCTCGAGCCCTCCCGGGCGCTGGGCCTGGGTCTGGCAGTCTGGGCGCTGCTGGTGCTGGCCTATAGCCCCTTGCTGGTGGCCCTGGCGGTAGCCCTGCGCGACTACCCTCTGGAGGGGCTTTTGCTTACGGCAGTGCTGCTAAACCCGGTGGAGCTGTTTCGCGTGGGCCTGCTCGAGGCCCTGGCGGCCCCGGTGCTGGTGGGGCCGACGGGTTTTTTGCTCAAGGAGCGGCTGGGGTATGCTGGTGGCCTGCTGCCAGTAGGGGTGGGCATAGCGGCGGTGGTGCTGGGCCTGTCTGGCGCAGCCTGGCGCTTTAGCAGGCGAGACCGATGAGAGGTAAAATGAGACTTTTTTTCTGGTTACTACCCTTGCTGGGCCTGGCACTGGCCCAGCCCAGCCTGCAACTACACGAGGGCTGGGTGCGGCGGCTGCCGGGTAACATTACTGCCGCCTACATGGTGCTGGTTAACCCTGGCCCCCATCCGGTACGTATTCTCTCGGTCTCTACTCCAATCGCAACCAGGGTGGAGTTTCATCAGACAACTAAGGCAGGGGGGCGGGATAACCTGCTAGACCTTTCCACCATGCGCCGGGTAGAGTTTCTGGAGGTACCTGCCAGGGGCCGCCTGGAAATTTTACCGGGCGGGTTTCACCTGATGCTTTACGGGCTGCGTGAAAAGCGTCGTCAGCCTTTGCGTGAAGGCGAGATGGTAGAGTTTACCCTGCACCTGTCGGGGGGAGGCCGGATCAGGCTTAGCCTCCCCGCGCAGATGCGCTAGTCGGCCAGGCTTTACATTCATATCCCTGGGGGGTATAATACCGCTGGAGCCTGTTGAGTCATGCACAAGATGCTCGGTTGGAACTATACTCGGCGAATGCAAGGTTTTTTTGCTTTTGCACAGCGCCTGCGTGTTTTTCTGGCCTGCCGGGTGAGTGGTTTTTCGCCGTGCCGGCTGATGCCCTGGCTGGTGGCGGGGCTGGCTGCGCTACTGCTAAGTAGCTGTGGGGGCGCAGCGGGTTTCAAGAATGTAAGCGTGCAGGAGCTTTATGCTGCCAGCGAGACCGACCGGATTGTTCTGGACGTGCGGGAGCCGTTTGAATTTGCTGCCGGGCACGTGCCCGGCTCACTGCTGATTCCGCTGGGGCAGCTCTCCGCCCAGGCCGGACAGCTACCCAAAGACGCACCGGTATACGTAATTTGTCGCAGCGGCAACCGCTCGGTTACTGCCAGCAACATCCTGGCTGAGATGGGTTTTACCGATGTCCGCAATGTTAGAGGCGGCATTCTGGCCTGGCAGGCTGCTGGCTACCCGACTCTGCTGGGCGGGTCACGTTACCCGATTCCGGCCCGACCATAACCCGTATGAGCATAACTCCAGACGCCTTACTACTGGGACCTCTGGCCCTGAGCTGGCCCAACCTGGCCCTGTTGTTGGGCATTCTGACGTTTATCAGCCTGGCTGCCAGGCAGGGCCTGGAAAGCAAGGGATGGTGGGTTTTACTGGCCACACTACTGGCAGCCCGGCTGGGCTTTGCGCTGGATCACTCAGGGGCCTGGCCCAGCCTGGGTGCGGCGCTGCTGGGCATAGTGGATATTCGCACTGGGGGCTGGAACTGGCTCTGGGGGTTGCTGGGCGGGCTGGCTCTGGCGGCGGTGGTGCTACGTCAAAAAGCTACCGCGCTGCTGGTGCCTGCAGCGCTGAGTCTGCTGGTGGCACTGGTTCCGCTGGGCATACAGCAAAGCCTGTCCCGGCCGGCAGATGTCCGGCAGGGTCTGGAAGGTGCGGTGCTGGCCCAGCTAACAAAGGGTCAGTCGGAGCTTGGTGAGGTTTACTGGAAAGACCTGCCAAAGCCAATGCTGGTTAGCCTCTGGGCTACCTGGTGTGCTAGCTGTCGCACCCATATGCCCCTACTGGTCGAGTACCAGGCCAGGGGTTACCCCATCGTGCTGCTCAATCTGGGCGAGCAGGCCGAGGTCATTGCGGCATACCTGCAAGAAAACCGCCTGGCGGCGCAGATAACACTGGATACGGCTAATTTGCATGACGCCTTCCAGGTTGCAGGTCTGCCCACTACCCTGCTAATTGGCCCCGGCGGAGAGGTTCTGGCCCGCCAGATGGGGCCACTCAACCGCGCCCAGCTCGAACAGCTTCTACACCAGCTTCAGCAGTAGAATACGTCTGGGTAGTTGCTTACCCTTCAGTGCACCGAGGTGAGTTTTGCAGACAGACAATTTGCTCGAATCCCAGGCCCGAGACGAGGCCCGCACCCGAATAAAAAACCGCTTGAAGCGGCTGGAGGGCCAGGTACGGGGCCTGCAAAAAATGGTGGACGAAGACCGTGAGTGCCGTGACATTCTAACCCTGTTGTCGGGAGTGCGCAGCGCACTCGAGGCCACCGGAGATCTGATCTTTGAGGCCTACCTGGAGGAATGCCGCGCAGACCTGGTCAAAGGCAAGGGCGATACCAAGGCTATTGTGGAAACCCTGCGGCTTTTACGGCGCTGATAGCTTTTTCAACCTGGCACAGGCTAGTATGTTGTCGTAGCGGAGTTGTCCGGGTCAGGGTCAGCGGAAAACAATGTAGCTTCCAGGCCGGTATGGCTATGCATAGAGCACCGGTTACTGCCAGGGGGTCAAAGTCCGACGAATAACTCCAGGAGGGTATAAACCCAACTTGACTGACTGGAATGGTCTGGCCTTGCTTCCTCTTCCACTATAACTTCGGACTTGCCCCGAGCCTTCGGCCTTGAGAGCCTGCCCTGAGCCTACCGAAGGGTCCTCAGCCCAAGGCTTGGCGAATGGGTCGCTACCGTGCAGGCGCATAGATCAACAGAGTCGGCAAGCAGGCTGGTGCACTACTCAATCCCCCCAACCCCCCCTTGGTAAGGGGGGTGGCCGTCAGGCCGGGGGGATTTACCTGGCGAGCAGCTGGTCTACTTGACATCCTAGGTTCATTGCGTAGAAGGCCCGGACCCTATCCGTTATCGCCAGGAGGCTAGAGGCCCCCGGCATTGCGAGGAGGCCAGGCCGACGAAGCAATAGACTAGGCGATGGAGTGGGCGAGCATGGGGGTGATTAGTCCATCCAGAAGGGGAGTAACCCAACCTGACACACGGAATGCTCTGGATGCTCTTCCCCCCCACCCACCTTGGCGTCCGCACTGAGCCTTGCCCTGGGCATAGTCTACGGGGCAGCGAAAGAGCCTGGCCATGAGGTTGTCGTGGGGTTTTGAACAGGTTGCCTATGGGTTGCCAAGAGGTTGCCGAGAGGTTACGACAAAAGCCTGCTCTTAGGTACAAAGGGCCATCCTGGCAGAGGGTTTTTAGGGTAGTCGGACCATCAATGATGCCCAAAACACACTTACCCGGGTCCCGCTGCGAACAAACCCACCCTTTCTGCAAAGGCCCGCTCGAGGCCAGTCTTGGCCAGCACCTCACCCAGAGTCTTGAAAAATACCAGGTAGTGCTCAACTCTTGCACTCTCGCCCATCAGGCCCAGCCGCAGCACCTTGCCGGCGGTGGGGCCGATTCCACCAGCTATCGAGACACCCCGGGCGTAGAGCTGCTGGCGAATCTCGGCCTCCTGCAGGCCCAGGGGTGGGCGCACCACCAGCACCGTGGATAGCCGTGCACCCTCGGCGGCAAAGGCGCTGAAACCGATCTCCTCCAGCAGTGATAAAACTGTGCGATACATAACCTCAGCGCGCCTCCGGCGATTCTCCAGACCTTCCTCTAAGGCTAGGCGCAGGGCTTCTTCCAGGGCGTAGTGTAGCAAGACCGGCGAGGTGCAAAAATAACCCTCCTGCTCCCAGTAAACCGCCACTCGCGAGAGGTCGGAGTACCAGCCCCGCACCTGCCCCAGGCGCTCACGGCCCCGCTTAGACAGGGCGAATGGCGCCAGCCCTGGTGGGGCCGAAAGGCATTTCTGGCTGCCCGTAAAGGCATAATCTATACCCAGTTTTTCCATCGAGAGCGGCATCATCCCGGCGGTAGTCACTGCATCGAGCATGAAAAGCGCCCCATGGGACTGTACCAGACCGGCAATCTCTTCTAGAGGGTTGATCACGCCAGTGCTGGTCTCACCGTGAACCAGGGCGACCAGCTTGTAAGAGCGGCGAGTCAGCTCCTTGGCCACCGCCTGGGGATCAACGGGGTGGCCCGGCTCAAAACGCAGCACCGTATAATCGAGCCGATAAGCCTGGGCAATCTCCACCATCCGTTCGCCAAAAGTTCCATTGACCAGCAACAGCACCGGATCTCCTTCGTCGGCCAGGTTATTTAACCCTGCTTCCATTCCCAGGCTACCCGAGCCTGGCATTGCCGCCAGTAAAGCGCCGTGGCCAGGGTCAAACAAGAGATGCAAGTGTTCACGAATGCGGCGGTTGGTGGCGAGCACCTCTGGATCGAGGTGGCCGCGCATCTCCTTGCTGAGTGCCATCTGCACCCTGGGGTGAATGGGGGTGGGGCCGGGCGTCAAAAGAACCATCGCTGTCCTCCAAACAAAAAGACTCCCCGCTGGGCACAACCTGACGGCCTCTTGCTAAGAAGAGCACCGTTACAGGATAGCTCGGGCGGAGAGTCGCATCTGACCTGAATATACAGGGGCCCATGCAGTTTGTCAAAAAAATCAGGGTCGGTGCAGGTGCCAAGGCTGGCTATAGAACCAGCACAGGAACGTATATTTTCATTGCAACCCCTGAGGGCATTGCCGAAGGGGGAGCAATCCAGATCACTTTTGAGGCTAACGGGCTTACGACCCTTTCCTGGATTGCTTCGTCGGCCTTTGGCCTCCTCGCAATGGCGACAGGAACGTATATTTTCGTCATTGCGACCCCTTCGACCAGCCTCGGCCTGAGGGGCCTCGGCCCGAAGGCTCAGGGCAGGCTCTGAGGCGTAGCCGAAGGGGAAGCAATCCAGATCACCCCCGTAAAAGTGTCGCGGGTCTCAGGTCTCAGGTCGCAGGTCAAGTGCTCCTATCGTCGCAAGTCTAAGGTCTGCGACGGCCCCGCGTTCTGGCCTTCGACCTTTGTCTTCAGACCTTCGACCAGGCGCGTTAGCGCCTGTTTCGCAGGTCACAGGTCTTTTTGGCTTGCGACTTGCGACTCGCGACCTGAGACATCGGGCGCTAAACATCAGGGTAGCGGGAAATGTGAAGCAAAGGCTTTGACCTCGGCTTTCAAAACCTGTGAGTCTTCGCCTTTGAGGGCGCGGTCAATCAACTCGGCCACCCTGGGCATGTGCTGCTCGGTCATGCCCCGGGTGGTGATGGCTGGTGTACCGATGCGGATGCCGCCACCGTGGATTATTTTCTCGGTGTCGTAGGGAAGAGTACTTTTGGAAATGGTAATCTGGGCAGCATTGAGCAGCCTGGTGGCCTTGGTTCCGTTCAGGCCCAGCGGGCGCAGGTCCAGTAGAAACAAGTGGTTATCGGTTCCACCCGAAACCACCCGGTGGCCGCGCTGTTGAAGTTCGAATGCCAGGGCCCGGGCATTCTGGATGATCTGGGCCGAGTAGGTTTTGAACTCGGGGCGCAAGGCTTCGCCAAAAGCGACGGCCTTACCGGCGATGACGTGCTCGAGGGGGCCACCCTGGATTCCGGGAAAAATAGAGCGATCCAGAATGGCCGCCATAGCCAGGTCATTCGACAGTAGCAGGCCCGAGCGCGGCCCCCGCAGGGTCTTGTGGGTAGTGGAGGTGACCACATGGGCATAAGGCAGGGGGGAAGGATGAAGGCCTGCTGCTACCAGCCCCGCGATGTGGGCGATGTCGGCCACCAGGTAGGCCCCTACCAGGTCGGCAATCTCGCGGAAAGCTGCGAAGTCCAGAATGCGGCTATAGGCGCTGGCCCCGCAGATGATCATCCTGGGTTTGTGCTCCAGGGCCAGGGCTTTTACATCCTCCATGTGCAGCAGCTCGTCGTCCCGGCGCACCTTGTAGCCCACAAAGTTGTAGTTGATGCCAGAGAAGTTTACCCGAGAGCCGTGGGTCAGATGGCCCCCGTGCGACAGATCCATCCCCAGCACGGTATCTCCGGGTTTTAGCAGGGCCGCATACACTGCAATATTGGCGCTGCTGCCCGAATGGGGTTGCACATTGGCCCAGGCCGCCCCAAAGAGTTGTTTGGCCCGTTCAATAGCCAGGGTCTCGATCTGGTCTACAATCTCGCAACCACCGTACCAGCGCTTGCCGGGGTAGCCTTCGGCGTATTTGTTGGTCAGCACACTGCCCACTGCCTCGCGCACCGCAGCCGAAGTGAAATTTTCCGAGGCGATGAGTTCTAAACCATTGCGCTGGCGCTCTTCTTCCTGGCGGATCAGGTCGAACACCAGCTCGTCACGCAGTCGGGATTGGGGGGTCTCGATCACCCTCAAAGTATAGCAATACGCCACAAACCCAGGCCATGTGCGCTGCCCAGGTAACCAGCGCAGGACTTAGAAAACCAACCTACCCGGGTAAAAACTGCGCCGAATCCGGTAAACTGTAGGTATGAGTGTTTTGGCGCGCATCTCTTTAATTCTGGGACTGGTGCTGCTGTTAATCGGGGTTATCCTGGCTACCATGAATTTCATCGTCATCCGCGACTACGTGGTGGCTCTTCAGCCATTGCGCGACTTGCCTCCTTACAACGTCAATCCCCGGGTCGGCTTGACCTACCTGATTGTCTTTGCCTCCGGTTTTCTGCTGGGCTTGGGTGTGATGATCTCCCGCCTTGCAGGCCGACGCCGACCTGAATAACGCGCATACCCAGCTCAGATGCCCTGGCGCTGGGGGCCTCGAGGCTGTTCGTGGGTTATCTTCTGGTTCTTTCGGCAGCCTCGCTGTGGGGTCTGCTGGGTGTGGTCTCCAAGCTGGCTTTTGAGCAGGGGGTAAGCCCGCTCGAGGTGGCCTTCTGGCGGGCTGCCCTTGGGGCAGTACTGTTTGGCACCCATGCCTTTTTGATCCAAAAAACACATGTACAGCGCAAAGACCTGCCAGCCGTGGCCGGGTTTGGACTGGTAGGAATTTCTCTGTTTTATGGGGCCTACCAGCTTGCCATTCAAAGTGGAGGGGCAGCGCTGGCCGCAGTCTTGCTCTATACCGCGCCGGCAATTGTGGCCCTGCTGGCCTGGCTGTTTCTGCGTGAACCAATGGACGCTTATAAACTGGGGGCGGTGGCCCTGACCCTGCTGGGAGTGGCCGGAGTAAGTTTGCAGGGCGACGGGGTAAACGTGACCCCGGCGGCAGTATTCTGGGGCCTGCTCTCGGGCCTGACCTATGCCACCTACTACCTGTTTGGCAAGCTCTACTTGCACAAATACACCACCCCTACGGTATTCCTGTACGCCTTGCCGGTGGGGGCTTTGGGGCTTCTTCCTTTTGTGGACTTTGCCCCCAAAAACCCCGAAGCCTGGGGCGCCATTTTCTTTTTGACGGTGGTATCTACTTTTTTTGCCGTAACCCTGTATTTTGCTGGCCTGCGTAGGCTTCAGGCCACCCAGGCCGCAGTGGTTGCCACGGTGGAGCCAGTAGTGGCCGGGTTTGCTGCCTGGCTGTGGTGGGGTGAGCGGTTTAGCCTGCTGGGGTATCTGGGAGCAGGGCTGGTGCTGGCAGGCGTGTTGCTGATGGTGCTGAGGCCGCGGGCTAGACCAGGGGTTGGTCTTTAGTTTGCCAGGCCCTCAAGGACGAGAGTGCGCCTTCCTGGAGGGCTTAGCATCTGCAAGGAGGGTTGTTTTATACCATCATGACATACAAAATTGCGCCCTTCCCGATTCAGCCCCACGCGATGGCCGCCTTTGGCTGGTCCACGCCCTCCAGTGGCGAAGGAAGGTGGCAGCCCACTCTACTCGATAACCACGGCGCAGGCTCCTCTGGACGGCGTTTAGTGCGTCTGGAGCGCTGCCCCGGGGGCTGTTTGGGGACGAGACTCAGCAGATTATCCGAGACTGGTGTCACATTGGTGGCCATGGGCAGGCGTCGCTGGTAGGCCTCGAGGCCGAGGGAGCCAAACCATCGAGCCTTGGCTCGCAAGTCCTCCTATTGTTGAGTCCTGTGAAAGGCCGCGAGATGTGTTTCAGATTGCATCAGGATTCCTCAGAGGGGCCTTGGCTTGGGATGTATTGTAGGCTGAAATGACTTTGTAGCGCTCGTTGGAGCGGGTCGGAGGTAGATGATGCGAAGACTGAAGCATTGGATGTTACTGTTGCTGCTAGTTCTGGGCTTCTCGTTGGCTCAGGACAAACTGCCCGTCACCTTCACCTACCACCCTCCCATGGGCCCCGAGGTCCGTAGCGTTAGCCTCCGAGGCAACTTTAACAACTGGGCCGAGCTGCCCCTGCAAAAAACCCCAGAAGGGGTCTGGCAGGTCACCCTAAAGCTGGCCCCTGGGCTTATCCAGTACAAGTTTTTTATCAACGGGCAGTGGCCGCGCGATATGTGCGACGACCCCCAGTTTGGCACTCCCAAGGTAGACGCCGAAGCCCACGGCTGCGCCGACGACGGGCAGGGTGGGCAGAATGCGGTGCGGGAGATCGGGCGCCAGGTAGCAGAGGTTCAAGCGCCCAGCGGCTTGGCATTTGAACACGATCCCCAAAAACCACGTTTTGTCTCGCAGGCCGCCGGACGCCTGTCGGTGCGGTTCCAGGTGCCCCGGGGTAGCATCCAGTCGGCGGCATTGCATGCCGATAGGGCTTACCCACTGGCGCTACAGCTGGTCTGGCCAGAAGGCGAGATGTGGCGGGCGACCCTGCCCGTAACGGTCTCGCAGTACCAGATTACGGTGGTGGATCGGGAGGGCGGGGAACAGACTTTTGGCCCGTTCAAGGCTCCGGCCCAGCCCTTCCGGGCGGTTAGCTGGGTGGCGGGAAGGGTAGGCTACCAGATCTTCCCCGACCGCTTCTGGAACGGCGACCCCACCAACGACCGGCTGGCGCTAAAGACCACGCAGGCCCACTTTGACAAGACCTGGCAGGGTCAGCGCCCATATCTGTCGGGCTGGACCGATCCCCCGGGCCTTTTCCACTGCTGCCACCAGTATTTTGGCGGCGACCTGGCCGGGGTTTTGCAGCGCCTCCCCCACCTGCGCTCGCTGGGGGTGAATCTGATTTATTTCAACCCCCTCTTCGACTCGGGCTCGGCCCACGGCTTCGATACTCACGATTATGTGAGGGTTGATCCCAGGCTAGGCGACAATGCGCTCTTACGCCGGGTGCTGACCGAGGCCAGGCGTCAGGGCATCAAGGTAATCTTCGACTTTGTGCCCAACCATACCGGGCTGGGCCACTGGGCCTTTCAAGATGTGGTAAGAAAAGGGCCCGACTCGAGGTTCTGGAACTGGTACTTTATCCGCCGCTGGCCCTTTACCCCTGGCGATGGGCGGGACTATCTGGGCTGGGCCAATCTGGGCAGCCTGCCAAAGCTGAACACCTTTAACCCCGAGGTACAGGATTATCTGATCCGGGTCTCAAAGTTCTGGCTAGGCTTTGGTTTTAGCGGCATCCGGGTAGATGTGGCCAACGAAATCTCCACCGATTTTGTGCGGCGGTGGCGCGCGGCGCTCAAAGCCCAAAACCCCGAGGTCTACCTGGTGGGAGAGGTCTGGGATCTGCGCCCCCAGTTTTTGCAGGGTGACCAGTTCGACTCGCTGATGAACTACACCGTGGGGAGGGGAGGCTCTCCACCGGCCTTTGGCGGGGCGCTGGGCTTTGCCAGGGGCGGGCCACTGCAAAACGGGCGACGGGTGCTGGGTGAGCTGGCCAGGGTCTATGCCACCTACCCCGAAGCGGTTGCGGCCATGGGCTTTAACCTGATTGGGTCGCACGATACCCCGCGGGTCCTGACCGACCTTGGCGGCGGTGGGCTGCGCGATACCCCCTCGGCAGAAGCGCTGGCCCGACTCAAACTGGCCTCTGCTATTTTGTATGCTCTGCCGGGGGCTTCGATGTTTTTTCAGGGCGAGGAGTGTGGTTTTACTGGTGAACGCGGTCAATGGCCCATCAACGAACTCTACCGCTACCCGATCCAGTGGGATCAGTGCCGGGCCGAGGTGCTTCGGCACTACCAGCTGCTGGGCCGGCTGCGTAACCAGATGGCAGTTTTCCAGAGCCCGGTCTTCCGCACCTACCTGGGCGAAGGCCCGCTGATGGCGTTCTTTTTGGGCGAGCCTGGCCCCGGCGAGTTGCTGGCGGCCTTCAACAACTCCACCGAAAGCACCACCCTGCCCCTACCAACGGGCAGGTGGCGGGATCTGGTCGAGGACCGGACATTTCAGGGTCAGGTAGGGCTGGCTGGACTGGGCTGGCGCTACCTCGAGCGGGTGGAGTAGAGGGTCGAAGGTCTAAGGTCGAGGGTCCAAGGGATAAGGTCGAAGGTAGGGGGTCGAAGGTCTAAGGTCTAAGGTCGAAGGACGCAGGCCTAAGGCTAAGGTCGAAGGTCGTTTTAGTTTAGACCAGTCCGCGGCCGCCCGACGGCTTATACCAGATCTAGCTCAGCTCCTTTCTATCTATGGCTCCCCTGACCGTGCGCCTGTGGCCGTTGAGGGGTGGGGGAATGCAGGCACGCCCCGCCCAGCCAACCGCTTGGGTAAACCGGCAGTCGCTGTACCGGCATGATCGAACGTGCCTTACGCAGACCGGGGATGTTTCGGAGTGCTGTGCACCCCTCAACATGACACCTCACTTTTGTCATTCTGAGGGGGCGTTTTTTGCCCCCGAAGAATCCCCTAACTTCGTCGGCCCCGCTCTTCACAGAAGCAAGTTAGGAACAGTGTTATTTACTCCTCGAGGCCGGCGGAGCAGGGTCGGCTGCACTCCGTGTTAGCCACCTGGCTCGTGATCCCCGACAAATGCGGCTAAGGACACTGCCACCTTCGGGAAGTCGCTCAAGAGTTGTTTGTCTACTGTTACACATGACACCCCCAACTCTTGAGCCAGGGCCACAAACTCGCAATCATATGCCGAGCAGCTACTCAAGGTGACCAATTTCAACACTTGATCGGAGTCCACCTCATATTCCCGGTCTTCCATAAGGCTCAGGGCTTCGGTCATGACCTGCTGGCTCGCCTCTAAGGACAACCAGTGCTTGCGGAGATACAGGGCGAGCACATTCCGGAACTCACTCCGCCACAGCAAAGGTGCAGCCCAATCAGCATCTTTGAGCAAAACTTGTTCGGCCTGGCGCGAGTGGGGGCTCGCCAGGTACAAATAGCCAATGATACTGGTGTCAACCACGATCATACCGGATCATAGTGGCACGATCACAGGCGGCCCGTCAGCTTGGCGGTTGTGAACTGTGTGTCGGTAATGGGATGCCGCCTGGTTTTCTGGCGCAACTCGCGTGCACGGGCGAGCAGGGCATCCGGGTTGACTTTGCGGCCCCGCACGCCACGCTCGATAAGGGTGATGATCTCACTGTTGATACTGCGGCGATTGGCCGCCGCAGACTCTTTGAGCAATTCGTACAGATCGGGCGGTATATTTTTGAGCGTGATGGTAGGCATGGGCGGCTCCTGAGTACGGTTGCGATATGGAACCATTATGGTGGTATGGTCGCCAAATGTCAACCTGGGCCTGGCTGAGGCCACTAACATATCCGCGTCCGTGAGAAGCGTGCCGCATGAACAGGACCATAACATGGCCGAAGATGACACGGCCTACTCCATAACCCACAAGAAAAATACCTAAGCCTGCTAGACTAAACTTCGATGAACGACTACTACGCAACCCTGGGCGTGGACCGGCAGGCCAGTGCCGATGAGATCAAGAAGGCCTACCGCAAACTGGCGCTCCAGTATCACCCCGACAAAAACCCCGGCGACAAGAGGGCCGAGGAGAGGTTCAAGGAGATCAACGAGGCCTATGCGGTACTCTCTGACCCCGAAAAACGCGCCCACTACGACCGCTACGGCACCGCGGCTCCTGGGGGCTTTGGTGGGACTGGGAGCGGTAATTTTGGCGATATATTTGATCTGTTTGAGCAGGTCTTTGGTTTTCGGTCACCCGGTGGTGGAGGCCGGGCGCCCAGGGGTGAGGATTTAGAAGTCTCCGTCGAGATGGAGCTGGTGGATGTGCTGCATGGTGTGGAGAAAGAACTCGAGTACGACCGCCTGGTAACGTGCGAGAGTTGTAATGGGCAGGGCGGCAAGCGGCAGTCCTGCAGGTCATGCAATGGGCGTGGCACCTTCGAGCAGGTACAGCGAACCATTTTTGGCAACATGGTGGCCCAGGCCCCCTGCACAGCCTGCCGCGGCCGGGGCTATACCCTCGCCGAGACCTGCCAGACCTGCAAGGGACAGGGCCGGGTCAGGCGAGCAGAAAAAATCAGGGTAAACATGCCGGCGGGCATAGATGAAAACCAGCTCCTGAGGGTCTCGGGGATGGGCAGTCTGGGGCCCGGTGGGGCGGGTGATCTGTTTCTCCGCCCGCATATCCGCCCACACCCGCAACTTCACCGCGAAGGCTCGAACCTGGTCTACGAACTCAAGCTGGGCCTGGCCCAGGCTGCGCTGGGAGTCAAAACCCGCATACCGGGACTGGAGGGGGATCTCGAGTTCAGCGTACCCCCAGGCACCCGCGATGGTGAAGTGTTTGAGCTCGAGGGGAAGGGCCTGCCCCAGCCCGGTGGCCGCAGCCGGGGCAAACTCCAGGTCGTCACACAAATTGCTGTTCCGCACAATCTTTCCAAAAAGGCCCGGGAACTGCTACGACAGTACGCCCAGGAGGTTGGCGAGGAGGTGGCCCCCGAAGGTTTCTGGGATAAGGTCAAGCGGGTCTTTCGAGGCTAACCGGCTACGGCTGTGCCAATAGCCCATAGCTAATAGCCAATAGCCAATAGCCAAATAGCCAATAGCTGATAGCCGATAGCTTTTGACCCTCGACCTTTGCCCTGAGGCTTGTGATATTCCACTAGCTCAAGCTGAGGGTATGGTTTTGGGTGGCGGGTAGCTCGAGCAGGCGCTCCAGTACCAGCTCGCCGTGTTTGAGCAGATACATCAAGAAAGGGTAGGTTCGTTCCTGGGGGGTGTGGCGGCCCTGCGGGCCAGGTGGAGCAAGGTGGCGTTGCAGGCGGGCAAACTGTGCGCCGATGGTGTTTTCCTGGTGCAGGGCGCTGGACAGGATTTTGCGCTGAAGGCGTTCAAGCTCGTGCTGAACCCGCACCTGAGCCCGATGGCGGGGGCGGGTGAGGCTGGGGTTGGAAAGCAGGGCCTGAATTTGCTCAAACTCGGCAGCGATGCGCTTTAGGTGGGTCTGAATGGCCTGCACCTGCGCGTCATGCCGGGCCAGGGCGGCCTTGAACGAACCTTCGGGGTCGGCCTGGAAGGCCCAGGCCTGAAGCCCGTACTTTTGCAGGATACGCTCGATGGGGGGCTCGAGGATAGTCAGGCCCATCCGGCGGACCACCGCGGGAGGTTCTAGCCCATGCAGGGCGTATACCCCGCCCAGCTCGGCAACGTATTTGAGTTCGCCCGGCCCTACCACCAGGCCAGCGGTGGGCAGCACAGTATCCTGCAGTACTGGTCTAAGGCCAGCGGCCGGGGTGATACGGGCCGGGTCATCGGCCAGGATGGCCCGCAACTCGGCGGGAGTATAGCGCCGCACGCCGTCTTCAAAGATGCCGGCGCGGTAGCGCAGCAAGCGGCGAACCTGATCGGCGCCTTCCAAGAACAGGTTGGTAGCAGCCTGGCCCCGGCCCAGGGAGGCCTCGAGGCCCGCCCGTTTCATGGCCTGGGCGGTGCGGTTGATGGCCTCGGCGGAGGCCAGAGGGTCGGCGATCTCACGCTCCAAGGCCGGAACAAACAGCGGGGCCAGCTCGGGGGCCATGGGGTCGAAGAGTACCAGCCCCTGAGGGCCCAGAAATTCCAACATCAGGCGGGCAAAAACCTCGCTATAGCTCCAGTTCCCAAACATAGATTGGCAGATGCGCCCGCGGATCTGGGGATACCCTGCAAAGGGCTGCATCAGGCTGCAGACCTGGGCAAAGTACGGGCTGAAGGGGATGCGCCCAGCGGGGCGGGCGATGGGTAGCTGAAGCCTCAGGGCGTGCACCCGCTCCTCGAAGTCCAGAAGTTCAATACTGCAAATTTCATCGGTGTCGTGGTCTTGTGAAGCCACCCAGAACACCGGCACAACCGGCTGCTGCTCGCTAGTGTGTGTGCGGGCCAGACTGATAGCCGCATGGGCCTTATAGAAGGTGTAAGCAGGCCCTGTCAGCAGTCCCGCCTGCTGCCCGCTCACCATGGCGCGGCTGGCCGGGTGGGCCAGGCTTTGCGCGGCCTCGAGGCTGGCCTGGGGTGCGCCCAACCGCCTGAGATAGGCTACCAGCCCAGCGCTTAGGGCTTCACGCCCGGCGGACCTGGGCCTACGCAACAGATCAGGCAGATCTTCAAGGCTATAAGGCAAGAACTGGCGCAGGGCGTTGGGCATGACTTAGGGATTCTATAGCCTGGGAGTGGGCCATAGCGTAACTTGTTGCCGCTTTACCGCCGTGGCCTGGGGGTGATTTATGCAAAACGTCTCAGGTCACAAGTCGCAAGTCGCACAGAATGTCTCATGTCGCATGTCGCATGTCGCAAGTCAATTGACCTGAGACCTGCGACACTCAATGAGGCGATAGTCAATAGTTGATAGCTGATAGTCAATAGCTAATGGTTGTTGACCTGAGACCTGCGACTTGCGACTGACTTTTGTCCTGCGACCTTCGACCTTCGACTTTAGACCTTCGACTAACTTCTGACATGGGACCTGCGACCTGAGACCTGTGACCTGCGACATTTTAAAGACCTGAGACCTGCGACATTTTTACGGCGCTACAACGATACCCGTCTGAGCAGATCGGGCTGAAGGATCAGGATGCGCCGATAACCCAGCTCAATGGCATCGTCCATGGCCAGTTCTCCCAGTACTTTGGTGATGGTCTCGCGGGTAGAGCCGGCCAGGTGAGCTAGGTCCTGGTGGGAGAGAGTTACTTCCGGCCCTTCCTCGCCTTTGCGCATGGCCGAGAGCAGGGCTTTGGCCAACCGCGGCATCACTTCCTTGAAACGCAAATCCCGCAGGCGCTCCTCGGCTTT
Source organism: Deinococcota bacterium (assembly GCA_041695225.1). Lineage (GTDB taxonomy): Bacteria > Deinococcota > Deinococci > Deinococcales > Thermaceae > Meiothermus. Next base: position 47,100 of record JBGFRI010000045.1, read on the forward strand.
GCGGAGCCGGCGCGAAAGCAGTAGCACAAAAGCGGCCTGGGCCTCGGGGAAGCGGCTGTTGAGGCGTAACAAATCTTCCCTCGAGGCCGAGAGCAGCTCGCAGTCTACCAGTGGTTCGGCAAACACGCCGTAGCGCTCTGCCGGCAACAGTGCCCCTTCGCCGAATATTTCCCCGGCCCCTACCACGGTCAGGGTTATTTCTTCCTCTTGTGGGCCAAGCTGAAACAATCGCACCCAGCCATCCATTACGAAATACAGGGTCCTGGCCTCGTCTTCGGGATAGCAGACATAGCTGTTTCGCCGGGCAGTGAAGCTACGAAATACCCGCTCGGATTCGGCACGGGCTTCGGGGGGAAGGGAGGCGATGAACTCTGGGGTCATGTTGATAATTTAGCGCCTCAAGATGGGAAACATTTTGGGTTGGCAACCAAATTGTAAGAAATACAGCTATTGGGGCTCGAGGCCAGCAGGCCAGATAAAACAAGAAAACCCATGTCAGACAAATATTACCCTATCCGAACTATTCCCAGCGTTAGCCCATACTGAGCCGCAGGCTAAACCGGGTTCAAGCAAAGTTGGGCAGCTTAGAGGGGGGAATAAGCCCCGCCGCCTCTCCACGTCGGAATAGCTCGGCCACAGAAGCCTCGCCTTCGGAGCCTATGTCTAGCGAGAACTTGTTGACATAGGTGTGAATATGGGCCCAGATGACCTCATCTGAGAGTTCCTGGGCGTGCTGTTTGATGTAGGCCACCGTCTCGCCGGGGTGGGCGTAGGCGTACTCCAGGCTGGCTCGCACCGCCCGGTCTATGGCCCCAATGGTATCTGCGCCCAGGTCTCGCCGGGCCAGGATGGCTCCCAAAGGAAGCGGCAGGCCGGTGAGCTCTTCCCACCACTGGCCCAGGTCCAGCACTCTTTGCAGCCCATGCAGGTGGTAGGTGAAGCGCGACTCGTGAATGATGAGGCCTGCATCCACCTCGCCTCGCTGTACCGCCGGCACGACCTGGTCGTAACGCATCTGCACGGGATAAAAACCCGGGCTGTGCAAAGACAACAGCAGGAAGGCGGTGGTGTTTTTGCCTGGTATGGCAATTTTTTTATTCAGCAGTGTGTCCAGCGGATGCCGGGCCACCACGAGCGGCCCCACTCCACGCCCCACCGCCCCCCCCGAGCGCAAGGCCACATACTGCTCGCGCAAGCGCCCATAGGCGGCGTAGCTAATTTTGGTGAGGGGCAGCCTGCCCTGCAAGGCCCAGCGGTTAAGGGTCTCAACATCTTCCAGCAGCTGGGCAATGGGGAAAGGAGAGACAACTTTGCCGTGGGCGAGCGCATAGAAGATAAAAGTGTCGTTGGGGCAGAAGGAGTAACCAAGCTGCAAGGGTTTCATGCTACTACCTTACCTCTAGTCGCCTCTAGTCGCTGGCAGCGCAGCAATGACGACAGTACGGGCGCGTCATTGCGACCCGGAGGCGTAGCCGAAGGAGCCTGCCCTGAGCCTGCCGAAGGGGAAGCAATCCAGATCACCCGGCAGCTGATGGGCTTTACGACCCCCTCCTGGATAGATTAATCATCCCCATTCTCGGCCACTCCATCACCTAGTCCATTGCTTCGTCGGCCTTTGGCCTCCTCGCAATGCCTGTTAGAGCAAAAAGTCAAGAGGTAGCGGAAGTGGGAGTCGAAGAGGATACAGCGAAATCAGGGAAAGCCAGTCTGGGGCCGTAGGGGGTATTGTGTTTGAGAAGGTGAAAGGCGATACGTAAGAGTTTGCGGGCGATGATAAGCAGGGACTCGACAGAGGGATGTCCTTGCTGGATGAGCTGGTGGTAATAGGCAGCGACCTCGGGGTAAGTTCATGGCTTATTCCGAGGTTCCTAGGACCACCAACTCCCTTGAGGGCGGAATGGAATAATCCCTCCAATCCTCGGCCACTCCATCCCCTAATCTATCAACGCCCCGATGGAGTAGGCTCTTTCATTTCTGGTTATGCTGTGGTCCTGTCCATCAAGCGCCTTTTACACCGCCACTCTGGGCTTAACCCTTATCGTCAGAAACTCGCTATCGCCTGGTGGATATTCTTCCGAAATAACCCCTGAGAATATCCTCAATACTTCCTTTGACTCTCAATTGACCCGGTGCCGCCACACAGCGCGCTACGCTTTCGGGGAGCTTCTCGAGCAAATTTGGCGGTGCGCTAGGCAGATGGCAACGGCAGGGGGGCGAAAATCCTAAAGCTCAACTCCAGGCGCAAACTGCACTGTCTTCAGGGCCTGAGCTCAATCGTCCAGGACCGGCCCCAGTCGGCGGGTCGGGTGCTCAGGGGTATGGTCTGGTTGTCGCGCCAGAGCCACAAAAGATTGTCGTAGTGGCTGCTAAACACGTCGGAAGACTGTCCCATGGGATAGATAATCCGGCTGTTGTCGAGGTCAGATAGGTCGAAAAGCGTGCGCAGGCTGACCCCGGAGGTGTGGAGGAAGGTGTCCTGGTTATAGTTGGCTACGTTGACCGTGTGCATCGAGCCAGGGGTAGGAATGGTGCGGTTAAACAGGCCCCCGATCAGCGGCGTGGATGCCAGAGGGGAATTAAGAGCGGCCTGGTGTAGTCTTTCCCAGCGCCACTGGGCCGGGTCGGGGCCCAGGCGGCGGTTTAGTTCGGCCCCAGCTCTTTCCAGGGCCTGGGCCATAAACTGGGCGCAGTTCTGGATACCCGCCTGGGCATTTTTGCACCAGCGCCCATCCTCTCGCAGGGTCCTGACAAAGGCGTAGGGCACCGGCGGGTAGCGCAGCTTTAGTTCATCCTCCAGCATGGTGGAAATCTCGCGGTAATAGAAGGCAAAGGCCGTGGCGCCCACCGAGTCCAGCTCGGCCCGCAAATCCCACCCCCGCACTGCATCCTGCAGGCGCCGCGCCGCCTCACTCTGGGGTTGCAGGGCCAGCAGGCCGGGCCGCATCTCCCGGGCTATTATCGAATAGGTGTCCCCTTGCCAGCGGGCCATGTCCTGAAGGCTGGCCCTGGGCGTGGCCAGAATCAGCTCACGGATGCGCTGGGCGCGGAAAACCTCGGTGGTGAAGGTAGAGATGTCGGGCCCACCATGTGGCAAGACCCGGTTATTGGCGCTGGATATAAAGCCCTCGCGGGGGTTTTCTACCTGTGGCAGCCGCTCGAATGGAAGGTATCCTGCCCACTCGTGGCCCTGGCTGGCAGAGGCCGGCAGGCGACCATTCCAGTTTCGCCGGGGAACCCAGCCAGGGGCAAAAAGGCCGATGTTGCCGTCTAGGTCGGCATAGACAAAGTTTTGCATGGGGGCCACAAAGCTACGCAAGGCCTCGCGGAACTCCGCGGCGTTGCGTGCCCGGTTAATCCCCAGCCAGGCGTCGAGGGTGACATCCTGCGGGTCAAGGCCAGTCCAGCGCACTGCAACCGCCTGGTTTTCGCCCGCGATGGCCGCGCCAGAGGTTAGGCCAGGCCGCAAAAATGCCCTGCCCAGGTCGGAAATTACTGGCCCATGATGGCTCTCGCGCACGGTTATGGTGACTGGCTCGGCGCCCCGCACCCGGATTACCTCCTGCCGCAGACCTAACGGCATCAGGCCCTGGGGCGTACGGTAAGACTGGCCCTGCAGATCGAGCACAAACAGATCCATCACATCGGGCCGAACGTTGGTAGCTCCCCAGGCCACCCGATCGTTGCGCCCCAGAAACACGCCTGGAATCCCCGGAATTGTGGCCCCTATGGCGCTATAGCTGGGGCCGCGCAGGTCGGCGATGTACCACAAGGATGGGTTTTGCAGGCGCAGGTGGGGGTCGTTGGCCAGCATGGGCTTGCCAGTGGTGGTGCGCGCGCCACTCAAAACCCAGTTGTTCGAGCCCTGATCGGGGCTCTGGGGAGCAAAGCTCAGCCGCTGGGAAAACCCAGCGACCTGTTGCAGCGCTGCCAGCATCTCCTGGGACAATGCAGCCTGAATAGGCGGCCCACCGCCCACTGCCCGCTCGTCTGCACTGCGGAAGTCTTCGGGCTGTAGCACCGTGGGCCAGCCCTGCGGATACTCACCCCGCAGATCGTTGAGGCCTTCTGGCCCAACTGTGCGCAGGATAAAGGTGTTGTCAATTTCATCTTGCCAGACCTGGCCCAGCTCGTAGGACTGGAGCTTGCCCCAGGCCAGGGTGTGGCTGGGCGTCCAGGGCTCGGGGCTGAAACCCAGCAAAGCAAATGGCAGCGGCAGGCTGCCTTCACGGATGAACTGGTTGACCCCTGCGGCATAGGCTTCCAGAGCGCGGCGGGTGAACTCGGCGTGGTTGGGCAGTGATGCCTGGGCAGCGCGGTAGAAGCCCCAGGTACGAAAGAAGCGATCTTGATTTAGGGCCCCGCTCCCCAGAATTTCCGACAGCCGGCCCTGTGCGGCGCGGCGGCCAAGCTCCATCTGGAAAAGGCGATCTCGGGCGTGTACATACCCTTGGGCAAAAAACACATCCATATCGCTGTCAAGAGCCCGGATATGCGGAATACCCCATTGGTCAAAGGTAATGCTTACTGCCCCCGAAAGCCCCTGTACCTGTCGAACCTGTGTTGCGGGTACACAAGATACCAGCACCGCTAGCCCCAGGACCACCACCAGAAACCTACCCATCCAAAGCCCTCCTGCTTGCCTTTACTCTAAGGGTTCGGGAGCGGAACATACGGTGCTCTGACTCAAAGGCCCGCCTTGACCACCCCTGCGGCAGTCAAGTGTTGGATTTGCTCTGGGGTGTAGCCCAGTACCCCACCCAACACGGCTGCGGTATGTTCGCCCAGCAGAGGGGGATGGGATCGAATCTGCGCGGGGGTGCGGGATAGGTGGGCCAGGGGAGAGCCCACCAGGGGAATGCGGCCCAGGGTGGGGTGCGCGATCTCCTGGCGCATTCCTCTGGCCTGGGCCTGGGGCTCGGCAAAGGCCTCGGCCAGGTTGTTGACCGGGGTGACCGGAACCCCGGCCTGGCTGAAGCGCTCGAGCCAGTAGCGGCGGGGCTTTTGGCGCAGAATGGCCTCGAGCCTGGGCAGCAGCTCGGCCCGCAGACCCACCCGGCCCGCATTGGTCTGGAAGCGCACGTCCTCCCAGAGCTCGAGGCAGCCGGCCGCCTCACAGAAGCGACGGTACTGCTCGTCGTTGCCAATGGTCAGCATGAACCAGCCGTCTGCGGCCTCAAACGCACCATAAGGGACGATCTGCGGGTGGGCGTTCCCCAGCCGTTCGGGCAGCTTCTGGGTGACCAGGTAGCTCTGGGCCAGGTTGACCATCGCGGCCAGCCCTACGTCGAACAGAGCCAGATCCAGGTGCTGGCCGAGCTCACTTTGCGCCCGTTCGTGCAGCGCTGCCAGAACCGCAATGGCCCCGTTCATCCCGGTCATCAGGTCAATCCAGGCCACCGGAACCCGCATGGGCTGCCCCTCTGGCTCCCCCGTGACCGACATGATGCCCACCAGCCCCTGCACCGCCACATCGTAGCCCGGCTCCTTCGCACGGGGGCCAGTATGCCCGTAGCCGGTGATAGACAGGAAAATGAGCTGGGGGTTCAGCTCCCGTAGGGTGGCATAATCCAGCCCATAACGCGCCAAGTCGCCGGTCTTGTAGTTCTCCACCAGCACGTCGGCCTGTCGGGCCAGGTCTTGTACAATTTTCTGACCTCTGGGGTCTTTGAGGTTGACCACCACACTCATTTTTCCCCGGTTGCAGGAGAGGTAGTAAGCACTCTCGCCCTCTGGGCCAGGCTCCCACCCGGCCCCCCTAGCCCCCGAGGCAGACAGCCTTGGATCCCCTTCGCCTTCTGCCGCCAGGGGAGAAGATATGCCTTGATTGATGGAGCCTGCCCCCTCAACCCCCCAACCCGATGCAAGCAACCTCCGCTCCGCTTCGCCTTCTCCCGCCAGGGGAGGAGATATGCCTTGATTGGCGGGGCCTGCCCCCTCAACCCCCCAACCCGATGCAAGCAACCTCCGCTCCGCTTCGCCTTCTCCCACCAGCGGAGAAGGAGGTGGCTGATGTTCTGACACGAAGGGGGGGCCCCAGGTGCGGGTGTCATCGCCCTTGGGCGGCTCAATTTTCCAGACCTCGGCCCCAAGGTCGGCAAGTATCTGGGTACAGTAGGGCCCAGCCAGAATACGCGAAAGGTCGAGAACCCTGAGACCTTTTAGGGCAGCCATGCTCCAAATACTATCGTGCCCCTGGGCGCTCGGTGGGGCATGCGGTCGGTCTATTTGCTGTTATTGTCGTCTGTCCCGGTACAATCGGTGGCATGAAGATTCTTGTTACTGGCGGAGCAGGTTATATTGGCAGCACCGTCGCCAACGCACTTCTCGACACAGGTCATGTGCCAGTACTGCTGGACTCTCTGGTGACGGGACAACGGGCCTTCACCCAGGGCAAGGTCTTTTACCAGGGCGACATCGCCGACCGTGGCTTGCTCGAGCGCATCTTCCATGAACACCCCGAGATCCACAGCACCGTCCACTGTGCGGCCCTGATTGTGGTGCCGGAGTCGGTAGAGCAGCCTTACCGCTACTACCTCGAGAACGTCTGCAAGAGTCTGGAGTTCTTCAAAAACGTAGAGGAACTGGGCTATCCTAGGGTGGTCTTCAGTTCCTCGGCCTCCATCTACGATGCCGTACCGGGCTTCAAGGTGACAGAAGCATCGCCGCTCAAACCCAGCTCGCCCTATGCCCGTACCAAATACATGATGGAGATGGTGTTAGAAGACCTGTCCAGAGCCACCACGCTTCGAGGTATTGCGCTGCGCTACTTCAATCCCATCGGGGCCGACCCCAGGATGCGCTCCGGCATACATGTGCTCGATCCCAGCCATGTGCTGGGAAAGATGGTAGACGTAGCGCTGGGCAAGCTGCGGGAGTTTGCCATTACCGGGGTGGACTGGCCCACCCGCGACGGCTCGGGCATCCGCGACTATATCCATGTCTGGGACCTGGCCATGGCCCATGTGAAAGCAGTAGAACAGTTTGACGCGGTTCTGCAAAAAACCGCAAGTTCTTATACGGTAATCAACCTGGGTACTGGCAGTGGCGTTACTGTAAAAGAGCTGTTAGCAGCTTTTGAACGCGTTTACGGGCAGCGCCTCCCCACACGCGAGGCCCCACCCCGTCCGGGCGATGTGGCGGGGGCCTATGCCAACGCCGACCGGGCCCTGGAGCTGCTGGGCTGGAAGGCCGAGCATTCGATTGACCAGGGGATTGCGAGTGCGCTCGAGTGGGGCCACAAACGCAAGGAAATTCTCGGTTATACATAGAAGCTACAATCAAAGCTGTGCAGGCCCTCCCTCACCCCCACATTCCCCTGCAAGCTTCCGATGGATCGGTGCTGCGGGCCAGGGCCATGCAGGAGTACCTGCTGGCCCTGCGCTCGGCCCTGACACGCTATACCGAGGTTCCCCCAGTGCATTTGATGGTGCTGGGCGAGGCCGACTGGAAGGCCCGCATCAGGCACCCCTATGGCTTTCCCTTTCAGCGCACCAGCCTTAAGGAGGGCCTCTATTTGTTCTTGCCCGCCCGCTACCCCGAACGCTTCGTCTGGCGGCTGCGCGAGACCCTGGTTCCTGCCATCAAAAAGGCTGGAAGACCGCCTGGTCAGCCAGGCGACTTCCTGGACCTGAACCTGGGGCACGAGTACGCCCACGCGGTGGCGGTAGCCTGGAAGCTGCGTACGCGCACCAAGTGGGTAGACGAGTTTCTGGCCAACTACCTTTATCTTCTGGCGCTATACCAGGCCCTGCCAGAGCTATACCCAAAAGCAAAGCAGTGGGGCATTCTGCTGGCGCATCTGGTTCCCAGCGAACCCAGCCTGGGAAGCTACGAGACCAAACCCAAGGGGCTTTTGGACCAGCTATGGTTTCAGGGGCAGTTCACCACCCAGGCAGCGCGCCTGGTGGAGGAAAAAGGAGATACCTTGTTACAGGGCCTGCTACAAGCTGCCCCGCTCAAAAAGTCTACCGTTCACAAACTACTGGTGGGCCTCGAGCCCGATCTGCGTAACTGGTTTGCCAGTTTTGCTTCCAGGAAAAACCTTTCCCGCAAAGTCCTGGACGGTAGCTCTGGGTGGGACGAGTTGGGGATTGGGGCCAATTCCGTAGCGAATTGACCAGAGGCTGATGAAAGCACCTGGCCAAACCTTAGCCAGACTCGTTTACGCCATTGCGCTTGAACGAGAAAGCTCACTGGCAGGTCACTGGGGTCTTCTACCCAGGGCAGAGCGAAGCTGGGCCACACCCCGCATCTCTCCTTAGCTATACAGAGCCTTGCCCTGAGCCCGTCGAAGGGGCAGTTGAAGAGATGCGAATGATTAATCAATCCAGGAGTGCATAAACGCAACTTGACCGCCGGGGTGATCTGGATTGCTTCCCCTTAGGCTATGCCTCCGGATCTTCGCTGCGAATTGCCCTAAGTTTATCGAAGGGTTCAGCAGTGCAGCAAGTTTGCAGTATGGCTGTACGATTTATGCCTTGAACATTTGCGTAGGCCCTGCAACGCAAATCGGGTCAGATGGCCAGAAATGGCAGTAGGGCCTATTCGTGGGCTCAACTGTTACCACCTGCCTGCTAGCCCCTGGCGTGCACCTTCCAGCAAAAGATTTTCCTGGGCCGTTATTGTATGCTATTTCGCGTTGACATGCGCCCTGGGGAGTCGCTATGATTCTTGGGGTTCATTTTTTGAGTAAGTTTTCACTTGCTCTCTTTCAGGCTGTACAAGAGTCGCGTGGGCGGTACCAAGAAAGGAGGTAACATGACCGGATCAGGACTAATCAAGAGCCTGGCAGAGCGTGAGCAAGCGCTGGCAAAGCAACTTGACGAAGCTAAACAAGCTGCCGAAGCCAGGGTTAAGGAAGCCGAGGCCAAGGCCTCCCAGATTCTGGTAGAAGCGGAGCAGAGTGTGCGGGACCTGGAAGTACAGTTCCGATCACGCACTGCTGAAGCAGTTGCCAGAATCGAGGGTGAGGCCAGGGCCAGGGCCGAAGCCGAGGCTAAGACCATTGGCGAGGCAGCAAGGGCCAGGGTGACCGAGGCGGTGCAGGCGGTGCTGAGGGAGGTTTTACCTTGATAGCTCCCATGGAAAAGCTGATCGTGGCCGGTCCCAAGCGGCTGGCCAGGGAGCTCTTGAGCGAACTGCAAAAGGCCGGGGTGGTACATGTTGACCCCCTGCGACCCGACGAGTTGGGCGAGTACCGGCTTTCCCCAACCGAAGAGGTGGAGCTCAAACGCTGGGAGACGGTAGCGTTGCAGGTCGAGCAGTCGCTGACAGTGGTAGGTCTGACAGCAGTCGCCCCAGGGAGGCTGTTTGGAGGTTCTTTGGAGGAAGCCGAAGCCACCATCCGACCTGTTGCCAGCCGGGCCGAGGTCTTGGGCAAGGAGCGGGCGACCCTCGAGGAAGAAATTCAGACCATCGAGTTATTTGGCAAGGCTGCTAGCACACTGGCGGCACTGGTACAGGGGTTGGATCAGAGCCCCCGTCTGGCCGTGATTCCGTTTCTGGTTTCTAAACCGGAGGAATTAGCAGGTGTGCGTGCTGCCCTGCAGCAGGCCCTGGGTGACCGTTTTGTGCTAGACGCCGAAGCCCTGGACAACCAGGTGGCGGCAGCGGTGGTGGTCTTGAGGGGAGAGCTCGAGGCCGCCCGCACTACGCTGTTGCGGCTGGGGCTGGCCGAGCTTCGCTTTCCCGGAGCCTATGGAGCCATGCCGCTTTACCAGGCCGCAGCCCAGATGAGCCAGCGGGCCAGGCTGGCCCCCGAAGAGCTGTTAGGTATCCGCGAGGAGCTAAGCAAGCTGGCAAAAGAGTCTCAGGAGACCCTTATTGCCCTGTGGGCCAGAGCCAAGGACGAGATCGCTCGCTACCGTACTAGCGCCGATATGGCCGCCGGAAAGTACGGCATTGCGCTAATGGGATGGGTTCCCCAGAAAGCCAAAGGGCGTGTAGAGGAGGCGCTGGGCCGGCTGCGCGACCAGATTGTATATACCTTTGAGCCGGTAGACGAGCATCACGAGGGCCACCAGGTGCCCGTAACCCTGGAAAACCCGCCTTGGGCTCGACCATTCGAGCTGACTCATACCTTTCTCCACACCCCTTCGTATGGTGGATACGACCCCACCGTGATGATTGCCCTGTTCTTCCCGCTGTTTTTTGGGATTGTGGTGGGAGATGTCGGGTTTGGTCTGATCTTCCTGTGGTTCGCGTTATGGTTGGCGGCAAAGGCGCGACGCGGTGAGACCCTGAAGATTGAGTTTCTGGCAGCGGCATTTGGGCCAGATACACTGGGAAAACTTGCTGTAGTCGGCAAATGGGCTTCGGCCTGGGCCATCATCTGGGGTGTTCTATACGGTGAGTTTTTCGGCACCTTCTTCAAGATGCTGCAGCTGCCAGGGGTTTTTGGCCTTCCCGATGGCTGGCGGCTTTTTTATGCGATTGGCCCACACTTTGACCCGGCGGAGTACTTCGGTCTGATTCCGGTGCTGGTCAATCGCCTGGACATACCTCATACCTATGCTGCGCTAATGGTTTTTGTCATTGCCTTTGGGGTTTTCCAGGTGCTCTATGCTTTTTATCTGCGAATGCGCCTGGGCCTCAAACACGGGCACATGAAGCACTTCTGGGAGGGATTTGGTTATTTCTTCGGACTAATTGGTCTAGTGGCCATCACCTATAACTTCATGACTCAGGCCAACCTGCAAGTTTTAAATCTGGTGTTTATTGTCGGTATGGCGTTGTTCATCGTGGGGCTGGTGATGTCCAGGGAAATTCTAATGATAGCCGAGCTGGCCGGTAAAGGCGGCCAGATGCTCAGTTACATCCGTCTTTATGCGGTGGGCCTGGCCGGGGCGTTGCTGGCCATGCTGGTTAATCAGCTGGGCTTTGCCATGGCCGAGCAGTGGGGCTTTGTGGGTGCATTGTTTGGCCTGATTGTTGGTATTATTCTGCTGACCCTCATTTTTGTGGTCACTACCCTGGGGCATGTAATGCAGCCTATGCGTCTTTTGTGGATTGAACTCTCTACCAACTTTGGCTTTTTTGAGGAGACCGGGAGGCAGTACAGGCCCTTTAAATCGGTTCAAGCTAGTCAACCCCGTTAGGATCACGGTCATCTGTACCAACCTCGTCCATAACGTGCTTACTGCACATGGAGCAAAGTAAAGGAGAAAACACATGAAGAGCGTTAAAATTGCCAAGCTTCTGCTGATCGTCGCCATCACCGTTCTGGCCACCATAGCTTTTGCCGCCGAAGCAGGTACAATCTCGCTGGTTCCCCTGGCTCAGGCGCTCGTAATCGGCATAGGTCTGCTGGCTACTGGGCTGGCCCAGACGGCAATTGGTGTGGCGGCTATTGGTGCGGTAGCAGAAGACCGCCGCAACTTTGGTACGTCGCTTATCTTCTTCCTGATCCCTGAAACGCTGGCTATTTTCGGTCTGGCCTTCTCCTTCATGATCGGATAGTCAGCGGACAAGCCGACTGTCATAGCCTGAGCCATCGGAGCCACTGCTTCTGGGCCAAGGGCTCACAGGAGCCAAATGTCTAAACTCGAAGATATTCTGCAAAAAGAGGTTGCTGCCGAAATTGGCGCGATTACGGCAGAGGCCGAAGCCCGGGCCAGGGCAATTGTGGAGGGTGCGCTGAATAACGCCGAAGCCATGAAGGCCAACAAGCAGCGGCTGCTCGAGGCCGAACGAGCGGCAGCTCTGCGCCGGGCCGAGAGTGCGGCGGAGCTGCTCTTGAGCCAGGCCCGCATTACCGCCAGAGGCCAGGTGATGGATCGGGTTAAGGACGAGGCCCGGCAGGCCCTACAGCGACTAACCTCCCAGCCCGAGTTTGGGGCGATTCTGCAAAAGCTGGCCGATGAAGCCCTGCAAAGCATCGGAAAGGCCGAAAAGGTGCTGGTTAACCCGGCCCACGCCTATTTGCTGAGCGCTTGGGCTCAGAGTAAAGGCCTAGAGCTGCAGACCGACGAGACCATCTGCGACGGGGTGCGGCTGGTAGCACAGGGCGGCCGGGCCATTGTGCAAAATACCCTGACCGACCGCCTCGAGCGCTCGTGGGATGCCCTTTCGTCCAAGGCTGCCCGGGCCATCTGGAGTTAGCTGTGCTTGCCCGCTTTACCTTTATTTACCTCAACACCAGGATACGCGCGAGGCGCGGCCGGATGCTTCCGGAGTCTTTTTTTCAGCAGGCCCTGGGCCAGACTTTTCCTGGTTTTCTGCGGATGCTGTCCGAAACAGTCTACGGGGCTGACCTGATAGGCGAAACCCTGGGCGACGTGGATAGAGCGGTTTCTAACCACCTGACCCGCGACGTCGCCGACCTGCCCACCCTGGTCTCGGGTAAGATACGCGAGCTGATCAGCCTGCCTTTGCTGCGTGCAGACCTGATCAATCTCAAGGCCATCCTGCGTGGCAAGCAGAGCGGCAAAGCACCCGAAGAAATTCGAGCCGGGCTACTGGGCGGCACCCTGAAGGAGCCGGTGCTGGCTGCTATGTTGCAGGCGCCTGACGCAGCAGGGGTGGCCCAGGTGCTGCAGCTGCCGGGTCATCCGCTAGCCAGGGCCCTGCGGAAAGCGTTGGCCGAGACCACCGAGCCTCTGGCGCTAGAAGTAGCGCTCGACCGCGACTTTTTCGCGGCTACCCTCGAAAAAGCCAAAAAGCTGCGCCAGCCTCGGATGACCGCTTTCCTGACTCTTGAACTAGACCTGACCAACCTGCTGACTGCCTTCAAACTACATTCGCTGGGCGCTGCTGACCTGGACCTGGAAAAGTATTTTGTGCTGGGGGGCAGGTGGGTAAGCCGCCTGGTCTTCGAGCGTGTAGCCTCGGGCGACCTTAGCGCCTTAGAGACGCTCGGGACAAGGGTGCTTGAGCCAGTCTCCGGAGCCCGCACCCTGGGTGAACTCGAGCGTGCGACGCGAAGCATCCTGCTGGGGCAAGCCGCCAAACACGCTCGAGACACCCAGGGGGTTGGTCTGGCCCTGGATTTTATTTTACGCAAGCAGTGGGAGGCCAGCCGGGTCCGCCTGCTGGCCCGGCGAGCCTACTACAATCTTCCTGCCGATGCGGTGGCAAGGGAGATAACCTGATGCTGGCCAGGGCGCGGAGGTGAAAGGAAGTGATCAGATGAAAATCGGGGTGCTGACCGATGCCGAGACGGCCTCGGGCTTCCGTATGGCGGGCCTCGAGGCGGTGACCACCACTGCCGAGGAAGCGGCCAGGAAGCTAATCGAAATGATTCAGTCCGACCAGTATGCGCTAGTAGCAGTAGACCAGAGCCTGCTGCCCGACCCTACCCGGGCTACCGAGCGGGTTATGCGCGGGCGCAGTGCACCAGTACTACTTTTGTTGCCCAATCTGCTCGACAGCTTTAGCGGGGGTGACGATGCCAAGGCTTATATGCGCAAGCTGGTGAGGGAGACCATTGGGTTTGACATCAAGCTATGAGTCTATAGCCCATAGCCGATAGCCCATAGCCAATGGCTAAAATACACTCCTGCTATCAGCTATTGGCTATCAGCATCCGACAAAGGAGGATATGTGGGAACCATCAAAAAAATCGCGGGGCCGGCGGTGATTGCCGAGAACCTGGCCGGCGCCAAGATGTACGATATCGTGCGGGTCGGGAACGAAAAACTGGTTGGGGAGATCATCCGCTTAGATGGCGAGACCTGCTTTGTGCAGGTCTACGAAGACACCAACGGCCTGCATGTGGGCGAGCCAATTGTGACCACCGGGCTACCGCTGGCGCTGGAACTGGGGCCGGGGCTTTTGAACGGCATTTTCGATGGAATTCTGCGCCCCCTGGACAAAATTCAGACTACCTCGGGCATCTTCATCTCCCGGGGTATCGAGGTCTCGTCGCTCGACCGAACCAAAAAGTGGGAGTTCACTCCGGTCAAAAAGGTGGGTGACGAGGTGAAGGGTGGCGAGATGCTGGGCACGGTGCCCGAGTACAGCTTCACCCACAAGATTCTGGTTCCACCGGACAAGGGCGGCAAAATCAGGAGTATTGTTGGGGCAGGCCAGTACACCATAGACGATACTATTGCCGAGCTGGAGGATGGAACCAAGCTGCGCATGGCCCACTTCTGGCCGGTGCGCAAGGCCCGGCCCTTTCAGCGCAAACTTGACCCCAACCAGCCTTTCCTGACGGGGATGCGGATCCTGGACGTACTCTTCCCGCTGGCTGCTGGCGGTACTGCGGCCATCCCCGGCCCCTTCGGCTCGGGCAAGACTGTGACCCAGCAGTCCATCGCCAAGTTCGGCGACGCCAACATTGTGGTATACGTTGGTTGCGGCGAGCGCGGCAACGAGATGACCGACGTGCTGGTGGAATTCCCCGAACTTGAAGACCCCCAGACCGGCCGCCCCCTGATGGAGCGCACCATCCTGGTGGCCAACACCTCCAACATGCCCGTAGCCGCCCGCGAGGCCAGCCTCTATACCGGCATCACCCTGGCCGAGTACTTCCGCGACCAGGGCTACAAGGTCTCCCTGATGGCCGACTCCACCAGCCGCTGGGCCGAGGCCCTGCGTGAAATTGCCTCGCGCCTGGAGGAGATGCCCGCCGAAGAAGGCTACCCGCCCTACCTCTCGTCGCGCCTGTCCAGCTTCTACGAGCGCGCTGGTAAAGTTACCACCCTGGCCAACGAGACCGGGGCGGTATCGGTAATTGGGGCAGTATCTCCGGCGGGTGGCGACTTCTCCGAACCAGTCACCCAGTCCACCCTGCGCATCACCGGCGGGTTCTGGGCGCTTGATGCGGGCCTGGCCCGGGCCCGTCACTTCCCGGCGATTAACTGGGCCCGTTCGTACTCGCTCTTTCTGGGCATTTTGGAGCCCTGGTACCGCCAGAACGTGGCTCCCGACTACCCCGAGGTGCGCACACAGATCATCACTCTGCTGCAGCGCGAGGCCGAATTGCAGCAGGTGGTGCAGCTGGTAGGCCCGGACGCACTGCAAGACGCCGAGCGGCTGAGCCTCGAGGTCGGTCGCATTGCCCGCGAAGACTTCTTGCAGCAAAACGCCTACGATAAAGTAGACGCTAACTGCTCTATGTCCAAGGCGCTTGGCATCATGCAGATGATAATCGCAGCTTACAAGCAAGGCGAGGTCGCGCTCACCAGGGGAGGTAGTATCTCCGACTTTCTCACCGACCCGGTAATCGAGAAAATTGGGCGCGCCCGCTACGTGCCCGAGGCCGAGTTCCCGGCCTATAGGGCCGAGTTTGACCAGATGATCAAGACAGCTTTTTTGGGGGCGGTAAAGGCTTAAGAATACAGGATGTCGCAAGTCGCATGTCGAAACAAACGGTGTCGAAAGATGAAGGCCTTCGACCTTAGACATTCCATTGACCTGAGACCCCAGACACCTCCAGATGATCAAGACAGCCGCCATGGGGGCGGTAAAGGCGTAAGAATACAGGATGTCGCAAGTCGCACGTCGCAAGTCCACATGACCTGAGACCTGTGACCTGAGACACCTCCACCAGGAGGATGAAATGCTCAAGAAAGAATACAATGCCGTAACTTATGTCTCCGGCCCGCTGCTGTTCTTAGAAGGGGCTGCCGACCTGGCCTACGGCGCAATCGTAAATATTGACGACGGCGCGGGGCGCATACGCGGTGGTCAGGTAATTGAGGTCTCGGACAAGTACACCGTGCTGCAGGTCTTCGAGGAGACCTCGGGTCTGAACCTCGACACCACCAGTGTCTCGCTGGTGGAGGACGTGGCCCGTCTGGGCGTTTCCAGGGAGATGGTTGGCCGGGCCTTCAACGGAATTGGCCGCCCGATTGATGGGCTGCCCCCGGTGGTGGCCGACCAGCGCCTGCCTATCAACGGCGCACCCATCAACCCTGTAGCCCGTGAAAAGCCCGAAGAGTTCATCCAGACCGGGGTCAGCGCCATTGATGTGAATATGACCCTGGTGCGCGGTCAGAAGCTGCCCATTTTCTCGGCCTCGGGCCTGCCGCACAACGAGCTGGCTGCCCAGATTGCCCGCCAGTCCAAGGTACTGGGTGAGGGTGAGGGCTTTGCGGTGGTTTTTGCTGCCATGGGCATCACCCAGCGCGAGGTCAGTTACTTCATGCAGGAGTTTGAGCGCACCGGGGCGCTCTCGCGCTCGGTGCTGTTTTTGAACAAAGCCGACGACCCCACCGTAGAACGCCTCCTGACCCCCCGCATGGCCCTTACCGCCGCCGAATATCTGGCCTTTGAGCACGACTACCATGTGCTGGTAATCCTGACCGACCTGACCAACTACTGCGAAGCCCTGCGAGAAATCGGTGGCGCCCGCGAGGAAATTCCGGGCCGCCGGGGCTATCCTGGCTACATGTACACCGACCTGGCATCGCTATACGAGAGGGCCGGAGTAGTACACGGCAAGAAGGGTTCAATAACCCAGATCCCCATCCTCTCGATGCCGGGGGACGATATCACCCACCCCATCCCCGACCTCACCGGCTATATCACCGAAGGTCAGATCTTTATTGCCCGCGACCTGGCCCAGCAGGGCATCTTTCCGCCCATTAATGTGCAGCCGTCGCTCTCGCGCTTGATGAACAACGGCATCGGCAAGGGCAAGACCCGCGCCGACCACAAGGAGCTGGCCGACCAGCTCTTCAGCTCCTATGCCCGCGGGGTAAACCTGCGCCGCCTGGTGGCTATTACCGGTGAGGATGCCCTGACCGAGACCGACAAGAAATACCTGCGCTTTGCTTCTAACTTCGAACAGAAATTCATCAACCAGGGCCAGAACGAGCGCTCCATCGAGGAGAGTCTGAACATCGGCTGGGCTTTGCTCGCCGACCTTCCGGCCTCGGAACTAAAGCGCATCCGCCGTGAGTACATCGAGACCTACCACCAGAAGACCGGTAAGCTGGAGGAATTGGTCGGCGCATAGCGCCTCCGTCTGGGGTCTAGTGTCCAGCGCCAAGAGCCCAAGGCCTTTTGACCCTCGACCCTCGACCTTTGACCTTCGACGAGGTTTTTATGGCTGAACCTGTTTCACCGACCCGTTCGACCCTGCTAGCCAAGCGCGACCAGAAGCGGCTGGCCTTGCAAGGGGTGGACCTGCTGAAGAATAAGCGCGATGCCCTGGTGGGGGAGTTTTTTGCCCTGGTGCAGGACTCGCTAAAGGCCCGCGAAGCCCTTAATAATGCCGCCAAGGATGCCTACTTTAGCCTGCTAATTGCCAAGGCATTTGATACCCCGGAGGCAGTGGAGTCACTTTCTGGCGCCACGGTAGCGGTGCAGCTGGAAGTACAGAGCCTCTATGGGGTCAAGGTACCCAGAATTTCGCCGACGGAACAGGGCCAGGGTCTGTCTTTCAGCCCCATCGGGGTAGGAGCCAAAACCCTCGAGGCAGCCACCGCCTTTCGGGCCCTTTCCGAGGCGATTATCCTGGTGGCCAACACCGAAAACCGCCTGCGAAAAATCGGCGAAGAGATCAAGAAAACCAACCGCCGGGTGAATGCGTTGGAGCAGATTTCCATCCCCGAGATCAATGAACAGATCAAGTTTGTGACCGATACCCTCGACCAGCGCGCCCTGGAGGAGGTAACCACCCTCAAACGCATCAAGGCCGCCATTATGGCCCGCGATGCCGAGGAGCTTGGCATCGTCTCGGCCCACCTCGAGAAAGGTGCTGGTTTGTAACACAAGGTTTGGCCAGCTTAGCTGAGCCCCGCTACGATTTCACTTCCTGCCCCTTCAGGGGTCTTATTTGAGCCTTTTAACTCCTGTAGAGCATGTGCATCGTACAGGGTGTTGGCGGCTTAACTTCGGCACTGCTAACCTGCGCGGCTTGGTTGGTGCTGGCAGTGGTGGTTTATGCGCCGCCAGCCACAGGCTAAAACACCTTTACCCAGCGCTCACAACCGGCCAACAGGGCAGTGATATCCTCGCCCCGTGTCCGGGATTCGTCTGATACTGCTGCTGGCCGGTCTGCTGCTCGTGGCCTGTAACAAGCAGACCGCAGCGCCACCCCCACCCCCGCCTCCAACGCACTGCCTGGCTGGTAGCTCCGGCGCCACCCTCTGGCAGACCACCCCAGCCCAGGCCGCTTCAGCGGCTGTCCCCAGTCCGCCCAATCCGGCGGTCATGAGCGAGACCACCCAGGCGCCATTTGTAGCCGGGGAGTTCATCATCCGGTTCAGACCCCAGGTCAGCCTCGCCTCACTCAGCAGGCTCTCGGTACTGGGGGTAGAGCTAGAGCAGGTCAGACCGCTGGCTCTGGAGGGCGCCTTTCTCTACCGGGGCCGCCTCAGCCACCGCGATACCATCGCAGACCTGCAGGCCCTGCAAAGCCGGGGCGACCTGGTCTACGCCCAGCTCAACTACATCATGCACAGCCAGCGAACCCCTAACGACCGTTATTATTCACTTCAGCGCTGGCACTACGAGGCCATCCGGCTACCCCAGGCCTGGAGCATCGAGACCGGGGCCTCGAGCCCGGTTACGGTAGCGGTGGTTGACGGGGGGATCTACTCGCGCCATCTGGATTTTGCCGGCAAGCTGCTGCCCGGCTATGACTTTGTCTCCGACCCGGCCCGAGCCGGCGATGGTGACGGCCGCGACCCCGATCCAGAGGACACCTCGCCAACCAGCCGCGACTTCCACGGCACCCATGTGGCCGGTACAGTTGCGGCCGCCACCAACAATAACCTGGGGGTGGCCGGTGTCTCCTGGGGCGCAAGCATCGTCCCGGTGCGGGCAGTGAGCGACGGCACGGGGCCAATGACCGATGTGATTGATGCACTGGTCTGGGCCGCCGGCCTGCCGGTGGCGGGAGTTCCCCCCAACCCCCACCCGGCCAGGGTGATTAACATCTCACTGGGTGTGAATGTGTCCTGCACCGCTATCCCAGCCCTCCAGAGCGCTATCACCGCGGCCAGCGCCACCGGCGCCAGCATCGTGGTAGCGGCGGGCAACTCGAACACCGATGTCAGCAACTTTAGCCCTGCAAGCTGCACCGGAGTGATTACGGTCGGGGCCACCAATGCTCTGGGGCAGCGGGCCTCGTACTCGAACTGTGGAACCCGCATTGACCTGATGGCCCCTGGGGGCGACAGCCTAGCACAGGTCTTCAGCACCCTGGGCAATCAGCAGTATGGGGGCATGGTCGGCACCTCAATGGCCGCGCCGCACGTTGCAGGGGTGCTGGCCCTGATGAAAAGCCACAGGCCCGGCCTGACCAGGGAGGAAGGGCTGAGAATCCTGAAAGAGACTGCCCGGCCGCTGACCCCCGCAGAGTGCGGCCATCCGAGCCAGTACTGCGGGGCCGGGCTGGTGGATGCCGGAGCTGCGCTGAGCCGTACCCCGCCTTAGTGGTAACCAGCACTAACCAGCACTCCCCTCAGCCCTAAGGTGGTCACGCGGGCTGCTGGAAGAGTCAGGGTCTCACGCTCTGCCTCATTTAGCTTAACGGTCATTCGACTCTGCTCGTTATAGAGTCTCCACCCGGTAAAGCTGCTCCAGGGGCAGCTCGTGTTGCAGGGTCAGCCTGGAGAGCAAGAGCAGCCAGACGGCGCTTTAGCGTAGCTCAGATGTGTAGATCTCCGCCGTTACAGTCAGAAAAGCCGGGCCGTTCTCGGCCTGTAGTTTCCAGGACTCGAGCCCGGACTGGAACCCCCCCCAGCGTATCCACCAGCGCGCCTTGGAGGAGGTAACCACCCTCAAACGCATTAAGGCCGCCATTATGGCCCGGGATGAGGAGGAGCCTGTCAGTGGTCGGCCCACCTCGAGAAAGGTACTGGGTTGTAACACCAGGTTTTGGCCGGCTTAGTGCTGCGCGCCGCCGCTCAGCGCGGCCACGATCATCACTTCCTGCCCGTCGGGCACTACCTCGTCAATGCTCTTGGCCATCTGCTGCCCCACAAAGATGTGAATGTGCTGGCGGATCTTGTCCTGCTCGTCAATCATGCGGAAGCGGATGCCGGGGTAGCTTTCCTCCAGATGACCCAGCACTTCTCGTAGGGTGCTGCCCTTGGCCTCCACAAAACGCGCCTGGTGGGTGTACGAGCGCAGCGGTGGCGCAATCCAGACCTTCATCTAAACCGCCTCGACACAAAGAATATAGGGAAGGTGCTGGGCGATCTGCCGCCAGGAGTCGCCTTCATCGGCGCTGGCCCAGACCTCGCCGCTGCTCAGCCCCAGATACAGCCCCACGGGGTCGTGCTGGTCACAGACAAAGCCCTGGCGCAGGGTAGTAAAGTAGCCGTGCTCCTTGGGAAAGCCTCTGGCCTGGCGCTTCCAGGTTTTGCCGCCGTTGCTGCTCTTGAAGGCTGCGGGCCTGCCGCCAGGGCTGGTGCGCGGCCAGACCGAGGTGCCGTCCATGGGAAAAACCCAGACTGTATCGGGGTCTTTGGGGTGAACCACTATAGGAAACCCGATGTCCCCCACCTCCCTGGGCAGGTTGTCGCCAATGCGCGTCCATTGACTGCTGGGGCGGTCCAGACGATACACCCCGCAGTGGTTTTGTTGGTAGAGCCGGTCTGGGTCGAGCGGATGTATGGCCAGGTGATGAGGGTCCTGGCCGTACTCGTGCCAGGGGCCGTCGGTGGGCGGGGGCAGGTAGTCCGCCACTACCCCCTGGTTGAGGGGCTTCCAGGTCTTGCCACGGTTGTTGGTTTCAAACACACCACCCGAAGAAACCCCTACATACATATGTCTGGCATCGCGGGGGTCAATGCGGATGCTATGGATGATGGGGCCGCCCCCCGGAGGCTCTCCAATAAACCCCTCTTTTTGGGCTAGTTTCTCCAGATATCGGCGAAAGGGTACGACCTCTTCCCAGTTCTGCCCGTCGTCCTCGGAATAAAAAAGCCCCTGGGGAACGATACCTGCCCACCACACCCCAGGCTCGGATTGGTGCCCTGGGGTGAGCCAGAACACCTGCTGCACAGCTTTGCCCTGCCCAGTCTTTGTTTTTGCAAAGGCCGGGGGCCGGCCGGCTTCCTTCCAGGTTTTGCCAGCATCGCTCGAGCGAAACACCGTAGGCCCCAGGTGGCCGGTCCGGGCAGCCATCAGCATGGTCTGGCTGCCGCGCGGATTGAGCACCACGTGGTTGACAATCTCGCCAATGAAGTGGCTGGCATCCAGTTTCCACTTCTCCCGCCTGCGATCACTATAGAAAAAGAAAGCGCCCTTCTTACTACCTACCAATAAACGAGTTGTGTTTTTCATATTAAACCTTCACAGTAATGCTATCACCATATTCAGAAGACATGCAGTAGCCAGCACGACTCCCCGTCTGTAGTCTGCAGCGTGATGAAAGCTCTATACCCCCGCTGGCCTTTGCAGCAAGTGACGGACTGCTGGTAAAGAACTGGCTTAGAACCTGGCCGGTAGCCTAGAATAAGCCAGAATGCTTGATCTTTTAGTAGGGCTTGGATTGTTTTTGCTGGGGGTGACAGTGGTGCACCGCCTTGGCTGGGCCTGGGGCGTGGTGGGGGTCTGGCTCAACCTGCTGTGGTTTATCTACCAGAATGAGCTGGGGCAGGGCTGGGCCTTCTACCTGCAAGGGGTCGGGCTAGCTTTTGTGCTGGCGGCAGGTTTTCGGCAGTACGGGATGGCCTGGGCTGTTTTGCCGTGGCCACTCCTGATTGCCGGGCGTTTCGAGGTGCAGATGCTCGAGCCCTTCTTGCCAGCCTGGGGCGAGGGCCTGATCTTGGGGGCAGTGGTTTATTTGCTGGTAGGGCTTTTCAAAAGGCCCTGATACAGCTCGGGGCGGCGCTCAGACAGCACGGGGAATTCCTGTCTAAGGCGCGCAGGGATGGCGGGGTCGAGCTCCACCAGCCCGGCGCCCTCGGCCTCTAGGCGGAGTATCTCCATGCCAAATGGGTCAACTGCCAGACTTGGAGTTCCGAAGGGGTCTTCGGCGTGGTTGACCGCAATCAGATAAGCCTGGTTTTCGGCCGCTCGAGCCTTGCAGAATAGCTCCCAGGCATAGCTGCGACTCATGGGCCAGGCCGAAGGAACCAGAAACAGGCTGGCCCCTTCCAGGACATAGGCGCGGAAGAGCTCCGGGAAGCGGAGGTCGAAACAGATGGCCACACCCACCTTGAAGCCGCCCAGCTCCAGCGTGACCAGGTCTTGCCCCGGAATCATGGTCTGGTGCTCGCCAAAGGCCGGAATCAGGTGGGTTTTGGTGTAGCTGGCCTGCGGGCCCGCTGGCCCGATGACCTTGGCCCGGTTGGCGTGGCGCTCACCGGCCTGCTCCAGTACCCCAGCCACCAGGGTCATGCCGCTGTGTGAGCAGAAACTCTGAAGTTGTGAAAGCACCTCTGGGGTCTTTGCTGCATCGGCGTAGCGGTATCCGCTAGGGAATAGCTCGGGCAAGACCGCAACCGTTGCACCTTGCTGATGGGCCTGGTCCAGGAGGTGCAGGGCCTTCTCCAGCGTCGCCTGTGGGGTTTCACGGGTTGCCAGGTGTATGAGCGCCATTTTCATGTTTTCTCCTGCAGGCGATAGGCCAGATAGGGCAGGCCCAACCCCAGAACGCTGCCCAGCATTGCCGCCCCCAACTGCCCTCCCGCTCCTAACAGCAGCCCGACCAGTTGTAGCAGTATTAAAGCCGCCAGCACGTAGACGTACAGGGGGATGATATAGGGCTTGCCGTCACTATACTGCACCAGCCCAGCCCCCACCAGGGCCGCTACCGACAGGGTAGCGCCGAAGGCGCTGGGTTGAACGAAGAAGAACCAGACAAAGCCCGCAATACCGGCATAGATGAGGGTACGGGCCAGGCGGTCCGGCGCCAGCGAAGCGCGTAAAAAGCCGCCAAGTTTACGCAAACCCTGCCTCCGGCAGTTCTCAGGATTTGATGTAGCGCCGAACGATCAAGCTGGCCAGAATCAGGCCCAGCCCACCCCAGGCGACCTGGGGCTCGCTGCCTGCGAAACCCAGCAACGCAGCAAAGACGCCTGCACTCAAGAAGCCCATGGCATACCGGGGATTGACCGTCAGGCCCAGCAACAGGGCCACAGAAAAGCCCGAAACCGCCGGAGGCAACCCAGCCCCAACAACCACCATTACAGTCAATACGGCCAGGGTGATCATCAGGCCTATGAAGTATGCCCCTGGAAAGGGTTCTTTGTTGGTTTTTGCTTTAGCTTTCTCTGCCATGCCTAAATTCCTTAGCTCTAGCTTACCGTGTTTTGATGGGTTTGGCGCAGTTTCTATAGCAACTGTGCTTTGAGGGCTTCCAGGGTGGGTTTTATGGTCTGGACATTGGTCGGGCGGCTACTGAGAATTTCCAGCGTCGCCTCGCGGGGTGGTTCCTGGCCCAAGGCTTTACTAACGGCCTCGGGGAACTTGGCCGGATGGGCGCAGGCCAGGGTGATGATGGGTGAGGTGTCGGCGGTTTCCTGGCGGTAGCGGTGCAGGGCTTCTAACCCTACGGCGGTATGCGGACAGGCGATGTAGCCGTAGTCGTCGAAGGTTTTTTTCATGCGCTTTAGCGTGGCAGGATCCGAGACGCAGGTTCCCCAGAGCCATGAACGCATTTTTTCCGGGCCCAAAAGGGTGTAGAGCCGCTCAAAGTTGCTGGGCGAGCCCACATCCATCGCGTTGGAAAGAGTGGCGATGCTTGGGTGAAACTGATAGGCATGGGCCTGGCCCCGCAAAAAGTCGGGGAAGAAATGGTTGTCGTTGTGGGCTGCAATGAACCTGTGGACGGGCTGCCCCATTAGCCCAGCCAGAACCCCGGCCATCAGGTTACCCAGGTTTCCGCTGGGAACGCAAAAGTTGACCTCCTGGGGCGTGGTTCCTTCCAATCCCCCAGCCCCTTCCAGCCCAAGGGAAGGGTGGGCGTGTAACAACCGAATAGCCCAGAGGTAGTAAAGCGACTGTGGCAACAGCCGCCCGATGTTAATGGAGTTGGCGCTGCTCAAAGGCAGATGCGAGAGATCGGGGTCTAGAAAGGCTTCTTTGACCATGCGCTGGCAGTCGTCAAAGGCACCCTCTACTGCGAAACTGCGAACGCCCTTGCGCCGAGTGATGAGCTGGCGTTCTTGCACCTCGCTGACCCTTCCTTTGGGATAGAGCAGCACCACCTCGATGTTGTCCTGCCCCGCGAAGCCATCGGCCACTGCGCTGCCGGTGTCGCCGGAGGTGGCTACCAGGATGAGGCGTCGTTCTCCGCGTTTGTGCAGGAAATACTGCATCAGGCGGGCCATGGTGCGGGCGCCAAAGTCTTTGAAGGAGAGGGTGGGGCCGTGGAAGAGCTCGAGTACAAACAGATCGTCCGAGAGTCTGACCAGTGGACACGGGAAGTCCAGGGCATGGTGAAGAATTTTTTCCAGGTCGGCTTTAGGAATATCGCCCGAAAGCCACTCTCCCAGCACCCTGGTGCCTACCTGGGCAATGGAGCCCGCACCCAGCCAGCTTACTGGCTCAATGCTGGGAATATGATCGGGAAGATACAGGCCCCCATCGGGAGCCAGCCCTTTGAGCAGGGCCTCTTCGAAACCGATCAGAGTTTTCTGCAGGTCGCGGGTGCTGTAGTAGCGGGTCATAGAGCGGCACTCATCATAACGGGTGGGTAGGGTTGACTCACGCGACCGCTCTCGATCCGACTAGACGGATGTCACCCTGAGCGAAGCGAAGGGTCTGATACGCTGTAATGCACTGAATTTGGTTGACCCAACTAAGTGCATTAGACTCGTTGGTTTGACGGCCTCAGAATCACAAATGTGGCAATTGTGCTGGTGCAAGTGGGACAAATTTCCACCTTTATGATACGAACTTGCGGGCCGATGCCAAAGGTTGAAGACTACAGGCCTTCGACACTCGACCCTAGACCCTAGGCCTGACCTGCGACCTGCGACCTGAGACTAACTTCAGACCTGCAACCTGCAACCAGCTAAACCTCCTCGAGCCTCTCCACTTCCTGCGCAGGTACTGGAGCAGCCGCCGGAACCGGCAAGTGCCCAGGTGCGCCCAGCAAAACACGGTAAAGATCGCCCAGCACCGCGCTGGCGGTCACCCCTCCGCCAGCCCCTGCGCCCGCGAATACCAGTTGTCCTACTGGCTCGCCCCTGTAGACCATGGCATTGCGCCCGCTGCCCATGGTGACCAGCGGATGCGACTGGGGCAGGCGCACCGGGCGTACCGCGGCAGCCCACTGGCCATTTTCGGGGAAGAGGCTGGCCACCAGCTTAATGGCCTGTCCTTCGGCGCGGGCCTGTTGCAGCATTTCGGGGGTGAGGTGCTGGATACCCCGGGTGCGCTGCAAGACCATTTCCCAGGAGAGCCCAGGGTCTACCGTAAGCCTACCCAGCACACAAATCTTGTGGGCCGAATCTATGCCACCCACGTCCAGGTTGGGGTCGGCTTCCAGATAGCCCAGATCCCCCGCTTCCTGGAAGGCTTCAGCGTAGCTTGCACCCTCTTCCAGGCGCCGGATAATGTAGCTACAGGTTCCATTGACGATGCCGTGCATCTGGAGGGTCTGGTTGCCCCACAGGCTTTGCAGCGCCCCCATGATAGGCGTCCCGGCCATCACGCTGGCCTCGTAATACAGCTCGCCCTCCTCGGCATACTCGCAGAGCTCGCTCCAGCGCTCTGCCAGCAGGGCTTTGTTTGCCGTGACCACCGGAACGCCCTTTTCCAGCGCCTGCAAGACCACATCCCCGGCTGCGGTGGTACCGCCTGCCACCTCCACCAGTACATCTACATCGTCCAGAAAACCCTGTGGATTGCTGGTAAGCAGCCGGGTGGGAATCCCCGGTCGGCTCTTATTGATATTGCGCACCAGCACCTTGGCCAGTTCGACCCTGAGCCCCAGGGCCCCAAAGCGCTTTTGATGCAACGGCAAAAGCTCGGCAAAAGCACTGCCGACGGTTCCGCCCCCCATCAGGGCAACGCGAATCGTTTCCACAGACGTAAGCCTACCGTGTGGCCAGGCTGAATGCCAGCCAGCGGTCGGCGGTTAGGCTGACCATAGACCATAGACAATAGACTTTAGACTTTGTCGCAAGGCTCAAACGGGCGGCCCCTTGGAGGCCGTGGGCAAATTGAGGGCCTGCAAAACCGCTAGAGCGCTGCGCCTGTCGAGGCCCGGCAGCCTGGCCAGATCATCTATGCTCATGGCCCGGAGTTCTTCCAGGGTCGAAAAGTGGTTCAGCAGGGCCATCCTGCGGGCCGGACCAATGCCCGGAATGTCGTCGAAGATGCTTTTGAGGGCTTTTTCGCTGCGCAGCTTGCGGTGGAACATCACCCCGTTGCGGTGGGTCTCGTCTCGCTGATAGATCAGGAGTTGCAGTGCCGGGTGGGTCAGGGGTAGTGCCAGGGTTGTGCCGCTCGGCAAGACCAGGGTTTCTTCGCGTTTGGAAAGCCCAACCAGGGGAATATCCAGGCCAGCTTTCTCCAGGCCCTTTTGTGCGGCCCGCACCTGGCCCAGACCCCCGTCAATCAAAAGCAGATCGGGCACGGGCATGGTTTGTGAAAGGCTTCCGCCAAAACGCCGCGCGATGGTCTGCTCCATTGAGAAAAAGTCGTCGGGCTGGCCCTGCAGACCCCTGATTTTGATGCGGCGGTACTCGGACTTTTTGGGGCGCCCCCCTTCGAATACCGTGATGGAGCCCACCACGCTCTCGCCCAAAAGGTTCGAGATATCGTAGCCTTCGATGCGGTAGGGCCGGCGCGCAAGCCCCAAAACTTCCATGAGCCCCTTGAGCCCGGGATGATTGCCCTTGCGCTCCAGCACCTTTAGCTCGGTCTTCAGGGCAGCCTGGGCATTGGTCATGGCCAGCTCGACCAGCCGGGTTTTATCTCCTCGCTGTGGAACGCGTATCTCCACTTTGCGTCCTTTGGAACTCAGGAAGGTCGAGAAGGCTTCCTGGGCCTCGAGCTCAAAGGGAAGCAAGACCAGGGGGGGCAGTGGAGAGGCTTCCAGATAGTAGTCGCGCATGAAGGCCTCCAGCAGTTCCGTATCGCTGGCCTCCTTAACCCCCTCCACGAAGCGGCTGATGCGCCCCAACATCTGCCCCCTGCGCATCTGGTAGTGCTGGAGCAGGGCATAGTCGCCAGCCCGGGCAAAACCCAGAAAATCCAGGTCGCCCAGTAAGGGGTCGTAGGCCTGCTGGGCGGTGCCGAAGAAGCCGCGAACGGCGCTAACCTGGTCGCGGATTTCCGCCGCCCGCTCGAAATCCTGGTTTTTGGCGGCCTCTGCCATCTGGGTCTCCAGGCTCTGGTATAGCTCGTCCACCCTGCCATCCAGCAGGTTTTCTACCTGCTGCACTGCCAGCGCATACTGCTCCGGGCTGGCCTTTCCTACGCACGGAGCCAGGCAGCGCCCCATGGAAAAGTTCAGGCAGGGATGACGCCGCTTTTTGAAAGGGAACCCCGAATTCTGCCGCAACGGAAAGACCCGGTCTACCAGGCGTTTTATTCGCCGAACCACCCCTGCGTCGGGAAAGGGCCCCCAGTAACGCGCTCCGTCGTCTTGCAGGCGCCGCACTACCATCAGCATGGGCCACTCCTCGTTGGTCAGCTTAAGAAAGGGGTAGTGCTTGTCATCCTTCATCAGGACGTTGTACCGCGGGCGGTGGAGTTTGATCAGGTTGGCTTCCAGCAGCAGCGCCTCTACCTCGTCGCGTACCACAATGAAATCAAGATGGGTGGCTTCCTGGGAGACCCGCCAGCTTTTGCCTTCGCCGTGAAAATAGCTGGTTGCACGGGCCTTGAGACTTTTGGCCTTGCCCACGTAAATTGTGACCTCGCCGCTCTTCCACAGGTAGACCCCGGGAGTCTCGGGCAGCGGGGGCAGATCATCCAGGCGCATGCAGTCTTTATCCTAGTACAACCGCAATTGCCTTGTGTGACCTGTTCCAACCTCGAGGGTCCATCGCCAAAGGTCTCGATGCGTTGGTGCTACACACTGGTTTGTTGGATGGTCTCAGGTCACATGTCTCAGGTCGTAGGTCGAAAGTCGAAGGTCGAAAGTCGTTAGACCTTTGACCTTGGACCTTAGAAATTTGACATTCTTCAAAAAAGTCGCAGGTCGGCTGAAGACTTAAGGTCGAACGGCGGAGGCAGGGGCCAGGGTCTGGTTTGTTGCCTTCCCGGCTTAGACTTTCTGGCCCTTACTGGATAGACTAGATTCCATGAGTGCCGGACAAGATCATCACCATGATGAAATGCTCTATAAGTCCTGGGTGCAGATTCTGGAGTGGATGAGGGAATACGCGGCCGAAAATGGCGTGCAGTTTACCAAGGAGTCCGATTTTCCCGACTTTATCTATCGCATGGAACGCCCCTACGAACTGCCCACCACCATCATGACCGCCTCGTTGTCGGATGGGCAGGGGGAGCCGTTTCTCTTTGCTTCGGTATCCCCCCGGCACGCCAAACTCAAACATATCGCATTTCGAGTTCCAGGAGGGCATATCCACTATCACGCCCACTGGGAAGATGGCAAAGGGCTGGCCCTGGAGGGCAAATTCCCTGTCACCAGGGAAAGGTTATGCCAGATGGCCGACCGGGCCAGGGTGGCTATTGCCAGGGCTTAGAGGATGACTTAAGCCCTGCTACAGACTCCTTGTCGAAAAACCAGCCTATTGCAGCCTTGGTTTGAACATCTTAACCCATACCCGTAGACTCTTGCGCCCCAGCGCTCTCGTACCCCTTACTCAAGCCTCTGGCCCGGTAGCCGAACTGGGTCTGACAGCCCCAGGTCAGCCGTGCAGGGTTAACGTGGCTGGGCACTTAGCTGTCCACCAATTTTTCTGTCATCACGCTGGCCCATCCCAAGTAGGCGCCCCCATACCTTGCCAGAGCCAAGTCTGGGTGAGGTGCTTCATACTCAGTTAGCTCGAGGAGGCCCTGCCCGGTTTGACGTAAGGTTCTTTACCCCTTAGCTTGGTTGCATGCCCGAACGGCAGTATGTGTACAAGGGTCGCATTATCAATTTGGCGCTGGAAGGCAAGTACGAGATCGTAGAACATGCCCATGCGGTGGCGATTCTGGTCGAGCGGGATGGGAAGCTACTTTTTGTGCGGCAGTACCGCCCTGCTATCGGTGCCTCAACGCTCGAAATTCCGGCGGGGCTGATTGACGAGGGAGAGACCCCCGAAGAAGCGGCCAAGCGGGAGCTGGCCGAGGAAGCCGGGCTCACCGGGGAGCTCGAGTACCTGGTGGGCTTTTACCTTTCGCCGGGTTTTTGCAATGAGAAACTGCACGTCTTCCGCGCCAAAAACCTACAGGCTGCCTACGCTGAGCCAGATGCCGACGAAGACCTGATCATCGAGTGGCACGACCCAGGGCAGGTTTTGCAGGATGCCAGGGACGGCCGGGTGGAAATTTCTGCCTCGGCGATGGCGGGGATTTTGTTTTATCTTGGTGAGCGTGCGCTGGAGGGCAGGGCCGCAGGTCGCGTATAAAACCCCTGGCCCTGCCAACTGCTAAGCTTTGCCCTGAGAAGATTGGTCTCTTTATCCCGAACTATGCTACTGATAAATGACCCGTACGACGCGCCTGCTGGCCCTAAGGTGGTGGCGATTGGCAGCTTTGACGGGCTACACCTGGGTCATCAACACCTGATTCACCTGGCCCAGCAACAGGCCAGGCAGCAGCACATTCCGTTGCTGGTGTACACTTTCGACCCCCCCAGCAAGGTTTTTATGAAAGGGGAGGGCTTCCTGACCGATCTGGCGGAAAAGCTCGAGCTTTTGCGGGGCCTGGGGGCGGAAATTGCCCTGATTGTACCGTTCAACGAGGCCTTCTCCAGGCGTAGCAAGGACGACTTTCTGGGCGACCTTCGTGCTCTGGAAGCCCAGCGCCTCTACGTCGGAGAGGATTTCCGCTTTGGGCAGGGAAGAACCGGGGGACTGGAAGACCTTGAGGCCGTGGCTCCCACCCATATCGTGCCCCTCCTGGAGCTGGATGGAGGGCCGGTCAAATCCAGCCGTATCCGCGACTTATTGCGCCAAGGGGAGGTAGACCAGGCCAGACTGCTCCTGGGCAGGTCTTACCAGGCCGGAGGTATCGTGCGGGAGGGGAGCCGGCTGGGTAGGCAGCTAGGGTTTCCTACGGCCAATATCGAAGTGGCTCATCACAAAATTTTGCCGCTGGGCGTGTTCGTGGTACGGGTGCAGACCTCGCAGGGAAAGTTTGGCGGGATGGCCAATGTTGGCTACCGCCCTACGGTCGCGGGTCAGACCCTGCGCCTCGAGGTACACCTCTTTGGGTTTGCCGGCGATCTATATGGCCAGGAACTCAGAGTGGAATTCCTTACCAGGCTGCGCCAAGAGACAAAATTTGAAGGGCTTGAAGCGCTGAAAGCCCAGTTGGCAAAAGACGCCGAAGCGGCGCGGAAGGTGCTGGGGATTTAGGCGCTGCTCTCCGGAGTGGTTGGGTACATTCGCAATGTCGCAGGTCCCATGTCGGACTGGGGCTGTTCAATGAAATCCTTCAACAAAGTTTTCTAGCTATCGGCCTTTGGTCTTCGACATTCACCTTTTTCCATTCGACAGCACCCGGACTCGTCGGGATGGCAAAACCTTGTTAGCTGAAGACCGAGTTAAGAAATTGGCACTTGGCAAGCTCAGCGAATTTACTTTTCTCCTGCCTCCTGCCCCCGACTTTCGGCCATAGACCCTCGACTCTCTGGCGACCTGCGACTTTAGACCTGCGACCCCTACTGCGGAATATCCTCGGCTGTCATAAACCTGGGCTTAACCCAGCGCACCTCTTCGAAAGTTCCGTCGTAGCGCAGGATGGCCGCAATTCTGGCTCTGGAGTAGACCTGGTGTGGCTTTTTGGGGATGAAGGCGGTTACCACATCTACCCAGCGGGCTTCGCGGTACTCCAGCACCACGTGCAGTGGCAGTCTTAGCTGGGGCGGAAAGACCATATAGCCCAGCACCAGCATGCGCTGGTCTTCGGGATATACCGCCATCTCGCGGCCCCATTCCACCGCCTGCAAGACATCCTGCTCGATAAAACCTTCTTGCAGCATGTGCCTGGCTACGTGCGGGCCTATGCGGTAGCGGCCCTGGCGAAGATAGGGGATCAGCTCCTCGAGCCTTCGCAGAGACCCGTGTGATGAACGACGGTTTGTGTTGCTTGCAAATCGCGGTCGTTTGAGCATCAAGTCCTCCCCCTGGCCCAACTTCTATCCAAACTTACCTCTCCCAGCTGCGGCAAAGAGCGGCGTCGTTCCAGCTATTGAACAGGCGAAGCCCTGTGGTACGAGATCTGCTGGTTCCAGGGCGATGCCGGGTGAGGCTGAAACGGGAGCGAATAAGCATGGGATAACAGCCTGCCTTCTAGAAATCAGCCCCACGCTCAGACAGAGGGGGGCCGATCGGATAGCTCAAAGAACCCCAGATACCCAGCGGAGTTCTGTAATCGTGATTATAGGGAAAATCTGCTGAGATGATGTGGGCTTTTGACCGCAATTGCCGCGCCGTAGACCCTGGCTGCGCCGGCCTCGAACAACGCTTTGCGTGCACGTTCATAGGTCGCTCCGGTAGTGACAACGTCGTCTACCAGTAGCCAGGCTCCCCCAATCTGGCTGGTAGGCAAGAAGGTAGCCTCGGGAAGCTGTAGCCGGCGCAGCAAGGTCTTTTTGGTTTGCGATTTGTCCAGGGTGGTGCGCGAGAGCACGGTTTTATAAGGGATGCCTAACTCCTGAGCTACCGCCTGGGCCAGCAGTTCGGCCTGGTTGTACCCCCGTGCGATTTTGCGGTGCAAAAGGGTGGGCACGGCGGTCACGCCATTCAGCTTCCAGTCGGCCTGGCGCACCCCCAGGGCCAGTCGCTTGCCCAGCAAAATGCCAAGCTGGCGCTGGCCCTGGTACTTGATGGCCTTGGGGAGTCTGCCAAAGCGCCGGTAATCCCCCAGATAAACGAAATTTGGCAGGTGTCTGGGCACCAGAGAACTCTGGCATTTGGCGCAGACGATAGGCTGTACCAGCGGCTCGCCGCAGCCCGGGCAGACTGCTCCTACCAGTTGTTCCCACCAGCCCATCATCCAGGCCATAGCTCACCCGATGCCCAGGGCGGCTCGCAACGATTCATCGAAGGGCGGGTAAATCACGCCTTTCTCAGTCACAATGCCGGTGACCAGGTGATGGGGGGTCACGTCAAAGGCCGGATGCGCTGCCGGGAAGCCCTCGGGTGCGACAGGCTGCCCACGAATTACGGTCACTTCGTGGGCCGAGCGCTGCTCGATGGGGATTCCAACGCCGTCTTCCAGCCTGGGGTCTACCGACGAGAGCGGCAGGGCCGGATAAAAGGGAATTCCGTGATACCGGGCCAGAACTGCCAGACCGTAAGTTCCAATCTTGTTGGCAAAATCGCCGTTCAGGGCCATACGGTCGGCGCCTAGCATCACCGCGTCTACCTTTCCCTGGGCCATCATGTAAGCCGCCATGTTGTCGCTAATCAGGGTAGCCGGAACCGCGGCTTGTTGCAGTTCGTAGGCGGTCAGGCGGGCGCCTTGCAGGTAGGGGCGGGTCTCGTCTGCCCAGACATGGCTCACCCGGCCCTGGCGGTGGGCCTCGATAATGGCCCCCAGTGCTGTTCCATATCCCCCCGTAGCCAGCGGCCCGGTGTTGCAGTGGGTCAGCACCTGGCCCCTTAGCACCCTGGCGCCGTGCTGGCTGATGGCCAGCTCGGTCTGCTCGACCTCGCTCCAGATGGCTTTTGCCTCGGCTAACGAGGCTTCCAGGCTGCCCCAGTGCGGTCTCATGCGGTCGAGCGCGTAGAACAGGTTCACTGCGGTGGGTCGGCTATTGCGCAGCGCTTCGTCGGCCTGCGCCAGGTCCTCGCCCACTAGATGGGCCAGCACCATCCCGTAGGCTGCCGTGACGCCGATGGCGGGCGCCCCGCGCACCACCATCTGCTGGATGCCCGCGGCGACGTGCTGGGCGCTCTGGCAGGGAACCCAGCCCTCCTCGAAGGGCAGCTTGCGCTGATCCAGAAGCCAGAAAGTATTGTCTTCAAAACGAAAGGGGACCAGGCGCATGGGGCCAGTCTACTTCAGGGTGCCCAGCAGACTGGTATAAAGCAAAATGAACTGGCTTTCGTCTAGCCTGGCCTGGGGGTTGTTCCAGGTAGCCGAAACACAGAACTGCCTGCCGTCCCGGCCTAAGAGCCAGGTGGTCAGATTGAGCACGCCTGGCTCGGAGCCCCCTTTGAAGGCCACCCGCTGCCAGTCGGCAGGGTTGGCGAGGCCGGGGTTGAGCGACATCATGAGCAGAGCCTGAACCCTTCTCATCAGGTCACACAGCTCGCGGGTGCTAAAAAACCACTCCACGTCAATGGCTACCGGCCCCCCGGCAAAAACCTCCACGCTTGGTATGGGAAGATTTGCCAGATGGGGTAGCAGAGCGCCCACCTAGCCCCAACTTTTAGCGCAGGCCAGTATTTCACTTTGCCGACAGGCTTGGAGATCAACAAGCCCTGCTTTCTTAGCACTGGAACAGGTTAGACCGAAGTTACCCCCGTAACGGAGGCTGCGACCCGCGAAAAAGCCTGTCTACCAGGCAGTTCGAGCATCGATGCGCTGTACAAAGTGTTGCCATGTAATCATGAGACATACCACTTGC
>JBGFRI010000024.1:0-14286 GCA_041695225.1 Deinococcota bacterium
GCTAGCCGACTTTAGGTCGTTCGTTCAGCACGCCATCGGCTGGGCTTCTGAAGAACGTGGCTGACTTAAGCAGCCAGAGCGTAGCTGTTGCTACGAACGTTGCCAGTTATGGCTTTGCCCATTTTTACGAGGCCATGGGCTACCTCGACACGCCGTGCTGCCTTCAAGAATCCCTGTCGAAACCGGAACGCCCCCAGGCAAACCAGATTATAGCAGGTTTGCGCCGCATATGAAAGCACACGAATCGCGCCAGCTAATCGTCGCATGTGTAAGGTCCAAGGTCTAAGGTCGAAGGTCTAAGGTCTGCAACGGTCTGGCATTTTGGCCTTCGACCTCCGTCTTTCGACCTCCGTCTTTTAGCCTTTGGCCTTTACTTGACCTGAGACCCGAGACTTGTGACATTCTTTCTGGTCTTCGTCAACCAGAACGCATTACCTTCTGGCCACAACGCCTAAGCTAAAAGGGTGCAGTTGGCCTTTGGACTACCCTGGTTGTTGCTGCTCATCCCACCCGTGCTTGGGCTGGTCTGGTGGTGGTATCGGCGCAGGCAGCCTCCAGAGCGCAGGATGGCCGGGCTGTGGCTGTGGCAAAGGGCCATTCGCAAGGGCAAGGCTCGCAGACGCCTGGATTTGCGGTTATTTTTGTTGTTGCTTGCAGCCCTGCTGGGGTTGCTGGCGCTGTCCACACCCGAGGTCTCGGTGGACCGGCCTGGCGAGCTGGTAGTGGTGCTGGATGCCTCGGCCTCGATGGCCGCTAACGATGTGAGCCCCAGCCGTTTTGAGCGAGCCAGGCAAATGGCCCGTGAGCACCTGACCGCCTCGCCAAGTGCCGTGTTAGTAGTAGCCGGTGAGCAGATTCAAACGTTTGGGCCGGGCCTGGGGCGCAACCTGCTCGGCAGCCTCGAGGGTCTCCAGCCAGCGGCCAGCAGCGCTGATCTGGAAACTGCCATCGCCAGGGGCCGGGCCTTGCTGCCCGACGCCCGCGTCCTGACCATTGCCGACCAGCCACCCCCAGCCGGCACCGATGGCTACCTAAATGTGGCTGGCAGTGGCGTCAATGTGGGAATTACCGCCATTGGGCCAGGGTTTGTAGCGGTAGCCAACGCGGGGCCGGGGCTGTGGCGGGGCGAGCTTCTGGTGGATGGCAGGCCCTATGCCCTCGAGGTTCCCGCCAGGGGCTTTAGCAGTCTGGAGGTGCACTCGGCCACACCCACCGCCCGTATCGTGGGCAGCGATGCCCTGTCCCTGGACGACCAGGCCCGCTTTTCCCGGCGGCTGGTGCGGGTCGAGGTAACGGGTCGTTCGCCCGCGCTCGAGCGTCTGCTGGTACTGCTAGGAACCAGCCGGGCCGCTCCCGGCGAGATGGTCTTCGAGATGGGCACCCCGCGCCGCGAACCCACTCGGTTTACGGTATTTTTCGCCCAGGAGAGCAGCGGACAGGCCACCGTGTTCGATCTGGAGCGCACCCTGCCCTATCTGCGGGGCGCCGAGCTGGTGGGGTTCAGCCTGCGTATCCCCCCACCGCCGCAAGCCCCCAACTGGCGGCCTATGGCCATCAGCGAGACCGGACAGCCGCTGGCCTGGTTTCACCCCAACGGGGTGTATCTGCCACCCACGGAAAGCCTGCAAGACCTGCCCGCCTTTCCGGTGCTGATCTATAACCTGGTTGCCCCCAGGGGTGAGCTCCGCAGCGGCCTGCTAACCCCCAGCGAAACCCTGCTGCCGCGCCCCAGCCCCGACCAGCCACTGCCACCCACCCTCAGGGTGCAGCTGGCCCCCTGGCTGGCCTTGCTGGCAGTGCTGGTCTTAGCAGCAGAGCTGTACTTCTTCCAGTACCGCGCAAGGCGACACTACCCCCAGCCCCAGCCCTCTCCCACGGCTTGAGTCCGGATGTTTGGGCACTCGCTTTAACATCCTCTACAATCGAGGTGACTATGAACCGGGTGTTGCTGGGTGTGCGGGGTATGGAGCTCCCGGAACAGATCGAGAAGGTTTCCAGGGCCATCAAAAGCCTCGAGGGCGTACAGGGCGTAGAGCCCGCCGATACGGGGCAGCTCGAGGTCGAGTATGACCCCCATCGGCTCACGGTAATGGACCTGATACGGGCCGCGCGGGAACAGGGCTTTCTGGCCGGAATTCTTTAGTAGTAGTTCAGATCTGAGACAGCCCAGGATACCTTGCCAGACTCGGCCGAAAATAAACCCCTGGGCCGGGTGTTGCCATCGTCGGTATGGGCTTTGTTGAACCGTTGCTCCAATTTTCCCGTCGGTTAATGTAAACTTCTGTTATCTGAGGCAGGGCGCACCCGCCCAGGTATCGAAACCAGCCCTACAACCCAGGCGGCAAGTCCGATTTCCAGAGTCTTTTTGCTCCGAAAAAGGTGGGGTAAACTATCTGAAGACGAATGCCGATAGGCGGTGGCCGGTAGCCAACAGCAAAAAAAGCTGCTAGCTATTAGCCATTGGCAGTGCATGGTGGTGCAAGCTATCGGCTTTGTACCATTGGTTTCGTGTCTGAAAGCAGCCAGAGGAGAGAATATGACCTTCAAAGACGATTTCAAAGCCCGCAAGAGCCTTTTCACCCGCATGGGTGAGGTCTACTATTTCGACATCATGGAACTGGAAAGGCAGGGCATCGCGCCGGTGTCCAGGCTGCCTTTTAGCATCCGGGTGATGCTGGAAAGCCTGCTGCGCAACCTCGATGAGTACAGAGTCTCAAAAGACGATGTGACCAACCTTGCTAAGTGGCAGCCCGACCCAGGCGAGGTAGACGTGCCCTTGATGCTGGCCAGGGTAATTCTGCAAGACTTCACCGGGGTGCCGGCGGTGGTTGACCTGGCTGCCATGCGAGACGCCATTGCCAGGCTGAGCGGCGACCCCGAGCAGATCAACCCGGTGGTTCCGGTTGACCTGGTGATTGACCACAGCGTGCAGGTGGACTACTTCGGCACCAGCTACGCCTTCGCACAGAACGTCGAGCTCGAGTACGCCCGCAACCTCGAGCGCTACCAGTTGCTCAAGTGGGGCCAGCAGGCCCTAAAGGGCTTCCGGGTAGTGCCGCCGGGTACTGGCATTGTGCACCAGGTGAACCTGGAGTACCTGGCCCCGGTGGTGATGACCCAGAAGGGTGAGGACGGCAAACTCTACGCCTTCCCCGACAGCCTGGTGGGCACCGACTCCCACACCACCATGATCAACGGTCTAGGCGTGCTGGGCTGGGGCGTGGGCGGCATTGAGGCCGAGGCAGTGATGCTGGGCCAGCCCTACTACATGCTTGCGCCAAGGGTGATTGGCTTCAAGTTGTCCGGCGAGCTACCCGAGGGTGCAACCGCTACCGACCTGGTGCTGCGGGTGACCGAGATGATCCGCAAGCACGGAGCGGTGGGCAAGTTCGTGGAGTTCTATGGGCCTGGGGTCTCCAAACTACCGCTGGCCGACCGCGCCACCATCGCCAACATGGCCCCCGAGTATGGCGCTACCATGGGCTTCTTCCCCATTGACGAGGAGACCATCGCCTACCTGAGGCTAACCGGCCGCTCCGATGAACAGGTAGACCTGGTGGAGAGATACGCCAAAGCGGCAGGCTTCTGGCGCACCGACCAGGACGCGCCGGTGTACTCGGAGCACCTCGAGCTCGACCTCTCCAGCGTGATCCCGGCCCTGGCAGGCCCCAAACGCCCGCAAGACCGGGTGAACCTGGGCGAGGTAAAGCAAAGCTTTTTGCAGCACCTGACCAAAGACCCTAAGGAGCGCGGCTTCGGCCTCACAGCAGACAAGCTGGGCGCGAAGGTCACGGTGAAGAAAGGCCGCGACGAGTTCGAGCTTCAGCACGGCTCGGTGGTGATCTCCGCCATTACCAGCTGCACCAACACCTCCAACCCCTCGGTAATGCTGGGCGCGGGCCTGCTGGCCAAAAAGGCCGTGGAGGCTGGCCTGGACACCCAGCCCTGGGTAAAATCATCCCTGGCCCCCGGCTCTAAGGTGGTGACTGAGTACCTGGACGCGGCGGGCCTGACGCCCTTCCTCGAGGCCCTCAAGTTCCATACTGTCGGCTACGGCTGCACCACCTGCATCGGCAACTCCGGCCCGCTGCCCGAAGAAATTTCCAGAGCGGTAAAGGAAGGCGACCTGGTGGTAGCAGCGGTTCTGTCGGGCAATCGCAACTTCGAGGGCCGCGTCAACCCCGATGTAAAAGCCAACTACCTGGCCTCGCCCATGCTGGTGGTGGCCTACGCGCTGGCCGGGCGGATGGATATTGACTTCACCACCGAGCCCATCGGCTACGACCCCAACGGCAAGCCGGTTTTCTTGAAGGATGTCTGGCCCAGCCAGGAGGAGATCCGCCAGACCATCCACCAGACCCTGGATGCCGAGATGTTCCGCCGCCAGTACGCCACCGTCTTCGAGGGCGACGAGCGCTGGCGAGCCCTGCCCGCTCCCAGCGGCAAGCTCTATATGTTCGACCCCAAGAGCACCTACATCCAGAACCCCCCCTTCTTCGAAGACCTGACCAGCGCACGGGATACTGGCGACATCAAGGGCGCCCGTGCGCTTTTGCTGCTGGGCGACTCCATCACCACCGACCATATTTCGCCCGCGGGCAACATTGCCAAAAACTCGCCCGCCGGCCGCTACCTGATGGGGCACGGGGTAGAGCCTGCCGACTTCAACAGCTATGGCAGCCGCCGGGGCAACCACGAGGTGATGATGCGCGGCACCTTTGCCAACATCCGCATCCGCAACCTGATGCTGGACGGCAAAGAAGGCCCCTACACCAAAAAACTGGCCAGGTCCGACAAAGGCGCCGAGGTGGGAACCGGCGAGGAGATGTTTGTCTACGACGCCGCCATGCAGTACAAGGCCGAGGGCACCCCGCTGGTAGTGATTGGCGGCATTGAGTACGGCAACGGTTCCAGCCGCGACTGGGCCGCCAAGGGAACCTACCTGCTGGGCGTAAAGGCTGTAATTGCCCAGAGCTTCGAGCGCATCCACCGCAGCAATCTGGTGGGTATGGGGGTGCTGCCCTTGCAGTTTCAGAGTGGGCAGAATGCGGCCAGCCTTGGCCTGACCGGCTACGAGGTCTTCGACATTCTGGGCCTCGAGGAGATTTCCCCCGGCAAGGAACTTACCGTGGTAGCTACCCGCGCCGACGGCAGCTCGGTGCAGTTTACCGTCAAGACCCGGATTGACACCCAGGTGGAGGTGGACTACTACCAGAACGGCGGGATATTGCAGACCGTGCTGAAGAACATGCTGGCACAGAAGGCCCAAGCCTAAGCATAGGTGTCCCCAGCTCTGACGCCTGCGCCCTGGCAACTTCCTTTCTGTTGCAGTAGCCCGCCACGGCTTAGGCCGGGATGGAGAGGGCCGTGGGCTTACGGTGCGCGGGAGGCTCGAGTAGTCTGGTTTGACATGAGGGCTATCGTCTGCGAGGATGCCGCTAGGCAGGTAACCGGACGGTAGTAGGATGGGAATAGCATGGAGCAGACCGAGAAGGCCACGTTCAACCTCAGCCCCGTGGATCTGGGTAAAATAGACGTCCTGGTGGCGCAGGGTTTCTATGCCAACCGGACCGACTTCGTGCGTAGCGCTGTGCGCAGACAGTTGGAACTCCACGAGAACCAGGTAGAACAGTTTGTGGCCGATCATAGTTCCGCAGTCGGCATTATCTTGATCAGTCGGCAGGAACTGAGAGAGGTGGTAAAGGCCGGGACGAGGCGCAGGTATACCATCGTGGGCCTGGCCATAATCGGTCAGGACGTAGATGCGGGCCTGGCCGATGCTGCCATCGAAAGCCTGCGGGTCTACGGGGTGCTGCGTGCACCCCGGGCCGTGCGCGAACGTCTGGGAAGTCGAATCCTGGCAGGGCATCGCAGGGAATGACGGCCCACCCTGCCCATGGAGGTTAGCTCGTGAGTTTCTTCCTATTTCCGCTAGAACTGGTCTTAAACGCACTGCGCTTGCTGCGCAACCTGGTGGTTAGGCTACTCCCGGCGCCAGACTACGCGGTGGTAGTCCTCAGCGGTGACCTGCCCGAACGCCGCGCGGGCGAGCCATTGCTGCAGCGCCTACTGGGCCGGCGGCCGCCGATGAGCCTGGAGGACCTGCGTCAGACTCTCGATCGGGTCGCCAGGTCGCGCCTGCGTGGAGTGGTGCTACGTCTGGACAATCTGGAGGCGGGGCTTGCCACGCGCGAGAGCGTACGCGCTGCGCTGCGGCGTTTCCGCGACTCGGGCAAGCATGTCGCCGCCTACCTTTACAGCAACGACCTCCCCGATCTGTACGTGGCGTCGGCGGCGGATGTAGTCGTCGTGCCGCCGAGCGCGGAGCTGGCTACTTTCGGTCCTCGCGCAGAACTGCCCTTCCTCCGCGAGGCGCTCGACCGGCTTGGCATCCTGCCCCAGTTCCACCACATCGCCGAGTACAAGACCGCCAGCCACATGTTTTTGTACCGGGGCATGACCGAACCACAGCGCGAGATGTACGACGCGCTACTGGAGGGGATGCAGGCCGAGGTGCTGACCGGGCTCGCCACAAGTCGTAACCGGGAGCGGGCAGAAATTCAACGGTTGCTGGATCGCAGCCTATCTTCACCAGAGGATCTACAGCAAGGTGGGCTGGTAGACCATGTGGCCTACGAGGACGACCTGCCGAAGCTGCTCGGCGACGAAGGCCGCAAGGCTCGCATCGCGCCGCTGGCGCAGGCGCGGCGCTCACTCCCCATCAAGTACCGCTGGCGCTCCCTACGTCCCGACGCGATCGGAGTGGTAACCCTGCGCGGTGGCATCGTGCCGGGCGAAAGCCGCGAACTGCCATTTCCCCTCCCGTTGTTCGGCCAGCGCCTGGCTGGCTGTGACACGGTCGCACGCGCTTTCCGCGCCGCCGAGCGCGCCCCGCACATCAAGGCCGTGGTCTTCCACGTGGATTCAAGGGGCGGGTCCGCGGTGGCCTCTGACCTGATCTGGCGCGAGGTAACGCGACTGCGCCGCACCAAGCCGGTTGTAGTCCACATGGGCAATGTGGCCGGGTCGGGTGGTTACTACGTCTCCTGTGGCGCGTCGTGGATCGTGGCCGGTGCGGCTACCATCACCGGCTCCATCGGCGTAGTCGCTGGCAAGTTCGACGTGCACGGGTTGCTGGAGCGCGGTGGAATCCGCCACGAGATCCTCTCGCGCGGCGCCACCGCCACCATGCCATCTGCGCTCGCCCCCTATACCGAGTCTGAGTGGCAGGTACTCCAGGCCTGGATGGAGCGCATCTACCGGCGTTTCCGCTCACTGGTGGCACAGGGGCGTGGCCAAAGTGAAGACGAGGTGGAGAAGATCGCTCGAGGCCGGGTGTGGACCGGGCGCCAGGCTATGGAGATCGGACTGGTAGATGAGCTGGGCGACTTCGACGCCGCAGTGCGGAAGGCCAGGGCACTGGCGGGAATTCCAGAACGCTCAGACGTGGCGGTCCTGACCGTCCATCCTCCCCCGGCCAGCCCGGTGCCGTTTTACCCGGTCTCGGCGTGGAGCGATCTGTTGGCTGGGCTACGCATGCTGCTGAGCGAGCGCGCTTGGCTAATCACCGAGTCAGAACCGCGCCTGTGACATTCTTTAGGTTGCAGGTCGCAAGCCAAACAGACCTGAAACTCGAGGCCTGGGACTAAAAAGGTCGAAAGTCAAAAGACCTTCGACGTTAGACCTTCGACCTTAGACCTGGGACTTGAGACCTGAGACCCGGGACTTGAGACATTCTTTCTCTCTTACCAGCGTACTTCGTAGAAACCCCGGCTAATCAGAGTATTGCCGTCCACCACAGCGTAAGAAAGGCCCCACGCAAACCGCCTGGACAAACGTTCGGTAAAGCTGGTTAGGGCCTTGGCCAACTCGCGGGAGGTTTGCTGGTCGAGTTCAGCGCCAATGGTATGGGGGAGAGCAGCGCCAATCTGTCCAAGCTGCTCTTGTAAGAGCAAACCCTGGTTGCCAAAGCTGTAGCCTATGGCGTTAGCCGGAATACGAACTCTAAAGCGCCGAAAGTTCGGGTCCTGACCCCAGGTGGGGTTACCTACGGCTTGCAGTGCGCTTCTGCTGGTGGCAATAACCAGTCGGGCAGGCTCGAGTTTGTAAAACAGCGTTCCACCTAGCCCGACTTCCACTGCCTTGAAGCCGCCCTCACTACCCAGAACCCTGAAGCCACCCTGCCCCTGGGGGGTTGCAAAGGCTGCCAGACTTTGTAGCAGCGCAAGCAGGTTGGCCTCGGCTGTGGCCGGGTCGCGCACTTCCCAGTAGATCAGGCTATGGCCAAAAACAGCCTCGCTACGGCCATCGGGAGCGGGGGGAGGGCCCTTTACGCTAACCATGGCAAAGCGGGATCCAAAGGCCCGAAGGTCCAGGTTGAGCTGCACATCAAACTCGCGCAACAATGTCGGCAAGTAGGCACCCAGCCGGCCCAGATCCAGCACCCCAGTCGAAACCGAGTGGCCCTGGGGAAGGTCCGCCGCGTCGAAGGGGCGTTCTCGGGGCAGCAGCAGCCTGGCCAGGGCCGGGTCGGGGGCTGGGTTCACCTCGAGCCTGGCCTCGTCAGTGTAGCCTCCCGCGGTGAAACGAATGGCATAGCTAAAGCCACGGATGGTGCGAACCGCACCGCTAACCCTGGGGGGCAGGTTCAGGCCTTGCAGCAGGTCTTGCGGTGGCGTAGCCCAGAACACGATGTCGCCACGCACCGGGGCTTGCAGACCCCGCTGGTTCTGCAAAAACAAACGTCCGTGCCTGGGGGTAGCAAAAAAGACCAGCTCACGGCTTATTCCGGTCATGGTGTCCTGCTCAGCTCCCACCAGCCAGCCGCCTTGGGGGCGGAGTCCCCTGGTATCCCGCCTAAGGGCACTCATGGCGGCAGCGCTGGGTCGGCTAATCACAAAAAACCCATCGCTATACAGGGCGATGGCCACGCCACCCGCAGCAATGCCCAGCAGGTCAGCCTGGTTATCCATCTGCCTGCGCAGTTCACGGTTCAGGAGGGCCTCGAGGCCACTCTGCTTCCAGTCGGCAGCCAGGCCGCTCAGGTAGCGGCTACCTCGCAGATCGGTCATGTAAAAGCCGGCCACGGCCCCTTGAGGGGCCAGGGCGAGCAGGTTCTGGGCCTGGGCCGGGCCAAGCAATAGCAGTACAAGAATCATCAGGCGAGCCATGCGCTAAGTTTACAGGCCTGTGTCAGCTAACGTGCGTTTTTTAGCCTTGGCGGCGTAACGCGCATATAACGCCTACCGCGCTACGCTGAGGCAGTGAAAGGAGGGGTCGTGCGCCCAAAAGCGGTGACACTCATTCTTCGAATCTGGCAAGCGCCGGTAGGTTACGGCTTTGCCGGAATCGCGTAAGCGACTCGCCTAACGGCACAGTCAAATCTTCGGTCAAACCCGCGGCTGGCGGTGAGACCCAGCATTTCCCCAATCTAGCGGCTTTGATGCACTACCTCGATCACACCCTGGTTGGGCCCCAGGAAGAACCTGGCGAATCACCGTGCCTGCGCTAGGTTCAGGCTTTGGGGGAGCCAGGCCGGCCGCTATCGTTGCTGAAAACCTGATTGCATCATGACCCCGGTCCAAGATGTTAGCCTGGGGTCAAGCTTCTCATCCGAGACTGTTAGACTCAGGCTCATGAATGCCTTTGCCGACTGGCTTTTTGTAGTAGTTTGGGCGGCGGCGCTTATTGCGACTATTATCCCGGTGGTGCCGGCCGGTTTCATCATTGTTGGAACGGCATTGCTGCACCAGGCCCTGGCGGGTTTTGGCGAGATTACCTGGCCCATCTGGATCGTTCTGGCCGTTCTGACTGTACTTTCATCCCTGGTGGACAATATCGCCGGCGCCCTGGGGGCCAGGCGCTTTGGTGGTAGCCGAGAAGGCGTCTGGGGGGCATTTATTGGGGGCATTCTGGGCATTTTTGTCCTCCCCCCTTTAGGATTATTTTTTATGCCCCTGGTGGGGGCTTATGTGGGAGAGCTGGTAGCGGGGCGCTCGCCTCAACTGGCCCTGCGCGGGGCCTGGGGGGCTGTGCTGGGTTTGCTGGGAGGGTTAGCAGGCAAATTTCTAATTCATCTGATAATGGGTATTCTGGTGATTCAGGCCATCTTTTAGGGGATGTCACAAGTCTCAAGTCTCGGGTCTAAAGCCTTTTGTCTTGCGACATCTTTTCACCTGCGGCCTGCTTTAGGGCTTCCACAAAGCGGCTCATGGGAAGCACGGGCAACTCCGCTAGCCCTAACCGCCGCGCAAGCTGGCTTTTCCAAGCCTTTTTATGCAACACGGGCTATACTGAGACTTTAGATGGAGTATGTGCTCATCAGCCGGAAGGGTTGCCACCTCTGCGAGGAGGCGGAGGCTATACTAGCAGCAGAGGGAATCGTGTACAGGTGGCGAGATGTAGATACTGACCAGAACTTAAAAACGCTCTTTACCTTTCGGGTTCCTGTACTTATGAAAGATGGCAGGGTGTTGCTAGAGGGCAAGTTTACCCCCGAGCGCCTATCCAGAAAACTATCGGTTTAGCCGGAGGCTTTAATATGGATCCAGTCCTGATCGAAATCGGTACGCTGCAAATACGGTGGTATGGGCTTTTTCTGGTACTGAGCATTTTCGCTGCTTTTGAGATTGCCAAACGAATTCTGGGGGGCTGGGGCTACGATCCCGAGCGGTTCGAGCAGGTTGCTTTCTGGGCAGTAATCTGGGGGGTAATTGGGGCCAGGGTTGGCTATGTAATTACCAGCCCCGGCGACTTTGCCGCCAATCCAGTCTCGGCCCTGTACATCTGGCAGGGTGGGCTTTCCTTCCACGGGGCCATAGTTGGGGGATTGATCCCGTTTGTCTACCACTACTACCGGAGCAAAATCCCGGTCTGGGCCTATCTCGACGCCACCGTGCCAGGCATCGCCCTGGGTGTGGCCGCTGGCCGGCTAGGGAACATCATGAACGGCTC
The DNA here is from genome assembly GCA_041695225.1 of Deinococcota bacterium. Classification (GTDB taxonomy): domain Bacteria; phylum Deinococcota; class Deinococci; order Deinococcales; family Thermaceae; genus Meiothermus. The sequence continues at coordinate 10,954 of JBGFRI010000024.1, forward strand.
TGACACGGTAGGACGCCTGACCGACTGGCCTATCGGTTACACCTGGCCGACCTGGGCGGTGGGCTTTCCGGGACTCTGCCCCGGCATCTCCGACATCACCCATTTGGCTCTTTGTGCTCCGGAGACTATTATGCGCGGCCCGGTACACTTTACCCAGTTATACGGGGTAGTGATTGGTTTAGTGCTTCTGCTTTTGGCGGTCTACTGGCTGAGGCAGAACCGGGCCTATGGCTATGTCTTCTGGCAGTTTGTGCTGTGGTACAGCGTTTTGCGCTCGGTGTTCGAGGAAACCTTCCGCCTTAACCCGCTCTGGATTCCCGTCTATCTAAACGAGCAGGCCGGTATTGGCCTGTTTACCGCTACCCAGATTGTCTCAGTCCCGCTGATTATTCTGGCCGTGCTAATGCTGTTGCGCTGGAAAGGGGGTCGCGAGAGTCCTCCCAATGCTGCTGTAGCGGTTCCGGTGGGCCCGGCCCCCAGATCTGGCTCGGCCAGAAAGAACAACAAACGCCCATAGGCCATACAATTGGAAACAGATATGAGACATGCGGTGGTTATTCTGGCGGCGGGAATGGGAACCCGCATGAAATCCAAACTGCCCAAGGTCTTACACCCCTTGCTGGGAAAGCCTTTGCTGGGATACTGCATCGAGACTGCCTTTGCCAGCGGGGCCGACCGGGTGGTGGTGGTGATCGGACACGGAGCTGAGCTAGTGCGCACAACCTTTGGCAGCCAGTCACACCTGAGCTTTGTGGAACAGGAGCAGCAACTCGGCACGGCCCATGCCCTGGCCCAGGCCCGTACTGCCCTAAAGGGTCATCCTGGCCCAATCGTGGTAACCCAGGGCGACACCCCTCTTACTCGAGTCGAGACCCTTGGCGGGTTGGTGCAGGCCATGCGGGAGAGCGGAGCCGGAATGGCCATGCTCACCATGACACTTGACGACCCCACAGGCTACGGGAGGATCGTGCGTGACAGCAGCGGAGAAATCCTGCGCAATATAGAGCACAAGGATGCCACGCCAGAGGAGCGCGCCATACGTGAAATCAACCCGGGGGTGTATTGTTTTGACTTTAGCCTGTGGGAAAAGCTCAGGCTGGTAGATAACCAGAACGCAGCCCAGGAGTATTACCTGCCCGATCTGATCAGAATTTATCGTGAGGCGGGTCAGAAGGTGGTCTCTATCCAGTCCGGGGATACGGGTGAGCTGCTAGGAGTAAACTCGCGCGCCCAGCTAGCCGAGGTAGAGCGGGTATTGCTTCAACGCTTGCGTAACCACTGGATGAGCCAGGGGGTTCGGCTAATCCAGCCCGAGACCATTTATCTTGAACCGGGAGTAGAGCTAGCCCCGGACGTAACATTGTGGCCGGGAGTGATTTTGCGGGGAAAAACCAGGCTGGGCGAGGGGGTGGAGGTAGGGGCCTATTCGGCCTTGAGCGATACCACCGTGGAACCGGGCGGCCGGATCAAGTCTCACACGGTCTGCGATGAAGCCTACATCGCCAGCCAGGCCGAGGCCGGGCCGTTTGCCCGCCTGCGCCCCCAGACTAACCTGGAAGAAGGGGCACACGTGGGCAATTTTGTCGAACTCAAAAACACCCGCCTGGGCAAGCGAGCCAAAGCCGGGCATCTGGCTTATCTGGGCGACGCCGAGGTGGGAGAGGAGTCCAATATTGGGGCCGGGGTGATCACCGCCAACTACGACGGCCTGCAAAAGCACCGAACCCACATTGGAAAGCGGGTTTTTGTGGGTTCCAACAGTGTTTTGATCGCCCCCGTAACTCTGGCCGACGGCTCGTTTGTTGCCGGGGGTAGCGGCATCAACCAGGACGTGCCCGAGGATGCCCTGGCCATTGCCAGGCAGCGCCAGCGTAACATTGAGGGCTACATGAAGCGCAGGCGGAATGGCAGGCAGCAGGAGAGTGGCCAGGAACAAGGTGATGAGACTGCTCAGGCGAAGCCATAGTGTACTGTTACCCGGTAACAAGGCTCTCAGATGGTCTTGAACTAACGAGGTAGAATGTAGCTGGGAGACCGGTATGAACCTGGGAATGACCGAAATACTGATAATTCTGCTGATCGCGCTGCTACTGTTTGGCCCGCGCAAGCTGCCCGAACTGGGGCGCAGCCTGGGCCAGAGTATCCGCGAGTTCCAGCGGGGAGCCAAAAATATCCGCGAGGAGTTTGAAAAGTCCGCCAATGTCACAGAGTTCCGGGAGATTAAAGAGGAGCTCAGCAAGCCTCTGGAAGAGCTCAAGAAACCTTTAGAGGTCAAGGAAGAGAGCAAGCTCTGAAGGGGTAGAAGATGCGTGAAGCCCCACTGATGGAACACCTGGAGGAGCTGCGAAGCCGCCTGATCTGGGCTATCGCGGCCTGGGGAGTTTTTACCGCGGTAGCTTTTACCTTTCGGGTACAGATTCTCGAGGCGCTGCGCCGCCCCCTGGATGCCTATAACGCTACCGCCGAGGTAAAGGCAGAGTTAATTGTCCTCAACATAACCGAACCCTTCCTGGTTGCTTTCAAGGTAGCGGCCTTTGGAGGACTGGCGCTGGCCCTGCCTTTTATTGTCTATCAGGTCTGGGCCTTTATTGCTCCCGGCCTGTTCGCCAGCGAACGGCGACTGGCAGTGCCCTTCATCCTTGGTGCGGGGTTTAGCTTCGCCCTGGGGGCAGCATTCGCCTATTTTGTGCTTCTGCCCTTTGCGGTACCATTTTTGCTGGGCTTTTTGGGCGATGCAGTCACGCCGCAAATCTCGATTGGCATGTACATTGGCCAGATCCTGACCTTCATGGGCCTGATGGGGATCATGTTCGAGATGCCGGTGGTAAGCTTTCTGCTGGCCCGTCTGGGGCTCTTGACCAGTCGCTTCCTTATCAACAACTGGCGTATGGCCGTGGTGGTACTCCTTACCCTGGCTGCACTCATTACCCCCACGGTGGATGTGGTAAACCTTAGCCTGGTCTCGGTCCCCCTAATTGTGCTTTATGGCTTTTCGATCCTGCTGGTCAAGTGGGCGGAGCGGGTGCGCCCTAAAGAGGTTGAGCCCAGCACGGCCTGAATCTGACAACCTTGGCCGATAGCTGATAGCCTATAAAAGATGTCGCAGGTCACAAGTCGCATGACGCGAGACCTGAGACATCTCATTAGCCCATAGCCAATAGCTGATAGCCGATAGCTTTTGACCCTCGACACTCGACACTCTTTAGACCTTCGACCTTGTATCTTGAAATAGGGACACCGCACGGCAGACCGATTGACCCAAGGTCTACCAGACCGTGTCGAAGCGTGGGTCGCCGTGCGGGAGTCTCCAGCCAGAGTCCGAACGGTTGTCAG
>JBGFRI010000001.1:0-72437 GCA_041695225.1 Deinococcota bacterium
TATCAGGCCTGAGCAGCCTTTGCTTGGTTAGGCCCAAGGCGAGCAGTTCATTGCCAAGCCACAGGGGCAGACGATCGGAGGGCTACGCCTTGAACCTAATACCAGTTTGTCATACAGACGACAGGAATAGGTTTTTCTCGTCATTGCGAGCCTGAGGCGTAGCCGAAGGGGAAGCAATCCAGATCACCCCGGTGGCTGATGGGCTTACGCCGCTCTCCTGGATTGCTTCGTCGGCCTGTGGCCTCCTCGCAAGGCATGTTCTTGCTCCCCGGTGCACGGAGTTTGCTCCGTCCCAAAGGGGATCGTCCGCCAGCCTTGACGTGCTGTACTTTCCTGTCTATGATTGAGTTTGCGGCTGTTGGGGCCGATACCCCATTAGACCAGGGCGCAGGGTGGCGTTCAGCAAACCTGCCTTTGAGCCTCTCGTCGCAGGGTGGAGCAGTCTGGTAGCTCGTCGGGCTCATAACCCGAAGGTCACAGGTTCAAATCCTGTCCCTGCAACCAAAACCATGCGCCTTCCGGCGCACCTGGCTATGTAGCTCAGCTGGTTAGAGCACACGACTCATAATCGTGGTGTCGGCGGTTCAAGTCCGCCCATAGCCACCACAAAGCTTCCTGCGTCAATGGCAGGAGGCTTTTGAATTTTGCCTAGTATCGCACACCGCAAAACCCTTTGGGTGAGCAGTTGCCTGCAAACCACCCCTTAGCAGAAACGCTCTTCTGTCCTGTGACCTACTCCCCAATCCCTGGTTTGCGGTAGATTTGGGGTTATGAGTTCGACCTACGACCAGATCCGGCAGACGGTAAACCATATTCGTGCCCAGACCGACTTTGTGCCCGAACTGGGCATGGTGCTGGGCACTGGGCTGGGGCCGCTGGCCGACGAGATTGAGGCGGTTGCCAGTTTCTCCTATGACTCGTTACCTAACTTTCCACACTCCACCGCGCCAGGGCACGAGGGAAAGCTGGTTTTGGGGCGTCTGGAAGGTAAAAACGTACTGGGCTATAAGGGCCGGGTGCATTGCTACGAAGGCTACACCCCAGCCCAGGCGGCTTTTCCCCAGCGGGCAGGTTTTTTTCTGGGGGCCAAAACTTTCATCCTTACCTCGGCAGCAGGGGGACTCAACCCTGGCTGGAGCGCAGGAGAGCTAATGCTGCATGGCGACTACATCAACTATGCTTCGCTCTCTCCTCTAACTGGCCCAAACGACGAACGCCTGGGGCCACGCTTTCCGGTTATGTTCGATGCCTACGATCCCCAGCTGCGGGCGCTGGCCCACAAGGTAGCCCGCGCCCAGGATTTCGCCCTGCGTGAAGGGGTGTATGCCTGGTGGCCTGGTCCGCAATTTGCCAGCCGGGCCGAACTTAAGCTACTGCGCGAACTGGGGGCCGATGCCATCGGGATGTCCACGGTGCCCGAGGTGACTGCGCTTAGGCATCTGGGAGCGCGGGTGCTGGGCCTCTCGACCATCACCGACATGGCCGTGCCGGAGCGCGACCATCACGCCACCGAGCAGGAAGTGCTGGCGGTAGCGGCGCGCAGTGGAGCATTATTCCGCAAGTTTGTGCGGGGTATTCTGGCGGCGATATGAGCAGGACAGGCCTACAAACTTACCTGCGACCTGCGACTTTTTAGCATGAGCCTTCCTAAAGTCTTAGAGTGCATCGAAAAAGCCTGTAGCCGGGCGGGGCGTGACACCCAAGGGGTTCGGCTGGTGGTTGTGACCAAAGGGCACTCGGTTGCAGAGATTCGCGAACAGGTGTTGCGGTTCGGTAGCTTTCCCCTGGGGGAGTCGCGCATCCAGGAGGCGTTGCCCAAGATGGATGAGCTGACGGCAGAGTGGCACTTTATCGGGCCGCTCCAGCGCAACAAGGCCAGGTTTGCGGTGCGTTTTGACCTGGTTCACTCCATTGATTCGCTGCGACTGGCCCAGGCTGTGGCCCGCAAGGCAGTGGAGATCGGAAAGGTGCAGCCGGTGCTGCTCGAGCTCAACCTGGGGCGTGAGCCGCAAAAGCATGGGCTGTTCGAAGAAGAGCTGCCAGAGGCGCTGGCCCAGATGCGGGATATGGAAGGGCTCAGTGTGCAGGGCTTGATGACGGTTCCACCATTTAGCGAAAATCCCGAGGTAGTGCGGCCTATCTTTACCCAGCTCTCGAGGCTGGCCGACCAGTACCAGTTACCCGAACGCAGCATGGGGATGTCAGGCGATTTTGAGGTAGCGGTGGAGGAAGGCGCAACCCTGGTGCGGGTTGGGCGGGCAATCTTCGAGGCTGATGCCTGAGACCGGGGATCGTTTTTCGGCGGGCTGTAGTAGTCTAAAGCGGTGGAAGAGCGCATGACCGGTGAGTTTCGTATGTCGCGCAACGAGCGGAGCGACCTGACTCCCCTGGATATTCGCTACCAGGAGTTCCGCCTGGGCTTGCGGGGCTATTCGGTGGGTGAGGTGCGGGAGTATCTGGGCAGGGTGGCAGACGTGCAGACCGCTTTGATTGAAGAGAGCGAGCGCCTGCGAAACTATATCCGCGAGCTCGAGGCCGAGCTGGCCAAATCAAGGGAGGGCGAGGCCGAGCTTAAGCGGGCGGTGGTAGCTGCGGAGCGCATCGCCCGTGAGATTAAAGTACAAGCAGAGCGCGAAGCCGACCTGATCAGGCGCGAAACCGAGGCCGAACGGCAAGCAGCCTTGCAGGAGCTAGTCGAGCAGATGAAGCGCATCAAAACCGATATTGAACAAGTGCGCAACGAGCGTGAACTGTTTGTGGGCCAGTTTAAGGCCCTTCTAGAAGGCTACCTGACTTCGCTGGAGAGGTTCAAACGCTAGGAATATGCCGCATTGTCACCTGCCAATTTTGGATCGGGGTGGGAGTGGAATCGGAGTGAAATCTTAGTGGACATTACAAAGAGGCCTTTGGTTGAAGCAATACACTGGGTGACGGAGCGGTCTAAGATGCGGATGATTAGTCCATACACTGGGCGACGGAGTGGCCTGGGATGGGGGTGAGTAGCGCTAGCAGCTGTCGAACGCCGAAGGTCAAAGATCTAAGGTCGAAGGTCGAAAGACCTTCGACCTTAGATCTTTCTCAATTTTGGAGAATGCTGCTTCTGCTTGACCCCAGTCCCAAACGAGGCTATACTCCTTAGTTGGCCTGCATTCTTCTCAACGCCAGGCCAGGAGGAAGCCCCGGTCAACATGCTGCGGCTCACCCGACAGGAGACAAAAATGCCATTCACCAGAGAAGACAAAGCCAGCGTAATTGAGCAACACGCCCACAATACAGGTGATACCGGCTCTACCGAGGTACAGGTGGCCCTACTCACCGAACGTATCAATCGTCTGTCCTCCCACCTAACTGCTAACAAGAATGACGTGGCGGCCAAACGTGGTTTGCTAACCCTGGTAGGGCAGCGCAAGCGGCTACTGAGCTATCTCGAGGACAAGGACAAAGCCCGTTACAAAGCTCTGATCGAAAAGCTCGGGCTGCGTAAGTAAAACCACTTTGGGGCAAGCCCTGACTGGTTCTATCATGTACAATGCTTCTGGCTCGATGGGTGGGGCCGGGACTGGCCCTGCTAATAGATCGAAGCTATGTCGAAATCGCCTCGAGACTTTTGTTGCGTGGCCCACCACTCCCAGCATGTTCCCAACAGCGCCCTGCCCCTTCCACGTCCGTACTGAGCGCCTCCAGTATCACTCGCTTGGCCCGATGCTACTAAAGGCCAGGCTAGCAATTATCAATTCAGCCTACCAGCGCACCCAGCGCTTTAACTGGGCTACCAGGAGTTAGCATGAACGGAGAAAATTCGATACCCCTAGGCAGGCGCTATAGCGTGGATCTGGGGGGGCGCACCCTGACCATCGAGACAGGAAAATTTGCCAAGCACGTCTCTGGCTCGGTCTGGGTTAGCTATGGCGAGACTGTGGTGATGGCCACTGCCCAGGCTTCTGCTGCCCCCATCCAGGCCGATTTCTTGCCCCTAACGGTAGAGTTTGAAGAACGGCATTATGCCGTAGGACGCATTCCCGGCAGCTTTATGCGGCGCGAAGGGCGGCCCGGCGAGAAAGCGATTCTGTCGGCACGCCTGACCGACCGCCCCATCCGGCCCTTGTTTCCCAAGGGTTTCCGGCATGAAGTGCAGGTCTTGTTGACGGTGCTCTCTGCCGACCAGGAGAACACCCCGGACATCCTGGGGCCAATTGCCGCCAGTGCTGCCCTGATGCTCTCCGACATCCCCTGGGATGGTCCTATTGCTGCGGTACGGGTAGGCTTGCAGGAGGGCCGTCTGGTGCTTAACCCAGTGGTCCAGGAGGATAGCAAGCTCGACCTGGTGGTCGCCGCCTCCAAAGAGGCCATCATCATGGTGGAAGCAGGAGCCCTGGAAGTCTCGGAAGACCAGTTAGTGCAGGCGCTCGAGTTTGCCCATCGGGCCATGCTGCCCATGCTGGAGATGCAGGAGCAGATGCGCCGTGAGTTGGGCAAGAAAAAGTTCGCCCATGTGCCGCCGGTCAGGCTCGACCCCGAGACCCAGGTCGCCCTTTACCAACGGGCCCTGGCAAACGGTCTCTCGGCCGTCTTACAGACTGCTTCCAAGGGCGAGCGCTCGGAGGCGCTGGAAGCCTTTGGCGAAGCCCTTATAGATGAGTTCGTGCCCAGCCGCGAAGATGGCTCGGTGGATCTGGTGCGGCGCAAACTGGTTGCCGAGGGCTTTGACGAGGTGGTCAAAGAAGAGCTACGCCGACTGGTGCTGCAGGGGAAACGAGCCGACGGCCGGAGCCCCCAGCAGGTACGGCCCATCTGGATCCAGACTAATGTACTGCCCAAACCCCATGGCTCGGCCGTGTTTAGCCGGGGCGAGACCCAGGTTCTGGGCGTAGTCACGCTGGGCACCGGGCGGGATGCCCAGCTGGTGGACGACCTGGGCCTCGAGACCGAAGACCCCTTTCTGGTGCACTACAACTTCCCCCCCTATTCCACCGGCGAGGTCAAGCGCCTGCGCGGGGTGAGCCGTCGCGAGGTAGGTCATGGCAACCTGGCCAAGCGTGCTCTGCGAGCTGTGCTGCCCTCGGAAGAGGAGTTCCCTTACACCATCCGGGTAGTGGGGGACGTACTGGAGTCCAATGGCTCCTCCAGTATGGCTACAGTATGCGCCGGCTGCCTGGCTTTACTGGACGCTGGGGTTCCGCTAAAAAAGCATGTGGCCGGCGTGGCTATGGGTCTGGTTAAGGAAGGCGACCAGGCGGTAGTTCTAACCGATATTCTGGGGCTGGAGGATGCCCTAGGTGATATGGACTTCAAGGTTACCGGCACCCGCGATGGGGTAACCGCACTGCAGATGGACATCAAGATCAAAGGGCTGACCGCCGAAACCATGCGGGCGGCTCTGTACCAGGCCCGCGAGGCCCGCCTGCATATCCTGGGCCTGATGGAGGCCGCTGTTCCCACCCACCGCGAGGTGTTGAAGCCTCAGGTGCCGCGCATCCTGACCCTCAAAGTTAACCCGGAGAAAATTGGCGGGATCATCGGGCCGGGTGGAAAAAACATCCGCGCCCTGGAAGAGCTGGGTGTGGAGATTGATATTGAGCAAGATGGCACCATCCGGCTTTATAGCACAAACGGGGCTGCTGCCGAGGAGGCCAGGGCCCGTATTCTGGGCCAGACCGCAGAGGCCAGACTAGGAGAGGTTTACGAGGGTAAGGTTATCCGCATTACCAACTTCGGGGCCTTTATCGAGATCCTGCCGGGCAAGGATGGCTTGTTGCACATCAGCCAGCTAGCCCAGGGGCGGATTGAGAAAGTGGAAGATGTGCTCAAGCTGGGCGACAGGATCAAGGTTAAGGTCAACAAAATAGACGAACAAGGCCGGGTGGACTTGATCCGCCCGGAACTCGAGGGCCTGGTCGCACCGCGCAAACCTCCGGTCAGGCGCTGATAAGACCGCTTTACAAAAGGTTCTGGCAGATATGGCATCTTGCTATGACCCAGTACCCAGGGTGCGCCCGAAAGCACTGTCGGGCCGAGCTATCACCAGAGCCAGGCCCTTATCCCAGTCCGAATAGATGGAGCAACAATGAACGACAACCCACCTTTTAGTCGTCCCAGAGGGCCGCGCAAGCGGCAAGAAAGACCCAAACCAAAAGGGCCGGTCGTGCTCGGCAGACCCGATGGCGCCGTCGAGATCGTCTTTCTGGGCGGCACCGGCGAGATCGGCAAGAACATTACCGCAGTCCGCTACGAAGACGAGATGTTCATCATAGATGGGGGCCTGGCCTTCCCAGATGAGCGCATGCTGGGCGTGGATATTGTCATTCCACGCATAGACTATCTGGTACAACACAAAGAGCTGATCAGGGGCTGGGTGCTTACCCACGGCCACGAAGACCATATCGGGGCCCTGCCCTACCTGTTTCCCCAGTTGCCGCGGGTTCCGGTATATGGGGCCAAGCTCACCCTGGGACTGGTCAAGGGAAAACTCGAGGAATTTGGGCTAGGCGTCGGGGAATACAATTTCAAGGAGGTCTCCCCCGATGATCAGATCTCTATAGGACGCTATTTCCAGCTCGATTTGTTTCGCATGACCCACTCCATCCCCGACAATTTTGGCATGGTCATTCACACCCCCATCGGCAAGATCGTGCATACCGGCGATTTCAAGCTGGACGAACGCCCCATAGATGGCAAGACCTCGCACCTGGAAAAAATAGCCCAGGCCGGCCTCGAGGGTGTGCTCTGCCTGATTGCCGACTCCACCAACGGCGAGCGTCCGGGCACCACCCCTACCGAGACCGAGGTGGCGGTAGAACTCGATAAGGTGATTGGGGCTGCCAAAGGGCGTATCTTTGTGACCACTTTTGCCTCCCATATCCACCGCATCCAGTCGGTGGTCAGTTCGGGGGAAAAATATGGGCGAAAAATTGCCGTAGAGGGGCGCTCGATGCTCAAGTACGCCCGCATAGCGCTCGATCTGGGCTACTTTCAGCAAAAGGACCGCTTCTACACCCTCGACGAGGTGAGGGATCTGCCCGACGAGCAGGTACTGGTGATTACCACCGGTTCTCAGGGGCAGCCCGAAGCCGTGCTGGCACGTCTGGCGGCGGGTAATCACGCCAAAATGACCATCCAGGAGGGTGACACGGTTATCCTTAGCAGCAGCCCCATTCCCGGCAACGAAGAGGCGGTAAATACCGTTATCAACCAGCTTTATGCGCTGGGGGCCTATGTTTTCTACCCACCTCGCTACCGTGTGCACGCCTCCGGCCACGCCAGCCACGAGGAGCTCAAGACCGTGCTGGGCCTGGCCCGGCCCAGGTTTTTGCTGCCCTGGCACGGTGAGATCCGCCAGCAGGTCAATTTCAAGTGGCTGGCTCAGAGCATACCCAATCCGCCGCAAAAAATCCTGATCCCCGAAAACGGGCGTCTGATCAAGCTGACCGCCAACAACATCGAGTTCGACGGCAAGGTTCCCCACGGCCAGCTTTATGTGGATGGGCTGGGAGTAGGTGACATTACCGATGAAATCCTGCAAGACCGCCACCATATGGCTGCCGAGGGTGTGGTTATCATCACCGCGCTGGTCAGCCGCGAGCCGCTGGTAGAGGTGATCTCCAAGGGGTTTGTAAAGGCCGGTGAGCGTTTGTTGGGCGAGGTGCGCAAGATGGCTATGGAGTCGCTTTATAAAGGGGTTCGGGAAAAGAAGCGTCTGGAGGAGATTCGCGATGACATCTACTACCCGGTCAAAAAATTCATTGCCAAAAACACCGGACGCAACCCGGTCATTCTGCCCATCGTAATTGAGGGTTGATAGGCTCGGTAAAAAGCGTCTCGAGTTCAAAGCATTATGGGCTTTATGCGCAGTTCTTGCCCTTGTATTGCACAACTCATTGCCCAGGGACCTGGTCTAACCTGGCCCTGGCAGCCGCATACATTGCCCGGACATCTGGCTTGACCCCTGTCCAGAGTTCAAAAGCCAGTGCTCCTTGCCAGACCAGCATGGGCAGTCCCCCCAGGGTAACTAAGCCCGCTTTTTGAGCCTCGCGCAACAGCCGGGTAATGGCGGGGTTGTAGACAATATCTACCACGGCACCCTCGCGCGGCAGTAAACCTTCAGGCAGGGGCGAGCTATGGGGGTCTTTCAACCCCACGCTAGTGGCGTTTATCAGCAGATCACAGCTTCTGACTGCGGCATCGAGCAAAGGCTCTGAGACCAGGTGCAGGCCAAATTCTTTGCACAGCTCTCTGGCCCGTTCCATACTGCGGTTGTAGACCGCCACATGCGCCCCTCTTTCCCTGAGCGCATAGGCAATTGCGCGGGCTGCTCCCCCAGCCCCCAGGACCAGGGTTTTCTTGTTACGGTAAGGTATACCGGCTTCGTCCAGACCCGAGATAAACCCCAGACCATCGGTGTTATAGCCAATGAGACGATGCCCCTTACACACAATTGTATTGACCGCGCCAATGGCTCTGGCCTCTGGGGTCAGTTCGTCCAGATAGGCCATTACACTTTCTTTATGCGGAATGGTCACACTGGCCCCCGTATACTCCCGCCTGATCTCTTGCAAACGCGCCCGCAAGAACTGGGGTGGCGTCTTTAGCGCCCGATACGAGCCACTCAACCCCGCAGCTCGCAAAGCAGCCTCATGTATAGCTGGCGACAGTGAATGCTCTACCGGGAATCCAATCAAACCAAGTTTCACCACAGGATTCTACGCCGCATGTGGCCTTATGCCAAAGCCTCAACGCATTCGACCTGAGTTGAGCCTGGTGGTCTGCCAAAAGAAGGCCTCAGGACCGAGATGGTCCCCCACGGGACGCGGAGCACACACCAAAGTGACCATCCCCTTCAAATCACTACAGCGGCTTTGTAGTGGGGTAACAAGATTCCCAAAAACCTTGCGCAACCTGTGGACTCGTCAAAAGTCGGAGGTCAAAGGTCATCTGTTGTAACCAAACGGAAAACCCGGCTGGGCTTGTTAGAATGTGGGCCATGAAACTGAGCAGCTATGCGGTCGGGGCCTGGTATCAGAGCTCGGATGACGGAACCCTGGTGGCCGATGCGGTCTATGGGCGGCCGGTGGCCCAGGTGAGCAGCAAAGGGCTACATTTTGGCGGGATGGTGGATTATGCCCGCAAGGTGGGTAGCCCCGGCCTTCAGCGCTACACCTTTCATCAACGCGCAGCCATGCTTCGGGCCCTGGCCCAGTACCTCACCGAGCGTAAAGAGGCTTTTTACCAGCTTTCTTTCAAAACCGGCGCAACCCGACGCGATGCCTGGATAGATGTTGATGGCGGTATCGGAACGTTTTTCAGTTATTCTTCGCTAGCCCGGCGTGAGCTGCCGAATGAGCGCTTTTTAGTGGAGGACGACCCCCAGATGCTCTCCAAACAGGGCACCTTCCTGGGGCGCCACCTGCTAGTACCCAAAACAGGGGTGGCGGTGCACATTAACGCCTTCAACTTTCCGGTCTGGGGCATGCTGGAAAAACTGGCTCCAGGATTAATTGCTGGTGTACCGGCTATCGTAAAACCAGCCACCCCGACCGCCTACCTGACCGAGGCTGTTTTCAAAGCCATGATTGAGTCTGGCATCCTGCCGGAAGGGGCCATACAGCTTGTTTGTGGCGGAGTCGGCGACCTGCTCGAGCATCTCAATGAACAAGACATCGTGACCTTTACGGGCTCGGCCTCCACCGGGCGTAAGCTGAAGGTTCATCCCAACCTGATCGTGCACTCGGTGCCCTTCAACATGGAAGCCGACAGCCTGAACTGCGCCATACTGGGCCAGACCGTCGAGCCTGGCGACGAGGAGTTCGAGTTATTCATCAACGAAGTGTCCAACGAGATACTGGTCAAGGCCGGGCAAAAGTGTACGGCCATTCGCCGGGTGCTGGTGCCCAGAGATAAGACTGAAGCGGTGCTCGAGGCTCTCAAATCTCGGCTTTACCGGGTGGTGCTGGGCGACCCCAGCCGCGGTGAGGTAGGTATGGGGCCGCTGGTGGGAGCCAGCCAGCGCGACGAGGTGGCAGCAGTGGTACAAAGGCTGCGGCAGGACTGCGAGCTGGTTTACCAGGGAGGGGCAGAGACCCTGGGCGGGGACTGGGAAAAAGGCGGATTCATGGCGCCCACCCTGCTCTACAGTCGCCGGCCCTGGGAATCTAGCGCGCACGACCTCGAGCCTTTTGGCCCTGTTGCCACCATAATGCCCTACGAGAATCTGGACGAGGCCGTAGCCCTGGCCCGCCGGGGTAAGGGCAGCCTGGTGGGCTCGATTGTGACCCGCGACCGCCAGGAGGCCAGGTTCCTGTTCTTTGGCTGCGCCACCCACCACGGGCGGATGCTGATCCTGAACCGTGACAACGCCAGGGAGTCCACCGGCCACGGCTCTCCCCTACCCCTGCTGATCCACGGGGGGCCGGGCCGGGCTGGGGCAGGTGAGGAGCTGGGCGGGGTACGGGGCATTAAGCACTATATGCAGCGCTGCGCGGTACAGGCCGACCCCACCACCCTTTCGGTACTGAGTAACGAGTATGTGCGTGGGGCCGAGGTGCAGGAGGATATACTTCACCCTTTTCGCAAATACTTTGAAGACCTGCAAATTGGCGAGAGCCTGCTTACCCACCGCCGCACCGTCACCGAGGCCGATATTGTGAACTTTGCAAACCTTAGCGGCGACTACTTTTACGCCCATGTGGATGAAATCGGGGCCAGGGATTCAATTTTTGGCAAGCGGGTGGCCCACGGCTACTTCTTGATCGCTGCCGCCGCAGGCTTGTTTGTTAGCCCAGCGCCAGGGCCAGTGCTGGCCAACTATGGGCTGGAGAAACTGCGCTTTATTGAGCCTGTGGGCATTGGCGACACCATCCAGGCCCGGCTAACAGTTAAATCCAAGACCGCCAAAGACCCCCGGCCCGGCGAGCGGCATACCGGGGTGGTAACCTGGGTGGTGGAGATTTTTAACCAGGCAGGCAAGACGGTCTCGCTCTACGAAATCCTCACTCTGGTGGAGCAGAGGCCCAAAGCACCCCAGGCCTGAAGGGTTAGAGGGGTTCGGCCAGATAGCCTTTCTCAGTACGAACCAGCCGCCCCAGCGGATGCCCTGGCTCGTGGGTAAAACCGAGAAGGTACTGGCCGTCTATCCAGCGCTCGTACATCTGCTTACGGGTCTGAAGGGTGGTCATGGGGTACAGATCGAAAGCCATGATGTAAAGGAGTGGCGTCTGCATCATGGTTGGGATCAGTTCGGCGGGATAGGCAAAATTCTGACCCTCTGAGGCAAGTTCTACGGCCTGCATCCCCAGGGTGTGGCCGGGAACCGGCACCACCCGCAGCCCTGGCAGAATCTCGGCCTCTCCTTCCACCAGCTCAAACTGGTGCAGGATGGGCTCAATATTCTCGCTAAAATAGCTAGCCCGGCTACGCTCATGGGGGTGAGTGGCGTCTTCCAGCTCTTGCTTCTGCACGATGTGCCGGGCCTTGGGAAAGGTGGGCAGCAGCTTGCCATCTAGCAGGCGGGTGTTGAGTCCGGCATGGTCGAAGTGCAGGTGGGTATTGATGACCAGGGTAATATCCTGGGGCTGCACCCCCAGCAGTGCCAGCTGATCCAGAACCAGACTGGTTTCGCTCAGACCGTAGATACGGCGGAATTTCTCACCGGGTTTGCGGTCAATGCCGGTCTCGACCAGTACAAGCTGCTCGCCCGTGCGAATGAGCAAAGGGTTCATCCCCAGGCGTACTCGGTTTTCCTCGTCGGGGGCAGTGAGCTTCGACCAGATAGTTTTGGGCACTATGCCAAAGGTCGAGCCTCCATCCAGCCATATCTCGCCGTCGTTCAGGAACCAGAGCTCAAAACTACCTAGCTTGTAGTAAACAATCGGGCGCATCGGCAATGATTATTCCAGGTTTGTACACGCCGAGTCTACGCTGCATTACTGCTACTGCGTCCGGGCTCTGGTCAACCAGTACAAAACCCCGGCCGTGCTTTGCGGCTGCTTCGCCGGTTGTACCAGAGCCAGCGAAAAAGTCGAGAATCACGTCGCCCGGATTAGAGTGAACCCGCACGATACGCTCCAACAACTTGAGAGGCTTTTGCGTGGGGTAGCCGGTTTTTTCCCTCGAGGAGGTGGGTACAATGGTCATCCACCAGACATCGGTGGGGGTTTTGCCCCGGGCGGCTTTTTCCGGCCCCACCATCTTCGGGGCCAGGTAGGGAATGCGGTCTATGGCCTGGTAGCTGAAGGTGTATTTGTGGGGATTTTTAGCGTACCACAGAAGCGTATCGTGCTTGGCGGGCCAGCACTTCTTAGAACGTCCTCCGTAATCATAGGCCCAGATAATCTCGTTGATAAAGTTTCTGCGTCCAAATATGACGTCCAGAGCGACCTTTATATAGTGCACCTCACGCGAGTCAAGGTGTACAAAGAGCGAGCCAGTGGGCGTGAGCAGTCGGTGGGCCTGTTCTAAGTGGGGAATCAGGAAGGCCTCGAAATCATCAAACCGGTCTGCATAGACCGGGGCGGCCAGTTCCTCGGTGCGGTAAAGTCTGCCGCCAAAGCCCTTGCGTCGGCCCGTCTGGTCGGCAACTGCTCGGATGCGCCGCCGCTGCTGGGTCTTGCGGGTATTGAATGGTGGGTCGAGGTAGATCAGCGGGAAGGCAGCATCGGGCAAGGTTGAGATATAGCTCAGAGACTCGGCCTGCACGATACGCTTCATGGTCTTGATTCTAGCGGATTGAACGGAGCATGACGAACTACAGAAATACCTCGAGAGTGTCAGTATCCTAAAGCTCCACTGGACAAAGAGCTGCGCAAGGCTTGTGGCGAAATTTCTTCAAGCCACCGCTCGACCCCACACCCTGCCCTCCCCCACACGTGGGGAGGAGATGCCTGAATGGGTCACCCCCAGTCTGCCTACAACTCTGTCTACACCGCACTTGTTAAACCCGCACGGACATCTTCCAGTACAGGCTCGAGCCCCCTCCCCTCCTCCTGGGCGCGAATCAGGGCGCTGGCGATTACCGCTCCATCGGCAGCCAGGGCGGCCTGCCGGGCGGTGGCGCGGCCCGAAATCCCAAAACCGATGGCAACCGGCGCGTCGGTGTGCTTTTTGATACGCTGCACCAGTTCTGGCAGGCCCTCGGGAAGCCGGTCCCGCGCCCCGGTGACCCCGGCTACCGAGACGGTGTAAACAAAGCCAGTACAGTAGGGGACCACGGTCTGGATGCGCGCATCGGTAGAGGTGGGCGCCAGCAGGAAAGCGGTTTCCAGGCCAGCCTGGTGGGCTAGAGCCACCAGTTGGGGGTCTTCATCGGGCGGTAGATCCGGCAGGATCAGCCCAGTAACCCCGGCCCCGAGGAAGAGCTTGAAAAAAGCCTCGGGGCCAGCTGCAATGACTGGATTGATATAGGTCATCAGAAAAACTGGCCTCTGGGTAAGAGCCCGGATTTCTCGAATGAACTGGGCCACATCGGCAGTGCGAATCCCCTGGCGCAGTGCCTGCTCGGACGCCCGCTGTATAACCGGGCCGTCGCCCAGGGGGTCGGAGTATGGCAGACCCACCTCGAGCAGGTCTGCGAAAGGCAGAACCTGTTTGACCATCTCCAGGTCGCCCCCACGGCTCGGATACCCCGCCATTACGTAGGGAATCAGGGCTGCACGGCCCTCCATCTGGGCTTTAACAAAGGCTTCTCGCGTTGTCATGGCTGGCCTCCTACAGACACTTGACCCTCGACCCTAGACCCCTGGCGCTTTTCCTCCAGTACCCGCATCACCTCCGCCACGTCCTTGTCGCCCCGGCCCGAAAGGTTGATAACGATTGTTTGTTCCGGCGCCATCTCGGGGGCCAGCTTGGCCGCGTAGGCAATGGCGTGGGCGGTCTCCAGGGCGGGGATAATACCCTCGAGCCTGCATAGCAACTCAAACCCTTCCAGGGCTTCGTCGTCGCTAATGCCCACGTACTCGGCCAGGCCCTGCTCGGCGTAGTAACTGTGCTCTGGCCCCACGCCAGGGTAGTCGAGGCCGGCCGAGATGGAGTGTGCAGGCAGAATCTGGCCATCCTGGTCGTAGAGCAGAAACATCTTGGCGCCGTGCAACACCCCCTTGCGTCCGGCTCCGATGCTAAGGGAGTGCATACCTGAGTTTTGCCCGTGTCCGGCGGCCTCGACGCCAATCAGTAGGGGGCGGTTCTTTTGGTATGCAAACGGAGCAAACACCCCAATCGCGTTGGAACCTCCCCCCACACAGGCAATTACAGCATCTGGGGTCTCGCGCCCCTCTTTTTCGAGCAGTTGCCGCTTTACCTCCTCGCCCACGATGGACTGAAAGTCTCGAGCCATGGCCGGGTAGGGGTGGGGCCCCACCACCGAGCCAATGATGTAGAAGCTATCGCGCACATTGGTGACCCAGTCGCGGATTGCCTCGTTGGTGGCATCTTTCAGGGTGCGGGTGCCGCTCTCCACAGCCCGAACCTCGGCGCCCAGCAGCTTCATGCGAAACACGTTCAGCGCCTGGCGGCGCACGTCAAGCGCTCCCTGATAGACCACACACTCCAAGCCCATCAGGGCCGCTACCGTTGCCACCGAGACCCCATGCTGGCCGGCCCCGGTCTCGGCGATGACCCGCTTTTTGCCCATGCGCGTGCACAAGAGGGCCTGGCCCAGAGTGTTGTTAATTTTGTGTGCACCGGTATGGTTCAGGTCTTCGCGCTTGAGGTAAATTTTGGCTCCGCCCAGGTGCCGAGTCAGGTTCTCGGCCAGGTAGAGCGGGCTGGGACGGCCCACGTACTCGCGCAGGTAGTACTGGTACTCCCCCAGAAACTGGGGGTCGGTTTTGTAATGCAGGTAGGCTTCAGTAAGCTCTTCCAGAGCCGGCATCAGGGTTTCGGGCACATAGCGCCCGCCGAACTCGCCAAAGCGGCCTCGAGCGTCGGGCAGGGGGTAGTTGGGCAGGTTCATGGGATACCTCGTCTAGGGTTGGTGGTCCAGGGTCAAAGGTCGAAGGACGAAGGTCGAAAGTTAGTCGCAAGTCCCAGGTCGCAGGTCAGAAGTAAGTCGAAGGTCTAATGTCGAGGGTCGAGGGTCAAAAGCTATCGGCTATCGGCTATAAGCTATCGGCTAATAGAATGTCGCAGGTCGAGGGTCGAGGGTCAAAGGTCGAAGGACGAAAGTTAGTCGCAGTCGAGGGTCGAGAGTCTCGGGTCAAAAGCTATCCGCTATCAGCTATTAGCTGTCGGCTATAACCTACCGGCAGCCAACAAAAAACTCGAGGCCATAACCTCGAGAAAAGCTCAAGCGCCGGTATTATGAGTTAACGCGACTCAACCGCACAGCACTCGAGCCGGGCCAGACCACCATCTCTGGTGATGCCACTTATAGCTGCGGGGTGTGCGGCGTCGCATCTTAGTCTCGAGGTTAGCAGGCACAATAACCAGTCGTCAAGACATTGGAACAATATAACGGGCTGTCCCAGATAACTACACTATCTGCGGAGCGCATTTGAGCCAGGGACAGTATACGGGCGTCTGGTCTGCCTCCAGGGCGCGCTTCGCCGGTCTTGGCCTGCCCGTGGCTCCGCCCAGATGTCAAAGACCCCCGGTCTGGCACCCACTCGGAATTCAATAGAGGCAGTTTAAAAAGCTGGGTGATCGAATGTTCTCTCAACAATACTAAAACCAGCGTAAGCGACCCACAGATTTGGCTTTACTACACTTGGTGGAGCTGAGGGGATTCGAACCCCTGACCTTCTGAATGCCATTCAGACGCGCTCCCAGCTGCGCCACAGCCCCGCAAACAGCAAAGCAAAGTATAGGGGGCTAGCTCTGGCTCGTCAAGCCTCGTCGTCGGGGCGGTGGATAGGAACATCCAGCCCCTCGTACACTTCATCCAGGCTCAGGGTCGTATCAGGACACGGGAGGACCAGATCGCCGCTGCCTACTAGATCCAGGTACAGCCAGTTCTTGCCCTCGTGGTAGTAGGCCTCTACCCGGCGTGACAGTGAGTCCACCAGGACATAGGCCTTGAGGCTGGCAATCTTGCGGTACTTGTGCAGCTTCTCCCGGCGATCGGTGGCTTCGGTAGATCTGGACAGCACTTCCACAACCAGACAAGGAGACTTTTTGTAGTATTCACCCTCGTCGGGCTCACACACCACCATTACATCGGGGTAGTAGCTGGTGTAGCGGTCGACCTGCACTTTCATGCCGCTGGAGAATACCCGACACCCACTCCCTCGAGCCTTTGCCCAGAGCACGCCAAGTACGTTGGTGGTTATGAGGTTGTGCGTACTGCTAACCCCCGCCGTCACATACATAACGCCGTCCACCAGTTCATGTTTGACCTGGGCTCGCTCTTCGAAAGCCAGGTATTCCTCGAAACTCAGGGGTTTAAGTATTTTGGCCGCGCCCATACTCCTAGTCTAGCAGCCCCCAAACAACGCCGAATTTGCTCCGCCACGGCGCTCCTCTTCAACTGCCCCTTCGACAGCCCATTCGGCACGCTACGGGCAAGGCTCAAGACTGGCCCCGAGGTGTAGCCAAAGGGAGGCAATCCCAAACCACCGTCGGAATACGCTGCGTTTATCTCCAGGATAGAATTAATCAACCGCATCCTTCGACTGCCCCTTCGACAGGCTCAGGGCAGGCTCCTTCGACAGGCTCAGGGCAAGGCTCAGGACAAGCCTCGGCCACTTCGTCACTAAGAAATGTCAAAGGTCGAAAGTCGAAGGCCACCAGTAATGCTCTAGACCTTTGACCTTCGGCTTTCGACAGCGCGTAGCGCTACTCACCCCCATCCTCGGCCACTCCTTCACCCAGCCTATTACTTCGTCAGCCTGTGGCCGCCGCGCAAAACAGGGCTTTCCCATGTATGTGACGAAGAGTGTCCTGTGGCCTTCTGGGTGAGAGGACAGGGTTGATCCGGTTTGCACGCCGGCAATGCAACTTACGCAGGACATGCCCCTATTTGGACAACAGAATGGCTACCTGATTAAGACTGGCGGTGCAGGCGGTGGGCCAGGTCACTTTGAAGCGGGCGGCTAACTGTTCGGCAAAGGCTGCGTCCAGATTTTCCCGCGAGACCTCGAGGTGGAGGGTCTGGAACTCGTCTTAGGTGAAAAAGCTCTCTCGGCGTCGGTGGAATACTGATCGAGGGATGTGATATTGGCCACATGGTTGAAAGGAAAACTCGAGACCTCGGTACGATGTCGGGCCGGTCGGGGCAGGTGATCACAAGCCGTGCGGTGATATCGGACCGCATACCTGGTACTGGCCAGAGCCTTTAGTATAGAACCCAAGGCGCAAGGGCCTTACCTGGGTGCTGATCGAAACGGGCTGGGCTGTCGGATTAGAATTGTCAAGAATGTCTACAGCCTGGCTCGAGAGGGATGAACTCTGGAGGCAGTGTGCTATCCTAAATTTCATGAATGATCGTTCATTTCAGGACATCCTCGAGTGGGTGGTGTTAGGCCTCTTGATTGCCGTTGCCGCACTGGTGGTGCTCTGGGTTGGGGGCTGGCTTTTTACCTTCCTGGGCGCCATTCTCAAGGAGCTGGCGGGCTTTGTTTGGGCGCTGTTGCGGGTGCTGGTTCCGGCCCTGATTGTAGTGGCGGTAATTTACTTTGTGGTGCGCTTTGTACAGAAGCCCAAAGCAGCCTGACGTGGCCCTGTCTTCTGCCTGCTGGTAGGCGGGCAGTTTTTTACTGGACGCTGGAGTTTTGTGAAACATGGCCCTCTGAATGCAATTACCGATGTTCCTGGTATCCAGGTGGGCCACTTTACCGATCTGGACAATCTTACCGGCGTTAGCGTAATCTTCCCCGAAAACGGAGCAGTGGCGGGGGTGGATGTGCGCGGCGGCGCGCCGGGCACGCGCGAAACCGATTTGCTGAACCCGGTCAACCTGGTCGAGAAGGTTAATGCCATTGTGCTTTCAGGAGGGAGCGCCTATGGCCTCGAGGCCGCCTCGGGTGTGATGCGCTGGCTCGAGGAGCACGGCCACGGTTATCCTGTCGGCAACGAGACCACCCAGGCCATTGTTCCCATCGTGCCGGCGGCGGTGATCTTCGATCTGCTGGTGGGTAGCCCCCAGGTGCGCCCCAGCGCGGAGTATGGCTACACTGCGGCAAAGAACCTGAAAGGCGGTACCGTCCTGCAAGGGGTGGTTGGGGTGGGTACGGGCGCGCGAAACGGTGGGCTGAAGGGCGGAACGGGAACTGCCAGCCTGATCATGCCGGGTGGGGTGGTGGTGGGGGCCATTGCTGCTGCCAACGCCCACGGACGGGTGCAAGACCCGGTGTCGGGAGAGCTATATGCGCGCTTCTTAGAACAAGAAGGCGAGTTCAAGCTCGCCCACGCCCCCAGACCCCTCGCCGCGCCTGACTACACCGATATCTTCACCAGGTCCTTTGTGCGCAGCGATACCGTGATTGGTTGTGTAGCCACCAACGCCCGACTGAGCAAGGCTCAGGCCCAAAAAGTCGCCCAGATGGCCCACGACGGCATCGCCCGGGCAGTCTTTCCGGCCCACACCATGTTCGATGGCGATGTGATTTTCTGCCTTGCCACCGGCGAAGTGGAGGTTGGGGGCCCGGCCGAGCTCAGCTTAATCGGGGCGGTGGCCGCCGATGTGTTCGCCAGGGCCCTGGTGCATGGAGTGTTGCATGCCTACTCGGTGGGGGGACTGGTCTCCTATCGCGAGCTATATGGGGCGGGCTGAGAGGCGGGGCCTACGTAAGTATGTTGGGGATCAATGCGCTGGTCGAGTTACATGGTAAGGCCCTGGTCATGCCGAACCCTTCGATAAACTCAGGGCAGACTCCTTCAATTTTAGCCCGTCAGCAGGCTCGGGGCAGCGCATATCTTCGCAGAGTTAAAGCAATGAGTCTGAGGTGTCGTACCGCTGGATACGCTTGCGTCTGGCAACTGGCACGGAAGGGGCGATCTACCCTCGCGATACCAGGGCGGGGGGATTTAGCCAGGTGTGCGCAGGGGAAGGGAAAGTAAATAAGCAACGGTGCGGCCCTATTGTTAGCCCAGTTTTTGCTTAACCAGTTCCTGCACCAGCTGAGGGTTGGCCTGGCCGGCGGTTTCGCGCATGACCTGACCCACAAAGAAGCCCAGCAGGCCGGTTTTGCCAGAGCGAAAAGCCCTTACCTTATCGAGGTTTTGGGACATGATGCGGTCAATTAGGGGCTCGAGATCAGCCAGGTCGCTGAGCTGTTTCAAGCCCTTTTGTTTGACAATCTGGACCGGATCCTCTCCGCTCTTTTGGGCCTCGATCAGCACGTCCTTGACGATGCGGGTGTTGATTTCGCCCGCTTGGAGCAGCCTGACCAAGGCAGCCAGTCCCGCCGGTGAAACCTTCGATCTGCCGGTGCGAATGGTACTGCCCAGATCATTAACTACCCAGCTGGCCAGCGCAGAAATGGGAGCAGACTGAGCGGCCTGGAGCAGGAAATCGGTCAGCCCGGGTTCGCGGGCCAGCACCAGAGCCTCGGCCTGCGGGATGCCCTGGGCTGTAAAGGCTTGCAGCCTGGACTGCTGTTCGGGGGTCACGTGGGTCTGGGCTGGGGTTGCCAGGGGTTTAGTATGGCCGGTCTGGTTATCAGGACCGGTGGTTTTGTGCACGTCGGAGTCTGTTTTGTCCACTGGTGTACGGACTTCGGTCCGTCCCGAAGGGGATCGTCCCGCTGGTGTACGGACTTCGGTCCGTCCCGAAGGGGATCGTCCCCAGGTGTCTTTCAGGCTCACAATCCGGTTGAAAACCAGGGCGCCGGGCCTGGAATCCAGGGGGTCTTGCCAGAAGTAGCCGTTGCGCTCAAACTGGTAGCGGGTCTCGGGGGGGTGGTTGAGCACGCTCTCCTCGATGTAGCCGTGGGCTACTTCCAGGCTGTTGGGGTTGACAAAGCGCAGAAAGTCCCCATCCTCGCTGGTTTCCAGATCGTCCTCGAGCTCCCTGGCCTCGGCCTCGGGCAGGGCTACGGTGAAGAGGCGGTCATAGAGTCGAAACTCGGCGGGTATAGCTCCCCTGACGCCGACCCAGTGAATCACCCCTGCGGCCCCGGCGCCCTCGGGCAACAAGGTGCAGTGCAGCTCGCTTACCTCCCCGGCCTGGTCGGTCTGGTAGGTGTCGCAGCGAATCACCCCGGCCATTTTCAGACGCACCGTTCCGCCTGGGGTGAGACGCTTGAAACCTTTAGGAGGCTGCAAGGCAAAGTCGTCGTGCTCGATGAACAGCTCGGGGGTCAAGACCACCTCGCGGGTGGCCTGTTCGGGCCTGACCCGCTGGCCGCTAGGGAGGGCCACTAGGCCGTCGGGGGAGTCCTGAATTACGTCGTGCGGCCAGTAGGGCATGGCAATGGTCCTGGCTGCCGTCAGATTGCTAAGCACCACCCGCAGGGGTCGCAAAACCGCCATCACGCGGGGAGCGGTGGTGTTCAGGTCGTCGCGGATGGAGCCTTCCAGCAGGGCAATATCCACCGTGCGGTTGGTGCGCGAGATGCCGACCTGGCCAGCAAAACGCCGAATGGCCTGGGGCCTTACGCCGCGCCGCCGCTGGCCTGCCAGGGTGGGCATGCGGGGGTCGTCCCAGCCCCGCACATAGCCGCCCTCGACAAGCTTGCGCAGCTTGCGCTTGGAGACCACGGTGTACTCGAGGCTCCGACGCCCAAACTCGTACTGGTAGGGCCGGGGGGTCTGGTCCAGAGGGGGCTCGCCCCACAGGTTGTCCATCAGCCAGTCGTAAATGGCCCGGTTGTCCACGAACTCGAGGCTGCACAGGCTATGGGTTACCCCGTCGAGTGCGTCGGTGGTGGCCTGGGCAAAATCGTAGGTGGGATAGATGCACCACTGGCGTCCGGTGCGGTAGTGCTCGGCGTGGACAATGCGGTAGAGCACCGGGTCGCGCAGCTTCATGTTGGGGCTGGCCAGGTCAATCCTGGCCCGCAGCACATGTTCGCCGTTTCCAAACTCACCTGCCCGCATCCGCCGGAACAGCTCCAGGTTTTCTGCGACGCTGCGCTCACGGTAGGGGCTGGGGGTTCCGGGTCTGTCCAGGCTTCCGCGCAAACGGGCCATCTCCTCGGGGGAGACGCTGTCCACATAGGCCAGCTCTTTCTGGGTGAGCCGGATGGCCATCTGGTACAGCTCTTCAAAATAGTTTGAGGCGTAGCTTACCGCAGGCCCCCAGTCCCAGCCCAGCCAGCGCATATCGGTAATGAGTGCTTCGGCATACTCGAGCTTTTCGGTCTCGGGGTTGGTATCGTCCATCCGCAGACGGCACTCGCCGCCATAGTCCAGGGCCAGCCCAAAGTTTATGTAACTGGCCACCGCATGGCCCAAGTGGGCATAGCCATTGGGCTCGGGCGGAAAGCGGGTGACAATCTTGCTGTGGCGACCAGCTCTCAGGTCTTCATCAATGATCTCGGTAATGAAGTTTGGGGCGACCCATCTACTTGCGGAGTTGGTGCTCATAAGGCTAAGGTTTCCATGCAGGGAACCAGGTTTTAGCATACACCGCCGATACTCACTGGTCTGTGGTCTATCGACTATCGACAATCAACTATCACCAACACCCAAAGAACCAATAACGCTGTCTCTGAATTGACTGTGCAGCCACTCCAGCTTCGCTGCACCCTACCACTTGCTCGCTATGGACCACATGGGCTTATGAGTACAGGATAAGCTAATGCAAATGGAGCTGCCTGAGCGCCCTCGGGCCAGGGAGGTTATGTGAACCGACCCATTCATGTTGCACTGATCGGCTATGGCTTTGCTGGCCGGGTGTTTCATGCACCGCTGATCCACAGCGTTTCGGGTATGCGCCTGGTGACTATTGCCAGCAGCCGGCCCGAAAAGGTCAAGTCAGACTGGCCCGAGGTCTGGGTGAGCGAGTCCGCCCAGGAGGTGATAACCCACCCCGAGATTGACCTGGTGGTGATCGCTACGCCAAACCAGACCCATTTTGAGCTGGCCCAGCGCGCCTTGCAGGCCGGCAAGCACGTGGTGGTGGACAAGCCTTTTACCATCCGGGCAGGCGAGGCCCTGGCCCTGGCCAGCCTGGCAGCTCAGACCAACAGACTGCTCTCGGTCTATCAGAACCGGCGCTGGGATGGGGACTTCCAGACAGTACAAAGGCTGCTCCAGGCCGGAACCCTGGGCGAGGTAGTATATTTCGAATCCCGTTTTGACCGCTACCGGCCCCAGGTGCGCCACCTCTGGCATGAGCAGGCCGGGCCAGGAAGTGGCCTGTGGTACGATCTGGGGCCACACCTGGCCGATCAGGCGCTACAGCTATTTGGCCCTCCCGCAGCAGTGTGTGCCGATATGGCCTGTCAGCGCGGCGGTGCGCAGACTACCGACTACTTTCACGTACTGCTGCGCTATGCCAGACTGCGGGTCGTTCTGCACGCCAGTATGCTGGTGGCGGGCGGCAGCCCGCGCTTTGTGCTCCATGGGGCCCAGGGCAGCTATGTGAAGTATGGGCAGGATACCCAGGAAGCAGCGCTCAGGCAGGGCCTGCTCCCCGGTTTACCGGGGTGGGGGCATGATTCACTGGAAGGTCAGCTCTACCTGCCCGAACAGGCTCCAGAGCCCATCCCCACCCAGCCCGGCGATTACCGCCATTTCTATGCGGGGGTGCGGGATGCAATCCTGCACAATGGGCCCAACCCCGTTGCGCCAGAACAGGCGGTGCGACTGATGGAGCTGCTCGAGGCCGCCATTCAGAGCGCGGCCGAGCGACGGGAGGTTTCGCTGGAGACAAAGGTATGAAAATCGGGCCAGACCGTGCCGGCATTGCCGAGCAGAAGGCGCGTCTGCGGTTTGATGGGCAGGCTACCTTCGAACTGGGACAAAAACCTAAGGCAACTGTCGGGACACTGCATAGTGCGACTGCGACTGGTGTAGGGTTTTTTGCTCCGCACCTGGACGGCCTCTAAACCGAGGTGGCATGGCGCGTTTTGGAAGAGGGATGCTCGAGCACTGGCTGCTCGACCCGGCCATCGCCTACCTCAATCATGGAACCGTGGGGGCGACACCCAAACGGGTGCTGGCCGCCCAGCAAGCCCTGCGGGATGAGATGGAACGACAACCCGCCCGCTTTCTATTACGAGAACTCTCGGAATTATCTGGCGGTTCGG
This sequence comes from Deinococcota bacterium, assembly GCA_041695225.1. Lineage (GTDB taxonomy): Bacteria > Deinococcota > Deinococci > Deinococcales > Thermaceae > Meiothermus. Next base: position 23,118 of record JBGFRI010000001.1, read on the forward strand.
ACCTGGCGGTGCCCAGGCTGCGCGCTGCTGCCGAGGCAGTGGCCCGCTTTTTGGGCGCGGAAGGCCAGGACCTGGTATTTGTGGATAACGCTACCAGCGGGGTCAACGCGGTGCTGCGTTCGCTTGAGTTACACCCAGGGGACGAACTTCTGATTACTAACCTGGCCTACGGGGCGGTGGTGAACGCGGCTGCCTTCACTGCCCAGTCCCGCGGGGCCAGGCTGGCGAGGTTGGAGCTACCATTTCCGGTCTCGGATCCGAGCGAGTATGTGAGCGCGCTGGCCCAGGCCCTCACCCCCCGTACACGCCTGGTAATTCTCGATCACATCACCTCCGAAACGGCGCTGGTGCTTCCTCTGGCCGAGCTTGTGGCTTGCTGTAAGGCCCAGGGGATTCCGGTGCTGGCCGATGGCGCCCACGCGCCCGGGGCGATAGAACTGCATATTCCGCGCCTGGGCGCAGACTGGTACGCCGGCAACCTGCACAAGTGGGCGCTGGCCCCAAAAGGCTGCGGTATCCTCTGGGCGGCCCCAGAACGACAAAAAGACCTGCATCCACCCGTAATTTCCTGGGGTTTGGGCCAGGGCTTTACCCAGGAGTTCGACTGGGTGGGCACCAAAGACCCCACGCCCTATTTGTCGGCGCCTGCCGCCCTAAAGCTGATGCAGGACTGGGGAGTAGAGGCCATGCAAACTTACAACCACACCCTGGCCTGGGAAGCCGCCCAGGTACTAACCCGGCGCTGGGGCGACACGCTGGGAGCCCCGGAGCAGATGATAGGCTGCATGGTCACCCTGCCCCTACCCCAAGCCCTGGGGCAAAGCCGGGAAGAGGCAGCCCGGCTACAGTATGCCCTGCTATACGATTACCAGCTCGAGGCCCCCATCCTGAGCATCGGCCAGCGCTTATGGGTGCGGGTCTCGGCCCAGGTTTACAACGACCTGGAGGATATCGAGCGCCTCGCCAGAGCGGTTGAATCCTACCGCTAGCAGCAGACACGTGCTGCTTTACTACTTTTGTCACCAATTCATTCTCGTTTTATTCTCGGTTGCCCTGCCCGGCCTTAGTGCAAATTGGCGGTCTGGCCGTATGGTTTTGTCAATCCAAATACAGAACAGATTCGACAGAAGCGGCAAAGGACTCTCCTGGCCTCAAAACACCTGGCAATGCGGAACTCCGTAGATAGTCCTTACACGGTTGTGGCGCTTACTTCGGCTGCCCCTTCGCCAATCATTCGACAGGCTCAAGGCAGGCCCAGCCACGGCTACGTTTTGGCAACAAATACTCCCTACAAGGCTGGGTTTTGCCCGGGGCAGGGCCCCGGATGGTCAATCATCTGGCGGAGAGAGGGGGATTCGAACCCCCGGTACGGTTGCCCGTACACACACTTTCCAGGCGTGCTCCTTCAGCCACTCGGACACCTCTCCAATCTTGTCAGGCTCCCACTGGGGTGGCCCGGCTGCTGTCCCCAGTCAAGCAAAGATGAGTCTACAGGGCGATTTTGCGGGAGTCAAGCCAGATAGAGGCCGCGGCGATATACTTTTGGAGTGCGTCTGCTTGCGGTCTTTGCACATCCCGACGACGAAATAGGCGTTTCTGGCACGCTGGCCAAGCACGTTATGCGGGGCGATGCGGCCAAAATTCTCTGGCTCACCAAAGGAGAGCTGGCCAGCCAGTTTGGTGAAATGCCGTCTGAAGAAGTAGCCCGGATACGCGAAGGGCATGGGCGGGTGGTGGCCGGGATGGTGGGCGCGGAGTACCAGATTCTCGACTTTGCCGACTCGAGCCTGACCGGGGGACGCGAAGAGGCCCTGGCCATCGCCCGGGTGGTTGCGGCCTGGAAACCAGATCTGGTGGTGACCTGGAACCCCCATGATGTGCACCCCGACCACCGGGCCGTTTACTGGGCCACCCTATCGGCGCTCAAGTTTTGCCGGATTCCCAAGCTGGTGGGCGAGCCACACCGCAAGCCTGTAAGGCTCTTGCACTACTACCGCAGCGACATTCCCCGGCCGGTTATTTATGTGGACGTGGGAGAGGAAGGCCAGGCCGTAGCTGACCGGGTTTTTGGTTTTTACCACGACTTCTACCAGTGGGAGTACAGCCCGGAAGCCTTCAGGGCAAACCGCTCTAGGCTGGGGGCCGAGGCTTTAGTGAAGTTTGCGGAGCGTTTTCAGGCCGAGGTTCCTCTGGCTCATCATTATCTCGGCTAAACTGGTCAACCTCGAAGCTACCACGCGGGCTGGTGAAGGTATAGGCTGCAAAGGCGGCTATTAAAGTCAGGGGCAGCAGACTGTATCCGCCGACCTCGCCCGCCAGCACCACTGCAGCAAAGGGCGCCCGGGCGACGCCTGCCAGCAGTGCGGCCATGCCGACCAGGGCAGCGGTCTCGGGTGGGGGTGCAATGGAAGGGAAAACCTGGCCCAGAAGCTGCGCCAGGATTAGCCCGCTCAGGCCCCCCAGGGCTACGGCCGGCGTTAGCTGGCCCCCATAGGCCCGCACACCTCCCCCCAGGATAAGCAAGGCCAGTTGCAGCAGGAACAACATGCCCAGGAAGGGGAGCGTGAGGATGGGGGACGCGCCGAGCTGGATCCAGGGAAGGCTGCTGCCGATTGCTTCGGGCATCACCAGCAGGACTGCTGCCAGCACCCCACCAAACAGACCATGGCGAACTACAAAGCTCACACGGCGCAGTAGCCTCTGCAAAAAGCGCTCGGCCTCGAGCCAGAGCGTACCCACACCGGCGCAAACCAGTCCAATTGCCAGGCCAAACAGCAGTTGGGGCCACTGTAGCGGCCCAGGAGTGAGCTCGAGCAGCGGTCCATAGCCGTGGAACATCCCGTACACGGTGAACCCAGCCAAAGCCCCAATCAGTGCGGGGGCTAGCGCGCCAACTTCCAGTGCCATTCTGCGGTAGACGATTTCGCTTGCCAGCAGTGCGCCAGCCATTGGCGCGTGGAAGGCTGCGGCAAATCCGGCTGCCATGCCGGCAAAGGGCAGGAACCGGCCCGACTCCCCCAAAGGAACCCGCCTGCCCAGGGCGCTGCCAATCCACAAGCCCAGGGCGGCCATCGGACCTTCACGCCCTAGCGGGGAGCCGGCCCCAAGCTGCGCCAAAGAGCCCAGTATCCCCCGAAAATACTCAATGGCCCGGACGGGACGGTTTTCTCGGTAGGCGGCCAGCAGCCAGCCCAACCCCCGGCCCGAACCCAGATAGCTCGAGGCCGCAAAAATTAGGGGCAGTAGAAGAACCAGCCACCAGTGGCTCGGCCCGATAAAAATGTGCGCAAGGCCGCCCTCGCCGGGCAGGCCAGGGGGCAGGTATCCCAGCGTCTCGCCCAGCAGATACCGCTGAATCAGACCCAACAAAAAAACAAAGCCTGCCGCGGCAAGCCCGGTAAGCGCGCCTACAAAGGCGCTGTATAAGATTAGGGCGCCAATCTGCATAGAAATTTCCCGCGCTACAGTGCACCAGCTACCAGGATTGTACCTGGGAAGTTGCGGTTCCGCGCGTGATGCGGGGCGCCTGTAGCCCCAGCACCCGGTAGCCGTTGCGGGTAGCAGCGCGTACCAAAGCCCTCGAGTCTACCCTCCCCCACAGATAAAGTGCCTCGTTTCGCACGTCCAGATCGGGGCTACTTGCCCTTGAGTCGGTTCCCAGGGCCACCTCGAGCCGGTACTTGAGATAAAGCTCCCAGGGCAACAGACCACACCCCAGCCCTGCATTACTACGAGGGCACGAGACCACCTTGCTGCCCGACTGGGCCAGTAACTCTACTTCCTCCTGGTCTACCTGCACCCCATGAACAATGGTCAGGTGGGGTCCCAGCACTCCCAGCTCGGCCAGGTAGCGGACGGGGGTGGTGCCGGGCGGGTTCTGGTATGCAGGAAATCCGTGTTCCAGGGCTAGCTGTTGCAGCTTACCAGTGCCCGAGGTCATCAGTTCGGTCTCGTCGGGGCTTTCAGCTACGTGCATCTGCAGCAAGAAGCCCTCGAGTCTAGCAATCTCGACCAGTTTTTTAAGCAGGGCCGGGCTTACGTTGTAGGGGGTATGAGGCGAGATGCCCACCCCTACCCGGCTATTCCTGCTGCGCCAGCGGGCCAACTGCTTTGCTACTCTACTTGCTACCAGCTCGGCCTGGTCGGGGTTGCGGTTGATCACTTCCAGATAAGCTGTGCCTGGAAGGGGGCTATTTTCCAACAGCCAGTCTACCGTCTGCGGCCTGTACACAATATCCCCAAAAGCACCGGCCCCTTGCGCCACAAGCTCCTCCAGGCCCTGCTGAAGAGCCCGGACACCGCGCACATCACTGTTGCTAATCGCGTGTTTTATAAACTGGGTATAGCCTCCTGCAAAAAAGGGAACGGTGCTCATATCCAGGTGGGTATGGGCATTCACCACCGGCGGTGTGAGCGCCCGGCCTTTGTACACTACCGGGGCATGGGGGTAGCTTTGCTGTAACTCGGCCAGTGGACCAGTCGCCGCCACATGCCCGCCCACCACTGCCAGGCCCCCCTGCAGCATGGGTGTACCAAAACCGAGATAAACTACCTCTGCCGTCCAGATTTCCGGGATGAGATTCAGGCTGCCTCCCAGATGTTATGCACTTCTAACCATGCCGGAATGGGACTTCGAGGCTGCGAAGGCTTCTACTGCTCCATCCGCTCCAGAACATACCTGTTGGGAGCACGCACGAAATCCACCGCCTGGTAGCCCTGGGCAAAGTAATGCCCGAACAGCTTGCGGCTGTGCATGCGCCACTGGTTGGCCAGGGCTGTATCGGTCTGGAGAATCTGCCCCCAGTCGTCGGGGATCTGCAGCAGAATTTGCTTATGGGACAAGCTCAGATCCAGCCCAACCGGGGCCTCATGCTCGACCAGATTGGCCTGCGGAAGGCCTTCTACCGCTGTTAGGGGCGGCGGGGCGTATATGCGACTGAAAACCCGCTCAGATTTCAGCTCCCAGACTGCATAGGCCCGGTCAGAGGGCGAGCCCGCGTTTATGCCGCCCATGCTTCCGTAGCAGTTGGGGACGTACCGGCGGAAGGTTGCCCCCAGCTTGTGCAGGTTGAAATGGGCATTGATTCCGCGCAGGGGGTCAAAGGTCCAGACCACCCGCTCATACCCCTTGCACAGGGCCCAGTCGCGCTGGAACTGCTTGAGCAGGAGCCCAATGCGACTGCCCTGATACTCCGGCAGCACCCCGGTCATGTGCGAGTGGTGATCGGAGGGGCGGCTGGTGGGAAAGCCAAAAACAAAGCCCACAAGGGCCAGACCTTCCCCCACCCCTTTCCGAGTGTGTGAGGGAAGATGGCCGGGGCTCTGGGGGTAAGGAGCAGAACGCTGCTGGTCGCCATCCGGGTCTGGCTGGCCCCAAGTGCCTGAAGACTCGAGCAGATATGCCCCGGCCAGCAAGGCCCCCTCGTGCACCAGGGCCATAAGGGTACCGGTGCGGATGGTCTCGCCGGGATCGTTCCAGATGGCCTGCTCGAGCCGGGGGATCTGGGCAATCTCCTCTGGCTCATGCAGCTCGCGAATCAGAGTTTTCATATGTGTTGGGCGCAGTGCTCCTATCGTAGCAGGTCTAAGGTCTAAGGTCTAAGGTCAAGGGTCAAGAGTCTAAGGTCGAGGGTCTGCCACGGCCCCGCGTTTTGGCCTTCGACTTTCGTCTTTCGACCTTCGACCAAGCGCGTCAGCGCTTCCACCTTCGACCCAGCGCGCAATCGCTTCAACCTTCGACCAATTAGCTACCGGCTGTCACATAAGCCGATTTCTCGCTCAGGTTTTGCACCAGATCGCGCTTGAGGCTTACCCCCAGGCCCGGCCCCTCGGGAACCGGCATCATGCCGCCGATGGATTCGAGTTGCTCTTCGATGATGTCTTCGTTCCAGTAGCGGCTGGCGCTCGAGGTGTCTCCCGGCTTGACAAACATGGGCAGGGTAGCGACATGGATATTGGCTGCCCGGCCAAGGCCTGCTTCCAGCATACCGCCCATCCAGACCGGCAGGCAAAAGCTCTGGGTAATGTCGTGGACCTTGCGGCTGGCCAGAATTCCACCTACCCGGGCTGGCTTAAGGTTAATTACCCGTCCGGCCCCAACTTCCAGCGCTTTGCGTGCGTCTTCGGGGGAGGTGATGGACTCGTCTAGGCAGATGGGGGTAGAGATAACCGCCTGTAACCTGGCGTGATCCAGAATGTCGTCAAAGGCCAGAGGCTGTTCGATATAGTCCAGTCTGGCGGTATCCAGGGCCTTGAAGGTGGAGATGTGGCTGAGGCTGTAGGCCGAGTTGGCATCCACGGTCAGGTTGGCCTCGGGGTAGGCCTCGCGTACTGCCATTACCGGCTTGATATCCCAGCCCGGCTTTATTTTTAGCTTGATGCGCTTGTAGCCTTCGGCCAGCCCTTTGCCCACCTTTTCTATGGTAGCTTCGAGGCTGGACTCAATGCCCAGGCTGATGCCAACGGGAATTTCTCTGCGCACACCACCCAGCACCTTCCAGATCGGCTGGCCCAGGCTTTTGCACCAGATATCCCAGAAGGCCATTTCCAGCGCAGCCTTGGCCATCTTGTTGCCCCTGAAGCCAGCTAACTCTTGCCATAACTGCTCGGGATTGGCCAGATCCTTGCCCAGAACTGCCGGTATCAAGAGCTCTTCAAGTAACGCCCAGGCGCCAGGCAGGGTCTCCTCGCGGTAGTGCGGGGTGTACTCCATTACCGTCTCGGCGTGGCCCTCCAGGCCCTCACCATAAAGCGTCAGAACAATCAGGTGGCGCATGGTCTGCACCCCAAAGGAGGTCTCGAAGCGAAACTTGAGCGGTAGTGAGACCAGGTGCATTTCGGCTGCATCAATTTTCATACCAGTTATGCTAACCCCCCAGAGCCAAAACCCCAAGACTACGCCAGGCTAGCCTGACCGCCAAGACCCTGCACCTGATCGGGTTTGTGGCCCAGTTGTTGCGCCCAGCAGGGCAGAGCACTTTTGTGCCAGACCACCGGGTCAGGGAGTAGCATAAGGGAGATGATTCCGGACTTATCCAGGGTACCCGGTATTTTGGGTGAGATAGCCAGGCGGCGCTACCAAGAGGTAGCCGGCCTGGGGGGGCTAAAGCTGGCCAAGCCTGCAAAAAAAGTTGCCTCCCTGAGCCAGGCCCTAAAGCTTCCGGGCATCTCGCTGATTGCCGAGATCAAGCGCAAAAGCCCCTCGCAGGGGGAAATAGCATTTCAGCTGGATGCGGCAGCGGTGGCTAAAGCCTATAAAGCCGGTGGCGCCAGAGCCATTAGCGTGCTGACCGAGCCGCACTATTTTGCGGGGTCCGACCAGGATTTGCTCGAGGTCTGCCGGGCGGTTGACCTGCCGGTTCTTCGCAAAGACTTTACCGTCCATCCCGCGCAGATTGCCCAGGCGCGGGCTATGGGAGCTTCGGCAGTGCTGCTTATCGTGGCGGTACTGGGTGATCTGACCGAGTTGTATCTCGGGCTAAGCCAGGAGCAAGGTATAGAAGCGCTGGTCGAGGTGCACGACCAGACCGAGCTAAAGCTCGCACTGGCTGCTGGGGCGTCAATTGTGGGCATTAACAACCGAAACCTGACCGACCTGAGCATAGACTGCTCCACTGCGCCGCGTCTGGGCCTGCTAGCCCGGCAGCTGGGGTTTTCCGGGCTGCTGGTGGCCGAGTCGGGGTATAACCACCCGGCCCAGCTAGCCCCGCTCAAAGGGCTTTTTGACGGGGTGTTAATCGGCACCAGTCTGTCCCGCAGTGGTAACTGGCAGACGGCAGCGGCCCAGTTATCTGGGGCCTGAGGACTACACTGAGATAGTATTCTGCGGTTGGGGCTTCTATGGCCATCACTCAAAGCGAACTATCTGGCCAGGACAAAGACTAGCAAGTGAGGTTCTGGTGGGATTCAAATGCGACCTGATGACGGCAGGAATAAATTTTTCGTCATTGCGACCCAGAGGCGTAGCCGAAGGGGAAGCAATCCAGCTCACCACGGCAGCTGGTCTGGTTGAGATGGTCTCCTGGATTCCTTTGTCGGCCTTTTGCCTCCTCGCAAAACAGGTGGGATGACCGGAGGATACCGTGACCCTCTATCTCAGCCTGCTCGGCCCGCCCCAGCTCTTGCTCGAGGATAAGCCTGTTGCGGGCCTGCCCCGCAAAGCCATTGCAATGGCAGCTTATCTGGCCGCGGTTGGTAAGCCGGTCGAACGTGGGCAGCTGGCCGACCTGTTGTGGGAGGGAGACGCAGAAGCAGTACGCCGGAATCTTCGCCAGGAACTGTTCCGACTGAAGAACACCCCCTGGGAACAGGTATTTGTACATAGCCAACAGCACCTTGGGTTGGGGCAGGTGGAGACCGATCTCGAGGCTTTTGTGGCCCAGATGGCGAAAGGCGCCTGGTCCGAGGCAGTAGCCCTGTGGCGAGGCGGATTTTTGGCGGGTGTAGACCTTAAGGTTTCGGAGAGCTACTGGGACTGGCTGATTCCAGAGCGTGAACGATGGAGCCGGCTATACCACCAAGCCATGCTGGGCCTGGCCAACAGCCTGGAGGCGACAGGCCAGCCTGGCGAGGCGCTAAAAATCCATCTCAGGCTGCTTGACGAAGATCCCCTACAGGAAACCGAGCAGCAAGCCGTAATGCGGCTGCACCTGCAGCTGGGCGACCGTCCGGCGGCGCACCGTCAGTTTGAGCGGTACCGGGTATTGCTGCGGGGCCAGCTCGGACTAGAACCCAGCACACAGATGAAGGCGTTTTTCGAGCAGCTGCGCGAAGAAGAGCCCTTGCCTGCGCAGCGAACCCTGGCCCAGCAGTTGAGCGAACCACCCCTGGTGGGGCGAAGTGAGGACTGGGCCTGGCTCGAGGCGCACTGGGGGCGTGGGCTTTTGCTCATTCTTGCCGAGCCTGGGGTGGGCAAGAGCCGCCTGGCTATGGAGTATGCCAGGCATCAGGTGGGTGCGGGCCCCTCCGAGACCCTGCGCATTCGCCAGCGCGAGAGTGGGCAGGGCATTGGCTTTAGTGGTCTGCTGGAAGTCCTGCGCCAGGCACTGGAGCAGAATAAACTAACCAGCCTCGAGCCTACCTGGCGGCAGGAGCTAGCCCAGCTTCTGCCTGAACTGGGCCCTCGGTTAGGCAGCCCCAACAAGGCCCGGTTGTTTGAAGCCCTTTGCCGGTCCTTGCAGACCATAGTCCGCCCTGGTGGGGTAGTGCTATGGGATGACCTGCACTGGCTGGACTGGGCCAGCCTCGAGTTTCTGCCCTATCTGGCGCGCCGCGCGGGCAGCCTGGGCTTCTTCCTGCTGGGAACGGCCCGCCCCGAGGCCATGCGCCAGGGCCAGCCGGTGCGACTGATCCTGCAAGAAATTGCCAGGGATGGCCGACTTTTTCCGCGTGAGCTGCAACCGCTCGATCAACAAACCCTGGTACAGCTACTGCGCCGCATGTCGGGCCAGCGCAAGGGCAGCGAACGTTTTGCCGTGCGCCTGTTCCAGGCCTCTGCAGGTAACATTTTTTATGTTCTGGAGGTTCTGCGCTATCTCTTCGATCAGGGTCTGTTGCGAGCCAAAGCGGGGGCCTGGCATACCCCCTTCGATAGCTTCACTACCGACTACGGTGAGCTGCCCTTGCCGCCGAGTGTGCGCGATGCACTGCTGGAACGGCTGCAACGCCTGGGCGAAGGGGTTATTCCCATCCTGCAGGCTCTGGCCGTGGCCGATTTTCCCCTCTCACCCGAGCTGGCGACAGGGCTCTTACGCCAGCTAAACTGTCCCCTGGATGCCCTAGAAAGCCTTACCCGGAGCGATTTCTTGCGCCTTGATGCTTCGGGCTATTCCCTGCGACATGAGCTGGTGCGGCAAGCGGTACTATCTGAAATAGGCGAGCCGCGGCGCCGCTGGCTGCACGGGCGCATCGCCGATGCGCTGCGCGAAATTGGCGGCCCTCTGCCAGAGCTCGCGGCACACCTCGAGGCGGCAGGCCAGCGGGCAGAAGCCTATATGGTACATCTGATGGCAGGCCGAAACCTGCGCCGCGGGCCGCTGGCCCGGCAAGCCCTGGAACACTATCGCAGCGCCCAGATGCTCTGCCCCGACACAGAACCGGAGCAGGAGCGCTTTCGCATCTTGATCGAGGCCGCCGAGACCAGGGTCTCGCTGGGGCAGCTGCAAATTCCCGAGCGGCAGGAGATGGTGCGGCTGGCCGACAATTTAGGTGATCACGAGCGCTTTCGGCTATTGTTGCTCAATGCCGATGTGGCCCTGGCCTCGGGGCGGGTCGCCGAGGGTATCGAGGCTGCCCGCGAGGCCATGCGCCTGGCCCAGACCCCCTGGCAGCGGGGCCAGGCCCTGTTCAAGCTGGCCTGGTTTGAGTACCGGGGCGGCAACCCCGATGCCCAGCTCGAGCCCTTGCTGGCCTCTATCCGGGCGTTTCACGATATAGGCGACCGGGCTATGGAGACTCTGGCTTTGCGTAATCTTTCCGGCTACTGGTTCCGCCTGGGTGACCAAGTTCAGCACAGTGAAAACTACGCCAGAGCCGTCGCCCTTGCCAGCGAACTCGAGGACAGTCTGCTGCTGCGCCGCCTGCGAGCCGACAAGGTAATGGTGGACTGGGTCAAAGGCGAATACGCAACCAGCCTCCAGGTGGCCGAACTGCTCTACCACGAAGCCCGTGAACGCGGCGACTGGTGGGCGCTGTGGGACGCACTCCAAGGGTTGCTCCTTAACGCGGCGGTGCTGGGCATGGAACCCGGGCTCGAGACCAGCGTCCAGCATGCCCTGGCGGAAGCCGCCGAGGTGGGAGCCTGGCGCGACCTGGCCCTGCTCCGCTCGGACTATGGCAATGCCCTGATGGTGGCGGGCCGGCTAACGGAAGCCCGGCGTGAGCTCGAGGCCGCCCTGCGCGACCTGCGCGAGATGGGCGAGCGCGCCCGCATCGGACATGTGCTCTTCAATCTGGGGTTTACCCTGCTCGAGCAAGGCGAGCTAAAGCGCGGCCTGGATTTTCTGGAAGAGTCGGTGCATATCTGGCAAGACCGCAAGGAGCACCGCCACACCGCCCGTTCCCTGGCAGCCATGGCCTTTGGCCACCTGCGCCGGGGCGACCGCAAGGCAGCCCGGCAGGTCTCCGAAAAAGCTTACAACCTGCGCGCACCCTGGGCCCTGGGTATCTACGACCTGCCGCTGGTGCTCTACGCCCGCGCCAGGGCTCTGGGAGAAAGGCAGGGCCGGCCCTACCTGCTCCAAACCCAGCAACTGCTGCGCGACCTAGCCCAGCAACAACCAGAACAGCTCTCCCAGCAACTCCTGTCCAACCGCTATGTGGTCTGGGCGCTTGGGAAAAAGGTCTAGCCGAACAACCAAATTCCGTAACGGCAATATAACGCTGCCCAATTTAGCCTCGAGCTGGCTACAACCCGAAACCCTCTGGTTGAGCTAGGAGGTTTATATGAAACGCGTGTTCTGGCTTCTGAGTATGAGTCTAGTTATATGGCTGATGGCCTGCTCCGGAGGAAGCAGCACCACACCCCAGACCATTACGGTTGCCGGTACCGTAATCGGTTTCAATTTGCAGCCTGTTGCTAGTGTGCCGGTGGTCATAACCACTGGCAGCGCCAGTCTCAGCACCACCACCAACGCAAGCGGTGCTTTCAGCGTTGGCGGGGTGACACCCCCGTATGACGCAACTGTTTTAGCTGGGAGCCAGGCGCTCACTTATAAGGGTTTGACTCGGACCGATCCAACCCTGTTTTTTCTTGGGTCTGCCCCAGGGGTTGCTCGAGCAGCATCCCTTAGTGGAACGGTTTCCGGTGGCGCAGGCTTCCCCCAGCCTGCAAACCACCGGACCATAACCGCTTTTGGATCGCCCGAGGCGGTGGATAGCGCAACGGCCAACACTACTACGGGTGCTTATAACATGGGTACGGTAAGCTGGTTTGGCCCCACTACTACTACAGGGAATATCCGTGCGCTTCAGTGGCAGTTCGATGGAACCAACCTGCCCACCGACTATACTGGGTATGGGGAAAAGCTCAACGTAACACTGTCTGATGGTGGAGCATTTACCGGTCAAAACGTCGCCATGTCTGGGGTAAGCGAGGCCACTATCTCGGGGTCGGTCAGTCTTCCAGCCGGATACAGCCTAGGAAGCAAACGACTGGCGGTTGGGTTTGCAGACCGGTCGCTCATCAGTGTGCTGTTCGATACCGGCGCCAGCACCAGTTTCGTCTACACCACACCCAATGTCACTGGGGCTACCATCCAAATGCAAGTTACTGCGGCCAATGGTGCAGGAACCAGTGTGGTAACAACCAGACCAGGTCTGGCCGTCAATGCAACCAGCGTTTCGATTCCCCTGCCGGCGGGCTCGGATCTGAGCCTGCCGCCAAATGTCGCTACCAATGTAAACAACAGCACAACCTTCTCCTATACGCCTTTCTCGGGAGGTGTACACTTCGTAGTGTTTAACGGCCCTGGCACAAGCCCCGATTATGTGGTGCTAACCACGGCCGCCAGCACTACCATTCCCAATCTTAGCTCGGTCGGGCTTGGGCTGCCCGCGTCCACAGTCTATACCTGGCAAGTCTATGGGCTAGCGCCGTTCGCAAGCGTAAACGCTGCTGCTGGGCCTGGCGGTTGGCTGGCAGCCTTCCTGGGTACCGCCGAAGGCAGCATTAGTGTTTCCGCAAGCCGCACATTCACCACTGCACCCTGAGGCATTCAGACCTAGGGGGCCGGGGACTTCCCCCGGCCTTATTGCTAACTGTTTAGCTAAAACCGGCTGGCCACCTTGTCCCAGTTGACCACGTTCCAGATGGCGGCCAGATAGTCGGGGCGGCGGTTCTGGTACTTGAGGTAGTAGGCGTGTTCCCACACGTCAATACCCAGCAGGGGGGTGTGGCCTTCCATCAGGGGGGAGTCCTGGTTGGCAGTGCTGTAGACCTGCAGCTTGCCGGAGGCATCCTTCACCAGCCAGCTCCAGCCCGAGCCAAAGCGGGTCAGGCCGGCCTGGGTCAGCCGGGTTTTTAGGTCGTCGAAGGAGCCAAAAGTTGCCGTGATGGCCTCGGCCAGACTGCCGCCGGGCTGCCTGGCCCCGCCGGGGGTCAGGATGTCCCAGAACAGGGTGTGGTTGTGGTGGCCGCCGCCGTTGTTGCGCACCGCCGTGCGGATGTCTTCGGGTACCTGGGCGATTTTGGTCAACAGGTCTTCGATGCTCCAGCCGTGGATGGCGGAGTGTTTCTCCAGGGCCGTATTCAGGTTGGTCACGTAGGCGTTGTGGTGCTTGCCATGGTGAATTTCCATGGTCTGGGCGTCAATGTGGGGCTCGAGGGCATCCTTGGCATAACCGAGGTCGGGCAGCTTGAAGGGATAGCTCATACTTGTACCTCCGTGCTGTACTTTACGCCCGCGCTCGGACGAAACGCTGTGACTGGGGACTCAAAATAGCGGGCAGAGAAGCAGGGCGCGGGGCCAAAGCTGCGTAAGCCTGTAGGGTGCGGCACGCACCACTGCTTCTGAAACATTGTTACTCGAGCCTCTTCCAGTAAGGCTCCTCAAAGTAAACAGCATCACCCCACCCGGCTTCATACAACCCCTTGCGAACACACTGTCCAAAGGTTGAATAAGGCCACTCCCCTGGCTTTTGCTCCAGCCCATGTTTGACCGGGTTGAAGTGAATATAGTCCATGTGGCGAGCGAAATCCCGCTCATCTTTGATGCGGTGCTCCCAGAAGCGCCGCTGCCACAGAGTGGATTCTTTACGCTTTTGCCGGGACCTGGACAATCGGCCTGGATCAAAGTACAGATGCCCGATTCTCCGGCTAACCCCGGCTTTGATCTGCAGCCAGCGCTGAGAAAAATCTGAATCGTCTTCTGGAAGCGTCCAGATGCAGTGCAGGTGATCGGGCAGAAGCACCCAGGCCCGGGTAGTGAAGGGCAGGGTCTGGCGAACCTAACCAATGGACAGTCTTAGGGCCGTTCGGAAGGGTTCATCAAGCAGAATTCTCTGGCGTTGATAGGTGACTACTGTGAAGAAATAGCAGCCTCCTTTGAGATAATCACGGCGATAGTTGGGCATACGTGGGTAATTCTATCGGGGGGTTTGCGGTGGGGTTGTGCGTGTGGTCTACTTACCCAGAATGGCGGTGCGTGCTACAAACTACAAACTGGCTATTGTCCAGTCTATAGCGGGGTTTGTGGTCGAGTTGTGCATGAGCCTGTGTTTACAAACTGGTTGGCGCTCCTGAGCTGGCGGTGCGTGCCGCCCCTGCAAACTGATATGGTGGTGCGTGCCGCACCCTACTCCTAATCAACCAGGCACTAGTTGTGTGTCATCTCCAGTGGAACCACCCACCGGTCGAACTCTTCCTCGGTCAGATAGCCCAGTGCCAGGGCTGCTTCCTTAAGGCTGGTACCTTCTTTGTGGGCTTTTTTGGCGATGGCAGCGGCTTTGTCGTAGCCAATATGCCGGTTGAGCGCGGTTACCTGCATCAGGTTGATGGAGAGGTTGTGCTGGATTTTGGGCAGGTTGGGCTCGAGGCCCACCGCACAGTTATCGTTGAAGGCCACACAGGCATCGCCCAGCAGCTCTATGCTGGTCAGGACGTTATAAACCATCACCGGCTTGAACACATTAAGCTGGAAGTTGCCCTGCGAGCCGGCAAATGCCACCGCCAAGTCGTTGCCGAAGACCTGCACCGCCACCATGGTCAGGGCCTCGGACTGGGTGGGGTTGACCTTGCCGGGCATGATGGAGCTGCCCGGCTCGTTTTCGGGTATGTTGATCTCGCCGATGCCGTTGCGCGGGCCGGAGGCCAGCCAGCGTACATCGTTAGCCATCTTCATCAGGGCGCCGGCCAGGGTGCGTAGGGCTGCGCTGGTGGTCACCAGGGCGTCGTGGGCCGAGAGTGCGGCAAACTTGTTGGCCGCCGATACAAAAGGAAACCCGGTTTCCTTGGCGAAATATTCCGCAGCCAGGTCGCCAAACCTGGGGTGGGCATTCAGGCCGGTTCCCACGGCAGTTCCGCCGATGGCCAGCTCGTACAGGCCCTTTTCGGCGTGGCGCACCTCGGCCAGGCAGTAGTCAATCTGGGCTACCCAGCTGCCAATTTCCTGCCCCAGCGTGATGGGGGTAGCGTCTTGCAGGTGGGTGCGGCCCACCTTCACGATATCCTTGTAGGCCTCTGCTTTGGCGGCCAGGGTGTCGCGCAGTTTTTGCACCTTGGGATAAAGCTGGCGATGCAACTCTTCCACTGTGGCGATGTGCATGGCGGTGGGGAAGGTATCGTTGGAGGACTGGCCCCGGTTAACGTGGTCGTTGGGGTGGATGGGGGTCTTGGAGCCCAGCACTCCACCAGCCAATTCAATTGCACGGTTGGATATGACCTCGTTGGCATTCATGTTGGTCTGCGTACCCGAGCCAGTCTGGAAGACCACTAGCGGGAAGTGATCTTCCAGCTTGCCCGCAATCACCTCGTCGGCGGCCCGTACAATCAGCTCGGCTTTGTCGCGGGGCAGCTCGCCCAGATCGGCATTGGCCAGGGCAGCCCCCTTTTTCAGAATTCCCATGGCCCGGATAATGGAGCGGGGCATTTTGAAGCGCTCCTGCCCAATGGGGAAGTTCTGGATCGAACGCTGGGTCTGGGCACCCCAGTAGCAACTCTCTTCAACCTGCATCTGGCCCATGGTGTCGGTTTCGATTCGGTAACCCATAGCATCCCTATTGTATGGGTGGGCTACTACCTGGGTAAAAGGGCAGATAGTCCCGCTGGAGGCAGACCCTAGAGTTTAGAGCAAGCTCTGCCAGTGTTTAGGCCGGTGCGAAACGTACCCGGAGCCACGGCGCTTTGATCTCCTGGACCCACCCAGATAGGTGACTGCTGAGCTAAAAGTCGAAAACACCGCGCCCCTGACGGCTCGAGCTCGAGCCCTCAAGGGCGATGCAAGGCTCGTGCATCCACCAGAAATTGAAAACACCTCATTGCGAGCACCCCTCTCGACTGGCTCGGGGCAGGCTCCGGACAAGCCCTGAGGCGTAGCCGAAGAGGAAGCAATCCCGATCAGTCCAGCGGCCAGAGTGCGCATGTGTCCCTTCTGGATTGCTTTGTCGGCCTGGTGGCCTCCTCGCAATGCGGGGTGGGGGCGACCTGAGACCTGCGACCTGATACACAGCATCCTCGCAAAGCCGAGAGAGGGGCCAACAACTTTACGCAGCTGTACTAAGATAAGTTGTTATGAACGCGGCCAACCCCCCATACCGAGCGGCGCTGGAAGAAAGCCCGGAACATTTCTGGGAACGCTTTTCGCAGTACGCCCAGACCTGGCCCATCAGCCCCGAGCCGCTGGGCAGCCCTCTGCTCGAGGTACTTACATCCCTTGGCCCTCTGTTTGCTTTTGACCGCTGCCTGGCGCCCTTGTCGGGTAGTGTGACCCCTTTGATTTTTCACGGGCAGGTAGAAGACTGGAACCCGGACCAAAACACCAACAACGTCCAGCACTTGGGCGGTGGGCGGTATCAGTTTACCGGTCAGGTGCAAGCCGTTCTGGATGCCAGTTTTTTCGTGTTGCAGGTAGAAAGCCCTAATAGTGAGCCCCACCTGCGGTTGGTGCTGGGCGCCCTAGACCCTCCAGGAGTGGGAAGCTGGGTCACGGTACGACTGGCCCCCCCGCTGATGGTGTTTCGCCCCGATTCGAACCCACGCTAAACGATCTAACTTAATCCTGCTAGAGAGCTGCTTCACCTCTCATTTTGCTTGCCAATGCTGGTACAGGCTAATGAATCTGGGCACGGTGTTCATGAGCTTGGTAGATTGGCTGTAGGAGTTGGGCAGACTGAGTGTGGCGATGATTTGTACACGCCCTGCCGATAACAGCTGACCTATGCCAGAAGCGATACTCGGGCCAATGGTATGCTTAGAGTCTTTCAAGGAAGGTTTTGTTGTGGTAGTGGGCCAGGATTGTGTGCCCGCGTCGGCTATGGTGTGGTAACTTGTGCATGAAATGCTCTATTTAGACCAGAGGGGGCTCTTTGGCGGGTATAATTGCCATTGTTCTCGTCGAATCTGTAAACCATTATTTTTTGTGGTTTTACCCATATGACCTGTCCCCGCTGTGGCCATACTAATGCTGCCGGTGAAGAGAGCTGTGCGCGTTGTGGTAATACTTTGTTGCCGGGGGGTAGTTTTGTACAGGAACGGCGCTGGGTGAGCGCGGTGTTTTTCGACCTCTCCCGCTTTACCGAGTATGCGCTGGCACATCCGCTAGAGGACACCTGGCAGGCAGCCAATACGGCTTTAAAGACGGCCGCCAACCACGTTCGGCTATACGGTGGGCATATAGACAAGTTCTTTGGCGACGGCTTTCTGGCAGTGTTTGGGGTTCCACGCAGCCAGGAATCTGATGCGCGGGCGGCGCTGGAAGCGGCGCAGGCTATGGTGGCCTCGAGTACCCTGCCGGGGCGAGCTGGTGTGGCCAGTGGGCTGGTTTTGCGTACACCCTTGGGTGGGGGGTTGGCCGGTGACCAGACCGTGCTGGGGCCTGCCGTCAACCTATCCCAGCGACTGTCGCAAGCCGCACCGCCGGGCGAGGTCTGGTGTGACGCCACCACCATGCGCCTGGTTCCAGGTGTGCTAACCGATGCCCTGCCCCCCCAGCCACTCAAGGGCTATGCCGAACCCCTGGCACCCTTTCGCTATCTGGGTTTGCGCTCGGATCCACCGGATGCGCTAGGGCGTGACCGAGAGGTACAAATCTTACGGCAAACCCTTGAAGTCGTGCGCGCAGGAGCAGGGCGGCGGGTGGTGCTGTACGGGCCGATGGGGGTGGGCAAGTCGCACCTGGCTCAGCACTTTGTCCAGACCCTTCCCGCAGGGGTGCGGGGGGTGGTAGCCCCACGCCTGACTGGCGGAGTGGCCCTGCGCTATGCCTTGCGTCAGGGCCTGCAAAAGCTGTTGGTTGACGGGCTTTCGCAGCTTCGACAGCTAAAGCTGCCCGAGCACCTGCGCGCCATTCTGGATTTCAGCATCGGCATCGAAGAGCACCCCGGCCTGCCCACCAACGAGCTGGATGGCCTGCTGGTTCAGACCTGGTGGTTGCTGCTGGCCCGCATTGCCCAGAACAGTCCCATTGTGGTGGTGCTGGAAGATATGCACAATGCCGATCCAACCGTACTCGATTTCACCCGGCAGCCAGCCCCACCGGGGGTGATGTTGCTGCTGGTTGCCCGGCAAAACCGCTGGGATGCGCACGACGACCTGGTCTCTTTGCCCCTGGAGCCCCTCTCGCTTGAGGATACCCAGCACCTGATTTTGCGCGCCCGCCCCGAACTTGGCCCTGCTACCAGTCTGCACCTGGCCGAGGCCAGCGGGGGTTATCCGCTGGCCGTCCAGGCCCTGAGCCTGACCCCTAGTGGCGAACCCGAGCCCATCCCGCTCTACCAGCCCCGGCTGGATAGTCTGCCCCGGCTGGCCCGGGTGGCCCTGCAAGCTGCTGCTGTACTGGGTTCCACTGCTCCGCCTGAACTGGTGCGGCATCTGGTCGGAGAGGAGGCCGACCTGACACGCCTGGTGGGGGAGGGTTTTCTCGAGGCCGATGAACACGGGCAGCTGCGCTTTGCCATTCCCTGGCTGCGCGAAGCAACTTTGGGCCAGGTGGGGGGGCAGCAGGTGCAGAACTGGCACCAGCAGGCGGCCCGCTGGTATCAGCGGCAGGGGCGTCTGGCCGAAGCCG
Source organism: Deinococcota bacterium (assembly GCA_041695225.1). Taxonomy (GTDB): domain Bacteria; phylum Deinococcota; class Deinococci; order Deinococcales; family Thermaceae; genus Meiothermus. The sequence goes on from JBGFRI010000001.1 coordinate 41,837, forward strand.
CTACCCACCTCGAGGCTGCGGGCGATACCACGACCGCCTACCGGATGTGGCGGGTGGTAGCCCAGCAAGCCTGGAACGAGGAGCGCTACCCGGGGGCAATTCTGGGCTACCTCGAGGCCCTGCGCCTGGCCGAGGGCAGTATGCGCTGGCAGGCTGCGCTCGAAGCCGCCCAGGCCCACCTGACCCTGGGCCGTTATGCCGAAGCCCTCGAGCTGGCCAGCCTTCCCCTGCAAACCCAGGACTTACCGGTCGCGCTGCGCCAGCAGGTCTGGGCTGTTCGGCTCGAGGCCTGCCTGGCCCTGGGCCGGGCCGACCTGGTTGAACTGCCCAGACCAGAAGAAATTGTCGAGCCGCGTCTGACCCTGGCGCTTGCCCGTACTGCCCCGCTCAAGGAGGCTCGAGCCCTGCTAGAAAGCCTTCCGGCCAGCCTCGAGGGAAATGCCTTCCTGGTGCGTGCAAAAGCCTGGCTACGGTCAGGGCAGGTTGAACGGGCCCAGGTAGAGAGTGAGGTCTACCTGAGTGAGTATGCCAGCACCCCTGCCGCATGCTTTGAAGCCCGGCAGATACTGTCCGAGGCCCTCTGGCGGCAGTTCAAGCCAAACGATGCCTTGCAAGCCCTGGGCCAGCCACCTGGCGACGCGCTACCGGCCTGGTTTAGCAGTCTGTACAAAAGCAGCCTGGCGGCTTTGTGGCTAGATCTGGGCGATTTTCAAGCAGCCGCAGCCCTGCTGGAAGAGAGCCTGCCGTTGCTCGAAGGTGCGCCAGCATGGGTTATCGAACAGGCAAGCCGGGTTCGTGTGCGCTTTCTGATCGAGTCGGGCCAGCTCGATGATGCGCTTGACTTTGGCGAATCCGCCGTGGCCAAAGCACCATCTCCCAGCCTGCTGGCGCATCTGGCCCTGGCCTATGCGCTGGCCCCCGGAAGGCAGAGCTGGCTCATGTTACAACGCCTGGTTCGCGGCCTGGATGGCGTCCAAGACCTCGAGGTTCAGGCCGTTTGTGAACTGGCGTTGGGGCTTCGCACCTGGCATCAGGGGCAGGGTGGCTTCACCCACCTGCGTAACGCCGCCTTGCTTGCCCGGCGTAGCCAGAACCCAAGCTGCTACTTTTATGCCCTCACGGCCCTCGGGCTGCTTCAGCAGGCCCAGGCCCCGCAAAAGGCCATGGCAGTCTCACATCACCTGCTAAGGCAGACCGCAGGTTGTGGTTTTGATGTACAAAACGGATATGCTCGACTCCTTCGGGCGCAGCTTTTGCTGGCTCTTGGGCGTGAACCTGCCGGACTTTTGGAGTTCGAGACCAAAACCCCGCTGGCCCAGCTCTGGAAAGCCCTTTTGCTGGGTACGCAGGGAGAAGAGCCCAGCCCAAAGCCCGGGCAATTTCGCGGGTACGGCATTTTGGGAGTCTGGGCCAGGTGGTTTGCCCACAAGCCTTTACGTGGGCTGGAACTGCCTTCCGAAACTCGGGAATGAGCTTTCTGGTACTCATAACGAAAGATGCAATAGATGCTCCGGCAAAGCCTAACGCCGACGTAACATTATTCAGCGAGCGAGTTTGTGCAAGAAACTACACACAACCCTTAATCAACGGGGCCGCTGGGCCAGGTCTGATTCGGGTTTGAGCGCTTGCTGAGGTATACTGCCAGCGGGTAAAAGACCCAAAAATTTATCTACCGGGAGGTTCACAGATGCACCGTCGTATCCTGTTGGTGATTGCAGCGTTGCTGCTAGCGGCTTGTGGAACCAGGCTAGACCCAGAGGCACAGGCCCCACTGCTTGGGCTTGACAACCCCAAGGTAATTCCGGGCCAGTACATCGTGGTCTTCAAAGAGGATGCCAGTGTGTTGCCCGCGTTGCAGCGGCTTAGAGCCAGTCTCGAGCGTGGGGTTCACCTGCAAAGGCAAGATTTACAGAGCCTCGGGCTGGCTGGCGATGCAACGGTTCAACATGTCTACACCGCAACCATCCAGGGGCTGGCTGCGCGCCTTTCACCGGAAAATCTGGCTCTCTTGCGCCGGGACGCTCGAGTGGCCTTTATTGAAGCCGACCAAATTGTCACCCTTGCTGCCACAACCCAGCCGAACGCCACCTGGGGCCTGGACCGGATTGACCAGCGCAGCCTGCCGCTAAACGGTACGTTTATCTACCTGAATACCGGCGCCGGGGTGAATGTGTACGTTCTCGACACCGGAATTCGCTTTAGCCATACGGAATTTGGTGGCCGGGCGGTTAGCGGCTTTGACGCCATTGGAGATGGGCAGAACGGAAACGACTGTAACGGGCACGGAACCCATGTAGCGGGCACCGCCGGCGGTGCGACCTTCGGGGTAGCCAAAGGAGTGCGCCTGCACTCGGTGCGGGTGCTAGACTGCGCCGGCTCGGGCACCACCTCCGGGGTGATCGCCGGGGTAGACTGGGTGCGCCTCAATGCACAAAGGCCAGCGGTAGCCAACATGAGCCTTGGTGGGAGGGCCTCGAGTGCTCTGGACACCGCCGTCAACAATGCCATCAACTCCGGCATCACCTTTACCCTGGCCGCCGGCAATAGCAACCAAAATGCCTGTAACTTCTCGCCAGCCCGGGTAGCAGCAGGCATTACTGTGGGGGCCACCACCTCCACCGATGCCCGGGCCTCGTACTCCAATTTTGGAAGCTGTCTGGACCTGTTTGCTCCGGGCTCTTCCATCACTTCGGCCTGGCATACCAGCGATACCGCCACCAACACTATCAGCGGAACCTCGATGGCGGCACCGCACGTGGCCGGGGTAGCGGCGCTAATCCTGCAAAGCAATCCCTCCGCCACCCCGTCAACGGTCCGCGACACCATTGTGGCCAACGCTACTACCGGCGTGGTGACGAGTCCTGGCCGGGGTTCGCCTAATCGCCTGCTCTTTACAAACTACTAAACGCTTTTTGAGAGCTGTTTCACAGGGCCGAGGCAGGAAAAAGTAGCTGTTGTTGCGTTGCGAGGAGCCGCAGGCCCCCCGTCATCTCTAGGAGGCCAAAGACCGACGAAGCAGTCCAGGAGGGACTTAAGCGCACTCTGGCTGCTGGGCTGATCTGGACTGCTTCCCCTTCGGCTACGCCTCAGGGCCTGCGCTGAGGGCAGTCGAAGGGTCGCAACGACGAAAAATCCATTCCTGCCGTCATGCTGGGGCCGCCCATGCCGGCGAATCTAATCTGCCGTGAAGGTCTTTACACAAATGTCAGCACAGCGCATCAGATTCTTGTATCTTGTTGTCGGAGGTTAAGGGCGTAGCAGCCAGATAGATTAGATCCTTGCTTCGACGCGCACAGCACAAGCGCTGCGCTGCCCTGAGGTACGAATAGAATAGTCGCAAGTCCCAAGTCGCATGTCAAAAGACCCGTGACCTGAGACCTTCGACCTGAGACCTTCGACACTTTATGGATGCCCAAAGCGCCCAGGCCATTGAACTGATTCGCTCCCGCATGCCCATTCAGGAGCTGGTGGGGCGTTATGTGGCGCTCAAACCCAGCGGCAAGGGTACCTGGAAGGGGCTGTGCCCTTTTCATCAGGAAAAAACCCCTTCGTTTCAGGTCAACGAGGCCAAGGGGCTGTGCTACTGCTTTGGCTGTAAAAGCGGCGGTGATATCTTTGCATTCTTGCAAAAGATCGAGGGCATCGAGTTTAGGGAGGCCCTGGAGCGCCTTGCTCAGGAGACCGGTGTGGAGCTTCCGCAGTACAGGGGACGCGCTCCCGCACGCAAAGAAGCCCTGCAGGTTCTCGAGCTGTCTCAGGCCTATTTCCGCTCGCACCTTGGCGGCGAAGCGCTGCAATACCTGCTAGGGCGTGGCCTGACCCCCGAATCCATCGAACAATTTGGCCTGGGCTACGCCCCAGGCCGCCGGGATGGCCTGATCAAATACCTGCACAGTCACGGAGTGAGCCCACAAGAGGGAATGGAAGCAGGGGTGCTGATGGAGCGCGAAGGGCACTTTTTCGACCGCTTTCGCCACCGGGTGACCTTCCCCATCCAGGACCCTCTGGGCCGCATCGTAGCCTTTACTGCTCGAGCCCTAGCCAAAGACGACCAGCCCAAGTATCTCAACTCCCCCGAGACTCCCCTATTCAAGAAAAGCCTGCTGCTCTATGGTTACCCCCAAGCCCGCCCGAACATCCGCCAGCAGCGACGGGTGGTGGTGGTGGAGGGTCTTTTTGATGTTATTGCGCTACACCAGATGGGCTTTAGCGAGGCTGTGGCGGTGCTGGGTTCTTCGCTGGCTGCCGAGCAGGCCCACCTGCTCAAGCGGGCCGATGCAGCCGAACTCTACCTGTCCTTCGATGCCGACGAGGCCGGCCGCAAAGCCACCCTGCAAAGCCTGAACCTGGAGATTGCCCGCAGTTTTGTGGTGTATGCGGTCTTGCTCGAGGGGGGGAAAGACCCTGCCGATCTGTTGCTGGTACCCGACGGCAAAGACCGTTTTCAGGCTGCACTGACGGCTGCGCTGCCCGAGGTGGAGTACCGCTTTGAAGTAGCCTCCAAAGGGTTAGATCTGCGTCGCCCGGAGCACAAAAAACGTGTTCTCGAGGCCCTGCGGCCCCGCCTGATCTCGGACGAGCCCTTCGACCGGGTTGTCGAGAAGCTCAAGGCCAAGGTGATCGGGGCGCTGGAGCTTTCGCCCCGTGCTCTGGAAGACTACCTGGCGCAGGGCCGAGCCTCTTCGCGGCGGACGCAAGGGCGTACGACCAGCAACCTAAAGCCCCAGCGTGGCCCAGCTGGGCCTGATAAAACGACCAGTATGGGGCTCAGTCGCCCCGACCTGACCGAGAAGCGCCTGTTGCGCGAGCTGGATGTAATCGCGCTGTTGCACTCGGTGCCCGAGGAAGAGTTTGTGCACTGGGCGCTTTATGTGGAGGACCACACCTGGCCTGGCGAAGGCAGCTTGCTGGCCGAGTTTATGCAGGCAGCCCGGTCCGAACAGGGTAAAAGCCGCATTCTTAAGCAGTTCGAGCAGCGGGGAGAGGGGGCCCGGCTAATAGATGTTCTGATGAAAAGCCCCAGTATTGACCGTGCGAACCTCGAGACCCACCTGGCCATCGCGATGGCCAGGGTGCGCGAGGTGTACTACGAGATGCGTCTGGATAAGCTCAAAGCCCAGCTAAGTTCAATCAGCGACCCGGAAGAAAACCGCACTTTGATTGTAGAGATCCAGGAAGTGTTGCAGGCTATCGAGGCTGAGCGGCGGGTATACAAGCGCTGAGCCAGTGCAACGGTCGAAGGTCTGAAGACGAAGGTCGAAGGCCAAAAGCTTATAGCCGATAGCTTATAGCCAATAGCCAAAAGACAACGGTCAAAGCTCTAAAGACGAAGTCGAAGTCCAGAACGCCCGAACAGAGTGTCAGCGGCTCAGGCGCAACTCGGGCAGGCCCTGCACCAGATACTCGTCGTGGGTTGCCAGAATAACTGCAGTGTTTAGCTCTTTTGCCAGGCCTAGCATTAGCTCGAGCACCTTCTGGGCATTACGCCGGTCCAGGCTGCCCGTGGGCTCGTCGGCCAGCAGCAGTTTGGGGCGGTTATAGAGGGCTCTGGCTACTGCAACACGCTGGCGCTCACCCCCCGAGAGTGCCCTGGGAAGTAGCTGGGCCCGTTCAAGCAGTCCGACCCGACGCAGCAACTCCTGCCCCCAGGTCGGGTCTACCTTGCCGGCCAGATAACCCGGAACCAGGATGTTCTCCAGTGCGGTCAGTTCGGCTTGCAGATAGTGGTGTTGAAAAACCAGGCCAGCAAAAAACAGCCGCTGCCGCGCCAGCGCCTCTTCGCTCAGGCTACGGATACTCTGGCCCTGCCAGCGCACATCTCCCGATTGAATGGTCAGTAAGCCAGCCAGAAGGTGCAACAGGGTGGTTTTACCGCTTCCAGACGGCCCCAGGACGACCCGTGTCTCGCCCTGGTGTACTGCAAAATCAAGTCTTTGAAATAGCTGAACCTCAGCATAGCCAAAACCCAGGTCCACAGCTTCCAGCACTGGAATGTTACCTGCTACTGGCAAACCGTCACCCACCCCTGTAAAGTGTACCTGATGCTCGTTGATATGCAGCTGCTTGCCAAAACCCCGCTGTTTCAGGCGGTGCCGCCCGTGGCGCTCGAGGTGGCCCGCGAGTCTTTTGTGACCCGAAGTTATACGGCGGGTAAGCAAATTTTTGAGGCAGGGGACATGGGAGCAGCGCTGTATGTAATCCAGACTGGCCAGGTTCGCATCTACCGAACCTACCTCGACGGACGTGAGCGGATGTTTGCCTATCTCGGCCCTGGCGAAGTGTTTGGCGAGATGAGCCTGCTGGACGATCAGCCCCGCAGCGCCTCCGCCGAGACTACCGTCGACTCGCTACTGCTGGTTTTGTACCAGGATGCCTACTGGAGCCTGGTACGCAAATGGCCGGAAATCCTGCACAATCTGGCTACCATCCTGGCCCGACGGCTGCGTGAAGCCGATCTGGAGCTGGAAGTTCTTTCCTTTGAAGAGGCCAGGGGCCGGGTAGCCTATGCCCTAACCAAGTTGCGAAAGCAACGCTATGGCGACGGCGTCAAGATGAAACTTACCCACCAGGAGCTGGCCCAGCTCTCGGGAACCAGCCGCGAGACCGTGACCCGCGTCCTGCATGCACTTCGTGAAGAAGAACTGGTCAAGGTGGGCTCGGGTTTCGTGGAAATCCTGGACCCGGCCGGCCTTGAAGAGGTCTTGTTTGGGCTGCGATAGCCTTTAGAGCCCATCTACCGCTGGCGCCAAAGGTAGTGGGTGCCTAGGTTACGGCTTTGCCGGAATCGCGTAAGCGACTCGCCTCGGGTAGGGTCTGCTCTAATGACCAGTTCCGAGGCCTCTTCCAACAATCTCGGTCTGTCCGGTATGATTCCCTCTATCCCCATCTATGCCCCAGATAGCCCCCTCCATGCTCGCAGCCGACTTTACCCGCCTGGGTGAACAGGTTCTGGTCTGCGCCGAGGCAGGGGCCGACCTGATTCATGTGGATGTGATGGATGGGCGGTTTGTGCCCAACATTAGTATGGGGCTGGTGGTAGTCGAAGCCCTGAGGAGGGTGAGCCCCCTGCCGCTCGATGTGCACCTGATGATTCTCGAGCCCGAACGGTATCTGGCCGACTTTGCCAGAGCCGGGGCAAGCTTCCTGACCTTCCACCCCGAGGCTACCCTCCATGCCCACCGGGTAGTGGAGCAGATTTTGGAACTTGGGGTCAAGGCTGGTATGGCGGTAAATCCCGGTACGCCCCTGGAGTACTTTGAGCCGCTGTTGTGCGATCTGGATCTGGCCCTGCTGATGACGGTAAACCCGGGTTTTGCCGGGCAAAAGTTTATTGGCCGTAGTCTGGAGAGGTTACGGCAGCTCAAGCAGATGCGCGACCAGCTTAACCCCCGGTGTTTGCTCGAGGTGGATGGTGGAATCAACCGCCAGACTGCTCCTCAGGTGGTGGCGCTCGGGGCAGATATCCTGGTGGCAGGTTCGGCGGTGTTTGATGGCGATATTGCCAGGAACATAGCCGCACTGAGGGAGAGTTATGCGTTTGCGGGCTGATCTGGTTCCACAGGACAACCTGCACTACCAGGATGTAGTGCTGGTGGTGGATGTGATCAGGGCAACCACCACGGCAACGGCCTTTTTGGAAGCCGGGGCTAGCAGCCTGTATCTTACAGCAGGTCTGGAACACGCTAGAGCCTTTCGAGATACCGATGTGGTCCTGGCGGGTGAGGAAGGGGGCCTTAAGCCCGTGGGCTTTGATTATGGCAACTCGCCCAGGGAGGCCAAAGATGCGCCGGTCAGGGGCAAGATTGTGGTGATGAGCACCACCAACGGTACCCGCACAGCGCACCTGGCGGCTCGCAGCGCTAAACACGTTTTACTGGCCTCGCTCTACAACGCCCATGCCGCGGCCCGCCTGGCGCACCAGCTTGCAACCGAGGAGGTTGCGATTCTGTGCGCCGGCAAGGAGGGCCGCATTGGCCTGGACGATGTATACACCGCAGGCGTTCTGGCGGAGTTTTTGCAAATTATGGGGCCATACCAGCTCGAGGATGGGGCCTATACAGCCCTCACCACCCGTCGAACCTATGCCGATCCCCTGGAGCCCTTGAGCCTTTCCGCTGCTGCTCTGGCCTTGCGGCAGGTGGGTTTGGAGGCCGACGTGGCTTTCTGTGCCCAGATAGCCGCTTCTCCGGCCGTGGGCGTGCTGGAAGGGCGAGTGGGTGAGGCCCTAATTTTCAGAAGAGCCCAGCGCCCAGCCAACGGTAGCTAAAGCCAGTTTCCAGCAGGCTTAGTGTGAGACAAGTGCCGACCCCAATTGAAGCAGTACCCACCTCAGTGGGAGCGGGTCCTGGCCCGTTTCTTATCGGACCTGGCAGCCCGGCCACGCAAGGAGTGTGCATCCTCCCCGCAGCCGGAGCCGTTACAACCACCCTCTGATTCGGTAACTCAGCAGTCCCAGGTACTCCCGGGTTACGGGGGTGAGGGCCCGAAAGCGGTCGGCAGGCTTGCTGAGCAACATATCAAAGCGGGGTTCACTGGATACCACACTCACCACCTCTACTCCCAAGTGGCGAAAGGTTCGGGCAGAGCGCTGGCTGTGGGTGGGGGAAGTCACCAGCAAAACCCGGCCCCAGCCCCGCTCCCTGACCAGCTGGGCCACCGCCAGCGCCTCGGTGCGGGTGTTGCGCATCTGGGGCAGCATGTGAATTTCCGGGCCACCCTGGCCAAACAACGCCTTAACGCGCTTCTGGGCCTCGAGGCCCAGCGAGGGGCAGCGAGTATGGCCAAAAACCTCGCCCACTGTATCGGAAAGAGAAATCCGGGGCGCAAAGCCAGCCCGCCAGAGTTCCAGACCTTTTAGCAGGCGGGCTAGCGAGGCGGCCTCGAGCTCCCCCGATCCGCAGTGCATACCCCCGCCCAGTACCACAATCAAATCGGCTTGCTGGGGGGGTTGGTCCACCACCAGACCCTGGACCAGCACCGGCATTAGTGGGGTGAAGGCCACTGCCGCAGTTAGCAAAGCAGCAGCCGCACTGCCTACCAGCAAGACGCGAAAGGTGAATACAAACAAGCCAGTTAGACTGCCCGCCAGCCAGACCAGGCCCAACGGCCCCAGGCGAATATCGGGGTTAAGCACCAGGCCCAGCGGCAGCAGTAGCAGGCTGAGCCCTGCGGCAATTAAAAGTCGCTCCCGTAGCTTAGGCATCAGGACAATCTTACCTAACGCTAAACTGCATACTGTTCAGGTCTTTCGCCCAGCCACGGTCCAAGGTTCGGATACCGGGTGCCCTTACCTGGACTTTTCAAAGGGTCTTCTGTCTTCCAGCTTCTCGGCTTTCAGGCATTCACTCTCAAGTCACCACGCTAACCTCGCCAGTAAAACTCTTTTTGCACGCTTTCGCATTCTTTTACGCTTTTTCAGCACAGTACGGGTGATAGCATATCTTTATGGCGGTTTTATCCACAGATCAAAAGATGGTACTCGAGATGGTTCGGCAGGTTTCCCGCGAGGTTTTGTGGGACAAGGCCCCCGAGTACGACCAGTCGGGGCAGTACCCCTGGCCCCAGCTAAAGCAGCTTGCACAGCTGGGGCTGCTGGGGATGACCACCCCCGAAGCCTGGGGTGGGGCCGGGCTGGACTCGGTAACCTGGGCGCTGGCCATGGAGGAAATTGCCGCCGCCGACCCCAGTGTGGCGGTGATTCTCTCGGTCACCTCGGGTCTGCCGCAGTACATGCTGAACAAGTATGGCAGCGAGGCACAAAAGAAAAGATATCTGCTACCGCTAGCCAGGGGCGAGTGGATTGGGGCTTTCTGCCTGACCGAGCCGCACGCGGGCTCCGACCCAGCCTCCCTGAACCTTGCGGCTAAAAAAGTGCCTGGCGGCTGGCAGCTCGATGGCCTGAAAAGCTGGGTTACCTCGGGCGGACAGGCCCAGCTCTATGTGGTGATGGCCAGGGGCCAGGAGGGAATCAGCAGCTTTCTGGTGGAGAAAGACACCCCAGGCCTCAGCTTTGGCAGCCCCGAGGAAAAGATGGGCCTTCACGCTGCCCACACCTGCGAGGTGCGCTTCGACGGGGTATTTGTGCCCGAGCAGAACCTACTGGGCCAGGAGGGGCGGGGGCTGGCCCAGGCCCTGTCTGGGCTGGACTCGGGGCGGATAGGTATTGCTGCTCAGGCGGTGGGGATGGCCCGCGCCGCTTTTGAGATTGCCATGCAGTACGCCGATGAACGCAGCCAGTTTGGCCAGAAAATACGGGAGTTTCAGGGGGTGAGCTTCAAGCTGGCCGATATGTACACCCGGATTGCTGCGGCCCGGGCCCTGACCCTCGAGGCCGCCGCCAAAAAAGACCGGGGCGAGAGATACACCCTGGAGGCCTCTGTCGCCAAGCTTTTTGCCTCGGACGTAGCAGTCGGTGTGGCCCGCGAGGCGGTGCAGGTGCTGGGGGGGTATGGCTACCACCGCGAGTACCGGGTGGAGCGCTATTACCGCGACGCCAAAGTTACTGAGATTTACGAGGGCACCAGCGAGATTCAAAAAGTGGTAATCGCCCGCGAGCTTTTCCGCTAAGCCTCGAGGTGAGCAACTACCGAGGGGTGGGCCAGGGAAGCTTGACCCTGCCCAGCAAGACCCTTAGTCTCGAAAAAGATGACTGTCCTGATCGTCTACGCCCACCCCAACCCCAGCTCCTTCAACGCCGCCATGCTTCAGGTTGCGCTGCGCACCTTGCGTCAGGCCGGGCACAGCGTTTTGCTTTCCGACCTGTATGCCATGCAGTTCAACCCCGTGCTGGGCACCAAAGAACTGCAGGGCGACTTTAGCGATGTCCAGCCCGAAATGAACAAAGTAAGGCAGGCCCAGCTGCTCTTGTTCCAGTTTCCCAACTGGTGGTACGGGATGCCTGCCATCATGAAAGGCTGGGTGGACCGGGTTTTCGCCTTTGGTTTTGCCTACGACGACCACCACTCGTTTGAAACTGGCCTGCTGCAGGGGAAACAAGCTATGCTCTCCATGACTGTGGGAGCCCGCCCAGAATACTACCTCCAGGCCCCCCAGCGCGATTTGATGCGGGTGCTGGAGCCCATTCACTATGGCTATTTCGCCTACTGCGGTATGGAGGTGTTTCCACCCTTTATTGCGTATGGACCGGGTGAGATGAGCGAGCCTGAACGCCAAGCTACCCTGAAGGCCTACGGCCAGCACCTGCAAAAACTGCCCGAACTAAAGCCGCTGCGTTTCAGCCAGGCCAGCACTCGCCCTGGAGGTTCTGATGACGCCAGGCCAGGTACGTGAGATGGTCTGGGCTGCCCTGGTGCAAAACCGGGCCGGGGCCGATCCCACCCCACCAGGTAATGGGGGCCTGAGCGTTAGCTGCTGGCCGAGAATCGGGTTTCGCACGGCGTAGTGGCTCTCTTCTACTGGTCGGGCCGTTCGTCCAGGCCCCAGATGGCCGCAGGGGCAAACTCGAGCAAATTCCCTGCCGGGTCGCGCACATAAAGACTCTGGCCGGCCTTCCACTGGGCCCAGGTGACCGGGTAACCGTGGGCCTGTAGTTTCTCTGCCCAGCCCTGCAACTCCCCTGCTGCCACCCGAAAACACACATGCCCGCTGCCCCGCGCCCCGTGGGGTGGCAGGTCTGTTTCCTGTTCGGTGGCTTCGGGGTTGAACAGCAAGAAAACCCCTGGCCCAGCGCGGAAAAACAGGTGCCGCCCAGCCTGCTCGGCAAACAGACTCAGGCCCAGCACCCCCTGGTAGAAGGCTTTAGCCGCTTCCAGGTCGGGCGCGTACAGGCAGGTCTCGAGCACCCCCGTAATCTTCATCTTCGCCTCCGGCTACAGGCGTGAACTGGCTTTGGCCAGGGCTTTTAGGCCCGTAGCAACCCCGGCCTCGAGGTCTGTTTCGGCATAGCGCCACGACCAGTTACCCCCCAGCTTACCGGGGAAGTTCATCCGCGCCTCGGTTCCCAGGCCCAATACATCTTGCAGCGGGGCCACGGCCAGGCTTGCCCGGCTTTTGAAGGCCAGCTCGATTAGCGCCCCAGCGGCCTCGTACTGCGACACACAGCGAATACTTTGGCGGGCCAGGTAGCTACGCATGAAAGCTAGCTCGGCCTGGGCCGCAGTGCAAAACCAGCCCAGGCTGGTGTCGTTGTCGTGGGTGCCAGTATACGCCACTACATTGCCATGCTTAGGGTAGTTGTGTGGCAGAAAGGGGTTGGTCTCATCGGAGAAAGCGAACTGGAGGATCTTCATACCCGGAAAGCCAAAGCCGTCGCGCAGGGCTTCGACCTCGGGGGTGATTACCCCCAGGTCTTCGGCGATGATGGGGGCGTCCCCCAAGGCCTGCTGCACGGCTCTAAAAAGCTTTTGGCCGGGGGCTTTGACCCACCGGCCCACCGTGGCATCGGGCATCCCGAAGGGTATTTCCCAGCAGGCCTCGAAGCCGCGGAAGTGGTCAATCCGCACCAGGTGGCACTGCTTGAGCGACTGCTGGATGCGCGAAACCCACCAGGAGAAGTTTTCCTGCTCCATTACCTCCCAGCGGTATAGCGGGTTGCCCCATAGCTGCCCGGTCTCGGAAAAGTAATCGGGCGGAACACCGGCAACCACGGTAGGGTTGCCATCTTTATCCAGATGAAAATACCGCTGGTTGGCCCAGACATCGGAGGAGTCGAAGGCAACAAAGATGGGCATATCGCCAATAATTTGCAATCCCAGGGATTCGGCATGGGCTCTGGTCTTTCCCCATTCGGCATAAAACAGCCACTGGATCCACTCGTGAAAGGCCACGTCGTAAGCTAGCTCCTCGCGAGCTTTGGCCAGGGCCGCGGGTTTGCGGTCGCGCAGGTAGGGGCTCCACTCGTTCCAGGGCTTGCCGCCAAAGCGGGTTTTGAGCGCCATGAACAGGGCAAAGTCTAGCAGCCAGCCCTGCTCGGACTGGATGAAGGCCTCGAGGGCCGCCTTATCCTGGGCCGAGCCCCTGGCCTCAAAGCCGGTGAAAGCCCGCCGCAACAGGGGCCAGCGGGTCTCGTAAAGCCAGCCGTAGTTCACGTAATTGGAGGAGTATGGTGGCGGCTCTTCGGTCTTTTCGAGCCACCCTTTCTCAATCAACATCTCCGGGTCTACCAGATAGGGGTTACCGGCAAAGGCCGAGAATGACTGGTAGGGAGAGTCGCCGTAGCTGGTAGGGCCCAGCGGCAGCACCTGCCACCACCTGGCCCCAGTTGAGGCCAGCCAGTCCAGAAACCTGCGCGCCTCCCGGCCCAGGGCCCCAATTCCCCACCGACCAGGAAAGCTGGTGGGGTGGAGCAGAATACCAAATGAACGCTCAATTTTCATAGCAGGACTAGTCTATCCCACATATGCCGACGTTGGAAGCGCTTCTATGATTCCCGAAAACGTTGGAGACTCAGAGCTGAAGCATCTCTCCCACTGAGAAGGCACGTGGTCACATATGGCTCAAGAATGGTATTTCCCCAGCGCTTTAGGCAGAGGAAAGGTAGTTTCATCTGCTCGCCAAAAGGACCATTCTGGACTGTTGCCTGCAGATCAGTCTGCGGCGGCTCCTACCACGCCCAGCGCTTCGTCTACCAGAGCCAGGCCTTGCTCTATCAGGTCCAGGCCGTACTCGAGTTCTTCACGGCCGATGACCAGCGGTGGGCAGACCCAGACCATATTGAAGCGGCTGAAGGCATAAATGTGCTTGGCTCTCAGGAAGCCGGCCAGTTTCTGCATCTCTACAGACGTGCCGTTGAAAGGGGCCAGGGGCTCCTTGGCGGCTTTGTCGCGGACAAGTTCAATTGCGCTGAACAGCCCGATGTAGCGCACATCACCCACACAGGCGTATTTTTTACGCATGGCCTCGAGGCGCTGGCCCAGATACCGGCCCTGAGTTTCGGTGTTTTCGAACAGGCCCTCTTCTTCGTAGACCGCGAGGTTGGCCACCGCGGCCGCACACGAGACCGGGTGGCCGGAGTAGGTTAGCCCGCCCCAAAGCATCTGGTTTTCAAAAAAGTCGGCAATGGGCTGAGAGACAATCACCGCTCCCAGAGGCATGTAGCCGCTGGTCAGTCCTTTGGCGCTGGTCACCATATCGGGCTTGACGCCATAGTGCTGGGTAGAAAGCCACCTGCCTGTACGTCCGAAGCCGCTCATCACCTCGTCGGTAATCAGCAGAAGGTCATATTTGTCACACAGCGCCCGCAGCCTGGGGTAGTAGTCGTCGGGAGGAACCAAGAGCCCATTGGAGCCGGTGATGCCCTCAACCATAATGGCTGCGATGGTATGGGGGCCTTCCATCTGGATGATCTCGTCAATATGACTTATGCACTCGCGTTTGCAGGAGTCGGGGGTTTTGCCAAAAGGGCAGCGGTAGCAGTAGGGGTCGAAGACCCGCACAATGCCCGGAATACCAGGTTCCACCGGCCAGCGGCGAGGGTCTCCGGAAGCGGTCATGGAACCCATAGTTGCCCCGTGGTAGCTGCGGTAGCGGGTGATGATCTTGTCGCGTCCGGTATAAAGGCGCGCCATCTTCATGGCGTTTTCGTTGGCTTCGGAGCCACCCAGGCAGAAAAACGACTTGGCTAACCCGGTTACCTCAGATAGCTTTTTGCCCAGCTGCCCCCGCGGCTCGGTAGCAAAGCTGGGGCCAGCAAAACACAGTTCGTCCACCTGTTTTTTGATGGCCTGCAAAACCCTGGGGTGCTGGTGCCCCACATTTATATTGATAAGCTGGCTGCTAAAGTCCAGCCACTTGTTGCCTTCGCCGTCCCAGAACCACACGCCCTGCGATCTGGCCATATGAATGGGGTTTGCAGTGCTCTGTACCGACCACGAAAACAGGGTGTAATCGCGGTTCTCCTGTATAACTTCCTTGGATGAGCGTTCCACTATTACCTCCACTTGCGGCGTAATGCCCCAATGGTAGACCTAGTAACCGGGCAGATGCAATGGACAAAGTGTAAAGGGCCTTTGCCGAACAGGCCTCAGGCCCATTAGGGCAGATACCGCAAGCTCCTGTAGCAAGCTATTTCTAGAACCACTGCTTTTGCTGTCCGCGGCAAACCACCTAGGGCTTGCCTCAAATTGGGCTGGCATTTCAGGCTCAACTGCGCCGGGCTGGATTGGCTGTCAGAACAAGGGATACCGTAAGGGTCTGGCTTCCGCGGCGAATTGTCAGGGTTACCGTGTCGCCCACTTCCTTGCTGCGTATGTAACGCTGGAGCTGGGTGACATCGTTGAAGGTTCGGCCATCGGCCTTGAGGATCACGTCAAACTCGAAAACTTCCCGACCAGCTTCTAAGCGAGTGGTAAAACCACGTAAACCAGCCCTTTCGGCGGCACCTCCCGGCAAAAGCCCCCGAATCAATACTCCTTCTCTGGGGATGCCTAGAGTGGCCGCGGTGTCGTCGTCAATCTGGAAAAGCTGCACCCCAATGAAGGGCACGTTTCGTCGGAGCCCCTCCTGGAGCTGACTAATCACCTCGTCCAGGCCGAGCAGAGGGGATAGGTAGCTCTCAAATACCCCATCGGGCTGCCCAATTGCGACTACTACAGCCACCACCCGCCCGGCCTGATTGATAACCGGGCCTCCCGAGTCGCCGGGCGCCAGCGGGATAGAAGTAGAGATAGCGATGGAGTTAAAGAAGGGAAAAATGTCGCGCTCTAAGGAATTTACCAAACCATAGCGAGGCGCATTAAACTCGCCCCTCGAGTTCCCGATTGCCAGCAAGGGCTCTCCAACACGCAGACCTCCACGGGTCTCGAGCGGCAAGTAGGGCATGGGTGCGCTAACCCGGGCCCGCAAAATAGCCAGGTCGCGAAACTCATCGTAGCCCACCAGCTCGGCAGAGAGGGGCTCGTTTCTGAAATTAACTACGCGAAAACTGCGGCTGCCCTCAATTACGTGATAGGCCGTCACCAGTAGCCCATCGGGGCTAATAAAGAAGCCCGAACCCGTACCGTCGGGAATGGTCTCGATGCGCACGGCTGCCGCAACGGTACGGTCATAGACCTGCTCGAGGGCCGTTTGGGTTGCCGTGGTAAGTACCCGGGGCGCCGGAAGAGGCTGGGCGTAAATTACCGCTGCCAACGTACCCAGATAGATTGTTGCTGCCAGTATCAACCACGAACGACGCATGTACGGCCTCCTCGGTAGAGCGCCCCCGCGCAGCTACAAAAGTAGCTTAGCCCATCCGCCACCACTTTTTTATGCTGGAAAGCACACTATTTAGCCTCATACCACCCTTGCAATCATTCCGCAAAAACCCAACAGTGGGGCGAGCCTATGGGTGTGGTGACGGACTGGCTGGAGATGTGGGTGAGTAGCGCTACGCGCTGTCGAAAGCCGAAGGTCAAAGGTCTAGAGCATTGCTGGTGGCCTTCGACTTTCGACCTTTGACTTTCTTATTATGGAGAATACTGCGGAATCTTTACTTCGCTACAGGTTGCTACTATAATGCCTATGACGCAGTAGGCAGTTTTGTAAAAGTCTGGTTCAATACCTTGTGGAAGCGCTGCCATGAACTGTCGTCATCACTCGACTCGAGCCATGTTCCAGAACTGAGTTGTGAAGCATGACTCGACACCAGGAGGAGTATGAAAAGAGTTCTCTTGATCGCAGCTGTAATGGCCCTTGGTCTGATTGGTTCAGCCCAGGCCCAGGGCAGAATAACAGTCTGGACTCACTATCCAGGCCCCGAACTAACCTGGCTTACACAAACCGCAGAAGCCTTCACGCGAGCCACCGGAACCCGGGTAGAGATTGTCTCGGTGCCCTTTGGCGATATTCAGAACAAGTTCATTCTGGGAGCCCCGCAGGGCCAGGCGGCCGACCTGGTGGTGAGTATACCCCACGACTGGGTGGGCGCCATGGCTACAGCAGGTGTGCTCGAGCCCATGGGTAGATACGTTACCAGAGACTTTCTCCAGGATCTCTCACCGGTGGCTGTGGAGGCCCTGACCTTCCGCAACCATCTTTTTGCTCTGCCCATGTTTGCCGAGTCGGTAGCCCTGATCTACAACAGAAGGCTGGTCAGGACTCCCCCCAGAACCTGGGATGAGTTCCTGCGCGTGGCCCAGGAGCATACCAGGGGGGACAGATTTGGCTTCCTGTACGATCTGGGAAACCCCTACTTCAACTTCGGTTGGTTTGCGGCCTATGGGGCCACGGTTTTTGGTCGTGATGCTCGAGGTGCGGTAGATACCAGAGAGGTGCGCCTGGGTGGAGATGCGGGTAACCGTGCCGTAACCTTTATCCGCGACCTGCGCTTCCGCCACCGCTTGATTCCCGAAGGGGTGGACTATGGCGTGGCCCACAGTGCTTTCATGGAAGGTGCGCTGGCCATGATCCTCAACGGCCCCTGGGCCATTGGCGACTACCGGCGGGCCGGTATTGACTTCGGCATCGCACCCTTGCCCAACCCTCCCGGTGGAGGGCAGTGGCGGCCCTTTGTGGGGGTGCAGGGTGTGGCCATGAACGCCTTCTCCCGCAATAAGACCGCGGCCGCCAACTTTGCCAAGCTGCTGGTTAGCCCGCGTAATCAGGTTGCCTTCAGTAGAGCTGGAGGCCGCGTGCCGGTCTCCCGGCAGGCTGTGGAGCAACTACGTGCCGATCCAGTAGTGGTTGGTTTTTCGGCCACCATCGCGATCGGTACGCCGATGCCCAACGTCCCCGAAATGGGTAAGGTCTGGGGGCCCTGGGGCAGCGCCCTGGCCACAGCAGTCCTGAGAGCCGACACCGACATACCTCGGATAGTAGCCGCCATGGCGGAGGAGATCAACAGGGGTCTTGGGGGTCGCTAAATCTTCAAGGCAGAACCCCCTCCGCACGGAGGGGGTTTTTGTTGGGCCAAGTTTGAAACCGGCTGTGAGAGGACAGTGGTCACATCGGCTAGCCGTTCGCCCCCAGCAGTCAAGGAAAACTGCAAAAGCGCTTCCATGTCGGTCAGCACAGGTTAGAGGCTCTTTCAAACACTGGCTTTGAGGTATATACTGGGGTCATTCAAAGGGTTCATTGCTTGGTCTGGTGCCAAACAATGTTGCCGGAGGTCTCCATGTACCGTTCCCCGCCTGGCGCTCGAGGTTTCTTCATAGCTATTGGCCTGCTGGGTGGAGCCATGATTGGGGCTGCGGTGGTAGCGTTGCTGGCATTCTGGGCCTTGCAAGCAGCCTTTCCCCGGCCCATCGATCAGGGCTATCCCGGATACCTGGCCTTGCTATTTGGAGCCATTGTCCTGATTCCGGTACTGATCTGGCTGGGCAGACGTATCCCCTACCTGACCGACTGGTATTACCTCCTGCCGGCCATCACTTTTTTGCTGGCTTTCACCCTGTTTCCCATTATTCTGACCGCCTACTTCGCGTTTACCAACTTCTCGGCTATGCGCAGTGGCAAGCCCGACCGCTCTACCCAGGCCACGGTCTTGCACCTGGAAGATCGGCGGCTGGTGGTGGATGGCGACGCCGCCTTTATGCTGCGCTGCGAACAGCCCGACTGCGCCGGTGAGGCCCTGGAAATAACCAATAAGACCCAGAGGGCTCGAGTGGTTGCGGTACAGGCCAGCCAGGATACCATCCTGCTAACCGCACCCCCACCATTCGAGCCGAGCCTGGTCTACCGTATCAACGATTACCAGTTTGTGGGCTTTCAGAACTTCGTCTGGATCTTCAGCCAGGCGGGAGTTATCCTGCTTCCGCTACTGATATGGAACATCATCTTTGCTGCCGGGGCAGTAGTGGTTGGAGCCATCCCAGGCCTAATTTTAGGCCTGATACTCAACAACAAAAACCTGGCCCTGCGTGGTTTGTACCGTACCGCCCTGATCATCTCCTGGGCCATTCCAGCAGTAATCAGCGTACAGATTTTCACTGCCATGCTCAATGTGCAGTTCGGCCCCATCAACCGGCTCCTGGGGCTTCTGGGCTCTTATCCGGTTCCCTGGCTTACCGATCCGGACTGGTTCCGGATCTCGGCCCTGCTGATTGCTATGTGGATAGGCTTCCCCTACTGGATGATTGCGACCCTGGGTGCCCTCTCGACCATCCCTGAGGATGTCTACGAAGCCGCCAAGATAGACGGGGCAAACTTCTTCCAGACCCTTACCGGCATCACCCTGCCCTTGTTGCGCCTGCCCTTTATCCCGCTGGTTCTGGCTTCATTCGCTTTCAACTTTAACAACTTTGGCCTGATCTTTCTGATGGGTGCACAGCCCCCGGTAGAGGGGCGACCATCTACGGCCCAGGCCGGAGACATCCTGATCACCTGGGCCTACAAAACCGCATTTCAAGCCGATGGGGGCATGGCCTATGGCCTGGGTGGCGCGATCTCGATCATTATCTTCTTCCTGACCGTGGCCATTAGCCTGATCAATTTCCGCTTTACCGGCGCCCTCAAGGAGGTGCGCTGATGGTGGCTATTTTGACCCGTTATATGGGCTGGGCGGTGTTTGGCTTGGTGGTGGCCTGGGTGCTATTTGTCTACTTCCCCAGCCTGCTCGCGCGCATCCAGCCCAATACCCCACCGGGCTTTATTCGAGTCGAGAATGGCTGGGCTTATGCTCTGGTCGCATTGCTAGCGGCGGTGGGTCTCATCTTGTTATATGCACTGGTGGTCACGTATATCAACAACCTCCGCAAGGGACGCAAGCGTTCTCCTTTTCCCCTTTTTGGGCAAGGCCTGACGCACCTGTTCTTGATTTTGGTCCTCCTGCTGGCCTACTACCCGATCTTACAGATCCTGGCAGCATCCTTTGACCCTCGCAACACCCTCTTTCGCATTTTTCCCCCGGCTAGCGACAATCTGCTGATACGGGCCAGGGTCATCCCGGACTTTTCGCAGCTGAGCTGGGCAAACTATTTCCAGCTCTTCGACGGATTTGTCCTATTTGCCTACCAGGCCGTCTTAATGGCCATTGCCGGGCTTTGTCTGCTGATCTTTTTGACCATGGTCTTCTATCGCCGCATTATCGGCGACGATGGAACCGCAAGTTTCTACGCGCTCATTCAGGGCCGCAGCCTGACGGTTTTTGCCATCCTGGGTTTCATACTGGTAATTTTCCTTTCGCCCGAACAGTTCACCGGCATGGCTACTGAGTCCAAGTTTATGCTCTGGGTCAGGAACACCCTTTTGGTCTCAGGTATTACCGGGATTCTGGCGGTGCTGCTCACCGCCACCGCCGGATATGCCTTTGCACGGTTCAGTTTTCCCGGCCGATATCCGATGCTGCTGGTCTTCATCTTCGTGCAAATGTTTCCTGGGTTTTTGGGCCTGGTCGCAACCTACTTTTTGATCTCGAACCTGGGCCTGCTCAACACCTTTACCGGCCTGGTGCTGGCCTACACCGGCGGCATCATCAGCTTTGGAACCTGGGTCTACAAGGGTTTTCTGGAGAGCATCTCCAAAAGTCTGGAAGAGGCCGCGCTAATAGACGGGGCCAGCAAGTGGCAGGCTTTCACCCTGGTCCTGCTACCACTTTCGGCGCCGATGTTTGTGTTCATCTTCCTGCTGCAATTTGTCGGCACCTATTCCGAGTTCATGATGGCCAACCTGCTGCTTACCGGGGTAGATTCCTGGACGGTCGGCATGGGGTTGCGCAACTTTACCATCGGGCAGTTTTCCACCATGTGGGGCTTATTTGCGGCTGCTGCGGTGCTGGGCTCAATTCCCATTCTAATCACTTTCTATGCTTTCCAGCGCTACTTTGTCTCTGGATACACCGCTGGCTCGGTCAAGGAGTAGGGGGCTTGGGTGTTCTGACCCCGAATGGATAACTTAGCTGAACTTCACCCCCTCCAACATGGCCGCTAACCTCCCAAACCACGCCTTGAAGCCTATCCCATTGTGGCCTGTTAGGCATCATGGCGGCAGTCTCTAGCGGTGTTTCCAGGGCCTTCCAAACATTGCTTTTGCACTGCCTTCTGCGTCACTTTAGATCTTGCTAACTTGCTTGCGTCAAAGCGCATATCACTCTAACCGCAGAACAACCATATCTGGACGTGGCCGGACAGTTCTGCCCTGATCGGTCTGAAGGGGCCATCTGGTTGCAGGCTCGAGCCGTCCTCACCAGGCACTACCCCGTACCCTACCCTGGCTCGTCAACTTGGCGACAGCCATATCTCCGTTCGACCAGGAAAGGCGGTACCCCACCTCGAGCCCAAACCAAACAACCACAGGTGAAAAACAATGGGCAACACTCGTTTTTTGCCGCCGGGCTCTAGGAAAAGAACAGTGATGACCGCCTCAGCACGCCTTAGCTATGGCTTAAGCGTGCTTCAGGGTGGTAAAGTCTCGGCCATGAACCGCAAAGACGGGCGACAAACCCACGAACTCCGCCCCCTGTCTGTCCGGGTGGGCTATGTGCATTACGCCGAAGGGTCGGCGCTGGTAGAACTGGGGAACACCCGGGTGCTGGTGAACATCTCCCTGACCGAGGGCGTACCCCGGCATGTCTCGGGCCGCCAGGGCTGGCTGATGGCAGAGTACAACGTGCTGCCCCGTTCCACCAAGGAGCGAAAAGAGCGCGAGCGTCAGAAAATTTCCGGTCGCACAGCGGAAATTCAGCGGTTTTTGGGCCGAGCCTTCCGGGCTGCACTGGATTTGAGCTTGCTGCCCGGCAAAACAGTGGTGATTGATGCCGATGTAATTCAGGCCGACGGCGGAACCCGTGTGGCCTCGCTGATAGGGGGCTATGCAGCGCTGCACATAGCTATGGATCGTCTGGTGAATCAGGGCAAAATTGACGAATGGCCCCTGACCGAGTTTGCCGCAGTGAGCGTGGGCTGGATGGGTGAGAACACGCTGCTGCTCGATCTCACCCAGACCGAAGACGAGAGCGCCTGGGCCGATCTGACGGTTGTAGCCACCCAGTCCGGTGACATAATTGAGCTACACGGAGCAGGAGAGGGCCGCCCTGTGCCCAAGGCTACCTATCAGGCCATGCTGGAGCTGGGGCTGGCCCAAATTCCCGAGATGGTGCGGCGGGTACATGGTCAGCTAAAAAACCGTGGTTGAACACAAACCTCTAGGCAGTCCGGCGGCTCGAGGTCGGCAGACCAGGCTCAGACCACCTGGGTACGCTATCCCAGGCTCACCGCTTCCTTCTTCGGACTCTCGCCCAGCGCGTTTAGGCCGGTGAATTCACGGCCCAGGATCAGGGTGTGGATGTCGTGGGTGCCCTCGTAGGTGTCCACTGTTTCCAGGTTCAGCATGTGGCGGATGGAGTGGTACTCGAGCGTAATCCCACTACCCCCCAGGATTTCACGGGCAGCCCTGGCCCCGCCCAGCGCGGCCCGCACATTATCGCGCTTGCCCAGCGAGACCTGGGCCGGCTCGAGCCTGCCGGCGTCCTTGAGCTGGGCCAGGCGCCAGGCCAGGAGCAGGCCCTTGGTGTGGTCGGCGGCCATGCGAACCAGCTTCTCCTGCACCAGCTGGCGGCTGGCAATGGGGGAACCAAAAGTAACGCGGCTCTTGGCATAGTCGAGCGCCTCGGTGTAGACCGCTTCCAGTGCGCCCAGCGCCCCCCAGGCGATGCCGTAGCGGGCCTGGGTGAGGCAGGAGAGCGGCCCCTTGAGGCCTTTAACACCGGGGAGCATCGCGCTGGCCGGAACACGCACCTCCTCCAGCACCAGCTCACTGGTGACCGAGGCCCGCAGACTGGCCTTGTGCATTATCTTGTTAGCCTTAAAGCCTCTGGCATGAGTGGGCACCACAAAGCCGCGCACCACGCCCTCGTCGTCCTTGGCCCAGACCACCGCCAGATGCGCCAGGTTGCCGTTGGTGATCCACATCTTGGTGCCGCTAAGGATGTAGTCGCGGCCGTCCCGCCGGGCGCGGGTCTTCATGTTGGCGTCGGGGTCGCTTCCGCCGTCGGCCTCGGTCAGACCGAAGCAGCCTACGTACTCGCCGGTAGCGAGCCTGGGCAGGTATTCGCGCTTCTGCTCCTCGGAGCCGAAGGCGTAGATGGGGTACATCACCAGGCTGCTCTGCACACTGCAAAAGGAGCGGATGCCAGAGTCTATACGCTCGAGCTCGTAACTCACCACCCCGTAAGTGGCCGCGCTGGCCCCCATACCGCCATAGTCGGTGGGGATGCTGGTGCCCAGAAAGCCCATCTGGCCAAACTTTTTGATCAGGTGGGTGGGAAACTCGGCGTTTTCCCACCACTCGGCAATGTGCGGCAGGCACTCCGCTTCTAAGAACTTGCGCGCAGCCCTCTGAATTTCGCGCTCCTCGGGGGTAAGCAGCTCGGCCACCTGGTAGAAGTCAAACATGGGAAACCTCGAGTTTTGATTGTACTTCAGAGCCTCAGCAAGTACCCGAATCGCGCCATCTAAACTGTTGCCCAGGGGAGTATGGTCTGGCCATGAAAGTCGCAGGTCTCAAGTCGCAGGTCGCAGGTCGGAAGTTAGTCGCGGGTCAAAGGTCGAGGGTCAAAGGTCAAAAATCGGTCTCAGGTCGCACGTCCGAAGCCAAAAGCTATCAGCTATCGGCCATTGACTATAGGCTATCGACCATTGACTATCGACTCATTGAATGTCTCAGAATGTCTCAGGTCGCAGGTCGCAGGTCACGGGTCACAGGTCGAAGGTCGAAGGACGATTGTCTATGGACCATAGACTATAGACGATAGACTGGACCTCCTGCTGTTTGCCCTGGACTTTCGACCTGCATCACGCTTTGTGAAGGGTGAGACATGTTTACTTCTCCCCCATTCTGCGGTACCCTGCCCACAGCGCCAGCGCCACAGGAATCAGGGTTGCGGCTACCAAGATCAACAACCACCAGGGGCCCTCGCTGCTAGCCAGATAGTTGGTCTGGCGCTGGGTGATAGCCAGGTAGACCGGCCGGCTGGCCAGCGCCACCAACAGCCCCGAGTGCAGCAAGATAATGGCCATATACAAAAAGCCGCCTATTCCAATGGGTATCTCGGCAGGGTTCGAGGCATCGAACCTGGGGAAGGCGGCCCCCAGGCCCACGCCGATGCCCGCTGCCGCGATGGCCGAGGCCAGCCCAAGGATTAGAGAGATCTGGGTCAGGTTCTCGTCCAAACCGATCACCCTGGGCGAGTAGTAGCCCAGGGCAAGGCCCAGCGGCAACAAAAAGAACAGTGCCAGCCCGAAGCGGGTCAGGAGCATGGTTGCTTTGGAGACCGGGCCGGTCTGGAGCATCCAGTAGCCCTGGCCCTCGAGGCTATACAGCGGATAGGCCAGGCGCACCCCCACCCCCCCAATCACAAAGCCCTGGAAGGCCAGGTGCATGAAACCCGCCACCATTTGAAAACGCGCATCGCCCAGGGGGAGGTACTGCAAACTGGTGGTATACAACAGAACCAGCACCCCCACCAGAATCAGCTGGGAGGCCTGGTTGGCATCGCGGAAGAACAGGCGCAGGTCGCGCACCCAGAGCGCTAAGGACAGGCTCGAGGTCGTCCAGCGATCCAGCAGGCCGGGGCGCAGGATGCCGCGTTCACGCACGGTACCCTCGAGGGCCCGCACCCAGCCTTGCTGGTAGGCATAGCCTGCCCCCAGCCCCGCCACCACCAGCAAGCCCCCCGAAAGAGCCAGCAGCAGCCAGAACTGGGGTTCTACATCACCCCGGACCAGGCCCTCGAGAGCCTGCTGGGCCAGGGCCGAGGGCAGAAAAGGGGCGGTGGGGTCGCGGAAGGTCTGGAGGAAGCGATCCAGCTCCTCTGGGTTGGCAAAATCGGTCTGGAGCAGCACCTCGGGCCGCAAAGCCCGCAACAGCAAGATCAAGAGACCGCCCAGCACCGCTCCCAGCGCCGCCGCCCACTCCCGCGCCCGGCCCACCGGGGCAAAGCGCACCAGCGGCAGGGCCAGTCCCACCCCCAGCACTACCGGAAAGGCAAACAGGGCCAGCGCAACCAGGGTGGCCCCCAGGAAAAAAAGTGGTGGAGCAGCAAAATGTGCCCCGTAGGCAAACAAAACCGGCAGCAGCAAGATGGTGGGGATGAGTGCGGTGGTGGTGAACACCTCGCCCACCTTGAACAAAAACACCCGGCTGGCTTTCTGGGGTAGCGCCAGGTGCAGGGGCAGGTCTTCGGAGGTATAGAGCACCGCCACGGCGTTGGGCAAAGCCGAGAGCACCACCGCGCTGGAAAGAACCAGGAGCAGGCTGCCCAGAATGCGGTCTACCACCACGTCGCGGATGAAGGCCGCCGCCAGCCTATCCAAAAGACCACTGCCAAATAGTTCGTTAGCGATAAAGTTCAGGAACCAGCCTGTCCCAAACCAGGCCCCATACACCAGCCCTGCTCCCAGCAACAGACCCATCAAGGCCGAGGCCGGCGCCTGGCGAAAGCCATTCCACAGCATCTGTAGCCTGAGGGTCAGCATCCCGCCTAAAGTCTAGTTCACCCGACCAGAACCATTGGTGCTTTTCCCGCCCCGAATTTGCTTCTGCTCGCGAAAGCGCACCTTTGCGAGTACAGCACCAGGTGGTATGCCGAGCAGGATGCAGCGACAAATAAGGTCTAAGGTCGAAGGTCGAAGGTCTGCGACGGTCTCACGTTCTGGCCTTCGACCTTTATCTTCAGGCCTTCGACCAAGTTCCTAGTTCTGGCAGCACCTAGCCAGTCTCAACGAAACCCCCGCATCAGGAGGGGACGGGGTGGTGTGCTTACAGAACTCCCATGCTGACATATGCCCAACGCGGCCCATGCTTTAGACTGGAGCAAATGTTAGTCAAAGACGTAATGAAAAGCCCGGTGCTGACAGTGGATGTCTCGGTAACGCTCGAGGCCGCCTACCAGATCATGCTCCAGCGCAACATAAGACACATCCCGGTCACTCGCGAGGGCCGTCTGGCCGGAATGATTACCGACCGCGACATTCGGCTGGCCACCAGCCCCTTCGCCGCAGGGGGCGCCAGGCCCATAGAAACACCAGTGGGGCAGGCCATGACCCAGCCGGTGATCACCGGCGACCCCCTGGATCCGGTAGAAGAGGCTGCACGGGTTATGCGGCAGCGTAAAATTGGGGCTCTGCCCATCCTGGATGGCGAAGAGCTGGTGGGCATCGTGACCGGGATTGACCTGCTGGATGCGCTCTTGCGCCTAACCGGAGTGCAGAAGCCCAGTGGAAGGCTCGAGGTCTGCCTCGATGACCGGCCCGGCGAGCTAGCCCGGCTGAGTGGGGAACTGGCCAGACACAACATCAACATCCACTCCATGCTGACCTACCCTAGCGGCGAAGCAACCGTCACTACCGTGGTGCGGATTGGCACTCTGGATGTACGCAAGCTGGCCCACGACTTGCGCCAACAAGGTTACGATGTGCGCTGGCCGCCCCAGATATCCGGCAAGAGCCTATGAGTGTTCCGGTCATCTATAGCCCACATTACCAGCTCTACAACTTTGGCCCGCGGCACCCCTTCAGCCCCGTTAGGCTAGAAATGCTACTTGATTTACTGGAGCACCTGGGCCACCCAGCCCAGTTTGTCGAGCCCAGCCAGGCGACCCGCGAGGAAGTGCGCAGCGTGCACCTGGAGTCGTTCGTCCGGCGCGTCGAGGCTGCCGGGCGGGGCGAGCGCACACCCGACTTCGACCATTATGGCATTGGAACTGCCGACACCCCCATCTTCGCCGGCATGGACGAAGCCGCCCGCTGGCTGGTGGGGGGTACGCTAACCGCGGCCAGGATGATCTCAACGGGTAAGGCCAAGGAAGTCTTACAGCTGGGGGGTGGTCTTCATCATGCCCAGAAAGACCTGGCCTCGGGTTTTTGCATCTACAACGACCTCTCGGTAGCCATTCGTCATCTCACAGACCAGGGTCTGCGAGTGGCCTACCTGGATATAGACGTGCACCACGGCGATGGGGTACAGTGGATTCACTACGACGAGCCGGGGGTGCTTACTTTTTCCATCCACGAGTCGGGGCGTTACCTTTATCCCGGCACTGGCTACATCCACGAGATCGGCAAGGCCGAGGGCACCGGGCGCAAGCTAAACATCCCGCTGGAGCCCTTTACCGAGGACGACTCTTACCTGGAGGTCTTGCAGATGGGCCTCGAGCCGGCCCTGCGCTGGTTCCGCCCCGACGCCATGGTAATCCAGTGCGGCGCCGATGCCCACTATCTGGATCCTCTGGCCGAAATTTTACTTACCACCAGGGTCTATACGAAAATTTTCCCGCTCCTGCGCCAGTATGTAGCCGATTTTTCTGGCGGGAATGCGGTCTACACCCTGGGCGGGGGTTACAGCCTGGATGCCACCAGCCGCATCTGGGCCATTCTGTATCTGACTCTGCAAGACCTGCCACTGCCCGACCACCTCCCCGAGCCCTGGCTAAGGCGCTGGGGAACCCAGCTTGGTCATCTGCTTACCCATACCCTGCTCGACCCCGAAGGCAGCTACTCCGAAATCCCCCGCAAGCCCGAAATAGAGCGGCGCAACCGCCATGTCACCGAGCGCATGCTGGAAGCGGTAAGGCCCTACTGGAACTAGCTCTGGCAATCGACAGGGTGATGGACTGGTGGAGGATGGAAGTGATTAATCCATACACCCGCAGTTAGTGTGAAGGTCGAGGGTCTAGGGTCAAGGGTCTAGGGGATTAATCCATACGCTCGCAGTTTGTGTGAAGATGTCTGGAAACTGTTCCGTGTTTGCGAGGTGTAGGATGCAGCTACAACAAGGCCTGTATCAGCATTACAAGGGCAAGCACTACTGGGTGCACGGCCTGGCCCGGCATTCTGAAACGAATGAGTGGTTTGTGGTCTACGAAACCCGTTACGGTACCGGGCCCGAAACCCTGTGGGTACGTCCACTGCATATGTTTTTGGAAGATGTTGACCTGGGTGGCAGACCAGTACCGCGATTTCGCTATGTGGGCGAAAGCTCGAACCCCAAAGAACCGTGAACTGACCCCACCATCCCAGCAGCAGGCAGGTTGCTCGGTAGGGAGGGTGCGCAGTTAGACCTTATGCGATAGTACGGTTATGCTGCGGCGAGTTGTCGTGGCTGACTATAGCTATCCGCTATTGGCTATCAGCTATCAGCAGCCTCAGTAGGAAGTCTATTCGATCACAGCAGCGCACGAATAGCACCCCCGTCAACCATAATCGCCTGGCCGGTCAGGTAGCTGGCTCTGGCCGACAACATGAAAGCTGCGACATCGGCAATCTCCTGCGGCGAAGCCATGCGACCTGCTGGAATCTGCGCAGTCTGCTGGGCATAGGCCGCTTCCAGGCCGATACCCTGCTGTTGGGCGCGGAAGGCAAACACCTCCTCAACCCGCTCGGTAAGGGTATAGCCGGGCCCCAGGGTATTAACCGTGACACCCTGGGCCGCGACCTCCCTGGCAAGGGTCTTAGCGTAACCGGTGAGCCCGGCTCGAAGTGTGTTGGAAAGAGCCAGGTTCTCGATGGGTTCCTTGGCTGCCAGCGAGGTGATAAACAGGATTCTTCCGAACCGACGCGACTGCATCCCCGGCAGCAGGGCACTGGCCAGACTAACCATGGGATACAACAGCGACTCGGCGGCAGTGCGAAAGTCTTGGGGTTTCAGGTGCTGGGCCGTGCCGGGCCTGGGGCCGCCAGTATTACCCAAAAGGAGTTCTACCGTTCCGAGGTTCTGGGCTTGGGTAACCAGGTCTTCGACCTGATCTGGTCTGGTAAAATCGACAGAAACCGCGTGGGCCTCTCCCCCACTCATCTCGATTTCACGCACCAGCTCCTGTAACTTTTCCTTGTTTCGTGCCGCAACCACTACCCTGGCCCCTTCACGCGCCAAAGTGGTAGCAATAGCCCGTCCAATTCCCTGCGAAGCACCAGTAACCAGCGCCAGTTTGCCGGCGATCCCCAAATCCATGAGCCCATAATATCGGGTAGGCGAGTCACGTTGGCTTGGATGAGGGAATCTGCTACTTCAAGGGCTTCAGGTACCAGCTAAGGGTGGGGCCGCTGTCGCGCAGATGGTAAAACCCGAGTCTTTCCCAGAATCGTTTTGCCTGTTGATTGTTGCCATATACCACCGCATAGAGCTGATGCATGCGGCCATTGAGCAGGGCCTCGAGCTGTTTTACGGCTGCCTTGCCCAGCCCCCGCCCCTGCAGGCTTTCGTCAATTAACAGCAGGCTGATGGCCGCCGAGTGCAGATCGGGGTAGGCTACCTTATAGTCCAGAAAACCCACCACATGGTCCTCATGGCGCAGCAGCAGCACCTGCCGCCGGGTGTCGTGGCGCAGGGTCTCGAGGTCGCGCTCTATATCGTTGAGGGTAGGCGTGTCGCCCCCAATCAGGGCAATATAGGTAGGGCAGCTAAGGTACAGACTGTGCACAATAGGGGCTGAATCGGCAGAGACGGGCAGGAAGTCGAGATGTGCAAAGACTTTCATAGTTTGTTGTTGATTGTATACCTGGTGGTTGAACCGGGATGTAATTTGCAACCACCCTTTGTGCACACCATCACTTCTGGCCCATGGCCCAACCCTACATGCCCTTCCGCAAATTTGGATACTGCTTGGTGGGTAAAGGTACCCTACTGCCGCACGCTTGAGGTACGCAAAGGCGCAGGGCAAAAGGCAGGCGACTGATTACGACTAAAAACCCCCGGCCTCCCGAGGGTCTGTCTGCAAGCCCTAAAAACGCCTGGCTGTTTCAACCACGTGTACATTGGCCGCCTGAGGGCCTTTACCATTCTTGCCCGGCTCAATTTCGAAGGTTACCACGTCGCCTTCGTTCAGGGTGCGGAAGCCCCGGGACTGAATAGCGCTGTAGTGTACAAATACGTCCGGCTCACCTTCTTCTCGCTGAATAAAGCCATAGCCCTTTTCCGCATTGAACCACTTCACTTTACCTTTTTGCATACTGCTCCTTGCTACGGGCTAACCCTGCCACACTGTATAGCCCGGCCCAGGACTAAGGCGCTGAACTACCCAAAAAGCATCTGCCTCCGCTCCGAACCATGGAGTAAGCGCATACCATAGTCACCGGTGGGTGCAACGCCATGGGCCACCTCAGAAATCTCCCAGACGATTCAAGATAGCACCCCAGAGTACTTTGTGTCTACCACATAAAGCAAAGCTGGGAGCCTTGGCTCCCAGCGCAGCAAATCTACACTCGCGCCCAGGGCAGGTCACAACGACTACCGGGCGTACCTCCGTAGAATCGTTCCCTCTTAGTCAATACGAGTAGGCCCGTGGGCCGACGAAGCAATCGGCTAGATGACGGCATGGCCGGGGGTGGGTGTGATTAATCCATAGACTGGGTGACGGAGTGGCCGAGGCTTGCCCTGAGCGCAGTCGAAGCAACCGTCATGGTGAGGAGGATACCAGGCCCCGCTCTGCTCACTCTGGGGAGACCCTAGACCGAGGAAGCAATAGACTAGGCGACGGAGTGGCCGAGGCTTGTCCTGAGCCTTGCCCTGAGCCCGTCGAAGGAGCCTGCCCTGAGCCTGTCGAAGGGGCAGTCGAAGGGATGGAGGCGATTAATACAAGATGTCTCAGGTCGAAAGTCGAAGGTCGAAAGTCGTTAGACCTTGTATCTTGAAATAGGGACACCGCACGGCAGACCGATTGACCCAAGGTCTACCAGACCGTGTCGAAGCGTGGGTCGCCGTGCGGGAGTCTCCAGCCAGAGTCCGAACGGTTGTC
>JBGFRI010000026.1:0-13695 GCA_041695225.1 Deinococcota bacterium
TGGTTCAACCCAGCCGGTCATCCAGAACGTCCAAACCAAGCCTCATGCAATACTAATGGAAGGGAGGGAGTGTCGCTTAGACCAGGCCAGAATTCTGTCTTGACAGAGGGGTCCACCTCATACGAGGTACGTACCGTTCCTGAAATGGGCTGGGCCGGTGTCAAAAACGGAAAACTTTTGCGCTTAGCGGAGGGGCTGTTTGATGTGATTCTCACTGCGGATCGAAACCTCGAGCCTCGCAGAACATAACAGCGCTCGAGCTAGGTATAATTGTGCTGGTAGCGCAAAGTAACGATATTGATGATTTGCGCCTGCTCATGCCACAGGTTCGGGAGGTGCTCGCAAAGATCAAAGCGGGCGAGGTCGTTCGTGTGGGCGCCTAATGGCTAGTTAGCCACAGGCTCAGAATGTGGTATGCTATCGCTAAGATTTTGGAGATGAACCATGATTACTGCGGAATCAGTTGAGCAAGCTGTAGAACAATTATCCCCAGCAGAACTTGCCAAGTTCCGTCGCTGGTTCGCTCAATTCGACGCGGATGCTTGGGACGCGCAGATTGAAGCAGATGCGGCCGCTGGAAAGCTAGATGCTCTCGCCGAGGAAGCGCTTGCTGAATACCGTAGTGGTCAGGCGCGCGAGATTTGAAACATGTTACTTCGCGCCGCTTCTGGCAGTGTTTTGAGGCGCTACCCGCAGACATTCAGGAGCTTGCACGTCGTAACTATGCTTTGCTCAAGCACAATCCAGCACATCCATCGCTTCAATTCAAGTCCGTCAGTTCAGGGCGCTTCAGGAGTATTCGCGTGGGGCTGCATTATCGGGCACTCGGCGTACCAGTTTCTGAGGGTGTTCAGTGGTTCTGGATCGGAAGCCATGCCGAGTATGATCAGATTATTGGCTAACCCGTGGCCGCAGCGGATGGCGCTACGGGCTGCCACTGATACTGATACTGAGCATTAGCTAGGAGGAGCGATGAACAGAAATCAACAAATTGCTGTCTGGGTCGGTGCGGGCGTTGTCCTGATCATGCTGCTTTTCCCACCATTTCACTTGCAGATTGAAGCCACAACTTTCAACATGGGCTACTCATTCATCCTCGATCCGCCGAAGCATGAAGGCTTACCCCATATCACACCCACTGTGAATGTTGGGATGCTCCTCGTTCAGTGGGTTGGAACCTTATTATTGACAGCTCTGGCATTTTTTGTGCTCAAGTCATCTGGGAGGTCGTGAGTAGTCCAAGTCGCAACTGTACTTTTCTCTTCCAACCCAAGCGCGACATCGCAGACTCAATACCACCCTCTACCAGATCAAATACCGCCTCTGGTCTGATTATCTTCTTGCTGAGACAGCTAATCCAAAAGTCCTAGCTTTTCTATCAATCTTGCGTTGGCGAAAGTCCGTTAGACAGGCGTGGCCGGCATCATAAGTACACACAGAAAAGAAAGGGAAGTAGCGGTGGACATGGTAGCTTCAGTGCGTTTGGCTACTGTCCCGTGGCCTGCAGCTTTCCAGGTGTTCGGGCAAGGGCAGTTCAAGGGCAAAATTTTCCTCCTCTCGCTAATGGGTTATTCGGATATCTAAGACGCCTACGCGGTGGCGCAGATGATGCGAGAGGTGTTGTGTTGATCGATTTTAATCCTGCTGGGCTATCGTGTATCGTTGACCGAGGTGGGCTTCAACGATTCCCGATTTGGGTAATATTAGACCTGCCCATTTCGTTCTGTTTTGACTGGGTTCGTGACTCCGGGCAGACAAGGATTTCAGCGTAATCTTATAGGCATCAACAATCTCTTCCATTAGTAGTCAGGGGGATGTTAGCGGAATAAATCACCCGAGTTTTACATAACCAGGTTAAGGAGCTAGGGTAGTGTTCCGAGACTGATATCTACCAGGCTAATGCGAGTACACCCACCGCCCCCCTAGCCTGCGCTCATATTTAACTATTTTCGTCCCACTCATATTTCCTTTGACCTCAATCCACCTGCCCCAATGCCCACACCGCTTAGGCTGAGGGTAGTAAGCTCCCCCTATTGTCAAACCCTCCATTAAAACCATCTCTTCGAAGCGCTTGTGAAAACGATCGGCACTTTCTTTGAAACGAAGAATGGATCTCTCATGGGCCACAAAACTACCCCGTTCGCGCGAAGGGTTATTCATATCTGCGAACGGGGGTGTAAAATCCTCCCAAGACTTAGAAGTATCAGGGGGGGGGGAGTGACACCTAGTTGGTAGGAGAAAGTGAACACGGCTACTTGCTTGAATAAACCTTTCCCAGTCTTTTCTTTCTTTAGGAGTTTAATTGCAGGGTTATCTCCCATTTTGTATTCGTGACAAAAGGTTTCCCGCTCTCCACCCCACTGCTCCCAGGCTTTTGGTGGTCTAAAATTCGTGAGAAAAACAGCCCTAAGTGAAGGTGAACGTCCCCTAAGCGTATACACAGAATCGATTTTCCCTCCTTCCCATGTGAAACCTGTTTCTTTAAGTAAATTTAGGAAGGGATCGACATCGTCGGTTAAAAGGATAAATGGTAGGGCAAGGGTCAGTTTGGATGCTTCGTATTCAGCTGTCCTAAACTTTGCTTCTTTTTCCACCTCATCTAAGTCTGGCCATTCGGCCCACATTTTCAGAAAGCCCAATGTGATAACTGAAATTGTCAGTAGCAAGGCCACGAACCAGTACCTCATATACAAATCATATAACAGGTGGCTCAAACGGTGTCTTCCATTGCCCTCGTTAGAGCAATCAGGCCTTTGTCATGACTTTATCAAGCTTTTGCTGTTTGGAGCAAGGCGAGAGGCGCTCTGTTGCTGTTGGTCAGAGAAATATACCAATACTTCTAGACTTTAGACTAAACCAGCTTATCCAGCAGAATAAAAAACAGCATTCCCAGGCTCACCACCACATTGGCCTGGAAGAAGGCTTGATCTACTTTGCTCAGGTCATCCGGTTTCACCAGTTTATGCTCGTACCAGAGCACCGCCCCCACCACAAAGACCCCCACAAAGTACAGCCAGCCTGCTCCGCTCAAAAAGCCCGTAAGCAGAAAGAAGGCAAAAGTAAGGGTGTGAGAGGCTCGAGCTATGCGCAGTGCAGTGGGGATGCCAAACCGGGCGGGGACACTATAGATACCATTCGCACGGTCGAATTTGAAGTCCTGGGTTGCATAGAGGATGTCGAAGCCGGCCAGCCAGAAAGCAGTACCGGCCCAAAGGGCAAACAAAGCCGGCTCGAAAGCGCCGGTGACGGCAATCCAGCCTCCGGCGGCGGCCGCCCCGATAGTCAGACCCAGCCAGAAGTGGCAAAGCCAGGTAAAGCGCTTGGTATAGCTGTAGCCGACCAGAAAAAACACCGCTACTGGCAGCAGTTGGGCCGTAAGGGTATTCAGGTTAAAGGCTGCCAGGCTCAAGAAGAGCAGTCCTACCACTGCCAGGGCCAGAACTTCACCAGGCTTTACCGCCCCCCGGGGCAGGTGTCGCCCAGCAGTGCGGGGGTTGGCGGCGTCTATGCGCTGGTCAATCAGGCGGTTGAGGGCCATGGCCCCGGTGCGGGCGCCTACCATCGCCACGGTAATCCAGCCTACTACCTCCCAGCCGGGCCAGCCCCTGGCGGCCAGTAGCATTCCGCCATAGGCAAAAGGGAGGGCGAACAGGGTGTGCTCGAAGCGAACTAGTTCAAGATAGGTCTTGAGCCGACTGGTTAGAGCAGCCATATATTTCCGTCATGAGTTTACCGTGTGAACCCTCGAGCATTGTGGCTAAGCGCTGTATTGTCTGGAGTTGGACAACCTGCTTCTTACTCGTCTCCTAAAGCTACTGGACGGCGCTTATCCGATACCCAGTCGCTCCAGGAGCCAGCGTACAGCCTGGCCGGCTTGCCAATTAGCTCCAGGGCCAACAGGTTTACGGTGGCTGATACGCCAGAACCGCAGTAAGCAACGATCTCACCGTCCAGCCCAGCAAAACGCTCGGCCTGGGCAGCGCCGGCTTTAAAGCGCCCCGAGGCCTCGAGGCTTTCCAGCCAGTTGAGGTTGATAGCGCCAGGAATGTGCCCTGCTACGGGGTCAATGGGCTCGAGCTCACCCCGGTAGCGCTCGGGGGTCCTGGAATCAATCAGGATGGTTCCAGCCGGGCGGTGGGCCACAGCGTCTGCATCCACCACCATCTGGGGCCTGGGGCTGACCTTGAAACTGGCGGGGGCATACTGCGCGGCAATACTCGAGACCTCGTAACCCGCTTCTATCCAGGCCTTGATACCGCCGTCCAGCACGGCCACCTGGTCGTGGCCCAGCCAGCGCAGCAGCCACCACAGCCGGGGGGCAAACATCCCGCCTGCGGGGGGTTCGTCGTAGGCCACCACAAAATGCTCGTTACCGATGCCTGCGGCCCCCAGTTTCTTAGCCAGGTCGTCAGGCGCTGGCAAGGGGTGGCGGCCTCCCTGGCCACCCTGGCGCTTTGGGGACGAAAGGTCGGCCTCGAGGTCCAGAAAAGTGGCCCCTGGGATGTGCCGGTCCAGGTAGGCCAGTCTTCCGGCTTGGGGGTCTTGCAACGAGAAGCGGCAGTCAACCACCCGGAGCTCTTTAGCCCCAAGGTGTTGCTGTAACCATTCGACATTCACCAGAGGAGAAGGCATATCTGTAGCCTAGCAAACTCGAGGGTCTTGGGTCGAGGGTCGCGCTAAAGCGAGGGTCGAGGGGCATGGGATGGTTTTGCGACTCGTCACGGCATCGTAGAGGTGTTTGTACACTATCTTCGAGGGCAAACATGGTGTTTTGCGGTTGGCTCTTGACCATTTGCTATGGGCTATAGGCTAGTGAACATTAGCCCTCTGCGTTCAGCTTTTGGCCTTTAGCTTTCGGCCAAACACAGACACATCCTATTGCCATCGTGTATTTTGTTGTCATGCAGACTTTCAAGGCACTGGTGGTGGAAAAAGGCGACCCCTATACCGCGCAGATCCGGCAGGCTTCGGTGGATGAGCTGCCACAGGGCGATGTACTGGTGCGGGTGGTCTACAGCAGCCTCAACTACAAGGATGGCCTGGCCATTACTGGGGCCGGCAAGGTGATCAAGAGCTTCCCGATGGTTCCGGGAATTGATTTAGCCGGTACGGTGGTGGAGTCGGCCTCGCCGGACTACCAGCCGGGCGATCCGGTGGTTTTGACCGGCTGGGGGGTGGGCGAGCGACACTGGGGCGGGCTGGCTGGGCTGGCGCGGGTTCGTTCAGACTGGCTGGTTCCCCTGCCCGAAGGGCTTACCCTGCAACAGGCCATGGGCATCGGTACCGCGGGTTTTACCGCCGTGCTATGTGTGCTGGCGCTGGAGGCGCACGGGGCAGACCAGACCAAAGAAGTGCTGGTAACGGGTGCGGCAGGTGGGGTGGGCAGCCTGGCGGTCGCAATTCTGGCCCAGCTGGGCTACCGGGTGGTCGCAGCTACGGGTCGGGCCAGCGAAGAAGCCTACTTGAAGTCGTTGGGAGCAAGCGAAATTCTGGATCGCAGTCTTCTGACCGCCCAGTCCAAACCCCTCGAGTCCGAACGTTTTGGCGGCGCAGTGGACACGGTGGGGGGCGCAGTCTTGGCAGGAGTGCTGCCGCGTATTGCCTACGGGGGCAGTGTGGCGGCCTGTGGCAACGCGGGTGGGGTGAAGCTCGAGACCACGGTGTTTCCCTTTATTCTGCGAGGGGTGAGCCTGCTGGGTATTGATTCGGTGCTCTGCCCCAAAGAAAAACGCTTGCAGGCCTGGAACCGGCTGGCCCGCGACCTGCCCAAGCCCGCGCTTGAAGCCGTCATGCAGACCGTTGCCCTGGAAGAAGTGCCGGGGCTGGCCCAGGCCATCCTGCAAGGCCAGGTGCGGGGGCGGGTAGTGGTACGCCTGGCTTGAGTAAGGAATACGGGGAAGGCAGTATTGGGCGATAAATCTGGCGCTGTCGGACTACCTGGCCTGCTGGGTTTCAACCCTCAACCAATTGCTCTCGGCGCTTACCCCTGGGCTTTGTGCTTATGATGTTGGGCGATGTACAAGTATGGTCTGAGGGTTTACTACATCACCAAAGCCATAGCTAGAGTCTTACTTCAACTTCTGTTTGGCTTGCGGGTAGAAGGGGCCGAGAAAATCCCTCGGGCAGGTCCAGTGATAATCGCCTCCAACCATATCTCCATTATGGACCCGGTAGTCATGGGGTTGGCCTGTCCCCGGGTGGTCAGCTACATGTCCCGCGACGATGTGTTCAGGTATCCTTTTCTGTCCTGGCTGCTGCCGCGCCTGTACGCAATTCCAGTCTCGAGGGGAGCGGGCGATCTGGGCGCCATCAAGGCTGCCATCCGAACCCTGAAAAGCGGTGCGGCCTTCGGCATTTTTCCCGAAGGGCGACGTAGCCGCACGGGCGCTATCGAACCCTTCAAGACCGGCACTGCCGCTATTGCCCTGCGCACCAACGCTCCAATTGTGCCAGCCGCCATTATCGGCAGTGATAAAGCCTGGCCGCTGGGTAAGGGGCCACGACTGCGACGGCCCATCCGGGTTGTATTCGGCGACCCCATTACGCTTATGCCCGGGAAGACTGACCACCAGACCTTGGAGGAGGTAACCCGCCAGCTCGAGGCCGCCGTCACCGCACTTTTGCCCGTTGAATATCATAGAAAGCCCATCGTTTAGGCATTCTGTTCTTAACAAAACTATTCTAAGCACTGCACAGGTGCTTGCAATTTAGAGATAAGTTGTGCTACACTCCGTGCTGAAGGAAAATAAAGGAGGTAATCAGATGGCAAGGGGTGGATCCAAGAAAACCAAAACTAAAGCCGATCTAATTGACCAGGTAGCCACTGCTGCTGGCTTGAAGAAAAAGGATGCTAAAGCTGCCGTAGACGCTTTTCTGGGCAAAGTCGAAGACGCCCTCAAGGCCGGTAGCAAGGTGCAACTGACCGGCTTCGGCACCTTTGAGGTACGCAACCGCAAAGCCCGGACCGGCGTAAAGCCCGGTACTACCCAGAAAATCAAAATCCCCGCTTCCAAGTATCCTGCTTTCAAACCCGGCAAAGCCCTCAAGGAAACCGTCAAGAAGTAAACTCGCAGGCTCTTCTAATAGGGAAGGCTCGGGCCTTCCCTATGGTTTTGGGCTAGAAACTGTGCACATAAGATATTTGGTCTAGCGTAATTCTGCCACCACCCTACCAAGAAACTCGCTTGGGTGTTGTCGCCGCGGGTGCGCGGGACTCAAGGAAAACTTATTTGATCAAGCCGTTATACACTCACCTCGACCAGACGGTACCAGCAGGGATGGTGTCGCTTGTGCTACTCGGGCTAGACATCGGTAATTATTCCGCAACTCTAGGGGTTGGGAACTGTGGGCCGGTCCGGCCACGCGCAGATACACACACGGTTGCCTGCTCGGTCAGAGAGCGTCCAGTGCGATGGTGCATTCGAGTCGTCGACGATCTGACCTCCAGCAGCAATGGCAGCCTCGAGGCGTGCCTTGACCTTCTCGCCTGCGACCGAGACGTCGATGTGCATCGCGTGACGTAACGGCTTGTCCTGGTTGAGCTCCTGCATCCAGACCGTAGATCCGTGCCCAAGGGGGTCAACGGCATTGTCGCTGGCCATCGGCACATAGCCGAGCACGGCCCGCCAGAAACCGAGGTCAATCGCTTCTCGTTTCGCCGCGATGGCTAGCTGTACTTCCTGAACGGCGGCGCGGTCGGCAACCGCACCATATTCCCGCGCCACAGCCGAGACAGCCCGCGCCAGCTGGATGTGGTGCACCTCGAGACTCCAGATGTCGCGGGTCAGCCGGACGGTCAGACGAGTATCGGCCAGGGTCATCAGCACCCCCGCGCCCCCGATGCCCGGTGCACTCGCAATCGCCCCGGCCAGGCGCGCCGCCTGGTTGAGCGATTCGACGCGGAAGACGGCCGTCGCGCCGCCGTGCAACACCACCCAGTCCCCCACACCCTCGGCGCCGAGGAAGCTATGCCAGCCCCGCTCACTCATGCTCGCCCTCCGGTCCTGCCCCAGGTTCCCTCAGACGCAGAACCAGCAATTATACCGCCGGTGCGGTCCAGCGTAGACTGTTGCCATGCTGATTTACGGACGCAACCCAGTGTTGGAGGCCATACGCGAGGGCCGGGTGGGGCAGGTCTGGGTAGCGAAGGGGGTGGAGAGCTGGCTTTTGAAAGAACTAGACAGACTGAAGGCGCCATACAGGCTGGTACCGCGCATCGAGCTTGATCAGATGATCCGTACCACCGGGCATCAGGGGTTGGTAGCCGAGATTGAAGAGACAGCTTATTCCCAGCCAGACGCCCCTTTTCGCCTGGCCAGGCAACGCGGCGAGCAGCTTACTCTGGTGGTGCTAGACGGCGTGACCGACCCGCGCAACTATGGGGCCATCGTCCGTAGCGCGTTTGCGCTGGGAGCGCACGGGGTAGTCACCGAAGAACGCCGCAGTGCGCCCCTCTCGGCCCTGGTGCTGAAGGCCTCGGCAGGCACGGCTAGCAAGATTCCACTGGTTCAGGTAAAGAACCTTGCAAGATACCTCGAGCAGATCAAGCAGGAGGGGGTCTGGGTCTATGGCGCCAGCGGAAAAGCCACCAAGACCCTGGAGCAACTCGACTACCAGCGCCCCCTGGCATTGGTGATCGGTTCGGAGGGCGAGGGAATGCGCCGCCTGGTGGCGGAGCGCTGCGATGAACTTGCCAGAATTCCTTTAACAGAGGGCGCCGAGAGCCTCAATGCAGCGGTGGCGTTGGGAGTGATCTTGTACCAGGTCAGAATCTCGCGCGGCAGCGAGGCTTAGTTCCAGCCTAAGTTCTTGTTGAAATTTCTATAACGGACTACAAGTGCTTGCTGTATGCCCGCTAGAGCCGGACTCCGATCCACAGGAGCGTGGCAGGAACAAAGCCCACGAGGTGTTGCGACCTTTGCTGGTTTTTGGCCCCTGGTAAAGCTAGTTGAGGCGTTATCGCAACCAAGTCAAAATTTTCCAGCAGCGTTAAACAGCCAGACCGTTGGGCAGTATCGTTTTGATTGATGGTGAAAGTCTGGCCGTAACATGATTGAGTTCAAAGCTGGCGTGTTGGTGTCGGCGCGTAAGTAGGGTAAGCGTGTGGATTGGGATTTTTGAGCAGGGCTAGCGACGGTATCGCGCCACGTCGCGCAGATGCCCCTGAAAGTCGGTGTTGAGGAACAGCCGCCCTTGCGCGTGCAGGAAAAATAGGTAGTTCTGGCCCTGGGCGTTGGTTCGAACGGGGTTGAGCACGGCCCGCAGGGCTTCTGTACCGGGGTTGCCGATGGCCCCAGGGGGCAGGCCGCGCCGGGTGTAGGTGTTGTAAGGGGTATCTATTTCAAAGTCACCTGCGCCCCGGTCTAGCTCGGGCATACGCTTGCCCAGGCCATAGGCCACGGTGGGGTCGGCCTGGAGGGGCATGTTGATATCCAGGCGGTTCAGAAAAACCCCTGCAATTACCGGCTTTTCGGAGGGACCAGCGGCCTCTGCTTGTACGATGGAGGCCAGTGTTATCCAGTCGTGTACGCTGGCGAGCCCGAGCTGCGTAAGGCGCTCCCGGACCTCTGGCGTGAACTCCTGTTCCATGCGGCGGGTCATGGCCCGGATCACATCTTCGGCGGTGTAGTCAAGGGGGAAGTCGTAGGTTGCGGGGAAGAGGAAGCCCTCGAGGCTAGGGCCGCGGGCTTCGGCCGGGCGTAGTTCGGCAGGAGGAGTCTTGACTAGCTGAAGAAACCTGGGGCCATCCAGGTTGTTTTCAGACAGGCGCTGGGCCATATCCACCGCCCGCCAGCCCTCGGGAAAGGTGACGCGCACCATGAGAGGGCGGGACTCGTCGGTGATGGCCAGGGCAATGGCCCGGAGCCCCGCGCCCTGAAGCCTGTAGTAGCCGGCTTTGAGTTCTTTGTCATGGCCAGAGAAGCGTAGGTACAGCGCGAACATCGAGCCCGAGCGAACCAGGCCGGCCTGCTCGAGGATACGCCCCACCTCTGCGGCATTACTGCCCCTGGGAATGCGAATTTCCGCGGTAGTTCCGGTCGGTCCCATCAGATAAAGGGCATAGCCCAGCACCACCGCCACCAGCAAGAACATGAAGATTACTCCCCGCAGAATCCAGCGGGTGGGCGACTTACCGGTTTCTTTGGGGTCGTCCAGATGAGCAGACTCGGGTTTGTTGGAATCATCCATTCTCGCGGGCTCCGTCAAATAAAAGTTGTTATAGGCCGGCCAGATAGCTTTCGAGCAGTGCAATTGCGGCGGCTTCGTCCAGCTTACCCTTGTCCTGCCGGATGCGCCTCGGGGCATTCAGCATACGGATCTGGCCCAGCTTGGTGGTAAAGCGCTCATCTAGCAGTTCGACCAGCATACCCCTCTGGCGCATGGCCTCGACCAGGGCCAGCACCGGCTCGGCCTGTACACTGGGTCGGCCGTCGGTACGGAGGGGCAGCCCAACAATAAACCGCTCGGTGCGCTCGCGCCTGGCAAAGGCCGCCAGGGCCTCGAGGTCGGCTTCAAGGCCCGCCCGCACCAGATACCCCCTACCAAAAGCCCAGGGTGAGCCGGTCTCACCCACTGCCAGACCAATGCGGGCCTCACCCACGTCCAGCGCCCCTACTCGCATGTGTTCCATTATGGTTGGCGAAAATGAGGATCCAGTGCATTCACCCAAGCGCTTCTTCCAGCGATGCCATAGCCTTGTCCAGGTCAAAGCCGCCGCCCTGGGCCAGGGTACCCCTGCCACCGCCGCGCCCACCCGCGACCGCCGATACTTTCTTCATCACCCGGCCCGCATCCAGCCCCTTGCCCTGGGCTGACCGGCCGACTTTGATCACCAGGCTCTGGCCCGACCCCACCGCTACCAGGTCGGCCTTGTGCTTCTCCATTAGCTCATCCGCTGCACCACGCAAGGCCTCGGCCTCTAAGCCCTCGAGCTTGACCGCAAGGTACTGGTAGCCGCCCGCCTGTTTGAGCATAACCCCGGTGCTGCCAGCCCCTAGCTGGGCCCGTGCCAGCTCCATCCTGAGCCTCTCGAGCTCCTTCTCGCGGTTCCGTAGCTCGTCTTGTAGCTTACTTACCCGCTCAGGCAGGGCTTCGGGTGAGGCGCCAAGCTCGCGGGCCACGCGGCTAATGTACTCGAGGGAGTCACGTATAAACGCAGTAGCCCCGGTTCCGGTAAGAGCCTCGAGGCGCCGCACCCCTGCGGCCACCGACTCCTCCGAGACAATCACAAAAGTACCAATCTCGCCAGTGCGCCGCACATGGCATCCTCCGCAGAGTTCTTTGGAGGCCAGGTTGTCTATCTGTCCCTCCACGCTTACCACCCGCACCAACTCGCCGTACTTCTCACCAAATAGCGCTACCGCACCCTCTTTGCGGGCTTCGCCAATGGGCTTGTAGGCATAACTGACCGGGAAGTCGGCCTGAACCCAGCGGTTGACCAGCATCTCTACTCTGGCCAGGTCTTTGGGTGAAATGGGCTCGAACTGGCTGAAGTCGAAGCGTAGCCGGTCTGGCCCCACATAGCTGCCTTTCTGTTGAGCCTGGGGGCCTAGCACCGCCCGTAACGCTGCGTGCAGCAGGTGGGTGGCGGTGTGGTTT
Organism: Deinococcota bacterium; assembly: GCA_041695225.1. GTDB lineage: Bacteria > Deinococcota > Deinococci > Deinococcales > Thermaceae > Meiothermus. The sequence continues at coordinate 11,599 of JBGFRI010000026.1, forward strand.
TTTTCCGTATCGCGCCTACGAATGTCCACCAGGGCCCGCACTACCGTACCCGACTTAAGGGTGCCCTCTTCTACGCGGGCCATGTGCAGGAAGATCCCATCGGGGGTTTTCAGCGTTGCCCCGACCTTGGCCCAGCCACCCCCCCACTCCAGAATGCCCACATCACCAACCTGCCCACCACCCTCCGCATAGAAAGGGGTCTTGTCCAGCACCACCTGCACCTCGGTTCTGGAGGGCGCCTCCTGGAGGGTCTGCTCGCCTACCAGCAGCAGCTTGACCTGGGCCTGGGCCTCCAGGTCTTCGAAACCCACAAAACTGGTGCCGCCATAATCGGTAGCCAGCGCCAGGAGGGCCTGATTGGACTTCTGGAACAGATCCTTATCAAAGGCCATGCTCTGGCGGGCTTTTTCCTGGGCCGCTTCCAGGGCTTTCTGATAGCCTTCGGTGTCTACCTTAATCCCACGTTCATCGGCAATTTCCAGGGTTAGGTCTAGCGGGAAGCCGTAGGTGTCGTAAAGGGTGAAGGCATCTTTGCCAGAAAGTGTACCGCCGTGCGGCAGACCTGCCAGCAGACCGTCCAGGCGCTTAATGCCCGACTCCAGCGTCCGCAAAAACTGCTCTTCTTCTACCCGCAGCTGCTTCTGGGTGCTCTCGAGGTTCGCTACAATCTCGGGGTAGACCTGACCCATTACCTGGGCCACAATCTCGGCCAGCCGATACATGAAAGGCTCGCGCAGGCCCAGCAGGTAGCCAAACCGCACTGCCCGCCGCAGCAGGCGACGCACCACATAGCCCCGCCCGGTATTGGAAAAGCCGACCCCGTCAGAGAGGATAAAGGTGACGGCCCGGGCGTGTTCGGAGATCACCCGGTGGGCAACCGAGCTAAAGCCCTCGTAGCTGACCCCGGTCAGTTCAACGATTTTTTCAATCAGTGGAACAAACTCATCGGTCTCGTAGAAGTCCCTCACACCCTGCAAGACCATGGCTACTCTGGCCAGCCCCATCCCCGTGTCAATGTTGGGCTTGGGCAAAGGTTCCAGCACCCCGCCATCTTTACGGTCGTACTGGGGAAAGACCAGGTTCCATAGCTCCACAAAGCGGCTGCTCTCGCGGGTCTGGTAATAGTCAGCCCAGGTATCGCTGCCAAACTCCGGCCCTCGGTCGTAATAAATCTCGCTGCACGGTCCGCACGGCCCGTTGGGGCCTTTGGCCGGGGCGTTCTGCGGCCAGAAGTTCTCGTCGGCGTCGAAGCGGTGGATTTTTTCTGGGGGCACCCCCACCTGCACCCAGTGGAGAAAGGCTTCATCGTCGTCCTTATAGATGGTTACGTATATACGCTCACCGTCCAGGCCTAGCCAGTCTGGGGAGGTGAGGAACTCCCAGGCCCACTCGATGGCCTCCTTTTTGAAGTAGTCGCCAAAGCTAAAGTTGCCCAGCATCTCAAATACCGTCTGGTGACGGTTGGTGCGGCCCACGTTTTCAATGTCGCCGGTGCGCACCGACTTCTGGCAGGTAGTAACGCGGTACCACTCCCCTTCATATCCGGCAAAAACCGGTTTCTTGCCGGTGAAGTAGGCTTTGAGTGGGGTCATACCGGCATTGATGAAGAGCAGGGTGGGGTCGTCCTGCGGCACAACACTGAAGCTGGGCAGGCGCAGATGCCCTTTAGACTCGAAAAACTGTAGGAATTTCTCGCGGATTTCGGCGGTCTTCATACTCGGGCTCCGTATTGATGTGTTTACTCCTGGCTTTCAAACCTGTCAAGCATACAAAAAAAGTCCTTGCCAGGCAGGCTCTAACCAACGTTTTCGCGGGATGAGGTGAAACGAGACTTTGCAGAGCTGCCAAAGACCCTAACCCTCTATTCAAGAAAAAAGCGCCCTTTGAGGCGCTTTTGTCAGATGCAGTGAGTATCTTGAGCAAAGAAAGATCAGCCGAGTTCTTTGAGTCTGGCCCATGTAGAGCCAGACTGAAAGCTCCTTAGAAAGGAGGTGATCCAACCGCACCTTCCGGTACAGTTACCTTGTTACGACTTAGCCCCAGTCATGAGCCTTACCCTAAGCGCCTGCCTGTGGCTCCCGGCGATTTCAGGCAAAA
>JBGFRI010000025.1:0-71102 GCA_041695225.1 Deinococcota bacterium
CCCCATGATGCCCCGTGAGCTTGCCGAGGTGCTGGTTCAGTCCTCCAACGAGATCGAAGCAGTAATTGCCAGGGTAGGCCGCTAGCCAGTGTCGCAAAACCTCCCCGCCACACTGGCGGGGGTTTTTTGCATAGGCAGCGGCAGGTTGAAATGAAACCCGAGGACGAGAGAGCCGCGATGCCCTGGAGATCAAGCGCAAGGCTCATCAGCCCAGCCGCTGCTTGGTGCCAGGCGAGAATGCATCTGCCTCAAGTCCTGGCGAAACCTGCTGTTCGGGTGTGAGATAAAGACTGGCAAACTCCGGTGATGGAAGACCCCAGCCTTGGTCAGAGCATCCGAGCAACCGCAGGCGCTCGGCAAATGCTGCCCTGAGTCGAGCAGCCAGGGGGGCGGTGAGAACCCAGCGAAGCCTGGCGGCGTCCGGGGCTTTCTGGTACCAGAGATTAAAGACCTCTGCCAGGGTAGGGTGGTGAGCGGGGGCGGGTATTTTTTCGATTGACTGATTGGCCTGGATCTGCCCGCCTTCAATCACCCGGGCATAAAACCCCGGCCGCTGGGCTCGCTGGAACTTCTTGACGAAGCCGGGGTCGTTCATGCGGGCAGCCAGGGTCGAGCAAGGAATGCGGGGAGCGCTGACCTCGAGCAGCACAGTGTTCAACCGAAAACGGTCACCAATGCGCACTGGCTGGGGGCCAAAGCTCGAGAATGTTAGGTTCTCACCAAAAGTGCCGGGCTGGAGCGCCTCGCCCAGCTGTTCCATCCACCAGTCATAGTCCTCGAGGCTGTAAGCATATACCGCCTGATCAGGGCCGCCGTGGTGCTCCTGGTCTTCTATATGGTCTTTGCACAACCCCCGGGCCTCAACCAGCGCAGACTCAACCGGGGTTTTGAAGATGCCGGTGGTATTGGAGCGGCCGCCAATTTGCAGAGACTGGGGCTGACCCAGGTTGATGGAAAGCAGGCGCATACAACAAGCTCCCTATGCTCAGGCACGGATACGCCGCAGAATAACCCTGGCCAACAGACGCCAGACCAGCAGTAAGGCCAAGGTCGCACCCAGCACTACGGCCCAGAAGATCAGGTAACTAAGGTCAAAACTTCTCTCCAGTATTAAAAACCGTAGCCAGACTCCAACGCTCACGGCAATTGCCCAGGTATAGAGCAGGTTTTTCCAGGTGGGCCTGGTGTAGGTACGCAGGAAGGGGGTTATCATCCACCAGACCAGCAATATGGGCAGGGCGTTGCGCAGAATACCGCCCAGGGTTATGTGCTCGCCATGGGCTTGCAGGCCGATAATGGCGAACAAAATGATGCACAGGTAATCGCCCAGGGCCAGTATCCGGCCCATCGGGTAGTTTTTGCGGGCTAAAGTCTGCGCCATGTCGAAAGGGTGGCCAGCTACACTTCAGTACCCGTCGCTTCAAAAAAAACTTTCTCGGCCCGGTAAGAGCTGCGTACCAGTGGTCCGCTGAAAACCTCCACGAAACCCTCCCGGTAGCCCCATTCCTGGTATCTGGCAAACTCGTCCGGGGTGACGTAGCGCTCCACCGGAAGGTGGTGTTTGGTTGGGCGCAAGTACTGCCCCAGGGTAAGTATCTCTACGCCCACAGCCCGCAGGTCGCGCATGGCCTCCAGAATTTCCTGGTCGCTCTCGCCCAGGCCCAGCATCAGGCTCGACTTGGTTAGCACCTCGGGGCGCACTTTTTTGGCATGGTCCAGCACTCTTAAGGTCTGGTCGTAGCCCGCTCGGGGGTCGCGCACCCTGGGGGTCAGGCGCCGGACGGTCTCGAGGTTGTTGGCAAAAACCTCCTGCCCGCCCTGCAAGACCACCTCCACCGCGCCCAGATCACCCTGAAAGTCGGGGGTCAGGGTCTCGACCTTGACCGCTTGGTCGTGCAGCTTGATCTGCCGCACCACCTCGGCAAAGTGCAGAGCCCCACCGTCGGGCAGGTCGTCTCGGTCAACCGAGGTCAGCACCACATACCTGAGGTGCAGCTCGGCCACTGCCTGGGCAACGTGCTGGGGTTCAAAAGGGTCCACCCAGCCCTTGGGGTTGCCGGTGTCTACCGCACAAAACTTGCAGGCCCGGGTACACACGCTGCCTAGCAGCATGATGGTCATGGTACCGTGGCTCCAGCACTCGCCAATATTGGGGCAGAGGGCCTCCTGGCAGACCGTGCTTAGGCGCAGCTGCCGGGTTATTTCTTTGAGCCGCAGATAGTTGGGGCCGGTGGGGACGGTGGCCCGCAACCAGGCCGGCTTGTTGCGGTCTACCGGCTCGGGCCTGTGGGTGGCGACCCCGTTGTGGACAACCTGTAACTCTATCAGACCTCCGTGGTGAAAGTCTTCTAGCTGTATGGTTTTGCGGCTGCTCATGCAAGCTCCTCAGTAGCGGCGCTAAAGGGTTTGGTATCAAACCGGAGAAACTCTATTTCAAAAGCGGCTATAACCCGTTCCATTACCTCGTCCATACTAACGGGCCGGCCCAGGATTTTCTGGAGCGAGGTCACCCCCTTACCCTGGATGCCACAGGGCACTATCAGGTTGAAATCCTCGAGGCTGGTGCAGACGTTTAGGGCAAAGCCGTGCAGTGCAACATCCTGCCGGACCGCTACCCCAAAGGCGCAGAGCTTTTCCTCGAGGTCGGGCCAGCCCTCCACCAGTGCGGCCCGCCTAACCCAGACCCCGGCATAGCCTGGCGTGGCAAAGCTCTCGATGCCATAGCCGGCCGCGACCTTGATGATGAGGGCCTCGAGCTGCCGCAAAAACCCCCGCACCTGGCGCCCAACCGGAAAAATTGGGTAGCCCACCAGCTGGCCGGGGCCGTGGTAGGTCACATCACCCCCCCGTTCGATACTGTAAAGCTCGATGCCCTGGGCCTGATACTCTGCTTCGCTTAGCAGCAGGTTCTCTGGTCTGGTAGCCCGGCCCAGGGTAATGGTGCGGGGGTGCTCTAAGAGCAGCAAGGTAGGCAGTCGCAGACCCGCGACCACCTCGGCGTGTACTTGCTTTTGATACTCCCAGGCCAGGGCGTAGGGAACCAGGCCCAGCTTCTCCACCTCAAAGGCGGACCTCATGCTCTAAAGCATACTGCTGCGGTCCGACCCGTACCGTAATGAAGTCACACAAGCTGGAGGATGCGACCAACCGGCCCCCTCATACCTTGGTACGGGACGTAAAAAGCTTTGCCTAGGCCAGCCCTAGACCTGTGACATTCTATTAGCCGATAGCTAATAGCTGATAGCCTAAAGCCGAAAGCTAAAAGCCTTGTTAGGCCTTCAGCCTTTATTTGACCTGCGACCTGAGACCTGCTACTTGCGACATTCCATTAGCCGATAGCTGATCACTTTTGACCTGAGACCTGCGACTTGAGACCTACCTGATGGGCCTGCATCGGTTAGACAACAGAGTTACCTAACCACTAGCGTATCTGTAAGGCCCGGAAGGCTTCTTCGTATTCAAACTGGCTCAGGTTGCGGCCAATCACCACCAGGCGCGAGGGGGCCTGGGCAGGCTCTTTGCTCTGCTCGAGGCTAAAAATCTCCCGCACCGACTGGTAGAGAACCTGCTGCTCAAAGCCCTTCACGCTTAGAAAACCCTTGGCCCGGAAGACCGCATCGGGCCTCGAGATCAGATACCGGTCAATAAACTCATTGACCTTCTGGCGCTCCAAAAGGCGGTCGGTGGTAAGGGTAAAGGTCTGTAAATTGGGCATGTGCAGGTGCTGGTGACCCTGGGGCTTCCAGTCCAAATCGAAGGCCCGCAGCCCCAGCAGTTTATCGGGGTTTACCCTGGCATGAGCGGTCTGGTAGATCTTGGCCAGGGGATTGATCTGCAGGATAAGGCCCTGGGCCTCGGCGACCTGTTCGGGTGTGGCCAGATCGGTCTTGTTGAGCACCACCGTGCTGGCATAGGCCAGCTGAACCGCACCTTCCGGCCCATCCCGCAGGGTTTGCTCGAGGTTGCGGGCATCGGCTACCCCGATGATGCCGTCTAGTTCAAACCTGGTGCGGGCAAAGGGGTCCATCACGGTCTGGGCTACCGGTACAGGGTCGGCCAGGCCCGACAGCTCAATCAAAATGTGCTCGGGCTTATCCTTGCGGGAGATGATTTTGAACAGAGCCGAGACCAGATCCTCGCGCCCCACACAGCACAAACAGCCATTGGATAGCTCGGCGATACCGTCGGTATCCACATTCTCAATCAGCGAACCATCAATTCCGGTCTCGCCAAACTCGTTGACAATTACCCCAAACTTGCGACCCCCAGCACTGACCAGGTAATTAACCAGAGTCGTCTTACCTGCCCCCAAAAAACCGCCAATCACACTGACCGGGATGCGCTTTTGCAACTGAGCCATAGGCTCTACAATACTTCAGGGAGTACCGTTTGAAGCGACAAGCTTTACATTTGGCTCCAGTAGCAAGCATGAAATGATCAGGTGTGCTCGAGTAGGATTGCCTTATAGGCAGGACAGTAGCATGACCGAAGATGAAATGGCCTACTCCATGAAGATCGAACAGTACTTGGGTTATCTTTACCATCCTGACCCATTTTGCCCCCGATCTACACAGCAGGTTTGGCAGCAGGATTGGAGGCGGCCCTGATTGGCAAAAGACCGGGTGAGTACACTGTCAGTCTCCGCCCGAGAGTGACTATGGAGTAGACCATATGACAGGTATACGATAAGACCATATGACACGGGTTTTGGTCACAGGTGCTTTGGGGCAGGTGGGTTCGGAGCTGGTTCCGGCCCTGCGTTTATGTTTTGGCACGGACCGGGTTTTGGCTACCGACCTACGAACTTCTACTCCGGACCACCCATCGCTGGCAGGCCCCTTCGAGCTGCTCGACTGTACCGATGCGGTAGCCCTGAGGGCATTGCTCCGACGCTACCGCATCGACACTATCTACCACCTCGCCGCCATTCTCTCGGCCAGGGCCGAAGCCCAGCCCGACCTGGCCTGGCAGGTCAACATGCAAGGGCTGTACCACGTTCTGGAAGTGGCCCGACAGGCAGGCTGTCAGGTTTTTGTTCCCAGCTCGATTGCGGCATTTGGCCCCAGCACGCCCCAGGACCCCACCCCACAGGACACCATTCAGCGTCCCAATACTCTCTACGGTGTGACCAAGGTAGCGGGTGAGTTGCTGTGTGACTACTACGCCCAGCGTTTTGGCCTGGACGTACGGGGCTTACGCTACCCTGGTCTGATTTCCTACTCTGCCCCCCCGGGCGGGGGAACCACCGACTACGCGGTGGAAATTTTTCATCAGGCCCTGAGCCGGGGGCAGTATACCAGCTTCCTGGGGCCGGACGCCCGACTGCCCATGATGTACATGCCCGATGCAGTACGGGCTAGCCTCGAGCTCATGCAGGCCGACCCACGAAAACTACGTCACCGCAATGCTTTCAACGTTGGGGCTTTTAGCTGCACCCCAGCCGAACTGGCTGCCGAGATCCGGAAGCACATACCGGAATTCACCATACACTACGCCATAGACCCGGTTCGTCAGGCTATAGCCGAGTCCTGGCCGCACCGCCTGGATGATACTGCCGCACGGGAAGAGTGGGGCTGGCGGCCGCAGTTTGACCTGGCCGGGATGACCGCGGATATGCTGGAAAAACTCAGCCGGCGTACCATGCAGAAGGAGGCTTGAGATGCCCTTGAGTCGTCTAACCTCGGTCTTACGTCACGGTGTAGAAACCCTAAAACAAGAAGGCCGCTACAAGGGTCATGAAGCGGTAGTGGTTGGAGTACTGCCACCAGAGGGTACCCGAGGTCCGCGCTATCTACTGGAAGGCTTCGGGGACAAGCCCTTTATTCGCATGAACTCCAACAGCTACCTGGGGCTTTCGAAGCATGCCGCCCTCAAGAAGGCCGAAGAAGCGGCCATAGAACGTTTTGGGGTGGGGCCCGGGGCGGTTCGTTTCATCAGCGGCACCTATGCCACCCATATTGAGCTGGAGCGAAAGCTGGCAGCCTTCCATAACCGTGAAGCCGCCATGATCTTCTCCTCCGCCTACGCTACCGTGCTAAGCGTGGTGGTGCCCCTGACCACCAAGAAAACCGTACTGATCAGCGACGAGCTCAACCACAACTGCATTATCAATGCCGTGCGTCTGGCGCGGCCTCTGGAGAAAGGAGTTTACCCGCACCTCGATCTGCACGCTCTGGAGCAGGCCCTGAAAAAAGCTGCCCAGATGGGGGCCTGGCGGGCCGTGGTTCTGACCGATGGGGTGTTTAGTATGCGCGGCTCCCACGCACCCCTGGCAGAAATCTCGCAGATGGTGCAGCAATTCGATGCCCAGTTTGCCGAAAATGCAATTCTCATAGTAGACGACTCGCACGGGGTGGGCGCTTTTGGGCCCATGGGCCGAGGCACCGAAGAATACACCTTCGCCCAGGCCGACATTTTGATCGGAACCCTGGGCAAGGCCTTTGGTGTAAACGGTGGTTATCTGGTGGGCTCAGGGGATCTGATCGCCTATTTGCGCGAAACCTCGCCCATGTACATCTACTCCAACCCCATTACTCCTGGCGAGGCTGCCGCCGCAACAGCCTCGTTGGAACTACTGGATAGCCCGGAGGGCCGGCAACGCCTCCAGCACCTCAGCCAGATGACCCAGCGCTTTCGCCAGGGGCTGCTATCCCTGGGATACGAGTCGTTTCCAGGCGCTCACCCGGTAGCACCCCTGGTTTTGCGGGATGGAGCTCTGGCCAATCGCCTGGTAGACTTTTTGCGGGAGCGTGGGGTTCTGACCACTGCAATTGTGTATCCTGTAGTCCCTAAAGGCCAGGACTCCATCCGCTTCCAGGTCTCGGCCGAACATACCCTGGCCGATGTGGATGAAACACTGGGAATTCTGCGCGAATTTAGGCAGCACATGTGACACAATGCGTAAACGGACTAGGTAAACGGACTAGATGAAGGCTAGCTTGGAGCAGGGACGGTGTTTGATCTAGGTACAAAAAGATAGCATGCCACCGCATAACACCAGTGGCTTATCGCTAATAAAGCACACCCTTTGCTAGGTATGGTGAAAAAGAATCTCTTTCTCTCGGGCCAATTCAGCTCATTTTCTAACACTCGGAATCTGTTTTTAGCACGACTAGACTAGCCAGAAAATTCCGCAAAATACAGATGAGCGATACGTTGTTGGTTCTGATAGCCTATTATCATGGCAACAACTATGGATCGCGTGGCCGTATTTATTGATGGAAGCAATCTCTATAAGGGTCTGGTTTCGACGCTTGGAACTGACTACCGGCTGGATTTTATCAATTTCGTTACGGCCCTCGCGGCAGGGCGTTCGCTGTTGCGGGCCTACTACTACAATGCGCCCTTGCCCAACGAAGACCCGGCTGCCAAGGCCCACCAGAGCTTTCTCAACTACCTTAAGCGCGTACCCTACGTGATGGTGCGCTTGGGGCGGTTAGAGCGACGGGGAGAGGGTTTTGTAGAAAAAGGGGTGGACATCCAGATCGCCATAGATATGCTCAAGCTGGCCTACGCCGATGCCTATGACGTTGCGGTACTGGTTTCGGGCGACGGCGACTTCGCCGAGGTGCTTAAGGTCATTCAAGACATGGGCAAACAAGCCGAGAACACTACCTTCCAGGTACTATCGTCGTACCGGCTGGCCCAACAAGCCGATAAATACTACCCGCTCGACGGCCTTCCCTGGGACCGGCTGCGGGCCAAGAGCTTTGAACCGGAAGTATTTCCGTTTCAGGATTAGCACGATTGCAGGGGCCCCCAGGGCCGACGAAGCAGTCCAGGAGAGGGTTGTCAAGCCCATCTGCTGCACACCCCCCTCGTCCTTATCAGGAGCCACAGGCCGACCAAACAGTCCAGGGGTACAGACGCAACTTGACTGAAGGAGTGATCTGGATTGCTTCGGGTCCAGAACCTGCCCCGAGACAGTCTAGGGGAGCGCTCGCAATAACGACATAATCCGTTCCTGTTAAGCTTTTGTTGAGCACACCTGGTGTTGATCTGGTTTGATTTTCTAGTTGGCTGTAGTTTTGTACAATGCGTGCTACCAGGTTTATGCCTTGACACTTTTTAGGCCTTGCCAGCTGATGGGGTTCATTGGCAGGAGCGCCAGAATAACGTGCTACAGACCTGCTTTCCCTGGTCGTAAAACCCCGCCTTTTAGACTGCCCCAGCCCAGGCTAAAGCTGCCTACCTGGGTCTGCAAGGCTACCAGCACCCACCCATCCGGGCCGTCAGCGGATACTGGCTGGTTGCCTGCAAAGCGCATGGCTCGAGGGTCATCGGAGGTGATTGGCAAGGTGTAAACAACCTCTATAGGTTTTAAGTAGTGAGCCAGGGGCTTGCCAGGCAGGAAACGCCCTGCCTTTTTGTGTCCGCCCGTGCGCACCTGGCCCAGATAAAGACCCGGGGCGGGCGCTCTGATTCCGGCCAGGCTGGGTATCCCCGGGGGAACCAGGTAAAGGTGACCGCTGCGCGCCAACACTTCCCCTTGCGGCAGGGTTTCCAGGTGCTCTCCGGCCCAGTTATGCCAGATAGCCTGCACTTCAGGGGGTAGTGAAGGGATACGCTCGGGACTGGGGTGGGAGTCCTGGCCCTGGGTTTTGCGTAACCTGGCTAGAAAATGGCCTTCGCCTCGAAGCTTGTGTGGCCATAAGCGGGCGGTCTGAACCAGCGCAGGGTTTCCGTCGGCCCAGGCCGGAACACCACTGTCAAAGGCCGGGTGGATGCGGGCCTCTAGGAGTTCCCAGCCTGGCTTGTGCAGAAACCCTGCGATGATCTGTTCGTTCTCTTCCGGGGCGAAGGTGCAGGTAGAGTAGACCAGCACCCCCCCAGGGCGAACCAGGTCGCCCGCAGATGAAATCAGGCTACGTTGTACCTGGGCTGCTCGCACCGGCGCTCCGGGCCCCCAGTGACGCACCACCTCGGGGTCTTTGCGGAACATCCCCTCACCCGAGCAAGGTGCGTCCAGCACAACCTTGTCGAAGTATGCCCCCCAGCTTTCGGCCAGCTGATCAACCGAGGCCGATACCACCACAACCCTGGCTCCCCAGCGCTCGACGTTCTCCAGAAGCCCACGAACCCGTCCGGCATCAATCTCATTAGAAACTAGCAGCCCCTGGCCTTGCATCCGAGCAGCCAGGTGGGTGGTTTTTCCTCCGGGAGCGGCAGCCAGGTCCAAAACCCGCTCCCCAGGCCTTGGGTCGGCCAGCACCGCGACCGCCTGGGCCGAGGGCTCCTGGATGTAGTACAGCCCCGCGTAGTAGTAGGGATGTGGTCCGGGGCGGGCCTCGGCAGGGTAGTAAAAGCCTTCGGGCGACCAGGGTATGGGCGTTAGCTCCCAGGGGCTAATTTGTTGTAGTTCTTCAGGCTTTAGTTTCAGGGTGTTTACCCGCAGGCCATAGCTGCGGTCGGTCCCAGTAAGAGCCTGCAAGAACAGCGGAAACTCCTGGCCCAATAATTGGGACATGCGGTTTAGAAAGGCTTTGGGCAACACAACGCTTACAATGCTAACCGATGGCTATTGTGGCAGTTGGAACCGACCTGGTCGAACTCAGGCGTATACGGGCGGTCTGGGACAAACACCCCGAACGTTTTCTGCGGCGGCATTTCACCCCGGCTGAGACTGCCTACTGTTTGAGCAAGCCCGACCCCCTACCCTCGCTGGCGGCGCGCTTTGCCGCCAAGGAAGCCTTCCAGAAGTGCTGGCCAGAGTCCTTTGGCTGGCTCGAGGTCTGGGTAGAGCTGCAAGACCAAAGGCCCGAGCTGCGCTTTTCGCCCAGAATTCAGACCCAGATGCTCCAGGGCTGCTTCCGGGCGCACCTCTCACTCTCCCACGAGAAAAGCTATGCCCTGGCAGTGGTGGTGCTGGAGCAACTAGAGGATCAGGGCTGCCCCAGGGCCTGATCCAGAAAAGCAACACTGCGACGGGCAATTTCCTCCCAGCCGGCCTCCGGAGGAATGGTGGCGGGGTTGTCGGAGCGCTGGGAGCCGTAAGCTCCAAAACCGGCGTGGTTCAGGCCCGCAATGGTCTGGATAATGCTGCCTGCGGGAAATCTGGTAAGGCTGACCTCGAGCTCTTCCCGGTTTAGCACCCCGTCTTTCTCGCCAAACAGGGCCAGAGTAGGTAGGTTTTTGGCTGAGAGGTCGTGCTGGGGGTAGGCGGCCCATAGCAGCAGGGCCCGTACCTGGGGCCTGCCCTGAGTCTGGTCTGGGCTGGCCGCGAAGTTAGCGGCCACCACCCCGCCCAGGCTGTGCCCTCCTACCGCCCAGGGCAGCTCGGGTGCTTCGGCAATGGGCAGCCGGGCCCTATCGGGCTGGGTGATGGCCAGGTTCAGGTGCACCCGCAGTAAGGCTACGCGGTAGCCAGCCTCGGCAATGCGGCGCAGCACCGGCGCATAGGCCGGAGGCTCTACTAACCCTCCCGGATAAAATACCAGACCTCCCCTAACCTGGCTCTGGGGTAAAAATAACCAGCCGTACTCGGTGGCCTGAACCTGCAAGGTTGGGCTGGGCTTTAGTGCCATCAGGGCCTGGCTGGTGGGCTGGTGGGGAGTAAGCGCACGCTGGGTGTACCAGACTATGGCCACGGCAAAAAACAGGATGCCGCCAAAAAAAACCAGCCAGAAAACGCGGTGTTTGCTCATGCCGTCTAGTCTCCAATTGCCGGGGCAGCGCCCTGCAAATTTTGCTCCCGCATTTTCTGGTAGCGCCTGCCTTCAAACCGGTAAAAAGCCGCCGGAACTACAAACAAGGTCAAGAGCATCGAGACCGACACCCCACCCAGGATGATGATACCCAGGGGGCGCCGGAACTCTGACCCCTCTCCGGTAGCGGCAATTAGCGGGACGGCAATCATCAGCACGGTCAGGGTGGTCATCAGAATGGGGCGAAGCCGCAGCCGGCCTGCTTCTACCAGGGCTTCGTATAGCGGCCTGGTCTGGGCCTCACGCACCGCAAAGTCTAACAGCAAGATGGCATTTTTGGTTACCAGCCCGATCAGAATTACCACGCCCAGCACCGAGACCACGTCCAGACCACTCCGGAAGAAGAACAAAAACCAGAATGCCCCAACCAGCGCCAGTGGGACAGGCAGCAGCAGGTAGAGCGGGTAGCGCCAGGTGTTGAACTGGCTGGCAATCACCAGAAAGTTGAGCACCAAGGCAAGTCCAAATGCAATAGGCGCACTGCTGGCCAGCTCGCCCACAAATGCTGTAGCCCCCTGGGTCTCAAAGCGCACACCATCGGTAAAAACGCCGGCCTCGGCCAGTTGTTGCTCAACCTGATTGGACAACTGGAGCACTCCGGTAGTTGAGTCTGGGGCGCGGTTGGCATTTATTCCTGCCGAGAAAGCCTGGTTGGTGCGGGCCAGCTGAGCAGGGGACTGCCGGTTCTCAAATTCTCCCAGCGAGCCGACCGGTAGGGAGGCGCGTAGTGCCGGAGCGGCTACTGGCAAGGATGCAAGACTGGCCTGGTCGGGGACAAAGCGGGGGTCGGCCTTTACTACTATGGGAATATCCTGCCCACCGGTACGAAGGTTGCCAGCCTCAACCCCAGCGTTGTAAATACGCAAGGTCTGGGCCAGGTCGTTTGGAGTGAGCCCAGTGCCCTGAAGTCTGGCCAGGCTGGGCACCAGTACTCTTTCGCTGGCGGTCTCTTCCAGGCTGCTGCTGACATCTATCAGCTCGGGCATACCCCGCATTACCTGCATGACCAGTTGGTTCTTTTCCCGCAGCAGTTCGGGGGTAGGTGCGGACAGCACAAACTGCAGGTCGGCAGCGCCGCCTGGCCCACCCTCGGGCACACTAATTCGCAGCTCGGCCTCAGGACGGTCGGCCAGCAGGCCCTGCAGGGCCTCGCGGTATATGGGAAGCAGGTCGTAGACATTCTCCCGCTCTCGCCGGGGAACAAGTTCTACCACAATGCGGGCCCGCTCGGGGTTGCCTGCACCCAGCACATTTTGCGAGCCGCCCACAATATTGAAAACCGCCTCTACCTCGGGTCGCTGGGCAAGCCAGTTTTCCAGGCGGCGGCTAAGCGCGTCGGTCTGCGAGATTGCAGTGCCTTTAGGCAGGGACAGGTCGAGGTTAATCTGCCCGTTGTCGCTCTGGGCAGTAAAGTTAAAGGGAATTTGCGGGGCCACAATGCCAATACTGAGAAAGAAGCCCACTGCGGCCAGCAGAACCAGCCCACTGCGTCTGAGAGCTGCGGCCAGGCTTCGGGCGTAGACCTCACGCAAAGCCACAAAAATGCCCTCGGAGGTATGGTGCAGGCTACCAGTCAGTGCACCCGCCAGCCCGATGATAATGGAGGCCAGCCAGCGTAATGGAAAGAGCAGCAGGGTGAGGGGGGTGATTAGCAAATTGAAAATACGCTTGCCCAGGCCCAGTCCAGGCTGCTGGTAGACGTGAAGGCGCAGCCCCCAACGCAGATCCTGGCCTATTCCGGCCACTCTTTGGGCTAGCTGTTTCCAGGTGGGTGGCTCGGGGTCGGGGAAGTAGGCCAGGCGAACGGTCAGGAAGAACAGGGCCTCGAGCCAGCTAACCGCAATGGCCGCGGCCAGTACAATGCCGAACTGGCGGAAAAACTCCCCCACAATGCCCGGCAGAAAGCTGATGGGCAAAAAGACTGCCAGAAGCGACAGAGTGGCTGCGGTCACCGCCGAGAGCACCTCGGTGGAGCCCTTGATTACGGCTTCTTTGGCGGGGTAACCCATCCTGCGGTAGCGCTCGATATTCTCGGCCAGCACAATGGAATCGTCTACAACAATTCCCACGGCCACAATAATGGCCAGGAGGCTTATCACGTTGAAAGTGAAGCCCAGCAGGCCAAAAACAATCAGGGCCCCGGCCATGGTGATAGGAATTGCCACAACCACACTGAAGACCGAGTTCAGCTTGCCTAAGAAGATCATGGTAATGATAGAGACAATCAGGGCTACCAGCAGCACCTCGTGGAAGGTGTTGTTGACCGTGTTTTCAATGAAGGTGGTGGTGTCGCCGACAATTTGGGCCTGGAATCCCGCCGGTAGGGTGGCGTTTTCCAGCGCAACCTTTACCCCCTGGGCCACAGCTACTGCGTTGGAGTCGGGGGTTTTGCGAATGGCCATGGGAATTACCGGCTGACCGTCCAGACGGGTCAGACGGGTCTGGGTGGCCTGGCTATCCCGCACCAGGCCCAGGTCGCGCAGCTCGAGGCCCCTGGCAGGGTCTATCAGAATGCTCCCGACCTCCTCGGGAGTGGAAGGGGTGTTGCGCAGGGTAAAGAGCAGGCGCTGTCCCTCGGTGGTCTGGGTGCCTGCCGGGACCGCCAGGGCCGAGGCCTGGATGGCCCCCACAACCTGCTGGGGAGTCAGGTTGTAGGCCGCCAGCCGGTGCGGATCCAGCAAGACCTGCACCTGGCGTTCAGGAGCACCCTGGATCTGCACGTCGGCTACCCCTGAGACCAGTTGCAGCTGCGGCCTCAGGACATCCTCGGCAAAGTCGGCGGCGTCGCGCAGGTCGGCCCCGCCGGCCGAAAGGGCTATGAACAAAATGGGTGCAGCAGCCGGGTCAAACCGCTGCACCACCGGGGCCTGGGCCTCGCTGGGGAGCTGCCCCCTGACCGCTGCTACCCTCTGGGCCACATCGGTAGCGACCCGGTTGAGGTCCTCGCCAAACTCGAAGGAGACGATTACCTGGGAGAAGCCTTCGCTGGAGATAGAGGCAATCTGGTCTATACCCGAGAGGGTTGATACCGCGTCTTCTATACGGCGGCTTATCTGGGTTTCGATCTCTTCGGGGCCAGCCCCAGGGTAGGCCGTACTGACCGCCACCACCGGAACATCGAAGCGCGGCAGCAGATCGACCCCAACCCGGCTGCCCGCAATCAGACCAAACAGCACCAGGGCCAGAAAAATTGCCGTGGAAAAGACAAAGCGCTGTACGAAGAACTTGATGATGGGGTTTTCGGGGCGCGGGGGCAGGCTGGAACTTTCCATTAGCGCACTACCTCCAGCAGATCACCGTTGTTCAGACTGGCGGGAACGGGAAATACGATTGAAGCACCAGAAGGGACTCCTCCAACCGCAGCCCGTGCCCCGGTATCGCCCAACACCTGTACCGTCTGACGCAGCGCCCGTGCATCTTGAACCAGATAAACGTAGGTGGTGCGCCCCTCGGTTTGCAGCGCCCCCGAGGGTATCAGGGTGCCCGTAGCCAGGGTCAGGGCATAGCTGACCTGTACGCTGGCCCCAGGGGGCAGGTTAGAGGTCACCCTGGCAGTGAGCTCTACCAGCCGGTCGGTTCCGGGAACCTGGCTGCTGCGGCCTATGGTGGCCGGATAGCTCTGCCCGCCATGCAACAACGAGACCCTGCTACCCGCAGGCAGTACAGCGGCATCCTCGGGCGGCAGACGAAACCTGGCCTCGAGGCTCGAGGTGTCTGCCAGGCGGAAGGCCCGCTGCCCGGCAGCCACAAACTCGCCGGGGTTGAGAAACACCTCCGCCACCACACCGGCAAAAGGCGCCCTTACCTGGGTCTCGCTCAGGGCCCGCTGGGCCTGGGCATGCTGGTTCTGGGCTTGTTGCACCTGGATGCGCAGCAGGGCCAGCTCCTCGCTGGAGGCGCGCTGGGTGCGGGCCAGGTTTTCGCCCGCGCTGTCGGCGGCGGCCCTGGCCTGCTGGTAAGCGGCCTCGAGGCCGGTCAGCTCGACATAGGCAATGGCCCCTGCCCGGAAGAGTTCCTGGCCCTCGGTGTAGCGCTGGCGTGCTGCCCTCAGGCTGGCCTGAGCCGACTCGAGGCTGGCCTGCAAGGGGCCCAGCGAGCCCGAGGTGGTGCGCTCGGTGCGCTTTAGGTTGATCTGGGCTTGCATCAAGGCTAGCTCTGCATTGCTGACCGCAGTCTGGGCACTGGCCGGGTCCAGGCGCAGGACCACCTGCCCCCGGGCAACCCGGCTGCCATCCTGTACCAAAATCTCTATCACCCGGCCCGAAGCGGTAGCGCCAACCTGGCTCTCTCGCACAGGAAAGATGGTGGCGCTGGTAACTCGATTGGCAACTAGAGGGCCCAACTCGGCCTGGATGGTCCGCACCCTTATGCCGGTAGCGGCCTGGGCCTCAGGCGTGGCGGGGGTCTGGGCTGGCTGACGAGGGCCACAGCCCACCAGCGCTAACCCCAGTAGCAGCCCCAAAAGCAACGTACCCCTAAGCCTGCCAGTCATCAGCGGCCTCCAGTGAGCAGGCTGTAATAGGCCCGCCAGTAGCTGCTCTGGGCCTGCTGGGCGGCCAGCTCGGCCTGAATACTGGCCAGTTCGGCCTGTAAAAAGGCCACCGTGCTAATCAGACCTGCCTCCAGCCGCCTTCTTTCGGCGGCCAGGGCCTCGGTGGCGGTGGCCAGGGCAGCCTGTTGAATGCCCAGCGAGCGGCCTGCGGCTTGCAGATTTTGCAGCAGCGAGTCGTACTGTATGCCCAGGCCCCGCTCGGTCTCGCGGGCGGCTTCGCGGGCCTGAAGGGCCCGGGCGGTGGCTGCCTCAATCTCGGCCCGAGCGGCAAAACTGGGGTCCAGCAGCTCAGCCTGTAGGCTGGCCAGCTCGGCCCGCTGGCGGGCCTGGAGCAGGTCGGGGTTGCTTTCCAGCAGCTCACGCACTCTGCCGGCCTCGGGCAGGGCAGGCGGGGTGGGTAAAGGCGAAACTGAACCAAACCCGCCCACCAGGCTGCGCAGGGCGCTTTGGGCCAGGGCCAGGCCAGTCTCGGCCCGGGTGGCGTTGCTGCGGGCCTCGTCCAGGCGGTTTTGCGCGTTGCGCACGTCCAGGGCGGTACCCGAGCCATTGCGCTGCCGGATCTGGGCAATCTCCAGGCCCCGGCTGGCAATTTCCAGGCCCTTCTGGGCCAGCCGGAGCTGTATCTGGGCCTCCAGCACCTGGGCATAGGCTCCCACAATGCTGCTTCTGGCCTGGTTCACCGCTCGATCCAGACTGGCCTGCGCCAGGGTTGCGCGCTGCTCGGCCTGGATCCGGCCGGGCCTGGTCAGCAGTGGGTCGGCCAGGAGCCGTTGCAGGTTTGTCCTGGCATCATCGAGCTCGGCTCTGGCTGCCACTACCGGGGCTTGCTCACCTGCTCTGGCCAGGGCAGCCTCCAGGGTCAGACTCTGGGCCAGGGCCAGGGTGAATAAGGTCGGCACACTCAGGAGTATGGGTACAAACCGTCTCATCAATTTACCTCACTAGGCGGAAGGGCAAAAAACCGGTACAGATCCAGAAGCCGCTGGGTTCGACCCAGTTCTGCCTGGTGAACTGTCAGACTGGCCTGAGCCAGGGCCAGTTCGGCTTGCAGTGTGGCCAGGGGGCTGGCCAGGCCCAGGCGCTCGCGTTCGCGGGCCTCGCTAAGACTGCGCTCGGCATCCAGGCGCGACTTAAGAGCGTTTTGCAGGCTTAGCTCGGCGGTTTGCAGTGACGAACGCAGCAGGTCTTCTTGCAACCGGCTGCTACGGTGGGCAGCCTCGAGGGCCTGCCGCGCAGCATCCACCTGCTTTTGTGCGGCCTGAAGCGCGTCCACCACGCCGAAGGCGATGCTGGCTGACAGCCCGATTTGCAGGGTTCCCACCACCCGGTCCTGTGGGGCAGTGCGGCCCTGGGACTGGTTGGTGAAGCCCAGGCTGGGCTGGAGGGTGCGTGAGTTGAGCGAGAGCGACCAGGAGTCGTTTGGCGAGGTGTTGCGGGTATAGCTGCCCTGCACCACCGGCAAAACCCCGCGAACTGCCCGCTCGAAAGCAGTCCGGGCATTCATAAGCTGCAGCTCGGCCTGCCGTACCATTGGTGGGGTTGTATGGGCAGGAGCAGCCAGTGGCGGCGGGTCAGCCCGGCCCTGGCCTATCAGGTCGGCCAGGCTCTGTCGGGCCAGGCTCAGATTGCGTTCGGCGTCGGACTGCTGATGGAGGGCCTGCCGCAGGCTGGCCTCCGCCTGGCGTACTTCGCTTGGGCTGGCTGCTCCGCGGCCCTCGCGTAGCCTGGTGGCCTCGAGGCTGGCCTGGGCCAGGCGTTGACCCAGACGGGCCAGTTCCAGCCCCGACTCGGCCAGTCGTAAGCGCCAAGCTGCTTCTATGGCCTGAGCCTGAAGCTGGGTGCGGGCCTGGCGCAGACCTAGCCGGGCCTGCTCAACCCCAATTGCCGCCTGGTTTACTGCATCCGCAACATCGCCAAAGGGAAAAGGCGTAAAGGTTAGGCCAAGGGTAATTTGCCTAGCCTCGCCCGGAAGGTTAGCGCAGCGCGGGTCGAGGGGATTGGGACAGACCGGCGCCAAGGGCGGCGGGGTAACTTCGAACAACGAGACCCCCCCTTGTGCTTGCAGGCTTAGCGGGCTCTGGGTAGCCCGCAGCTGGGCCTGGGCGGCCTCGAGGGCCAGGTAAGCCTGTAATACTGTGGGATGATGCTCCAGTGGGGCAAAGAAGTCCTGTGCCATGCCTGGACTGGGCCAGCCGGGTAACACCAGACCAAGCAGAAGCCACCCTCCCAGACGAGCCAGACTCATGGCTCCACCACCCCAGCAGAGGAGGGTACTTCCTTAGGTATAACTGGCTCGGTCAGTTTGCGATAACTCTGGGTAAGCAGGCCCAGTTCTTCGGGGCTCAGCCGGGCATAGCGTTCGCGTGAGACCTCCCTCCAGTTTGCTCGCATCTGCGCCAGGAGATCTTCACCGGCCGCGGTTAGAAAAATGCGCACTTTGCGCTTGTTGCTGGTGTCGAGCTCACGTCTGACCAGGCCGCGCTCTTCCAGGCCCGCCAGCAGCTGCGAGACCCCCGAGGGCGAGGCATCCATCACGAAGGCTAGGCTCGAGGGCTGATCAATCCCATCGGAAATGCACATCAGCGAAAAGGCCTGCATGGGCGAAAGCCCGGTGCTCTCGAGAGCTTTTTGTTGATCCAGCCGCATCTGCCAGACTAAATGGGTCGAGAGTTCCCACAACTGGTCTAGCGCTTGGTCTAGGGTAAACTTCATACGTATGAAATATTAGGATAACTAACGATTACCAAAAGAATCACTCGCTACAGTACTCACATAGGCCCAGTCCAGTTTGTTGGACCATCAGGGTAGTGACATAAAGGAGCCCTAAAGGAGTTGGCGACAGTGGCTGGCTTTTTGTCAATGGGCCCAGTTCAAACTTTTGGCCGGCCAGAGGTAGCGATCCCGAATTTTTGGCCTCTGGTTTAGCTATTGGCAGCCTCTATGGGAATAGCCTGGAACGTCAGCACTAACCTTATGGATGATGGCTAACACAATAGGCTTGTCCCTGAACCCCGCGTAGGTCGGAGTACTGCGCCCTGACTGTTCCGCGTGGCAGACGGTATGAAGGATTGACAAACCTTGTGTAACCTCGGCTATGTAAAAGTCGGGCCTCCACCGGCCCAGACTTGAAAATTACCTGCCCGGATGACATAAAGGGGCAGGCCTCTTTCCAGCTATACCTGGCTCTTACTTTTTGTCAGGACATGGTATGCTTCTGGATGAAGATGGCGGAGAAAACTTATGAAGAACGGGAGATGATTCTTGAGCTCTTCCCTGGAACTTCCCCTGAGCTGCTGCCTCCGGGGGAAGTGCTATATTACCGTGATAAGGGGGGGCGGGTGCATATCGTCGAAGCCCCGGTTGGTCTGGTGCTCGAGCCGCTGGAGCCTTTTAGCAGTACTGCTCCCATCATTTGTGAGGCCTGCTTGCGCCATGTCTCCCGCTCGGCAGCAGAGTTTTTCCGTTTTGGGGTGGGCAAAAACCAGCGGCACTTTCGGTATCTGGCCCTGTGCCGCGACACCGATAGCTGTGCTGGGGCCGCTCGGCCGGAGCGTTTGAGAGAAATCCTATTTAGGGGTATACTGCCTTGAGTGGTAGTTGGGCAAAACCAGGCTCGGCAAAGATACAGCCGGGCCTATTCCTTAGCCCCTGGGCTCGTCTTTGGTGAATCTCAGAACGATGATGCAGCACCATGAGCGCAAAATAGGGGCGCTCGAGCGGTACCATAAGCAGTTTCAGGAGGCCGGATGGCACGCGAAGTCAAACTCACAAAATCTGGTTATGAACGTCTGGTGGCCGAGCTAGAGCAAGAGCGGGCCCGGCTACAGGATGCTACCCGTATTCTGCAGGAACTCATGGAGTCGTCCGATGACTACGACGACTCCGGGCTAGAAGATGCCAAGCGTGAAAAAGCCCGCATCGAGGCTCGCATTGACTCCCTGACTGACACCCTCTCCCGCGCCGAAATTCTGGAAGAGGAGGGTAACCGGGTGAACGTGGTTAGCCTGGGCGCCATTGTCAGGCTAAAGTCCAAGGAGGGAGACCACATGGAGGTGCAGGTAGTGGCTCCAGTCGAGGCCAGCGTCCTCGAGCGCCCCATGAAAATTTCCGACGAAAGCCCGCTGGGCAAGGCCCTGCTGGGCCAGAAGGTAGGTTCGAAAGTGATGCTCGAGACCCCCAAGGGCAAGAAGGAATTTAAAGTAGAGATGGTAAAACACTGACTGCACTGTAACTTACCGGGTATCTCCAAGCCCTAAAGTCTATCAGGTCGCCAAACCGCCAGCACGTTATCCAGCTCATAGCCAAGACCGGCTCGAGGCCCACAAAGGCTGCAAAAACTTAGCCAGAGCCAGGTTCTTGGCAAGCGTGCTACGGCGTAGTAATTGGCCCTACCCGGTGTAATGCTTGACCCTGCAGTTACGCTCAGAGCAAGCCTCAGGGCAGCTTCTTTCGGCAAGGTCACCTCAGAATGAACTCACTCTCGCGTCATTGCGACCCCTTCGACAAGCCCTCGGCCTGAGGGGCCTCGGCCCGAAGGCTCAGGGCGGTGCCTGAGGAGTAGCCGAAGGGGAAGCAACCCAGATCACCCCGTCGGTCAAGTTGCGTTTACCTCCTCCTGGATTGCCCAGTTGGCCTATGACGTCCTAGTGGGGGAGCGTGTGGCTGATGGGCTGGACGAGCTTCTCCTGGATTGCTTCGTCGGCCCAGAGGCCTCCTCGCAATGACGGGGGATTTTCGTCATCGCGAGCGTAGTGAAGCAATCCAGATCACCTCGGCGACCAGAGTGCTTTTACACTCCTCCTGGATATCGTCGTCGGCCCAAGGGCCTCCTCGCCATGACGGGTAATGGGGCCTGTGTCCTCCTAACGATAACGGCATGAACAGGGTTTTTCGTCATGGCAAGCGGAGCGAAGCAATCCAGATCAACTAGCGGCTTATGGGCTGTACGACCCTCCGGTGGACTGCTTTGTTAGTCCTATGAGCTTCTGGTAATGACGGGTTCTGTTTGCACAGTGTCGCTAAACACGAAACTACCCCTTCTTGCTCTGGTCTGACCGGGACTAATGCCAGTGCCGCACCGCGGTCTGCTCATTCGTTATAATCGAACAGTTTGTTTTGGAGCGATATGCCCGAATTTAGCGAGCAAACCCAACAGCGTTTAGCCAACCGCGAAGCCCTGGTCGAGGCCGGATTCGAGCGCTTCCCCTACCGCTACCCCAAGACCCACGACGCGGTAGAGATTTTGCAGGCCCACGCTGGAGCAGGCCCACAAGAGGAATGGCCCGACCAGAAGGTGCGGGTAGCGGGCCGCCTGATGACCTTCCGCCACATGGGCAAGGCCAGCTTTGCCCATGTGCAGGACGGGTCGGGCCGGATTCAACTCTACCTGGCCCGCGATGTTACCAGACACTACGACCTGATCAAGAAACTCGACATTGGCGACATCGTGGGGTTTGAAGGCACAGTTTTCACCACCAAAACTGGCGAGATTACCATCAAGGTCGAACAGTTCACCCCTCTGGTCAAGGCGCTACATCCCCTGCCCGATAAGTGGCATGGCATCCGCGACATAGAGACCCGTTACCGCCAGCGGTATCTGGACCTGATTCAAAACCCCGAGGTGCGCGAGGTTTTCCGCACCCGCAGCCGCATGGTACGGTATATCCGAGATTTCTTTGACCAACACGGGTTCTTAGAAGTAGAAGGCCCCACCCTGCAGGCCATTGCGGGCGGCACCGAAGCCAGGCCCTTCAAGACTTTTCACAAAGCCCTGGATCACGAGTTTAGCCTGCGCATAGCCCTCGAGCTTCCCCTCAAGCGATTGCTGGTGGGTGGCTTCGAGAAGGTTTTTGAAATTGGCCGCAACTACCGTAACGAGGGGATCTCTCTCAAGCACAACCCCGAGTTCACCATGCTAGAAGCCTACTGGGCCTATGCCGATTACAACGATATGATGGCCCTGATCGAAGACCTGCTTAGCGGGCTGGTTCAGCACCTGCGCGGCAGTACCAGGGTGCAGTATGGTGAGCACTTAATTGACTTTTCCAAGCCGTTTCGCCGACTGGACTTCGTCACCAGCCTCAAGGAAAAAGCTGGGCTAGACTTCGACCCCACCGATTTAGAGCGCCTACGGGCCTGGGCCGATGTGCAACACCCCGAGCTGCGAGGTGTACCCAGCTACAAGCTACTGGACAAGCTATTTGGGCAGTATGTGGAGCACACCCTTATCCAGCCCACCTATGTGGTGGATCTACCACTGGCCATCAGCCCCCTGGTCAAGCGCCACCGCGACCCCGCTAAGACCCGCATCGCCGAACGCGCCGACTTGTATGTGGCCGGGTTTGAGATTTCCCCCATCTACTCAGAACTAAACGATGCCCTCGACCAGCGTGAACGCTTTAAGGAACAGGCGAGCCGCCGTGAGGCCGGCGACGACGAAGAGCCTGAGCAAGACGAAGACTTTCTGCTGGCCCTGGAGTATGGGATGCCGCCCGCAGCCGGAATGGGTCTGGGCATAGATCGTCTGGCCATGATAATGACCAACCAGGATAGTATCCGCGAGGTGATTCTGTTCCCGCTACTAAAGCCACGCAAAGCAGGTGAAGGGGACGCGGATAGCACCGAAGAAGAGTAAGCCCCGAAGGCCTCGAGTATCGCCAAAAGGTCGGGCGGGCAGGTTTCTGGCTAAGCGCTCCAGCAAAGGGTATGTCAATGCCCACCATGTGGCATAGTGTGCCCGCAACCCAGAGACTCACTTCCTGGGTTTAGCGAACTTGGTATGGTGCAATTTGTGGAAACGACATCGTCTTGGCCTTGGCTGGGAGGTTGAATGCGGTCTCCTGGCACCAGGTTTGACTTTTGCGCGATTTGCATTTATTGTTTTGCACAGATGGTTTGGTATACCACCACTACCTAGGCGGCAGCTCAGCTGAGTTGTCGCCCCTGCCTGCCTATCTTGGCGGGTTTTTTGTTTGCCAAAGGAGAGCGCCATGAAGATCGGAATTGTTGGGGCTAGCGGGGCAGTAGGACAGGAACTGCTGAGGGTGCTGGAAAAGCGCAGCTTTCCCGTCTCGGAGTTGAGGCTTTATGCTTCGACCCGTTCGGCGGGCCAGAGCCTAAAGTTTTGCGGCAGGGAGGTAAGTATCGAGGCCTTGCCGGAAACTCCTTTGCCAGTAGACGTGGTGCTGGCCAGCGCAGGGGGTAGCATTTCCAAGCAGTATGCTCCCGTCTGGGCACAGCAGTCGGTAGTGATAGACAACTCCTCAGCCTTCCGCTACGACCCCGCTGTGCCGCTTATTGTCCCCGAGATCAACGCACACGCCATTCAAGGCCACAAAAATATCATCGCCAACCCCAACTGCACCACGGCCATCCTGGTAATGGCGCTCTATCCGCTCCACAAGGCTTTTGTCGCCAAAAGGGTTGTCGTTAGCACCTACCAGAGCTCTTCGGGGGCGGGTGCTAGCGGCATGGAGGAGCTGCTACACGGAATCAGGCAGTACCTGGCTGGGCAGCCGGTCGAGCACAAAACCTTTGCCCATCCGCTGCCTTTTAACGTCATCCCGCACATTGACTCCTTCCAGGAAAATGGCTACACCAGAGAAGAGATGAAGGTGCTGTGGGAGACTCAGAAAATTATGGGAGACTCACAAATTAAGGTGTCGTGTACGGCTGTGCGGGTTCCTACCCTGCGCGTACACTGCGAAGCCGTCACCGCAGAGTTTGAGCGGCCGGTTAGCCCCGAAGCCGCGCGGGAAGTGCTGTCGAGCGCACCTGGGGTGGATCTGGTGGACGACCCTGCCAACAAGCGCTACCCGCTGCCCCAGACCGCAACCGGCAAGTTCAATGTAGAGGTGGGGCGAATTCGCAAAAACCTGGTGTTCGACAATGGCCTGGACTTTTTTGTAGCGGGCGATCAATTGCTCAAAGGAGCCGCACTGAATGCGGTGCAGATTGCAGAACTGCTGCATAAGCCGGCGGCCCGTTAGTCAGGCAGATGGGGTATAAATCCAGAAGTTCAAACGCCCAGAGCGCAGGGCTCGAGTGTTTCTTCAATGCTCTAAGCCGGAACTGCCTTACACCAGACTAGCCCTTGACCTTGGGCCATTCGTCACAACCAGCTACCGGCCATGGCCCGTATACTCAGCGCGGAGGTTATGTGATGTCCAGACTTCTCATCCTTGTGGTTTTGTTGCTAACCCCGGCCTTTGCTCAGAGCTTTCAGGCCACCGCCGGCAGCCCTTTTGGGGTTAATGCGGCGATTCGCATGCCCCTGGTGCCTTTTTTGCTGGATGGCCGGGTTTATGCTGGCGCGAACTTCTTTACTGGCGGCCCTGCCTCGCTGGGTGGGGGCGCAGATCTGTTGGTACCGATACCCCTCACCGACCTCTATGCTGGGGCCGGGCTTTTTTATGCTACGGGTACCACCGTATCGTTGCTGGCCCAGGGTCCTGCCACTGGCGGTCTGGGTGCCAGGGCAGTACTTGGAACCTACCTTAACGTTGGCCTGCCCCTGATCGGGGTCTTTGTGGAGCTGCACCCCATGATGTTTTTCTCCGGCCCCGGTACTTTTGGTCTGGGAGGTGCTATTGGCGTGAATATAGGGTTTTGATGGTCCAAAGAATGCTATTGCGTCGCTCTGGGCTGGCTTTACGCCGGCCCCGGTCTTTTTGGAAACCCCTGTCCAGAAGTAATCTGTGTCAAGCCAGGTAAACTTCTGGGTACTGCCGCAGTGTAGCGGTAATGGGGTGTGGAAGCCAAAAGGCCTAACTCACTCAACCAGCCGCGGCCTCTATACCCGGATGTTGACCCGCGCCCCACTTTCGAACAGGTGAATGGAGTCAATAAAGCGCACCACCCTGGTTTCGTAACCCATAACGATGGTGTGGGTGCGAGCCCCTCCACCAAAGTAGCGCACGCCCTCGAGCAGCTCGCCGTGGGTTATGCCTGTAGCCGAGAAAACAATCTGCTTGCCCGGGGCCAGGTCGCCTGTTCGGTAAATCTTCTTCTCGTCGGCACCCATGTCCCTGAGGCGCCCCAGCTGGGTCTCGCTATCTGGCAGAAACCGCCCCTGAATCTCGCCGCCCATGCACTTGAGTGCTGCCGCGGCCAGCACTCCTTCGGGCGCTCCGCCACTGCCCATCATGGCATGGACGCCGGTTCCACGAATGGCGACCGAAACCGCGGCCACCACGTCGCCATCGGTGATCAGCTTGACTCTGGACCCCGCTTCGCGTACTTCTCGTATCAGTTTTTCGTGCCGGGGGCGGTCCAGTATGACCACCACCAGATCGTCAACTTTGCGCTGCAGCGAGTCGGCAATGATGCGCAGATTGGCCTCTACCGGAAAGTCCAGGCTGACCTTCCCGACAGCCGGGGGCCCCACCACCAGCTTCTGCATGTACATATCGGGCGCGCTGACCAGGCCCCCTTTTTCACTGATGGCAATAACCGTGATGGCGTTGGGCAGCCCTTTAGCGGTTATGGTAGTACCTTCTACCGGGTCCACTGCGATGTCTACTTCGGGGCCGCCACGCCCGACAATTTCGCCGATATAAAGCATGGGCGCTTCGTCCATCTCGCCCTCGCCGATGACCACCCGTCCCTGGATGGGCAGTTCCGAGAGCACCTCGCGCATGGCCTCGGTTCCGACCCCATCTACTTCGTCTTTTTTGCCCATGCCGGCCAGCCGGCTGGCAGCCAGGGCCGCGTGCTCGGTCACTCGGGCGACCTCGAGCACCAACAACCGCTCAATCTCCATTTCCATGCCCAGAGCTTACCAATGTTTTGCTACTGTGTGGTTTGGTATGGCTTCCAGGTCTACGCCCCACTGCTACTGCGGTTTGTGTCGGGCCCATAAAGCACGGGCCAGGTCGGCAGGCGAGATACCCTGTTCGGCCAGCAGGAAAAGTAAATGAAATAGCAGGTCTGAGGCTTCCTGCTCGAGCTCTTTGCGGTCGGTGTTTTTGGCGGCGATAATCACCTCGCCCGCTTCCTCCCCGATTTTCTTGAGCACCCGGTCCAGGCCAGCCTGGTGCATTCTGACCACGTATGAGCCTTCGGGAAGCGTCTCAATGCGACGCTGGATGGTGCGGTAGACCCTCTCGAGCACCTCGCCAAGCGGAGGGTGATCGGAGGGGCTGCTTAGGGTATGGTGGAAACAGCTCTCGGCGCCGGTGTGGCAGGCGGGGCCGTTGGGGACGACCCTGTACAAAACCGCATCCTGGTCACAGTCTAGCACAACCTCGAGTACTTCCTGAGTGTTTCCCGAAGTCTGGCCCTTGACCCATAGCTGGTTCCGGCTGCGGCTCCAGAAGGTGCTCTGACGGGTTTCCAGGGTTCTGACCAGGGCTTCGTGGTTGGCGTAAGCCAGGGTCAGAACCTGCCCCGACTGTGCGTCCTGCACAATTACTGGAATTAGGCCATTGGCGTCAAACTGGATATCGGCAAGATTCATGGGTACACCTTTGCCAGCCCCTTACAACAGGCTTTATTCTCGGTCTCGGGGGGTGTATTTGCAATACTTGCCAGACGCCGACAGCGGATAGCTCATAGCCGATAGCCTATGAGGCAGCCTCGTATCACCGGACCGGGACTGGACTGTCACCAACCCACACAACTGCCCAAATGTCACTCTTAGACCGTTTGACAAAAGAGTCGTATGCGGTTGAGTAAATTGATTTCACTGCTCCACTCCACGTCAGACCCATCGCTTCGTCCAGGGGTGAGACCGACGTGCAGTTCAGATTTCATGATAAGACTTTGCATTGGCAGTAGGCCACCCTTCATCGCCAAGCTGGGCCTCCCAACCAGCCCGCCCTACGGTTAGCTCCCTTTCCAGTGCCGCACGCGTTATGGACTAGGTTGCTCAACGCGCACCGGAATACCTTGCTGGGCCAGGTAGGCTTTGAGTTCCGGGATGGAAATTTCACCAAAGTGAAAAACACTGGCCGCCAGGGCTGCATCTGCAATACCGTCTTGTAGTACAGCCGCAAAGTGTTCTTTGCTACCCGCGCCCCCGGAGGCAATTAGCGGAATTTCCACCACCTGCCAGACAGACTTGCACAAATTTATGTCAAACCCGGCCCTGGTTCCATCGGCATCCATACTGGTGAGCAGGATCTCACCGGCGCCCAGCTGGGCTCCCTGCTCGGCCCACCTGAGTGCGTCCAGCCCAGTAGGGGTGCGGCCCCCTGCCACGTATACCTCCCAGGAATTCCCTTTCCTGCGCGCGTCTATGGCCAGTACCACGGCCTGGTTGCCAAAGTGATCGGAGAGCTCTCGGATGAGTTCTGGGCGGCTCACCGCAGCCGAGTTTACCGATACTTTGTCGGCCCCCGCCAGCAACAGGGCTCTGGCATCGCTCAGGCTGCGGATGCCCCCTCCTATGGTGAAGGGAATGAAAACCTGCTCGGCAACCTGGGTCACGATATCGAGCATAATCCCGCGGTCCTCGTGGGTAGCGGTAATGTCCAGGAATACCAGTTCATCGGCGCCAGCCAGGTTGTAGGCTTTGGCCGACTCCACCGGGTCGCCCGCGTCGCGAAGGTTGACAAAGTTGATACCCTTGACCACCCGCCCGCCCTGGACGTCGAGACAAGGAATGATACGTTTGGTCAGCACCAGACTGATTGTCGGAGGTCGAAGGCCGAAGGTCAAGGGTCAAGGGTCGAGGGTCAAGGGTCAAAGACTGGCCAACGGTGGCAGTTGACCTCTGAGGGGGGCTCGAGGCCCAGGGCCGGCTGGTCTCCTAATCCCTCTGAGTCTTTACGCTTCGTAAGGATTTCTCTTATCATGACCGTGCAATGTTGCCTATCTGGGGGAGTTGAGCCCTTCAGGCTCTGCCATGGCCTTTAGCTTTGGGCTTTCGGCTATCCTTGTAGCGGGATGGAGAGCCAGCTTCAGCTCGAGGCTGCACTGGTTGATAACCCGGCGGACAACCAATCAGAATCTGCGGCCCAAACTACTAAAGCAACAAGGATCAGCGCGATAAATGAGGCTTCACATAACTGAACTTACCGATATTCGGTCGCCCGTTGCCCTGCGGCGGCGCGGCCTGGCGCAGCTTGCCGCACTGGCCCTGGCCCTGCAACTATTTCACCTGACGGTGGCCTGGCTGGCCTTGCCGGCCATGCCAGGGTTGCCATTCTGGTTGGTCTGGGCAGTGATTGGTTTTTTCGGGCTGGTATTGCTGGGTCTGCTGGGGCTCAAGCTTCGGCCGAATGTGCGCCGACAAAAACTCGAGCCCGTGCGGCAGGTTTTTTTGGATGCGCTATGGCTGGGGGTTTCCTGCCTGGCAGCAATTTTTGCTGCCCGAATGAGTTTGGAGCTAGGGGCGGTGTTGTTTGTGGCTATTGGTTTGCTTGGCTATGGGCTTGCCTTTAGACGCTCCTGGCTTGGGCTCGGCAAAGCGTGACCACCAGGGTTTGCGGCTAACCGGCGGGCTCTCTAGCAGTTGCTGAACCTTGGGTAGTGCCTCCTCGGCCCGCTTACGGCCCAGCTCGTAGGCCAGGCGCACCCTGGTATAGTCGAAAGTCTCGATGGGAGGGTCGGCGGCCAGCGAGATTACCAGCTCGGCCTGGGCCAGGGCCATGCTCAATAGGCGGCGGCGCGAAGCCTCACCGGCCTGGAGGGTAGCTTCCAGCGCGCTCCGGGGTTCGTTGGGAACAATTCGATTGGAGATGTCAACCGCCACTACCGGCCCCATCCCCAAAGACCGGGCAGCAGTGACCGGAACCTTTTCGGCCACATCACCATCTACCAGTAGCCGCCCGTCCCAGCGCGCCGGCGGCAAAACACCAGGAACCGCACTGCTGGCTGCCAGGGCCTCAGCCACCGGCCCGGTCCGCAGCATGACCAGCTCACCGGTATTGAGATCGCTGGCCTGAATGATAAGCGGTATGGGGCTATCCTCGATGCGACGATCAGCAAACAGGGTGCGGTACCCCTGGCGTAAACGGGTACCCTCGGCCAGATAGGGCCGCCGCACGAAGTCTAACAGCCGACCAACCTGGTGCAGGGGGCCAGTTTTGTGCAGGCGCTCGAGCTCGGGATCCTTTAGCCATTCGCGCAGCTCTTTGTAGGACAAGGTAAGGCCGAAAGCATAGCTCGCAGCCGCCAGAGCCCCCGCAGAGCTGCCTACCAGGCCCACTATGGGAACTCGGGCCTCGGTCAGTACGTCCAGCACAGCCGTGTGTGCACCGCCACGTACCCCTCCGCCCCCAAGCGCCAGAACTATGCCCTTCATAACATTATGGTAACAAAACTGGTGAACCGTTCGCAGCGAGTCGAATAAAGTGAAGTGTCTCGAACCCTTTATGCGACCAATTCCCTTCACCGGGAACATGCGCCGTTAGAACTGCCATCAGGGGGTAGGCTCGAGCCTCTCCTTACCAAAAAAGGGCTGCAGGGCCTGGGGAATGTAGACGCTGCCGTCTTCGTTCTGGTGGTTTTCCAGCAGCATCACCAGAATACGCGGGGTAGCCAGGGCGGTGTTGTTGAGGGTGTAGGCAAAGCGCACCCTACCTTCCTGGTCGCGGTAGCGCAGGCTGCTCCGGCGGGCCTGCCAGTCGAGCAAAGCCGAGCAGGAATGGGTCTCGCGGTAGCGGTTCTCGCTGGGAACCCAGGTCTCGAGGTCTACCTGGCGGTACTTACCCAGACCCATATCGCCGGTGGACACTTCCAGCACCCGGTAGGGCAGTTCCAGGGCTTGCAGGATGCTCTCGGAAAGGCCAATCATGGTCTCGAACCAGCCCTTCGACACTTCTAAGTCGGCCTGGCAGAGTACGTACTGCTCCACTTTGTTGAACTGATGAACGCGCATCAGGCCGCGAACGTCTTTGCCGGCCGAGCCGGCCTCGCTGCGAAAGCAGGGCGAAAGCGCGCAGTAGGTTTTGGCCAGCTCGCTCTCGGACAGAATTTCTCCAGCGTGCAGGTAGTTGAGCAGTACCTCGGCAGTTCCGGCCAGGAAGGCATTTTCACCATCTACCGAATAGACCTGATCGCGGGCTGAGGGAAACTGGCCGTGACCATATAGCGCTTCTTCTCTGGTCAGGCTGGGAACGCTAAAAGGCGTGAAGCCCGCTTTGACCATATGGTCGAGGGCGAAGCGCAGCAGGGCCTGTTCGTAGAGCATCAGGTCGCCCCGCAGGATATACGAGCGCGAACCCGAAACCTTAGCCGCGCGCTCGAAATCGCCCCAGCCGTTTTTCTCCATCAGGGTTATGTGATCCAGTGGTTCAAACAGAAAGATGCGCGGTTTGCCGTGGACGCGGGTCTCCAGATTAAAAGAGTCGTCCGGGCCAACCGGCGAACCTTCCCAGGGAATGGTGGGGGTAAGATACAGCAGGTTTTTGAGCTGTGCTTCCAATTCGCGCAACCTGGGCTCTAATTCGCCCAGCTGCCGCCCAATCTCCCTGCCTTTTTCGATCAGGGCCGCCCGCTCTTCTGGCGGGGCATTCGCAGCGGCCCTGGCGTTAGCATTGCGCTCGGCCTGGAGCTGCTCAGTTTTTCGTTTGAGTTCGGCAACCTTCTGGTCAAGGGCCAGCAACTCGTCTAGATCGAGCGTACCGGCTTTTGCTTCGATAGCCTTGCGCACGAGTTCGGGTTTTTCGCGGATGAATTTAATGTCTAACATAGTTAGGTCTCAAGTCTCAGGTCTCAAGTCTCAGGTCTGTTTAGCCAGGTCCCGCGACCTTCGACCCGTGATCTGCGACATTATTCAATCACTCTCGGCACTTTGAACTGGCCTGCTTCCTGCTCGAGGGCTACCGAAAGGGCTTCGGACTGGCTCAGCGAAGGTCCTATTTCGTCGGCCCGCAGGCGGTTGGTGATCTCCACCGGGCGGGCCATCTCGCCCAGGCCCGCGGTGTCGAGCTCATTTAACTCCTCAAAAAACCCCACAATCGAGCGCAGCTCGCTCTGAAGCCGGGCCTCCTCTGGCGGGGTGAGGGCAAGCCGTGAGAGCCTGCTCAGGTTCTTGATTAGCTCCGGAGAAATCTCCATATGCGCCATTCTAACTCGGGAATGGTGGGAAATAAGCAACCGACGCGGCCGGCCAGTTGCGAGTAGCGGGTATGCTGGGTACATGTCGCCCGAGGATTTCAAGCGCCTGGGATACCAGTTGATTGACTTTGTTGCCGAGTACCGCCAGACGATTGAAGACCAGCCGGTGCTCTCGCAGGTTCGACCAGGAGAGATCAAAGCCTTGTTTCCTAAAGAACCACCTGTCAGGGGAGCAGGTCTTGCTGGCATACAGCAGGATCTGGAGGCCCTGCTCCCGGGTCTGACCCAGTGGCAGAGCCCCAACTTTTTTGCCTGGTTTCCCTCCAATGCACCGCTCTCTTCGGTACTGGCCGACCTGGTAGCCACAGGTTTTGGGCAGACCGGAATTACCTGGCAGGCCAGCCCAGTCCTGACCGAGGTGGAAGAGGTTATGAACGACTGGCTGCGGCAGATGTTTGGCCTGCCCGAGCCCTTTCAGGGCGTAATTCAGGACACTGCTTCCACCAGCACCCTGGTGGCCTTGCTTACTGCCAGGGAGTGGGCTACCCAGCATTCGCAAGAGCGAGGGGGCCTGCAGGCAGAAGAGCAGGCCCTTACGGTTTATGCCTCTGATCAGGCCCACAGCTCAGTTTTCAAGGCGGTCCTGCTGGCAGGTTTTGGCCGCGATAACCTGAGACTGATTGAGACCGATCAGGCCCATGCCATGTGTCTGGATAGGCTAAAGGCCAGCCTGCTGCGCGACCTGGCCGAAGGGCGCAGGCCGTGCGCGGTGGTAGCTACCGTGGGCACCACCGCCTCCACCGCCCTTGACCCGCTGCGCGGCATTGCCGGGCTGTGCCAGGCCCATGGCCTCTGGCTGCACGCAGACGCGGCCATGGCCGGTTCAGCCATGATTCTGCCGGAGTGCCGCCCTTTGTGGGATGGCATTGAGCAGGCTGACTCCATTGCCATTAACCCGCACAAGTGGCTGGGGGCGGCCTTCGACTGTTCGCTTTACTATGTGCGCGAGCCCGAGCATCTGATCCAGGCCATGTCCACCAGCCCCTCGTACCTGCATTCCAGTGCCGATGGGCAGGTAAGGAACTACAAAGACTGGGGTATCGCCCTGGGGCGACGCTTCCGTGCGCTCAAAATCTGGTTCACCCTGCGCGACCTGGGGGTAGAGGGGCTGCAAGCGCGGCTACGGCGAGACCTGGCCAACGCCAGATGGCTGGAAGACCAGGCCAGACAGGCTCCCGGATGGGAACTACTGGCGCCCGCACCGCTCCAGACGCTCTGCCTGCGCTACCAGCCAGGGGGCCTCTCGCCCGAGCAGCTCGATCTGCACACCCAGGACTGGGTGAACCGCCTGAACCAGAGCGGCCGGGCTTTCCTGACCCCAGCCCTACTCAAAGGGCGCTGGATGGCCCGGGTTTCGATTGGGGCAGAACCTACTCAGCAGAGCCATGTGGAAGCCCTCTGGAACTTAATGCAACAAGAAGCAAAGAAGGTGGAAATTGGCATCTGAAGGCCTCGAGCCCTACCAACCACTGCGAACTGACGACGGCTCGCTCACCCTGGTGCATCCGTTATTTGGTGAAGCCTATGGCTCCCGCTATGGAGCCTGGATGCAGGCTAATCAGCTTTATCTGCGACTTACCCATACCCATCGGCATCCAGGCCCCAGGGTGCTCGAGGTGGGTTTTGGACTGGGGGTCAATTTCCGGGCCACCCTGCAGAACTGCCTGAGCCGGGGAGTACCCCTGCAATACCTGGGCTACGAGGCTTTTCCGGTTAGTGCCGAGCTGCTGGCCGCGGTGGAGATTCCACTGCCGCCCCGGACCCAGAACATCTGGGAAGAGCTGCTATCAAGCTGGGCCTCCCGGCAGTCTGAGCAGCTTGTTTTGCGGGGTGACTGGGGACGGCTCGAGGTTCGCTTCCTAGACGTGGTAGCAGCGGACTTCCCTGCTGAGTGGGTCAGCGCAATCTACCTGGACCCTTTTAGTCCTGAGGTCAACCCCGAACCCTGGCAGCCGCAGGTCTTGCGCCGGTTGTTTTGCTCCGGTCGGCCGGGCGCCCGCCTGGCTACCTACTCGGTGGCGGGGCAGTTCCGGCGCGATCTGCAAGCCGCGGGGTTTGTAGTAACAAAACTGCCTGGCGTTGGGAAAAAAGAATGGACTGTGGGGGAGCGACCCCCTTGAGGCCAGGCTTGTATGGGAGGGGGGCGCTGGTCAAAAGAATTTGGGTGGGGGGTTGCGGAAGCCCTCCAGCCACCCCTTGAGTATCATGCCTGCCCCGGCCAGCCCCCGCCGGTTGAGCCTGACCCAGAACAGTCCAAGGCTATTTAGCGTCCAGAAGGTCTTGCCCAACAGCCCGTAAGCGTCGGAGCGAATCAGCCAGGCCCGGTTGCGGGCCTCGAGAAAAAACTGCTCGTCCGAGGCGGTCAGGGCCGAGCTAAAGGGGCTCTGGGTCTTGTGGACCACCACGCTGTCTTTCACCAGAAAGCCCAGACCCCTTCGCAGCAGCCGGCCGCTATACTCTAAGTCGTCGTTCCAGAGAAAGTAGGCCTTGGTCGGCAGCGGGTGTTGCAGAACAGCCGTGCGCCGCACCAGCATCGAGGCATAGGTACCAAATCGGATCGGAACCAGCTCATGGCCCCAGGCCTTGAGGATCAGGCTGGGATGCCTCAGGTCGGGCCAGGGGAGGCCCATGGGGTGGGTTCGACCGTCAATCCAGGTCAGCCGGCTCAGAAGCAGTCCGGGCTCCTGGCCCAGGCAGTGGGCGCGTTCCAAGCCCTGCATAAGCCGGCCCAGGCTATCGGGCTCGGGGTGGGCGTCGTCATCCAGCAGCCAGATCCAGTCGTACTCGAGGCCTCGAGCCATCTGTAGACCATAATGAAAACCGCCGGCTGCACCACTGTTTTCGGGCAGGCACCGGTACTCAACCTGGGGAAAATGCTGTTGCACCATCTCTTGGGTGCCATCGGTGGAGGCGTTATCTATAACCAGAATCTGGGCAACGGGATAATGCTGCTTTAGCAAAGCCGTCAGGCAGTCCTGTAAGAGCTGCTTTCGATTGTGGGTAACCACCAGGGCAAGTACAGAAGCGTTCATAAGAATCAGGTCGAAGAGCCCTGCAGCTGCCGAGCAAGGGTAGCCCGGATCTCCCCCGCAATCACCCGCAGAGCTCCCCCGGGGCCATTACGCTCCAGGCCCGCTTGCCGGGCTTCTTCGCGGGCCAGGGGATCGAGCATATACCGGCCAACTGCTTGGGCAATAATACCAGCATCTGCTTCAACCAGACAAAGGGCCTTTCCCAGTAACCGGCTTTGCCGGAGAGCGAAGGGCCTGATGTACTGTGGCCCCGTGGTTGCAAAGGCCATCAGCGGGATTCCCATCGCGGCAGCCTGTTCGTTGGCGAAGCCAGCCGTGCCAATGGCCAGCTGGCTCAGGTGTAAAATGGCCGAAAAAGCCCCCCTGAGCAGCCAGACCTTATGAGGACCATGCCGCGCAAGCGCGGTCTGCTCATCCACTACTTCTAGCTGCCAGCCCTCGGCTAAAGGGGGGTCGGAAAAATCTGCCGCCCACGCCACCAGTGCTTGCATCTGGGGCAACAAGGAGGCGCTTTGCAGCATTATGGGCAGGCTGAAGCGCCGGTCATCACGGCTTCCGGGCAGCAGCGCCAGTACCGGCCGGCCATCCAGCAGTGCGCTCAAGTCCCGCTCGGGTGCTGTGAGGGTGTCCAGGGCCATGCTGCCCACAAAACGCGCTTTGTGCATCCCCAGCCGGTGGGCACGTTCCTGGCTTAGCCGGTCTCGCACATAAACAGCCTGCACAAAGCGGTGCATCCAGCGCTCATAGAAGATATAGTCTTCCACCGGAAACTGGTTAAGCTGCTTCAGGCGCTGCCAAAGGCTGCGCCCGGCCCAGTAGTGGTGCGATATCAGCGGCTGGAGGTGAAACAAAGGCAGCCCGCCCCAGTCTGAAGCCAGGCAGCCCACCAGCAGAGCAAAGGCATCGCCGACCACGGCCACACCCCTGAGCTGCCGCCTGGCTACCTGGGCGGCGCGTATCTGCCCTAACAACTCGCCGACCAGACCTGCGCTGAGGTCGGCGATAAGGTTGTCAAGGCTGTTGAAAGGGAAGCCACCCGACGGCATCTCGCAGCGCGGGCCAAGCATTTCAGCGACCCGGCCCTCGTACCGCCTCCCGGCCCCCACTAGCGGTAAGGCAGCCAGCGAGAGGCCGTCAAGATGCTTGCACAGAGTTGCGCCGATCAGGTCTTCGGCGTTGCCATTGGAAACTATGAGCAGATCGGTCATGCGGAGTTAGCCTGGACAGAGCTCAAGGTGGTCTGAATGGCTAAACTGACCGCTTTAGCCTGAGTGGACAGGGGAAGATAGGCCTGCGGCTGGTGCAGGGCCAGGGTCTCGTCTGGGGGCAGGTGAATAAAGCCGGTGGGAACGCCCTGGGGCAGCCAGGCCAGGGCCAGAAACATGACCTGGTTGCACAGATAGGTTCCGGCGCTGTTGCTCAGGAGGCCCGGGATGCCCTCCCTGCGCCACTCGCTCTGAATCTTGCGCAAGGGTAGTCTGGAAGCCAGTGCCAGCGGGGCCTGGGGCAGAATGGTCTGGTCTTGCGGCCTGGCTCCGGCGTTGTCGGGAGTCTCGAAGTCCAGCAGATTCACGGCCAGGCGCTCAAGAGAGAGCAAGGGACGGTTTACCGCGAGGCCCAGATGGATTGCCGCAACGGGCTGGTAGGCCCGGTAGAGCCCCGCCAGCTCCTCCGGGGCACGCCGGGTGTCCACCGGCAGACGGGCTTTAATAATCTGGTGGTTTTGCAGATGCTCGGGCAGGAGCTCGAGGATGGCGCTGCTGGGGTTGTGGGACAGACCGGCAAGAGGCTCAAATCCCGTGACCAGAAGATTCACCCCGCTAGTTTATATCACCCGGCGAGATAAACTAAGTTACTCCCCCTGGGCATGGCCCGGGTGGAAGAGTGTGCGATGTGGATTGCAGCCTAAATATGGTTGAAACGTCTGAGTCTATCTGCAACCGCTATCTTCCTGGCCTGCCCCAGGTGGCCAGGGCCATGGTCCTTGCCCAAAGTAAAGGGGCCCGGGTCTTGCTCTGTCCCCAGGAGCGGCTAAGCCTTTATGCCGACCTGGGCGCGCTGGGGGTCTCGGCTTATCTGAACCCCGGTTTGGAGGCCGTGGGGGAAGCAGAGGTAGTGGTGATGAGCTACCAGCAGGCCCTGGGGGTCTTTCCGGCCCAGCCCCAGGACTGGCGGCTGGTGCTAGAGGTCACTCGCCGGTATCTGCGCCACGACTTGCTAGAAGGCCTCTATCGGATGGGCTATCTGCGGGATGAGGACTACCGCGTCCAGGGCGACCGGATTGAGCTGGAGGGGCTCTGCCTGGAGTTTTTTGGCGACGAGCTCGAGACCATCAGAGTGGAAGGCGAGACCCGGAAACGCCATATCCTGGCCGCCCGCC
Source organism: Deinococcota bacterium (assembly GCA_041695225.1). Lineage (GTDB taxonomy): Bacteria > Deinococcota > Deinococci > Deinococcales > Thermaceae > Meiothermus. The sequence goes on from JBGFRI010000025.1 coordinate 35,731, forward strand.
AGGGCAAAGCCGAGACCTGGAACTCCCACAAAATTCTCCATTTTCCCGGCACGGTTTTTCTGGACACCCCGGCGGTCGCACCCCAGGAAGTCTGGCCGCTGATTGCCGCTCGAGACCTGGTGACCTTTGGCCTGGGTGGGCCGGAACTGCCCATCCTATCCCTTCCCTTCAAACCTCTGCCCCCCTACCGGGCCCGCATCTCTCAGTTTGTGGAAGACGTGACCCGGTGGGCCCAGGAGGGGTTTTCGCTGGTCTTTTTCTACCGCCATGCCAAAAGCCGCACTTACCTGCTCGGCAAGCTGGGAAGCCGAATTCAGACCCATTCCAGCCCGACCCTGAACCCCCGGCCGGCGAGCCTCAACCTGGTGCCAGCACCCTTCGAGGGGGCTTTTCTCGACCCCCAGAGCCGCACCGTCTACCTGAGCGAGGCCCACCTCTATGCCTTTGGCGCGGCCGAGATCCTGCGCAACCGTCGGGTGGCGGGCAAGGAGATCGAAGACCCCGGGGGCTTGAGCGTGGGCGACTACCTGATCCACCCCGAGCACGGCATTGGGCAGTATCTGGGCCTAAGGACCCTCGAGGTGCTGGGAGTCAAACGCGACTATCTGCACCTGCAGTACGCCGGGGAAGGCAGAATGGGGGTTCCGGTGGAGCAGCTGCCCCTGCTCAAACGCCACCCCGGAACCACCGACGACCCCCCGGCCTTATCGTCGCTGGGTAAGGGCGAGTGGAAGCGCACCCGCGAAAAAGCCCAGCGCGACGCCGAGGAGCTGGCCCAGCGGATGCTGGTCTCGCACGCTAAGCGTGAAGCGACGCCTGGCCGGGCCTTTGGCCCCTTGCCGGACTGGGACCGGCTATTGGAGCAGAACTTTCCCTATACCCTGACCCCCGACCAGCAAAAAGCCCTGGAAGAAACCCTGCACGACCTGGAAACACCGCGCCCCATGGAGCGGCTGATCTCGGGCGATGTGGGCTTTGGCAAGACCGAGGTGGCCCTGCGCGCGGCCCACCGGGTGGTGGGACATGGCGCACAGGTGGCGGTCCTGGTTCCCACCACGCTTCTGGCCGAGCAGCACACCCAGACCTTCAGAACTCGCCTGGAGGGCCTGCCGGTGCGGGTGGCGGGCCTCTCCCGCTTCACCTCCGACAAAGAGGCTTGGCAAATTCTGCGAGAGCTGGCCTCGGGTAGCCTGGATATCGTTATTGGCACCCACCGCCTGCTCTCCAAAGACGTTGGGTTCAAGAACCTGGGCCTTCTGGTGGTAGACGAAGAACACCGCTTTGGGGTGGGGCAGAAAGAGCGCATCCGCGAGCTAAAGGAGGCGGTGGACACCTTGTTGCTGTCCGCCACGCCAATCCCGCGCTCACTCTACTCTGCCCTGGTGGGCTTGCGCGATCTCAGCAGTATCCAGACTGCCCCGCCAGGGCGCAAACCCATCCAGACCGTGCTGGCCCCCTACGACCCGGCCCTGGTGCGCCAGGCGGTGATGGAAGAGCTCGAGCGCTCTGGCAAGGCTTTCTACGTTCACGACCGGGTGGCCACCATCGTGGCCCGGCGTAAATATCTGCAAACGCTGGTACCCGAGGCCCGCATCGGGGTGGTACATGGGCAGATGAACGAAGCAGCGGTAGAGGAGACCATGCTGGCCTTCTCCGAAGGAGCTTTCGATGTGCTCCTGGCCACCACCATCATCGAGAGCGGCCTGGACATCCCCGAGGCCAACACCATCATCGTTGAGCGGGCCGACAAGCTGGGCCTGGCCGCCCTCTACCAGCTGCGCGGACGGGTGGGGCGGCGGGAGGAGGAAGCCTATGCCTACCTCTTCCACCCCCTGCGCCTGACCGAAGGGGCCGAACGCCGCCTGGCCGCCATCGCCGACCTTTCCGACCTGGGCTCGGGCCACCTGCTGGCCGAAAAGGATATGGAGATTCGGGGGGTGGGCAACCTTTTGGGCCCGGAGCAGCACGGTCATATCAGGGCGGTGAGCCTCGAGGTCTATACCGAGCTGCTCACCGAGGCTATCGGCCGGCTCAAGGGCGAAAAGGTTGAGCCTGGGCGCCACGTGACCCTGGACCTGCAGCTCTCGGCCCGCCTCACCCCGGAATACATCCCCAGCCCCGAGGCGCGCAGCCGCTTGTATGGGCGCCTGGCCGAGACCCGCAGCCTGGCCCAGCTCTCACGGATGGTCAAAGAACTGAAGCAGCGCTACGGCCCCGCCCCGCAGGAGGTAGAGAACTTCCTTTCCCTGGCCAAGCTGCGCATAGTAGCGGAGTCCAAGGGGGTGGTCTCGATCACCGAAGACATGCTGCACCTGCAGATCGCTTTCCAGACCACCCGCCTCGACTACGATGCAAAGGCTTTGCGGGCTCTACCGTTCCGGGTAGAACCCACCCAGTATCCCCCAGGGTTCCGCATCCCCAAGAAGGGTCTGCCGGCACAGGATATTATCCAGGCGATCAGCGAGGTGCTGTACCTGGTTGGGTAATGGCTAGTTCCAACCTTAGACGGACGGCTCTCGAAATATGGCATGAAGAGTGCCATAGAAAGGAAGAACCTCACACTCCAAGGAGGCCCCAGTTCCCATTCCCCCATCATTGCTAGGAGGCCGCAGTCCGACAAAGCAACCCAGTAGAAGCGCAGGCAGCGCTTGGCAAATAGGTTGGCTCTGGATTATTACCCCTAAAGCTTGGTGTCGGGGTGGTCGTTGGCGGCGACTTTGGTGATGTCTTGGTCAGATGATGCTTGGGTGTAACTTAGGCGTAGGTTTCGCCAGGTTCCTTTTTTGATAGTGCTCTATCTACTGGGCGGCATCAGGGGAGCGCAAAAGACAAAAGCATTGGTAATCAAGGCAGGTCCCAAGGGCCGCCTTGGGGTTTTGTGCTACCTTGGACTTATGGAAGAGCAGGGCCTTCAGTGCTTGCGGGCGGTTTGTGCCAGGTACCCGCAGGTGCAGGCGGTGTTTTTGTTTGGCTCGAGGGCCACTGGCAGGGCCCGGCCCGAGAGCGACTGGGATCTGGCCCTGTACCTGGAGCCGCCCGAGCCAGACCCCACGCTGGAAATTCTGGGTGAGCTGGTGGAGGCGGGCCTCGAGCGGGCCGATATTGTCTTGCTGCACCAGGCGCCTCCGGTGCTGGCCTTCGAGGCGGTGCGGGCCAACCGGGTGGTCTACCGGCGGGAGGGGTTTGATCTGGGCAGTTACGTCTCGCGGCTGGTGCGGATGTACTGGGATTTAGAACCGCTCTTGAAGGTGCAGCGTGAGGCCATGAAGAGGCGGTGGTTGGGTGACCCGGCCTGAGGTTTTGCGGCGTCGACTTTTGCACCTCGAGGCTAACCTGCGGGTTCTAAGGGGACTGGCAAGGTATACCCTGGAGGAATTTCTGGCCAGCCCCGAGCGCTACGGCGCCACTGAGCGCTTTTTGCAGCTAGCCATCGAGGCCATCAACGATATGGCGGCTCATCTGGTGGCCGACCAAGACTGGGGCAGCTTTGAGCGAAGCCGCGACCTGGTGGCGGTTTTTCACCAGCGGGGTCTGGTGGACGATGCGTTGGCCGAGCGCTGGCGGCGGATGATCGGGTTTCGCAACCTGCTGGTGCATGAGTACCTGGAGATTGACCGCAGCAGGGTCTATCGGGTGTTGCAGGAAAATCTGGATGACATTGCGGCCCTTAGCTGGGTGTTTGCGCGGTTTCTGTAGCCTCCAGTGCCGCCCACAGCCGCAGGATCAGGGGGTGGATGGTGCTGAGGTCTCTTGCTCGAATGCTCTTTTGGTCGGCCTCGAGGCAGTTCTCCGCCGCCATGCGCCCGATTTCAGACCTCAGAGGGCTCCACAAATCTAGCCCGGTGCGTTGTTCAATGCGGCCCACATCCACCCCTTCGCGTAGCCTCAGGCCCAGCATCAGGGCTTCTTTTGCATGTTCCAGAGGGCTAATCGCTTCGACTACCTGTTCTTCACCTCGCAGCCAGCGGGGGAGTGGGGGGTTGGTGGTGCGCAGGGCGTAGGCTTTCCCTTCAGCGCTCTTTAGCAGGGGGGACAAAGAAGCTAAGAAGGCGGTGAAGGCGGGGTCGAGCTGACCCGTTGCGCTCGGGCCAAGCGTACCCCAGAAGCCCAGTTGCCAGTACAGCCGGTTGTGCTGGCTCTCCAGCCCGGGTTTGGCGAAGTTGGAGACCTCGTAGCGGGCGAGACCGGCTTGGCCCAGAACTTCCTCGGCCAGCTTTAGCGCGGTGGCCTCGAGGTCTGGGTCCGACCGAATGTTTCTGGTCGCAAAAGGCGTGCCGGGCTCAACCTGCAGGGTGTACGCCGAGACATGTCCCACCCCCAGGGCGGCAGCTTCGCGCAGGTCGGCGGCAAAGTCCTGTTCGGGCAGGCCCAGAATCAGGTCAACCGAGGTGCTAAAGCCTGCTTCAAGGCTTGCCTCCACCGCCCCAAGCGCCCCCTTGCGCCCATGCGCCCGCCCCAGAGTCTTCAGTACCTTGTCCTGAAAACTCTGCGCACCGATCGAGAGCCGGTTCACGCCGTGGTCGCGCAAAAGTTGAAGCCGTTCGATATTGAGTGTACCGGGGTTGGCTTCCATCGTGACCTCGGCCCTGCTGATGTCCCAGGGCAAGGTTCCGAAAAGCTGTTCTAGCTCTCTGTTTCGCAAAAAACTGGGCGTACCCCCGCCAAAATAAAGCGTCGTCAGCGGCTGGGGGAAGTGCATGTAGAGGGTTCTGGCCTCCTGGTCCAGCCGTTCCAGGTACGCCCCCACTACGCCCCCATGCCGCCGGACCACGTGAAAATCACAATATGGGCAGATGGTAGGGCAAAAAGGGACGTGGACGTATAAACCTTGCATCATCCGCCAAGGGGCGCGTGAGGTGCATACTCGCTTTGCGAGTAGCCTGCGTTTCTCAGACTTTTGTCAGCAAAGCTTGGGGCATGGCTCATCAGATTAGTATAGTCGGCACCCAAGCAGGTGTGGCCCGCACCCCGATAGACAAGACACCGGTGGTGTAACCGATTCTTTTGCAGTGCTGCACATACCTCAACCGCCCTGCACCCCTGGCAATTGGCGCCCTGCCAGCGTAGTTCAGGCTGGGGGCTTCGGCGATGGCAGGGGGTTGTGGGCCAGTGAAAGATAGGCGGTAAGCCCGAACTCCAAAACCACAGATTAAAGACACGGCAGGGCGATAAGTTGCGGGTCGCCCAACAACACGCTGGGACTACCTTTAATATAAGGAGAAAATATGCTAGAACCCGAGCGAACCATAGCCGAACTCAAAGAACTGCGAGCCCTCACCAGCGACCAAAGCGGGGCCCAGCGGCTGGCCTGGAGCGATACCTGGCTAAAAGCCCGGGAGTGGTTTGCTTCCAAACTGACGGGCCTGCCGGTTGAACATCATTACGACTCAGCAGGCAATAACTGGGTTACCCTGAGGGGCCAGTCAGAAAAAGCTCTGCTGATTGGCAGCCACCTGGACTCAGTGCCGGGCGGGGGCTGGCTGGATGGCTGCCTGGGGGTACTGGCGGGGCTTGAGGTCTTGCGCCGGATTTCCCACCAGTACCAGGGAAAACCCCCCATCACGGTGCGCTTAGTTGACTGGGCCGACGAAGAGGGGGCGCGTTTTGGACGGAGCCTGCTGGGCTCCTCGGCCTTTGCCGGAACCCATACCATCGAGGCTGACCGGGGCCGCACCGACCGGGACGGTGTTCGCCTGGAAGACGCCCTCAGGCGGTGTGGGGTGGAGATTGACCGCTTTCCCCAGGCCCAGGCCGAGCAAAAAAACGCTTCAGCTTACCTCGAGCTGCATATCGAGCAGGGCCCGGTACTGCTGGACCAAGGCCTGCCCCTGGGGGTGGTGCTGGGTACCAAGGGTGTGGAGCGCCACGCCATCACCTTTCACGGCCAGGAGGCCCACTCCGGCGCTACCCCCATGAACCGCCGCAAAGATGCCCTGGCTGCTGCCGCCAGGCTGGCGCTGGAGATCCGCCCCATTGCCATGAAGCACCCCGATGCGGTCTGTACCATGGGTAGCCTCAAGACCTTTCCCGGCATCGCCACAGCGGTGGTGGGGCGGTGCGAGGCTACCCTCGACCAGCGCGACCTAAAGGCGGCGGTGCTGGCCCAGATGCTGGCCGAGGCCCGCCAGGCCAGCCAGCGCTTTGCCAAAGAGGAAGACTGCACGGTGGAGTGGAGCCCTATCTGGAGCATCGAGCCGATCCAGTTCCACCCCCGGTTGATTGAATACTGCCAGGAGGCCATCCGCGAGGTGGCCGGGGTCTCGCACCGCCTGCCCTCGGGGCCGCTGCACGACGCGGCAGAGGTTGCCCGTGCGGGCATCCCTACCGCCATGATCTTCGTGCAGAGCCTGCATGGCATCAGCCACAACAAGCTGGAAGACACCACCGAAGACCACCTGAAGCTGGCCGTGCAGGCCCTGGACAGGCTAGCCGACAAGACCATGCACTGGATTCTGGCGCAGTAAACTTAGCAAGAGGCGGTAAGCAGCCTTTTGCTGGGGGTACTGCGCATGAGCCTTCCTACCCTGCGACAGATCCTGGAACTGCCTGCGTTTGCTGGTACCGAGGTGCTCTCGGGTGAGGCCAGGCTGGACACCCCGATTACCTGGGTGCATGTGGCCGAGGTGCTGGATGTGGCCCGGCTCCTGTCGGGGAGCGAGCTGCTGCTATCAACTGGCCTCGAGCTCTCCCGCATTACACCCCAGAAGCACTCGGAGTATCTGCGCTCGCTGGTCGAGGCTGGGGTAGCGGGGCTGGCGCTGGAACTGGTGCACTGGCTACAGGAGGTGCCCCACGAGATGCTCTACACCGCCCAGATACTACACTTCCCGGTGCTGGCCTTTCGCACCGAGGTGCGCTTTGCCGAGCTGACCCGCGCTGCGCACCAGCGGATTCTGCGCCCTGGCGCCGATAGGGAAGAGCCGCTTTTGCACTCCCTGCTGGAAGCCCTGGTCGAGACGGGTCGTGATGAGAGCTTTCTAAAGCGTCAACTGGGAAACGTCTTGAGCCTGCCCAGCCGCCCCCGGAGCACCCTGCTGGCCACCCTGGAGACCCTGCTGTCCTCGCAGTTCAACATCGCCGAGACGGCCCGCAAGCTGGGAGTTCGCCGGCAGAGCGTCTACTACCGCTTAGAACAACTAAAGGCCATGCTGGGTGAGCTGGACAGCCCGGAACGGCGGCTGGGGCTGTGGGTGGCGCTGGAACTGCTCAAGCGTAACAACTATAGCGACATTTCTTGACCAGATCGCTTTCTGCCCTCAGAATGATGGAGCGTTGAGCCGCAGGAGTAACCCGGTATTCAGCCACAGCGAGCTCGGGAGGGTGTGAGCCGAGCGGCTTAGAACCGGGTGAAGGGCAGCGGACTACCTGACCAACGCAGCTCAAAGGGCCTCGAGGCCAGCTCGGGGAACTGGGGTGGAACCGCGAAAGGACCGGTATCGAACTTTCGTCCCCAGGCATTCGTGCCGGGGGCGTTTTGTTGTCCGGCGCTGGTTGGCGGAAAGTGTTGGGGAGAATCCGCAGGGCTTTTGACCCTCTACCCCAGACCCTAGACGCGACCGAAGGGAGCAAAATATGCCTGCAGAAACGATGGAAGAACTGGTCAGTCTGTGCAAACGCCGTGGGTTTATTTTTCCCGGCTCCGACATATACGGTGGCATTCAGGGCACCTACGACTTTGGGCCGTTAGGGGTCGAGCTCAAAAACAATCTAAAGGCGGCCTGGTGGAGGGCCACCGTTTACGAGCGCGACGATATGGAGGGGCTGGATGCCAGCATCCTGACCCACCGGCTGGTCTTGTTTTACTCCGGTCACGAAGCCACCTTTGCCGATCCCCTGATTGACAATCGAATCAGCAAAAAGCGCTACCGCCTCGACCACCTGCTAAAAGAGCAGCAGCCGGGTGTGCTCCAGGTGCTCTGCCAGGCCATGGGACTGCACGACGAGAACAATCTGGTGGCCCTGGTTATGCGTCTGCTGGCTGAGCCCGACAAGGCTGCACTGGCCATGAACACCGCCAGGGTAGTAGACCCCGCCGACAAAACACCGGGTGACTGGACCCCGCCGCGCCCCTTCAACATGATGTTCAAGACCAGTATCGGCCCGGTAGCCGACGAAGACTCCTATGGCTATCTGCGCCCCGAGACCGCCCAGGGCATCTTCGTAAATTTCAAGAACGTGCTGGACTCCACCAGCCGCCGCCTGCCCTTCGGCGTTGCCCAGATTGGCAAAGCTTTTCGCAACGAGATTACCCCGCGCAATTTCATCTTCCGGGTGCGCGAGTTCGAGCAGATGGAGATCGAGTTTTTTGTAATGCCCGGCACCGACGAAGAATGGCACCAGCGCTGGCTGGAAACCCGGCTGGCCTGGTGGGAGGCCCAGGGCATCCCGCGGGATCAGATTCGGGTAATGGATGTGCCCAAAGAAGAACTCTCGCACTACTCCAGGCGCACCTTCGACCTGATGTACAACTACCCCAGCCTGGGCTTCGAGGAGATCGAGGGCATCGCCAACCGCAGCGACTACGACCTGGGCAGCCACACTAAAGGTCAGAGCGAGCTGAAGATCCAGACCAGGGTGCTGGAAAACCACGACTCCACCGCCCGACTGGCCGTACTGGACAACGAGACCAAAAACTGGGTGGTTCCTTTTGTTATCGAGCCTTCTTGTGGCGTAGAGCGGGGGGTGCTGGCGGTGCTGGCCGAAGCCTTTACGCGCGAAAAGCTTGAGAGCGGCGAGGAGCGCATCGTGCTGAAGCTCAGACCGCACCTGGCCCCAATCAAGGTAGCCGTGATTCCGCTGGCCAAAAACAAGCCAGAGATCACCTCCTATGCCAGAAAAGTCAAGGCCGACCTGCAAGCGCTGGGGTTCGGCCGGGTTCTCTACGAGGATACCGGCAATGTGGGCAAGGCCTACCGCCGCCACGACGAGGTGGGCACCCCCTTCTGTGTCACGGTGGACTACGACACCATCGGCAGGTCGCAAGATGGCAGTACCACCCTGCAAGACACGGTTACTGTGCGCGAGCGCGACTCCATGCAGCAGGAGCGGGTCTCGGTGAAGGAACTGGCAGGGTATCTACTAAAACGTCTGAGGAGCTAAATTGCTGATTGTGGACCGATGCATGCCGTTTACGGCTGTCTCAGGTCGCAAGTTGCAGGTCGGGTCGAGGGTCACACAAAATGTCAAGGGTCAAGGGTCAAGGGTCGAGAGCTTTGGCCTAGACGCTAAACTCTAGACTTTTATTGCTTCTGCCCGTGGATGAGGGTGGAGCATGGTGACAACGTTGTTACTGGACCAGTAGTGGAACATCCGTGAACTTGCTACAGCCAGACTTTCAGGGCTGCTCTGGCCCGTCTAGATAGCGCCCGGAAAAGGCGTGGGGTAAAAGCTCGCCTACCGTGGTGTGTAATTCGGGGCCAGCTACGCTCAAACAGTGAACCGGAACCTGGGGGCTGGCAAACTCGGAGAGAATTTGCCGGCACCCACCGCACGGGGTTGCTGGTTTTTCACCCCTGCTCAGTATCCAGACCTCGGCGATCTCGAGCTCTCCCGCAGAAACCATCTGCGAGGTGGCGGACTGTTCGGCGCAGCGCGAGAGCGGGTAGGCGGCGTTCTCTACATTGACCCCACCATAAAACCGGCCCGACGCCGACTTAATCACTGCCGCTACGGCAAAGCGCGAGTACGGCGAGTAGGAACGCGATAGCAGCAGGTGCAGGTTCTCTAAAACTTCTGGGGGTGTTTGGGACACCCTCTTAGCATAGCAGGGTTGTGGCTGCGCCGAAGGTCTGGTGCAACCCAGCTAAAGGGCGCCGCCTACAAGGTGGGTCCGACGATACCTGACTCTCACGCTCAGTCAGATGCCACCGACTCACTGGGGGTTTCGCCATTACTGTCCTGGAGTGCTTTCCTCTGGGCCCGCACCCGCTCAATGCCTCTGGGGTCGGCGGTCTCGACAATAAACTCCATGCCACCGTAATCGAGCCTCTCTCCTGCTTCGGGAATGTGTCCGAACTCGTGCATCAAGAAGCCGGAAAGGGTGTCGTACTCGCCATTAGGAAGCTCGATGCCCAGCTTGTCCGAGGCATCTTGCAGGGGAATCGAGGCATCCAGCATGAACACCCCGTCTGAGACTTCCTGTATCGGGGCCACCTCTTCCTCGTCGGACTCGTCGTAAATTTCCCCAATAATCTCTTCGATGATGTCCTCGAGGGTAACCAGGCCCGAAGTGCCCTTGAACTCGTCTACCACAATGGCCATGTGGGTTTTGCGGCGGCGCATCTCGCGCAACAATTCCCTGGCTCCCATGGTCTCGGGCACAAAATAGGCGGGGTGGCAGACGCTGACCACCTTGGAATTGTCCAGCACAGCACCGGTGTACTCCAGAAGGTCTTTGGCGTAGGCGATCCCGATGATGTTGTCCACGGTATCGCGAAAGACCGGAACCCGGGAGTACCGGTGTTCTCTGGCAGTATTCCAGAACTCCCGTAGCGTGGCATCCGCCGAGATGGTAACCATCTCCACTCGAGGCACCATAATGGCCCGCACCGGGGTTTCCTCGAGGTCCAGAATCTGGCTGATGATCTCGCCCTCGCTGGCGTCCAGCACGCCCTCTTTGGACGAGGCCTCTACAATCAGTTTGAGTTCCTCGGCCGAGCCGACCATCGAGTTTGAGGCCGAGGGCTTTAGCCTCATCAGGCGCAAGACCAGGTTTCCCGAGCGGTTCAGTAGCCAGACGAAGGGATAGGTGAGGCGCTGGAACAGATTGAGCGGGATGATCACCAGCGAGGCAACCTGCTCGGTGCGCTGGAGCGACAGACCCTTGGGCACCAGCTCCCCGATAATAATGGTGAAGTAGGTTATCAGCAGAATTGCTATTACAAACCCCACTGATCGGGCAATTTCCTCGCCGAAACCGCCCAGCAAAAACGTCAGCACCGGCAGGATCAGGCGGGTAACGTAGGGCTCGCCATAAGCACCCAGAATAAGACCCATCACGGTTATGCCAAGCTGGGTAGTGGCGATATAGGTGTCGAGCTTTTTGATGGCCTCTTTGAGCAGCTTACCAACAATCGAACCGGTCTCGGCAAGCTGCTCTACCCGGCTGCGCCGGATGGCTACTAGCGAGAACTCGGCGGCCACAAAGAAGGCGTTGATCAGGATCAGTAGAAAAACGATGCCGATTTGCAGGAAACTACCAGCGATATCTTCCATATAGTTCGCGTCCGGCCCATCCAAAGCTAAAATGCCCTGGAGTATTCCAAAGCGAGGCCAGGGCCAGGTTTAGAGGGGTAGTCCATACGCTACTAGCTGGAAGTTTACCACAGCCCCAAGCGGTCTACAAGCGCCGGAATAAACAGGATAATCCCGATCAGAGCTGCAATTGCGCTGGCAACCAGGACCGCTGCCGCCGCTAAGTCCTTGGCGGCCTTGGCCAGTGGGTGATAATTAGGTGAGACCAGGTCCACCACTGCTTCCAGGGCGGTGTTGACCAGCTCGAGCCCCAAGACCAGGGCAATGAGCAGCAGAACCGGAACCAAGGAGACCTGCAACCAGAGCGCCAGGGCAAGCGCCAGAACCCCGATATAAACCTTCAGGCGAAAATTGCGCTGGTTTTTCCAGGCGAATAAAAACCCAGCCCAGGCATAGCTAAACGAGGCGCGTATTCCCCGCAGGAGCACTGGATCGGAGCTGGGCTTGGGCGGAGGGGTGAGGGTAGGCATGACTTATCTATGATTTAAGGACTGGGCCAGAGGCCGGAATACTTCATCAGGGCGGGATAGGTCAGGTCAGAGATCTCGCAAAAACCTTTTCTGGCCTTCGAGTCTCGACGTACATCAGCACTAGCTTACCTTACCACTAAAGCTCCAGTATCCGGGCCTGTACCGCACGGAAGCCAGCCCAGTCAGACCAGGTAGGGTGGTCGTGTCCAAGCAGGTGCCAGAGCCCGTGTGCTGCCAGAGTTTTTACCTCTCTAACCAGGCTGTGCCCCTGCTCTTCTGCCTGGCGTCGGGCGGTATCCAGGCTAATCACGATGTCGCCCAGATGAGCCGGTATAAAGGGATCGCCGGGTTCAAAGGTGGGGAACGACAGTACATCGGTGGGCTGGTCTTCTCCCCAGTAATGCTTTTTTAGGGCTCCAATCTCACCGTCAGAAACCAGCAGCAAAGTGACTGCTTTATCTGGATGCCCCAGCTCGACCAATAGCCTCGATAGGGCCCTGCTGACCTGAGGGCCCAGTCCCCGGGGTAGTGTGGTCTTGGTTATCAGGTCTATCTGTGCCACTGGCTTAGCGCTCGCTCGGATGCTCGCTCTCGTGCTGGTGAGACTCGTAGGCCTTGATGATGCGGGCTATCAGGGGGTGGCGCACCACGTCCGAGTCCAGAAAGCGTTGCTGGGCAATGCCCTGTATACCCTTCAGGATCCGCATAGCCTCGATCAGACCGCTTTTCTGGGCTTTGGGCAGGTCAATCTGGGTGATGTCGCCGGTGATAACCACCCGGCTGTTAAAGCCCATCCGGGTCAGAAACATCTTCATCTGCTCAGGAGTAGTGTTCTGCGCCTCATCGAGGATGATAAAAGCATCATTTAGAGTGTTGTGGGTGAGGATGTAGTCGTCGGTGACGTAGAGAGAGTCTTCTGCAGCCACACTGATGCACTGGGTGGGCATCATACCGGCAGACTCAATGCGCTTGATGTAGCGCATGGGGCGACCTGCTCGGGTGTACTGGTTGGCTTTGCGATCGAGCCTGAAGGGTGCCATATCACTGGGCAGGCGGAGATCGAGTACGTGGGTGTCGGTGCGATAGTGGATCTCACGGCCCTTGGCCCGGCCGGGTTGGCGACCCTTGGCCAGACGAAGACGACGGTAGGCCACCCCTCCCAGGGATCGCACCAGCTCGACCACGTCCTCGGCCAGCCGGGCCGAGGTGGTAACATACTGAACCCGGCAGCTTCGTCCCACCTGGGTACAGACGTTGCCGTCGGTGTCGAGCAAGCCTTGCAACACCGCCAGCCGCACTTCTGGTGTGTTTTGCAAGAAGAGCTTGGGAATAAACTTGGTAGAGGAGCGGGTACCCTCGAGGCCCAGCTTGCGCATAGCCTTGGTCAGCGGGTTGCCTACAATCACCCCGCCACGCCCCCCTTGGCGATAATTCAACACATAGTCAACCGAGGTTTTTTGCCTGACCTGAATGTCCAGAGGGGACAGGGCTGTCTCCAGGGCCTGGGCTAGGTTGGCATCGGCGGTAGCAAAGGTTGGAGTGGTCTTGCCAGTGAGGCAGCCGTCGCCTAGCAGCAGGCCCAGGGCGTAGGGGTCAATTGGCACCGGCTGGGCGGGGAAGTGGGCAGGGGCCCGTAGCAGCGGCAGCTCGTAGCGGTACTGGTGGAAGACCCGCAGATTCTGGGCCAGTTCCTGGGTCTGGAGCAACCTGGGGCCTTTACCCCGCCGCTTGTCGGAGGCAGTCTTGACCGCCCACAGGTGCTCGGCACAGGCCAGGGTGAAGGAGCCATCGGTCAGGGTAACCCGGAAAACCTCCTTCTCACCCTGGGGAAAGACCCCCGTGATCTGAGTCGGCTGTCCACTGGAGCCAATCACATAATCGCCTGGCTCCAGACTCCCCATCTCGCGCCAGCCCAGTGGGGTCAGCACCTTGCTGATGAGTGGTTGAGCGCGCCCCCTCATGAAAGCCAGCGGCGCTACCTCAATTATTCCCGACTGGATGTACTGGTCAAAACGCTCTGCGTCAATCATGTCGAAAATAGCGTCGTAGAGTGGGCGCAAGTAGGGGTCAATTTTCGCTTGCAGGTCGCCGGGCAAAAAACCCAGGCGTTCGCCGGCCTCTACCGCTGGCCGGGTCAGGATAATCCGCTTTACTTTTTTAGCCTTCAAAAACGCTACGGCCATGGCCACGGCCAGGTAGGTCTTGCCGGTACCCGCCGGCCCGATGCCAAAAGTAATGTCGTGGCTGCTGATGGCTTCCACGTACTGCCGCTGGCCAGGTGTTTTAGGTTTCAGGCGTCCCGGAAGGGCCAGCTCGCTGCCCATAGACGGGGCCACAGTCTCCAAAGGCAGCGACTGGCCTTGCTCGGCTACCAGAATTACCTGCTCGAGGGTTCCAGCATCAATCTCGGCGCCCTGACGCACCAGTGTCACCAGATCCCGCACGACCCTTTCAGCCAGCCGCACCTCGTCGGCCGTACCGGAGATCTGTACCTCCTGGCCCCGCACTACGAGCTGAGCCGGGAGGAGTTTTCGCAGAGTCTTGAGATGCTTGTCGCCATGACCCAGCAGGGCCAGGGCTTCCTGCGGCGAGCGCAAGGGTACTACCGCCTGGACTTTCGCACTCTTCTCCAATACTGGCTCCTGGGCTCGGCTAAGACCTGATGCCAGACCATACCGTTGAGGATGGCACTGGGCGTGGGGGAGAAGGTCCACTTCTGTGCTGCCCTTATCCTGGGCCTGGCCTCAGCCGGGGCTGGCCTGACGGGTGCTGGCCGCGCTGGCTCCGGCTGCGTGGGGCGCATACCGGCGCGGGCCAGCCGTTCGCGCTCCATTTCCTCCAGCGTTCTGGGGCGCTGAGCAACAGGCACTTTGGGCCTGGGAGGCGGGCTGGGGCGCGGGCTTACCATGGGCCGCGGAGGTGGGGTACTGGCCGGTGGTCGTACCGGGGCCGGTGGGCGCGAGGGTGCAGCCTGCTGCGGTGGGGCGGTACTGGCCTGCGAGGGCTGGGTGGGGGGGCGGCGCTCCTCGCCAGGTAAGGGGATCTCGTCGGGCTCATAGTCTGGAGGCATCTGTTGCCCCCGCCGCGATAACCCCTGCAACAACGGCAGGATTACAAAGAAGAACAAAAAAAGCAGAAGCAGGAGATCTTGTAGGTTCATACTAACCCCAGGGCTGGTCTGTTGGGCACAGGTGAGCAGGGGTCAGGGCACCCCTCCTCACCTGGCTCCATGATTTTTGGACTTCCTGCCGAATGTTCATCTGGCTGTTATCGAGGCGGGGTTCCACCCTGACCACTTTCGGGGGTACCGCTCGCTCTGCTTATCGAGTCGCGCATCTCGGTATCGGCTTCGATGTTTTTAAGCTGATAATAGTCCATCACGCCAAGGCGCCCAGCACGCAGGGCCTCAGCCAGGCCCAGCGGCACGGCAGCCTGGGCCTCGACCAGCTTGGCCCGCATGGCCTCGACCAGAGCGGTATTTTCTTGCTCAACGGCCACCGCCATGGCCCGGCGCTCTTCGGCCTTGGCCTGAGCAATTTTCTTGTCGGCCTCGGCCTGGTCGGTACGGAGCTGGGCGCCGATGTTCTTGCCCACATCTACCTCGGCGATGTCTACCGAGAGAATCTCAAAGGCCGTACCAGCATCGAGCCCCTTGTCCAGCACGGTTTTGGACATGCGGTCGGGCTGCTCCAGAACCTGCTTGTGGCTGTGCGACTGGCCAATCGAGGCTACGATCCCCTCGCCTACCCTGGCCACAATGGTCTCCTCGCCGGCACCCCCTACCAGTCGGTCAATGTTGGCCCGTACGGTAATGCGGGCCGTAACCAGCAGCTGGATACCATCCTGGGCCATACCGGCTATCACCGGAGTGCTAATGACCTTGGGGTTGACCGACAAGCGTACTGCTTCCAGCACATCCCTCCCGGCCAGGTCAATGGCAGCGGCACGATCAAAATTCAGCCTTATACCGGCTTTATCGGCGGCGATCAGCGCGTCCACCACCCGGTCTACGTTACCTCCGGCCAGGAACTGGGCCTCGAGCTTGCCGCTTTCTACCGGGATGCCTGCCTTAACGGCTTTGATCATGGGATTGACAATTTTGGCCGGGGGAATCCGGCGGAAGCGCATCCCCACCAGTGCGGTAAGCGCAACGTTGACACCCGAGAACACGGCCGTAATCCAGAGCGGAACCGGCACCAGGTAGAAAAACAACAAGACCGCCAGTAAAGCCAAGCCTGCGATGATTAAAGCTCCTAACTCCATGAACTCCTCCTTGTGAAACCCAGTGCAAACATCAGCATTCTACATCTAGATGTGCGCGCAAGCGCACACCAGACCAAACTTTACCCTAACCCTCGAGCCCGCGCACAACCACCCGGGGGCCCTCTACCTGAATCACCCGGACTTTCTGGCCCCGCTTAATGTACTCACCCGAGCTCACCACGTCTACCCGGCGGTCGCCAAACTGTGCGGTGCCTGCCGGGCGCAGGTCGGTAAGGGCGGTCCCGACAGCCCCCAAAAGGACGTCCAGTTCGTTTTTGGGGGGCGCTACTGCTTCTACTGCACTGCTTAACACAAAGGGCCGGACCGCGCGTACCCTGGGTATATAGCGGAAAAACAAAAACAGGCCCACTGCAAGGGTAATGAGCGCAATCGCCCCAACCTGTAAAGCCTGATCGCCAAAGGTAAAGTACATTGAAGCTCCGATAAGCCCCAGGCCCAGCAAGCCCGCAACACCAAACCCAGGGGTGATGAACAGCTCAAATGCCACCAGCAGTAAGCCAGCAAAAAACAGGATAACCGCCACCGCAGTGGTGAGGCCTGCCAAAAACCCCCCCAGGAAGAACAGGCTCAAGGAGGTGAGGCCGACAATTGCGGGAATAAAAGTTCCAGGGGTAAAGAACTCTAAAACCAGTCCCAGGATACCTACCGCCAGCAGGATGGCTGCCACGGTGGGGTCGGTCAGGAAGCGCGCCACGCGCACTTCCGGGCCCGGCTGAATCTCAACCGTGTCGAGGCTAAAACCAGCTTTCTCGAGGGCGGCCCTTAGACTGGCAACCTCGGCATCGGCTACCTTCAGCTCGACTGCTCGTCTGGCGGAGAGCGTGAGAGGCTCACCTTTGGCGGTGATGCCCTGGATCACCACCTCGGGGTCTACCATGGCCTCGGCGAGATTGACCGGGCGCCCCCTGGCCTCGGCCACCGACCGGAACTTAGTTCTGAGCGCAGCGATCACCTTGCGGTCGGCGGGCTGCGCCTGACCGACAAGGGGAATTACTGTAATGGGCAGGGCGGCCCCAATGGCGGAACCTGGCATCATCATGATCTGCTGGGCGGCCAGCGAGATCAGAGCACCTGCAGAAAAGCCATTTTCTACCACTGCCAAAGTAGGCAGAGGAGTGGCAAGGATGCGGTTAGTGATACGGAAAGCTGCATCAACCCGCCCACCCGGGGTGTTGACCCGGAAAACCACTCCACTGGCCCCCTCGCGCTCTGCCTGGTCAAGCGAGTTTTCAACAAACGTGGCCAGAGGCATGTCTATGGGACCCTCGATAGGTATAACAAAGGTACTGGCCTGGGCAAAGGAGGCAGTTATGACGAAAGCGAAAAGTAAGTTTCTCACCAGCATTATCTTAGCAAGACGGGTCGAGGGGAGTGTAACGTAATAGAGGGTAGGGGTAGGCTCATACCGCGCCCGGGACATACGTCCCGGCATACTTGCACCAGAGGTAGCAGACTGGCTACTGCCCTGGCTCAGTGACTCGGGAGGTTATACCTGGTGCACCTTCATATTCATCCACCCCTACAGCTTGCACGCGGCTGCCCGGTCGGTTAACCCTCTGAGAGCAGGTCTCACTCTTGCGACACAAGGCAGATTGTGTTGACTGCGGCCTTCAATAAAGCCACTGCCTGGGATAGCCGCAGTCAACGGCAGAAGCCGTGCCGGGTATGCCAAAACTAAGTTGACAGTTTGTTGGCCTGTGTCCACAAGCACGCTGCACCAAGGAGCAGAAGACCCTTTGCGCCAGCCAAAAGCCCAAGAAACCGGACAATCATGCCGTTTCAGGTGGCGCGATGAACTGAAATGGTGGGCCTCCGGCAGCTCGTTAAAAGCCTCGTTACACCCACGTTGTACCTCTTTGGCCAGCCTTCACAGCCCTTAACGGACCGGCACAACCCGCTACCCATGCGAGCCAACCCCGATAACGGAGGGATTACGGTGGTGCTCGTACCCTCTACCAAGTGAGCCAGCCCTGCCCCCGTCTAGGTGAAGTTTGATGAACAAAGTCAGGACGTGTAGCTCGTGCGGATCGGGTGAGATAACATCCTTTCTAAGTCTGGGAAGGCTACCCCTGTGCAGCACCGTGAGGGCCGATCAACTTACCACCCCTGAAGAGAGGCGGAGTCTCGAGGTGGGCTTTTGCAGGCGTTGTGGGCTGGTTCAACTGACCAGCCGCCCAGTTGAGGATAGCTATCCGGCCTCTGTCGCACCCATATATAATGGACTGCTGCAGCGGCTCATGCAGAACTATCGGCTGGGAACCCACCACCTGGTGCTGGCAATGGAGGGCAGCAGCCCAGAACTGATGCGCCAGTTGATGCAAGCCGGGGTACAGGTGGATTATCTCGAGACCCATCCTGAGCGCAGAAAAACGGCCTTGACCAAAGGGATTCCTACCCGCCACGAGCACTTTGATCGCAACTATGCTAACCAGCTGCGCCAGGAGGGAATGTGGGCCGATGTGGTGCTGGCCAATCAGCTTTTAGTCTACAGGAGTGACCTCAATGGCTTGCTGGAGAGCCTCGCTGCGGTGCTCAAAGTGAGCGGTTGGCTGGTAATGGAGATGCCTTATGTGCACGACATGTTAAGGGCCAGGCAGTTTGAGCATTTCACTCACCAGCAACAACACTATTTTTCGGTTAGTGCCTTGCAGGAATTAGCTCGCCGACACGGCCTGTGGCTGCAGCGGGTCGAGCGGCTATCAGAGGGTTATCTACGATACTACCTGGGTAAAGCCCACCAAGCCGAACCCTCGGTTGGCTGGTATTTGGCGGAAGAGCAAAAGCTGGGCCCAACCGGGGCGGCCTATTACCTCGAGTTCGCCTCCCACATTGCCGCGGTACGCGAAGCACTGGTGGCCCTGCTGACCGAGCTTCGTGCCCGCGGGCGCAGAGTAGCAGCTTACGGCGCGAATGCACAGGGCGCAGCATTACTCAACTACGTGGGGCTGGGCCGAGAAGTTATTGAATTTGTGGCGGACGACGATATGAGTATGCACGGTCGCTGCATGGCTGGAGTGCATGTGCCAATCTACAGTACCCACAAACTCTTAGAAGAACAGCCCGACTATCTGCTACTGCTAAAGGGCCAGACAGAGCTCGAAACGATAGCCCGTCAAAATCGGGAGTACTTGAAACGAGGTGGAAAATTTATCGTGGCCTTGCCTTACCCCGAGATTCTGAACCCGCTCCCCGAGCCAGTGATAGATTAATCTCCCCCGTGCCCGGCCACTACATCGCCCCGATTTCGCTTGAAATTTGCACGCAACAGGGCAGATCTTTGGCACTTATGGCCCAGCCAGTGTGTTGTCCATTGCTAGTTTTTTGAGCTGCCTGGGAGGGGAATTCCACACCCACACTCCAAGAGCGCCATGGTCGAAAAATCCGATCTTCGATCGGGGTGATTGCCCAGCTTGCAGTACAGCAGTTCAGATTTTTGGCTACCACAAGCTCCGCAACCGGCGCCAGATTACCGCCTTGTCTGCAAGAAAAAGACTTTGTAGAGTGGTTAAAGGCTCATTGATGGCCAGACCATACTTGCCAAAACTTCGTTCGATGCGGTCAGCAGGGTTGTAGACCGCGACGTGACACTGCACAATTGCTTTGTGTGAATGAGGTCGAAGTTCTTACCGAGGCTGCCCAGAGACTGGGCTTTTTGGTGGCGTGGGCCGGTGTGGATCTGCCGCAAGAAACCCAAAAACGCTACCGAGACTGGGCTCTAGAGGGCAAACAGGCCGAAATGGGCTATCTGACCAGGCATCTGGCTACCAGACTCAGCCCCTCTCGGCGTTTTGAGTGGGCCAGAAGCGTACTGGTTCTGGCCGCCCCCCATGCCTACCCACCGCCCGAAAGACCGCCCGGTGGGGTTCGCCTGGGCCGGGTGGCCCGCTATGCCTGGGTGCGGGACTACCACCGGCTTTTGGCGCCACATCTGCTCGAACTAAAGCGCCTGGCCCAAAGCCTGGGTTTGCTAGCCAGAGGCTATGTGGACACCGGCCCCCTATCCGAGCGCTCCCATGCCGTGATGGGAGGTTTGGGCTGGATTGGGCGCAACGCCATGCTGATGCGGATGGGGGAGGGTACCTACCTGACGCTGGCGGTCTTGTTGACCAGCGCACCCCTGCCCCCTACCGTGGCTCCCTACCCGGGCCGCTGTGGAACCTGTAGTCGCTGCGTCACTGGCTGCCCAACAGGGGCGCTGTTGGGTGATGGAACGCTGGACTCTAGGCTCTGCATCAGCTACTGGACCATCGAGCACCGCGGCCCCATTCCCGCTTCGCTGTGGGCGGGCATGGGAGAGTGGCTTTTTGGCTGCGATGTCTGCCAGGAGGTCTGCCCCTGGAACCGCAAGGCCCGGTCGTTCTGGCGGGGCTTTGCCCCCGAACCCGAGCTGGCCTACCCCAACCTCGAGGACTTCTTCCAGCTTTCGTCCAAAGCTTTCGAACGCAAATATGCTGGGACAGTTTTTCTGCGTCCGGGCCGCACCCGCATGGCCCGCAACGCCCTGGTGGTGCTGGCCAACCTGGGCAACCCAGACTACCTGCCCCTGGTGCGCCAGGGGGCCAAGGATGTCAGCCCAATTGTAAGGGCCACGGCAGCCCAGGCCCTTGCCCGGCTGGGCGACTGTGGCTCGCTGGTTCCACTGACGCAAGACCTCGAGCCATCGGTAGCTAGGCTGGCCCGGGGTTTGCTGGAGTTGCATGGTTGATAACAGGGCCGGAAGATCAACATGGTACGCCCTTGGTTAGCCCGACACCTATAGCCATGCCCCAGCCAATCTTCGGGAGACCAGCTTGGAACTTTCAGCCGTTTTGACACCCGTCCCGGAAGGTTGTTCCGTAGCCTTCAACCCTGAAACTGACACGACCACTCAGGGTGAAACCGTCGAGAAGGCTCTGAACAATCTGCAAGAAGCAACCATGCTTTACCTCGAGGAGTTTGCGCTCTCCGTCTGCGGCCCCCTTTGCTGACCACGTTCCTAGTGCCGGAGCGTGCCTAAGCTGCCCGTCGTTTCCGGTGCAGAGGTCATTGGCGCGATGGAGCGTTTGGGCTTCGTTGTTGTAGGCCAGCGGGGCAGCCACCTTGTCATGCGGCGCGGCTCAATGGGCTGCGTTGTGCCCAACTACCGCTCGTTGAAGCCGGCACCCTGGCTGGCCTTGTTCGCACGCTCAAATTGGTGACCGGATCTTCCCAGACCCCGCGGGCGGCTGAGGCTGGCCGTTGGGCGATATAAGCCCGTGTTGTATCCTACTTCCAGGAGAGTAGGATGCCGAAAATTATCGAGGCTGTTTTCGACGGTGAGGTATTGCGACCGGTTGAACCTGTGGAACTGAAGCCTCAGACGCGCGTTCGCATCACCCTGGAGGTGACCGGTGAACCTGCTTTTAAACCGGCGTCGTTCCTGCAAACGGCACGGTCTCTTAATCTGGAAGGTCCGGCTGACTGGTCGGCACGCTTAGACGAGTATCTCTATGGCGACAAGCGTCCTGAAAACGGCTGAGGTCTTCCTGGATACCTCTTACGCTATTGCGCTGTCGTCGCCACGCGACCAATTTCATGAGCGCGCCGCTCTGCTCGCAGAGGCCTTAGAAGCCGGAGCTGCCAAGCTGGTCACGACGCGGGCGGTCATGTTGGAAATCGGCAATGCCCTGGCTGAGCCCAAATACCGTCTGGCTCCCGTACACCTCCTTGACTCACTCGAAGTGGATGAGCGTGTCGAGATCATTGCTCTTACTGAAGGACTCTATAAGCAAGCTTTCCAGCTTTACCAAAGTCGTCTGGACAAGGCTTGGAGCCTGACCGATTGCGCGTCATTTGTACTTATGGGGGAGCGTGGCATGACAGAAGCGCTTACTACCGACAGGCATTTTGAACAGGCAGGCTTTCGGGCTTTGCTGCGAGAGGAACTTGAGTGAAGCGCCTCCCAACAAAAGCTGCAAGAGACGCTCCTGTAGCCATCTTGCTTTCTTTACAACCCCAGCCAACTGGTGCTTGTGCTGGGGTGCCCTCGATCCTCGTTGTTAGAACGAATTAAGGTAGCGCGAAGCGTGGGAGTGCCGGGGGCTGCTCGAGGCTCTACGCCGTTGGGGGCCAAGGGGCTTTCTAAGGCTGTGTAGCAGGCAGCGTAGAACTAGGCACGAGCTAAGACCTGAGCCCCACGCCCAAGTCGCAAAGTCAGCGCGTCTGAACTCCGCCCCGTTTGGCAGTTGCGCTAACCTCGAATGGGAGCGAAAGGGGAGGAAAGTAGGTGGTCAGGCAGTTTTGGTTTTACTGAGCGTCTTGATCGGCACCGGACTTTTGAACAGATGTGAGATTAAACTTTTGAAGCAGGCAAGCCAGTACAGCGCGTTGATCATCAATGGTTGCCCGCCTAATCTGCGACAGCAGATGAATTTGGCTTGATTTTGGCGGCGCCGTGTTCTGCAACCCCTCGTTACAATTTGTGCAGACAGCGCGCAGGTTTTGCGGAGAATCATCCCCACCTTTGGACTTGTCTATGATGTGTCCGAGCGTGAGCCGAATTGTGCGCGAAGGGTTGAATAGATCAGGATCACCAGCAGCAACACCGCACATCTGACAGGTGTAACCGTTGCGCTCCAGCACCCACGCGCGAGTTTCTTTCGAGATGCCGCGTTTGAATCCGGGCATGCGGTTTGTCGTCATCAACAAGTACTGGCCGGGCTTTAGGTCGGCGCGATCTTTATGGGAGAGGATTTGATACCCTTCTTCATTACGTAATTCACGCACTCGCCGCGCCCATTCGACAGCACCGCCGCTCGCTGCTTGAATATCTTTGGATTCCACAACTTTCCCGACATTGGCGAGAAAGTATTCTAAGATTCGTTGCTTTGATCCGTGTTTGGAGGGCATGATGTGCGGGTTTGTTATGGCTTTTGTACTCTTTGACTACTCAGTTTTGAGTACTCCGGGTTCAATTCAATCAGGATTGCATGGCGTCCCTGTTGTTGTGCGACTTCGCCAGTGGTGCCAGAACCGCCAAACGGGTCAAGCACGGTGTCGCCGGCACGACTGCCTAGCAGAATACACCGACGCGCCAGTTCACGTGGGAATGCTGCTGGATGCCCTTTGCCATTACCCTCCGGGCTGAGCATCCAGAAATTTCGCAGATTGGCTCCTGTTTCTTCTCTAACACCGCCCGGGTCATAGTAATACGTTGATGATTTGGCAAAGAGAAAGATCTCCTCTGTGGCGCTGGTGGGTCTATTCTTCACACTTTCTGGCATCGGGGCTTTCTTGACCCATGTGATGCGAGATCGCAGTATCCAGCCGTCGGCCTGCAATGCAAAGGCTACGCGCCACGGAAGCCCCATCAAGTCTCTATCTTTGAGTCCCCAACAGTCCGGTACTTTGCAGTTGCGTCGCTGAATTAGCTTCTTGGTGTTTCCTACTACTGCATTGGGTCCGTGACTACCTGTACCACCGTTTCGTGCATAACCATCGCCAACATTTAGCCAAAGCGTGCCGTCTGGGCGCAACACCCGTCGCACAAGTCGGAAAATTTCAACAAGATTCGCCACATACTGCTCAGGCGACGGTTCCGCACCAATTTGAGCTGGATGGTCGTAATCGCGTAGGCCCCAGTAGGGAGGCGAGGTAACGCAGCACTGGACACTCTCGACTGGCAGGTGTCGCAGCAGCTCGCGGCTATCGCCTGTCAAGACTCTGACTTCTGGCAGTGGGAAGAGTGAACCGTTTTGCATCTTGCTTGCTATCAGCGCTTTCGCCCATCAGTATAATGTGCGCAGCTTCAGCTAGGCAAGATGGGCGGTACTCAAGCAACTGCCGACCAAGGCGCTCAACACGCCCACTTAGGTATCGCTTTTTCCTCGTTAGGCGTTCGACGACGGCTTTAAGAATGGGCATTTAGAACCATGAAAGCTCGCGGTTATGTGAGCACACCGACTTGTTCGAGGCTCTACGCCGTTGGTGGCCAAGGGTGACTCGAGGGTTGTGTCGTTAGTGGTGCAGAACTTACGCCCTAGCCAGACGGGTCGCCGTTTTGGGGATAATTTGACTGGCGTGCCAAGCGTCGAATAAGCCGTATCTGGGGTCAAAACCACGTCTTTACCGGGCTCTACTTTGGGAACCGCCCCTGCCGCACCACTTCGGCCAGCACCTCTGGCAGCTCCCATGCCGCCAGGTCGAAGGTAATCTGACCGTAGTCGTAGGACAGCTTGAGAAAGCGGTGGTGGATTTCGCCGTGCACGTCGTCTTCCAGAATCAGGACATCGGCGCCGGGCTCGCCTCCCAGGCTGAGCCCTACCGAGCCAGGGTCAAAGACAACGCCTTTGTGCACCACCCGGCGAAAGGGGATGTGCTTGCCGGCTACCACCGCATAACGCGAACGAATGCTATCCAACATTTTCAGAATCTCCGCCGGGTGCGCCTCGTTGAGGTCTACCTTGTTTTCCGGGTCTTCCGGAGAGCCATGAAAGGCCATCAGTCGGCCTCCCGGTGCATCGTAGCGGTGGCGCGAGCGCAGGTTGCGCAAAAAGTGCAGTTCGCGTGCGCCTAGCTGCTCCCGCGTCCAGACGATAGTGGTCTCGGCTATGCCTTCGCGGGCCGGCGAGGGAAGAGCATAAGCCGCCCGCAGGTCGGCGGCCCCTGGCACACAGGGAATGCCTTCCCTGTCGAGCTTGCGAATAACCTGGCGCGGGTGAGGGCCATAACCCACCAGGTCTCCCACCGCCAGCACCTGATCTATGCCCTCTTTGCGCAGGGCCTCGAGTGCTGCTTCCAGCGCGGGCAGGTTGGCGTGAATTTCAGCGATAATCCCTAGCCGCATGGCGGTTACATTCTGGCACGAAAATTCGAAAGCGGTTGGCTCATTTGGCCCTCACCCTCTGCAAGTTACGGTCGGCCCATTCTTCAGGCTTTTCTAAAGCGGTCGGCGTATGCTTTAGCAGTGCAGCTCTGGCTTCCAATTTTTTTGGGTGTCGCCCTGGCACTCACTCTGCCCCCCACTCCACTGGGCTTCCTGGCGCCGCTGCCATTAATCTGGCTTCTGATTAGGGGAGGCTTTCGCTTTGGATTCCTGGCCGGAGTGGGCTTCTGGGCGGTGCATCTGGTCTGGCTGCCGCTAAGTTTTGTGGTGCTGTTTGAAACCCCCTGGGGGGCGGTACCCTATCTGCCGCTGGTCCTGATCAAAGCCGCGATGTGGGGTGCTGTTTTCGGCCTGACCAGGGGCAGACCCATCGCCCGGGCGGGCCTGTGGGTGGTGCAGGAATACCTCACCTCTTTGGGAGAGTTTGCCTTTCCCTGGGGTTTTCTGGGCTATGCCCTGGTGGATGCGCCAGGGCGGGTGCTGGCAAGCGTGGGCGGAGTGTATCTGCTTTCTCTGACAGTCTTGCTGGTAGCGCTCGGCCTCTACTTTGCCTGGCAGCGTATGCGCCGGGAGCTGGTGATTTTTTCGGCACCGGCTCTGGCTATGACCGGGATTGGCCTGTTCTGGGTGGGGCTCTGGACAGCCCCTCTCCCGCCGGTGCAGGGCAGCGAGAAGGCCCTGCTGGTGCAGGGCAACATCAACCCGATGCGAAAACTCGAGGGCGTCTCTGCCGAGCAGACCTATTTCGACCTCACCCGCCAGGGCTTGCAGGCCCATCCCCAGACCCAGGTGGTAGTCTGGCCCGAGACGGCAGTCTTCGGCTTTTCGCCCGAGCTGGTGGCATTGCTGGGAAGCCGTGAGCTTATCAGCGGCCTCGAGACCGGAGTGGTTAACCGGGTGGTGCGCCTGGTAGATGGGCAGGTCACCCACTACTACGACAAAAATCGGCTGGTGCCGTTTGGCGAGTTCTTCCCTTGGAGCGACCAGCTAGGCTCCGTCTACGGCTTCTTTTTCCGGGCCTTTGGCTTTGATGGCCAGATTGCCAGCCGTAGACCAGGCAGCAGCTACAGGCCTCTGGGCCGGTATGGGGCTTTTATCTGCTACGAATCGGTCTTTCCTTCGGTGACCAGCGTACTGGTGCAGGGCGGGGCCCAGGTATTGCTACTGGGTACCAACGATGCCTGGTTTGGGCCCAGTTTTGGCGGCCTGCAACATTTTCAAATGGGCCGACTGCGGGCTGTCGAAACTGGCCGCTGGCTGCTGCGGGCCGGCAACGACGGGGTGACGGCGATCATAGACCCCTACGGACGGGTCACGGCCCGCATTCCCCAGCGTCAGGCTGGCTTTCTGGCCGGGGAGTTTGGCCTGTCGCAGGGCCATACCCCGTATGTTCGCTGGGGTGACTGGGCGGTGTTGCTGGCCGGGGCTTTGCTGGTGTTTGGCTTGCTAAACCGCCCAAAAGGCAGTATAGTTTAGCCTTGCTGGTGCCAGGGCCATGAAAGTTTTGCCTGCGTGCCGGGATGGCGGAATTGGTAGACGCACCCGACTCAAAATCGGACGGTGAGCAGCCGTGTGGGTTCGAGTCCCATTCCCGGCACCAGTTCAGGTGGCCGCTAGCAGTAAAAAGTCTTTAGTAAGTAGCGGAGGTCAGTAGTGGAGATTTTTCAGAACATCCTGTTATTGCTGTATATCGCCGTGGCCGGGTTTCTGGTCTATCTGGTGCTCTCGCAAGAACCCAAACAGGGCGCGGGCGATATGTTTGGCGGTTCTACCGACCTGTTCAGCACCCGTGGGGTAACCGGTGGCCTTTACCGTATCACGGTGGTGCTGGGGGTGATCTTTGTAGTGCTGGCTTTCTCCTTCCGGTACTTAGAGCGATAGGCGGTTTTGGTTAAAACCCTCACGCAGCGCTGCTCTCCACGAGGCGAGTCGCTTACGCGATTCCGGCAAAGCCGTAACCTACTGTCCTGGAGGGCAGTTTGTTGTGAGAGCAGTGGAGCAACGGCCTAAGGCCATCCACCGGTTGGTGGATGTCATTCCGAGGCAAATTCATCCATGAGCCCTTGACAGTCGCATGATGACTGGATAGCTTTGTACCAAGTCCATCCCGTTGTGGTTCTGCCCAGTAGTCAGCGAGGGTGGTGAGCTTGTTGAAAGTCAGGAGGCGCGAAATGAAAAAACTGTTGGTCTTAGGAATACTTGCCCTGGTTGGGGTAGCCATGGCCCAGCCCAAGGTGTTCAGGGGCACCGAGCCGGGCCGTCCGGGTGGCGCGTTCCGGGTGGCCGCCATCTCGGATCCACGCACCTTTAACCCCTTTGTAGCCAGGGAAACCTCTTCTACTGACATCATTCAGTTGTTCTTACCCTGGTTGACCGGTTACAACCCCTACACTCAGGCTGTGGAGGGCAGGCTGGCCCGAAGCTGGGAAGTGCGCAACAACGGTCTGACCGTGATCTTCCGCCTGCGTGAAGGCGTCCGCTGGTCCGATGGCCGGCCTCTTGATGCCGACGATGTGATTTTTAGCGCCACCGTTCACGCTGACCGCGCGGTCAACTCCAATGCTCGTATGAGCTTCGAGCTGGATGGCCAGCCCATCCGCTGGACCAAGATAGACCAGCACACCGTTCGGGCCGACTTCCCCAAGCCCTTTGCCCCGGCCCTGATCCAGAGCTGGTTTATCGCCCCCAGACACATCTTCGAGCCGGCCTACCGCGCCGGGGTGCCCCAGCTACAGGCCCTGTGGAGCCTGGATACCCCCGTGGCCCAGATTATCTCCGGCGGCCCCTTCAGGCTCGAGGCCTATGTTCGGGGTGAGCGGGTGGTGCTGGTGCGCAACCCCAACCACTGGGGCGTAGACGAGCGCGGCGCAGCCGTGGCTTACCTCGAGCGCTATACCATTCAGATCGTACCTAACCTCGAGGCCGCGATGGCCCGCTTCCTGGCCGGCGATACCGATGTATTCAACGCGGCCAACGCCGATCAGGTAGCCCAGGTGCTGGAGCGCATCCGCGGTGGCCGCCTGGCCGGCGAGATCTTCCCCAACGCCGACGTGACCATGGGCACCAACTTTATCGTCTTCAACTGGAACAACCGGGACGCCAACAAGGCCCGGCTCTTCCGCCAGGTCCAGTTCCGCCGGGCCATGGCCCATCTGATGGACAAGGAGTCAATGGTGGAGGTGGCCCTGGGTGGCCTGGGCAAACCTCAGTGGAGCCCCATCTCCATTCCGGCGAGGGCTTTCTTTACCGATGACGTGCCCAAGTTTGAGTTTAACCCCCGGCGCGCCGCCCAGCTTCTGGCCGAGCTCGGCTTCCGCACCAGAAACCGCGACGGCTGGCTGGTCAATGCCCAGGGCCAGGAGCTGCGGTTCAACCTGTTCACCAACCAGGGTAACACCGTGCGCGAGCGCATTGCCGAGATCTTCCGCGACGAAGCCCGCAAGATTGGGGTCAGGGTAGAGTACCGCCCCATTGACTTCAACGAGCTGGTGCGCCAGCTAACCGGCGTGGCCCCCGATGGCACCCGCGAGTTCGACGCCATCCTGATTGGTCTGACTGGTGGGGTCGAGCCGGCTTTTGCCCGCAACGTCTGGCAGATTGATGGTCCCCTGCGCATGTGGAACCTGGGCCCCACCGGCCAGCGCCCCGCACAGGTCGAGGCCTTCGAGGTGCTGATGGATAACCTGATGCGACGGGGTGCTACCACCCTCGACCAGGCCCAGCGCCGCCAGATTTATGTACAGTTCCAGCGGGTAGTGGCCGAGAACTTGCCAATCATTTACACCGTGGCGCCGGCTTTTAACCCGGCACGTCTGGCCCGCATGGGCGGGATGTTCCCCCGCGAGCAGATCAACTCCTTCGTCGGACAGTTCCCCTACATCGAGACGGTCTTCGCTAAGAACTAGTAGTTAACCAGGGCAAGGGGGTGGTGGTGCTAAGGTGCCTCCTCCCCTTGCCCTAACCATGAGGAAGTAATGACGGACTATATCCTAAGACGGATGCTACAGCTCGTCCCCACTTTTCTGGGGGCCACCTTGCTGGCCTTTTTGGTGATACAGCTAGCCCCGGGGGATTTTGTAACCCGCCTCGAGCTCGACCCCACCATTACCCGCGAGGCCATTGCCGACCTGCGCCAGGAGTTTGGCCTCGACCAGCCTCTTCCGGTGCAGTATGCCAAGTGGCTTTCAAATATTGTACAGGGTGAGCTGGGCCTGTCGCTCATGTTCAAGACCGATGTTTGGAGTGTGATCGGGCCCCGCATCTACAACTCCATGGTGCTGGTGGTGCTGGCCACGCTGATCATCTATCTGGTGGCCATACCCATTGGGGTCTACTCGGCAGTTCGCAAATATACTGTGCCCGACCGGGCCTTTACCGTGCTGGCTTTTTTGGGTCTGGCTACCCCCAACTTCTTTTTTGCGCTAATCATGCTGTTTCTGGCGATACGGCTTTTTGATCTGACCGATATGCGCATCCTGCCAATTGGGGGTATGACCACCGAGTTCATCAATATCGGCAGCCTGACCCAGGCTGCACAGTGGCTAATTTGGCCGGTGCTGGTCGGTTTTCTGGGGCTGGCGGCCCTGGTCTGGCAGCGCGCTCGCCGTATGCACCTGGTTCCCATCAGCTGGAGGCTGGGCCTGTGGCTGCTGGGCTTTAGCGGAATTTTTCTGCTTTTTCCACTGCTCCAGGGACCGGGTCTGCCCGAGATGCTGCCCTCCACCGAAGCCCCCTGGTGGGCCAGGACCGTCAACATACTCTGGCATGCCATCCCGGTGGTGATTGTGGTCGCCACTGCCGGAATGGCCGGTTTGATGCGGGTAATGCGGGGGCAGATGCTGGAGGTGCTATCGCAGGACTATATCCGCACCGCTCGCTCCAAGGGCTTGAGCGAACGGGTGGTGATTTACAAGCATGCCCTGCGCAACGCGGTTATTCCTTTCATTGCCGGCATCGGGGGACTGTTGCCGGCCCTTATTGGCGGGGCCGGCCTGGTAGAGGTGGTGATGGCCTGGCCGGGGATTACCCCGATGCTGCTCGAGGCCATCGCGGCCATTGACGTATACGTAGTAATGGGGCTGGTCACCGTGACTACCTTTCTGCTTATTCTGGGCAATCTGGTATCCGATCTGCTGCTGGCCTGGGTAGACCCGCGC
The DNA here is from genome assembly GCA_041695225.1 of Deinococcota bacterium. GTDB lineage: Bacteria > Deinococcota > Deinococci > Deinococcales > Thermaceae > Meiothermus. Next base: position 65,736 of record JBGFRI010000025.1, read on the forward strand.
ATCCGGTATAGCTAGGGGGTATGTGGTGATTCGTAGAGTAAAACTAGATACCGCTGCAATAGGCAACCGGAGCTTTTTTCAGCAGACCTGGATCCGCTTCAAGCGCCATCCGCTGGCCCGCCTGGGCGGCGCGATTCTGCTGGTATTTTACCTGGGGGCGCTGTTTGCCGATTTCCTGGCCCCCTACCCCGAGGCCAAAAGCTTCCGCCCCTTTTCCTTTGCGCCCCCCACCCAGATTTTCTGGCACGACCAGAATGGTGCGCTAACCCGGCCATTTGTGTGTGCTTCCGAGCGGCGGCGCGACCCCGTGACCTTCAGGGTCGAGGTGGTTACCAACTGTGACAAAGGCCGTTACCCGATCTACTTCTTCGTCCGCGGCGAACCCTACCACTTTCTGGGGCTGATACCAGCCGATCTGCGGCTATTTGGCGGCCCCTGGCTACTGGAAGAGCGAGCCACGCTGTTTTTGTGGGGCGCCGACGCCTTTGGGCGCGATATCTGGGGGCGCATCTGGTTTGGCGCCCGCATCAGCCTTACCATCGGCATCTTTGCAGTGGCGCTGGCTCTCTTGATTGGCGTCTTTATGGGGAGTATCTCCGGCTACTGGGCCGGTCGGCCGGTTACCTTCAGCATCGGCCTTTTTAATCCGATGTTCGCGCGTTTTATTGCGGCAAGCCCCTGGCCCTCCCATCTGACCGCCGGCCTGGGACTGGGGCTGGTGGGCCTGATTGGCTGGGCCATGATCCAGGGTTACCAGACGCATCTTGCGCCCAACCTGGAGCGGGTTCCCACCCTGGCGGCCGGGATTCTGGTGGGTTTGCTGGGCCTGGGCCTGATTGGCCTTTTGATGTATCACCTGGTCTGGCGAAGTCATCTGGCCCGGGCTTTGTTCTGGCTGCTGGGCTGGCTGGGACTAGCCTGGGTAGTCTGGATAATTGTCTGGGGCTTCTGGCAGGGCGGCGAGGGGCTCGAGGCTATCGTGGCCGGCGTGCTGGGAGCTATTATCCTGGCTGCCATTGGGTATGTTTTGCTCTGGCCACGTATTCAATTTGACCTGGACACCATCGTCATGCGTCTGGTGGAGATGCTGGCGGCCATTCCCGACCTGTTCATGCTGATCATCCTGTCGGTGCTGATCCCAAAAGAAGTGCCTGCGGCGGTGCGCTTCGTGCTGGTGGTCTCGATTCTCTCGTTCATCAACTGGGGTGGCCTGGCCCGCTCGGTGCGCAGCCTGATCTTGCAGCTGCGGGAGATGGAGTACGCACAGGCAGCTAAAGCGGTGGGCTCGAGCGAGAGTCGCATTATCATCAGGCACCTGCTGCCGGGCACCTTTACCTACCTGATCGTGATAGTGACGCTGGCTATTCCCAGCTTCATTCTGGCCGAGTCTGCGCTATCGTTTTTGGGGCTTGGAATCCAGTCGCCGGCCAACTCCTGGGGGCTGATGCTAAATGCTGCCCAGCAGGTGGGCTTTACCGCTTTTGTGGACCGGCCCTGGATGATGATTCCGGGAGTGTTTATTGTGCTGGCGGTGCTGGCCTACAACTTTGTGGGCGATGGTCTGCGCGATGCCCTCGACCCCCGCACCAAGGCCTGAAACGCGCTCCGGCCGTTTTGAGGTAGCGCTGCGGGCCGCTATAATGGCAGGGTCTGTTGCTGGATATGGTTTTTGAGGAGAGGGAATGGACGAAAAACGCTTGGTGGATGTAAAAGACCTGAAGGTTCACTTCTTCACCGACGACGGTGTGGTCAAGGCCGTTGATGGGGTGTCTTTCCACATTGACAAAGGTGAGACCCTGGGGGTGGTGGGTGAGTCGGGCTCGGGCAAGTCGGTGGCAAGCCTGGCCATGATGCGCCTGATTCCCAACCCGCCGGGAAAAATTGTGAGTGGTCAGGTGCTGTTCAGAGGTAAGGATGGCAAGATCAAAGATCTGACCAAGGAAGACGAGGCCTCGATGCGCAGGATTCGGGGCAACGATATCGCCATGATCTTCCAGGAGCCCATGACCAGCCTTAACCCGGTCTATACGGTGGGCGACCAGATAGCCGAAGCCATTGTGCTGCACCAGGGCAAGAGTAAGAAACAAGCCCTGGATCAGGCCGCCGAGATGCTTGACCTGGTGGGGATTCCCGAACCCAAGAAGCGCCTTGCCAACTACCCGCACCAGATGTCGGGTGGGATGCGGCAGCGGGTCATGATCGCCATGGCGCTCTCCTGCAACCCCTCGCTGCTAATTGCCGACGAGCCAACCACGGCCCTGGACGTGACCATCCAGGCCCAGATCCTGGAGCTCATGAACAAGCTGCGCGAAGAGATTGGCATGAGCATCCTGTTCATTACCCACAACCTGGGGGTGGTGGCCGAGATGGCCGACCGGGTGGTGGTACTGTACGCCGGCCGAGCGGTCGAAGAGGCCGGTGTGGTGCCCACCTTCAAAAAGCCTCTGCACCCCTATACCATGGGCCTGCTGAACTCCATACCCCGGCTCGATCTGGCGGCTACGCACCAGCAGCGCCTCGAGGCCATCCCGGGCAATGTACCCAACCCACTCAGCCTTCCCCAGGGCTGTGCCTTCCACCCACGCTGCAAGTATTTTCAGCCTGGTTTGTGCGATCGGGAGATTCCGGTTTTGCAGGATGCCGGCAACGGGCACATGGTGCGCTGCGTGCGCTGGGCCGAGATTCAAAAAGGTGAGGCGGTGCGGGCATGAGCGCAGCAGTTCCAGGAACCACTACCGCCAGTCTAGTCGAGGTTACCAACCTAAAGAAATGGTTTCCCATCCGCGGGGGAATTCTTTCCCGCGTAGTTGCTAACGTAAAAGCTGTTAACGACGTGAGTTTTGTGGTCAAGAAGGGCGAGGTGCTGGGCCTGGTAGGGGAGTCCGGCTCGGGCAAAACCACCGTTGGTCGCACTATCTTGCGACTGATTGAGCCCACCGAAGGAAGTATTAGCTTTCAGGGTAAGGATATCACCCACCTGCCCATAGGTGAGCTGCGCAGTTACCGGCGCAAGATGCAGATTATCTTTCAGGATCCCTTTGCCTCGCTCAACCCGCGTATGACCGTGGGCGATATCATTGGGGAGCCGCTGGCCATACACAACCTCGAGGGTTCGGCCCAGGCCCGCAAAGAGCGCGTGGCCGAGTTGTTACAGCTGGTGGGCCTCAACCCCGAACATGTGCGCCGCTACCCCCACGAGTTCTCGGGGGGCCAGCGCCAGCGCATTGGAATTGCCCGGGCTCTGGCGGTGCGCCCCGAGTTTATTGTCGCCGACGAGCCCGTTTCGGCGCTGGATGTCTCTATTCAGGCCCAGGTGGTTAACCTGTTGCAAGAACTGAAGGAACAACTTGGCCTGACCATGCTTTTTATCGCTCACGATCTGGCGGTGGTGGAGTATATATCCGACCGGGTGGTGGTGATGTACCTGGGCAAGGTGATGGAGATGGCGCCCTCCCGCGACCTGTACCTGCGGCCGCGCCACCCCTATACTGAAGCCCTGATGTCGGCCATACCCACCCCCGACCCCACCATCAAACGGGAGCGGATCGTTTTGCAGGGCGATATTCCCAGCCCCATCAACCCGCCCTCGGGCTGCGTCTTTCGCACCCGTTGCCGCTACGCCATTGCCGAGTGCGCCACCACGGTACCCGAGCTAAAGCAAGTCGCACCCGGGCACTTCAAGGCCTGCATTCGCGACGATATCCCTGGCCTAAACTGATCACGGTTTTACCAGAAAAGCGCCCAGGGTGGGCGCTTTTTCTTTTTCTGCACAGAGTCGGCCCAGCATGTTCGTGATGTATGCCAGTCTGAAACAACCAGTCGAGGCCAGAGAGGATGCCGAGGCTGAGTTTCAAAGTTTGATAAGCCCCCTCTCACTCCGTACAGCCGGCAAGGTGATTTACTAATCCTATGTCCCAGCGATTTTTGTTATGGATAGTAGTGCTACTGGGTGCAGTTCAGGCGCAAGAATCGGTTATTTATCGTAGTTTTGCTGAACTAAGACAACCGCAGACGCTGCCGCAAAATGAGTGGATGTGGGAGCCCGGCGAAACCTTGTTTCAGAGCCTGGTGCCTGGAACCCTGCGTTTGATTGGGGTGACGGAACACTCCCGCCGGGTACTGACGGCGGCTCAACATAATCCACTGGCCGCCTACGAGGGCCAGGAAGTTCAGTTTTACTGGGAGGGCCAGTGGCGCAAAGCCACCCTGGTGAGCGCGGAGCGGAATCTATACCGGTACGAAGGACGCTATCTGGTCGGGCTGCCAGGAACGGTTGCGTTTCCTGATCCCAGAGGATTCCTTGCAACGCCTGGTCCTCAGATTATCTTCCGTTACCAGGGGGGAGGAGCCGGCACACTGGCCTTCCTGACCCGTGGTCTGGCCTGGAGTCTGCGCTACACGCTGGAGGACGGCGAGCTTACCGGCTGGGCCACCCTGACCAACGGGCTGGGCCGGCCTGTGCGTCTGGGCCGCACCGACCTGGTGGCCGGAAGCGTACGTGTGCTTGAAGGGGGGTTCAATCTGCCCGCACCCCGCCCCGAAACCCGGATGCTACAGACCGCGCCTGCCACCGCAGACCAGGCCCAGGCAGAATTTATGGGGGAGGCGGCTGGCACCTTCCGGTACCGTCTGCCAGGGGAGGTGACCCTGCCACCTGGCCTGACCGAGCTGCCCTTTGTCCGAACCAGGGTACAGACCACATACTTATGGCGATTACAGATGGGTTTCAGCACCGCGCGTGAACTTGCTTTTGTGCGGGGCTTTCGTTTTACCGCCCCAGAAAACCTGGCCGCCGGTGTGGTGAGCATCCGCGAGCAAGGGGTGTTTGTAGGGCAGGCAGGTGTTGGTGATACGGCCCGCGGCAGCACTGTTACTTTGATACTGGGCCCCGACCCCCAGGGCCGGGCCACCCGTCAGGTCAAACAGGAAGCCCGCAACCGCTTCCGGGTGACCACCAGTGTGCGCAACCCTAAGCCCTACCCGGTAGAGGTCGAGATCCAGGAGACCATGCCACAGCCCTTCACCCTGGAAGAGGAGGGCCTCGAGCGCCTTCCAGATGGCTACCGCATCCGCTTTACCCTGGCCCCAAACCAGAGCCGCTCGTACACCTACACCCTGACTCTACAGCAGCGCTAAATTCTTGTCGCAGGTCAGAAGTGAGTCGAAGGTCTAAGGTCTAGGGTCGAGGGTCAAAAATCAGTCGCAGGTCTCGGGTCGCAGGGCAAAAGCTACTAGCCACTGACTATAGGGCACCTCTAAAAACTCACTGCCAAATTTACCATCCGATGAATTGCTTTATAGGGACTGGGTGGGGTAAAATGTATCATGACGAAATACAAAACCGCATCGGCCAGAGGGCTCTTTGAT
>JBGFRI010000016.1:0-13053 GCA_041695225.1 Deinococcota bacterium
CAGCGTCGGGCCCTGGAACTCCTGAAGACAATCACCCTGTAGCCAGTTAGCTGACAGCCCCTGCGAGGGAAAAGCGGCATGGCAACGGAACTCTGTGCGATTCTTGTTCGGGAACTTCAGTCTAATTCCTACCGATGGGAGTGGCCCCAGCGAGGCCGCAGTCAAGGTGGGCCTCGAGCTGGCCCGCTCGCTACAGGCCAAAGTGACCCTGCTGTATGTGGTGGAGCCAGTGGTGTCCCGCATCCTGATCGGCCCTGAGCCGATATCCTACTACCCTCAGTTGAATCGTGACCTGGTGGAGGCGGGCAAGCGGGCTCTGGAGCGTGCGGAGGAGTTTGCGCAGTATCTGGGGGTCCCGGCCGAGACCGAACTAAAGCTGGGCAGCGCACCTCAGGTGATTCTGGAGACTGCCGACCAGCACGACCTGATCGTGATGGGCACCCACGGACGCAGCGGCCTGGATCGGTTCTTGCTGGGCTCGGTGACCCAGAAGGTGCTTCAACGTAGCCCCAGGCCGGTGCTGGTGGTACGCCAGACCGGAGAGGGGGCTTCGTGAGCACTACGAACCCTTCTAACCAGAGGTAACAGACCGCCCGATGCAGCAGACCCTGAAGGTTCATCACCGACTGATGGCGAACCATCGTAACCGTAAGGGGGTTGCCGTAGGAGGCAAACCAATTCGCTGAACCAAATGGTGACAAACAGGTGGTTTTTAGGCAACCAGGGCAGCAATTTTGAAAACCGCTCTAAGCTGCCTCGTTGGATAGCCGCAGTACCAATCGGCCCCTAGCCGTGCCCTCCCGCAGGCGGCGGAAGACCTCGTTGATGGCCTAAAGCCCGTTGGGAACCCGGATATCGGCCTTTGCCCACCGAGCAGGGCCACGCCTGCACCCAAGACCTTCGTGGGCTCGAGGCGGCTAAGAACCGCACCCCATTCGCTGTAAACCTGCTTCCCTGGCGCGTGGTGCAGGCTTCCGGTACCCTTCAGTGCCAGGCGCAACCTTACGAACAAGTTCCACCCCTACTCCCAGCGGAAGGTGCGAGCTGCGATCGCCACCCCCAGCAACAGGACACCCAGCAGGATTAGCATCTCCCCGCTAAGGTCGGCCAACCCGGCGCCCAGCCATAGCCCCTGCAGCAGCTCAACGGCATAGGTTACCGGTATATATGGGGAGATATAGTGCGCGATCCAGTCGGGAAGCCGATCAAGCGGTACGAGTACGCCAGAGAAGAACATCACCGGAAAGTAGATGATCTGTGCGATAGCGTTGGCCGTTCGTTCCGAGCGGGCTACCGCGGGGATAAACAGGAAGATCGCAGCCAGGCTCAGGAAGGCCAGCACGAAGCCGCCCAGGAAGGCCAACAGGCTCCCGGCCAGCGCCGCACCGTAGACCAGTACCGCCACCAGGGCAAGCAGAGCAATACCCAGAAGGGTGACGATGAAATTGGCCAGGCCGAAGCCGCCCATAATTGTAAGGGGCGTAGCCGGAGAGCCTTTCAGACGCTTGAGGAACTTGATCTGGCGGTAGGAGACTATGGTCGCCGGCACACCGAATATAGCTGTGGAGGAGATGATAAGAACCATCAGTGACGGTGTCACATGGTTGATCACGATCTCCTTTGGGGCCTCAGCGGGGACGAAAACTTCCATCGTTAGGAAAAGGAAGAATACCGGAAAGACAAAGGTGAAGAACAGGGCTATCGGCTCGCGCCCAAACAGCCTCAGCTCGGTCGAGGTGAGCTTGAAGAACTGCCTGAGTAGTATCATTCTCGCATCTCCTTGCCGGTAATGGCCAGAAAAACGTCGTCAAGGGTGGGCTTTGAAACGGTAAAATCGCGGAAATCGCAGCCATTTTCGCCCAGCACGCGGATAACCTCGCCCACCACACGGTAGTCGGCGCACTGGCTGGTGATCTGCCCGTTGCTCAGGCTCAGCCGGCACCCGGCGATCTTCTCTAGCCGCGCCGCAATGCCAGGGTCGTCTACCGCAAAGCTGACCTTCAAGCCCCCGTCAATAGTCCGGATCAGGTTGGCCGGGGTGTCCAGGGCAACTATCTTGCCTTGATCAATTATGGCCACCCGGTCGCAGAGCCGCTCGGCTTCCTCCATGAAATGGGTGACCAGGATAACCGTCTTGCCGGCCTGGCGGGTACTGCTGACCAGCCCCCACATGGCCCGGCGGGCCTGGGGGTCGAGCCCGGTGGTTAGTTCGTCGAAGAAAACCACCTGCGGGTCGTTGACCAGGGCCAAAGCAATGGCCAGCCGCTGTTTTTGCCCTCCCGAAAGGCTATCGTAGTAGGCATTGGCCTTGTCCTGTAGCCCCACTTTCTCCAAAAGAGGCCCGGCTGGCAGGGAGTGAGGGTAAAAGCTAGAGAAGAGCTCCAGGGCCTCGCGGGCCTTGATCCGGTCCGGGAATTTGCCCTCCTGCAGCTGGATGCCGATCAGCTGCCGTAGCTGGTAGCCGGCGCTCTGGGGGTCCAGGCCCAAGACGCTGACGGAACCTGCTGATGGGACCCGTAGTCCTTCCAGGCACTCCACCGTGGTGGTCTTGCCCGCGCCGTTGGGCCCAACGATGCCGAAGATCTCGTGCTCATATACCTCGAAGCTGATACCGTCAACGGCTCTCAGACTGCCGTAAGTTTTGGCCAGACCCTCGACGGTGATTGCGGTCTTCATAGTAAGCCCTTTCCGGTTTGGGGAGTTGAACTGACCTCTAGAAGTAGGGCCGAAGCCCGGTCCATTCTAGTCTAAGTACACCCTTGCCTGGTACTCGGACCACAACTCCAGCCGGGGTCGGGTAAGCCAGCGACGTGTGGATATGCTTGTGGATTCAAACCTGCTTGGGAGCAGCAGACCCGGCATCAGACTGGCTAGCCGGTATACATTGCCTGGAAAGCAATTGCCGTGCCTAGCAAAAGCATCTGCGTGGTGTGGATGACCGCCAGGGTCAACTCCGTCCGATTCTGAGGACTCTTCCCTCTGCAACGAGCTTTGCGATCAACCCTGCCTGCTCGTTTGTAGCTCGCTCACACGCAGCTTTAGCCTTAGCTACTTCGCAGGACCTGACTGAGAGTCTGACGTGGCCAGATGCCGGTATCACTGCGCGGCTGCCTTGAGCCTGGCCTGTCTTCCAAGCAGGCGGCGGAGCCATTTCTCCAGCTCGACCACCACAAAGGCTAGCAGACCCATCAAGGTGATCAGCCCCCAGGCCTCCAGGCCAATTGGCGCACTCTCCATGATCACGTTCATGAAGGGCACATAGGTGAATACCAGCTGGATCAGCACCATGCCCGCCGACCCGACAAAGACCCATGGGTTAGAGAAAAGGCCTACGTGAAACAGCGAATTGTGCAACGAGCGGCAGTTGAACAGGTAGAACAGCTGCACTATCACGATGGTGTTGACCGCTATGGTCCTGGCCTGCTCGAGGCTGAAACCAGCGCCAAGAGCCCAGAGGAACAGCCCGTAGCCGCTGGCCAGCATCATCCCACCCACCATCACCAGCCTGGTCAGTAGCACCGTTGAGAGGATGGGTGCGTCTACCGGGCGCGGTGAGCGCGACATGATGTCGGGCTCCTTGGGCTCAAAGGCCAGCATAGTTCCCAGGGCGATGACGGTCATCATGTTGACCCACAGGATCTGCACCGGCAGGATCGGGAGGATGGCTCCGGCTGCCACCGCGGCCAGAATAATTGACCCCTGACCGACGTTGGTCGACAGGGTCCAGGTGATGACCTTGATTAGATTGTCATAGGCGCCGCGGCCCTCCTCCACGGCAGCTTCGATGGAGGCGAAGTTGTCGTCGGTCAGAACCATATCCGAGGCCTCTTTGGCCACATCGGTGCCGGTAATGCCCATGGCCACACCAATATCTGCCTGCTTGAGGGCCGGCGCGTCGTTAACGCCATCGCCCGTCATAGCCACGATATGCCGCCGGGCCTGCAACGCCCTGACCAGCCTCAGCTTCTGCTCCGGCGTGACCCGGGCAAAGATGGTGGTGCGCTCGGCCTGCTCGATCAGGTCATCATCGGAGATACTGGCAATCTCCGCGCCGGTCACCACCTTGGGCGCTGCTCCGTTCAGGCCTAACTGCTCTCCGATGGCGGCGGCGGTAAGGGCGTGATCACCGGTGATCATCTTTACCTTAATTCCGGCGTTATGGCAGATCCGCACCGCCTCGATGGCTTCTGGACGCGGGGGGTCAATCATGCCCTGCAAGCCCAGCAAGGTCAGGCCCGACGACACCTCCGGGTGGGTCAGCCGTGCCGTGCCGGTGGGCAGCTGTTTGCGTGCTACGGCCAGGACTCGCAGGCCTTTTGAGGCCATCTCGTCGGCTACCTGTTGCACCGCCTCGGTAGCTATTGGAACCTCGAGGCCTTCGGGGTCAATGGCTTGGCTGCACCGCGCCAGGGTAGCCTCAACAGAGCCCTTAAAGTAGACCACCGGGGGCTCGCTGGCCCCGGTCTGGTGCAGCGTGGCCATGTACTGGTGTTCAGATTCAAAAGGGATCAGATCGAGCCGCGGATACCGCCCGGCTTCGTCGTCCTGTTGTAAGCCGGCCTTGGCGGCGGCAACGATGAGCGCCCCCTCGGTAGGGTCACCCTCGATCAGCCAGCGTCCGTCCTGCTCGACCAGGCGGCTATCGTTGCACAAGAGGCCCGCGCGCAGGCAGTCCAGCAGCCCGGGTGGAAGGTGGTCAACCACCGCACCGTCGCGGGAGAACTCGCCCGCAGGCGCGTAGCCTGCGCCGCTCACGATATAAGCCACTTCCCCTACCACAATCTGCTGAACGGTCATCTGGTTTTGGGTCAGTGTACCGGTCTTGTCCGAACAGATTACCGTGGTGCTGCCCAGAGCCTCCACCGCGGGCAGCTTGCGAATAATTGCCCGGCGCTGCGCCATACGCATCACACTGATCGCCAGGATGATGGTAAGCGCGGCAGGCAGCCCCTCCGGTATCACCGCCACGGCCAGGGCGATGGCCGCCATCAGGTTGTCGGCCAGCTGCAGGCCGTGCACCAGTCCGATAGCGAAGGTAGCGGCAGCCACGGCCAGGATGACGACCATGAGCATGCGGCTGAACTGGGCGATCTTGCGGGTCAAGGGGGTCTGGACCCCCTCGGCAGTAGTGATCAGGTGCGAGATGCGCCCGACCGCAGTGTTGTCGCCGGTGGCCACCACCAGGCCTATCCCCCGGCCATAAGTGACCAGGGTGGTGGCAAAGGCCATGTTCTTTTGGTCCGACAGGATGGTTGACGCCGGGAGGATTACCTCAGCCACTTTCTCAACTGGCACCGATTCACCGGTGAGCGCAGCCTCGGATATCTGGAGGTCGCGCGACTCGATCAGGCGAAGGTCTGCGGGAACCTTGTCGCCAGAGCGCAGAACCACAATGTCGCCCGGGACCAGCTCGGTCGCCTGGATGCGCTGAGTCTTGCCGGAGCGGATTACCGTGGCCTCGGTAATTAGCGACTGCGCCAGGCTCCTGATGGCGTGCTCGGCCTTGGACTCCTGCACGAAGCCCAGAATGGCGTTGAAAAGCACCACTCCAAAGATTACCGCAGCGGGGACGGTACCCTTGACCACCAGGGTTACTACGGTGGCAACAAGCAGAATGTAGATTAGCGGATGGTGGAACTGGAGCAGAAAGCGCACCAGCGGGCCATGGCGCCGCTCAGGGGTGATAAGGTTAGGACCGTACTGCTCCAGCCGGTGCTGGACCTCGAACCGGTCGAGTCCTTTGGCCGGATCGGTCTCTAGCAACGCCAGCGCCTCTTGGTGCGAAACGTGGTGCCAGTGGCGAACGGGTAGCATGGTTGGTCCTGTTGGTTGGCTGCCGACCCTGACTGGGCGCCAGGGCTGGTCGTGTTCCGGCTGTCAGTATAACAGCCGTTTAAGCTCTCGCAGTGGCGTTGCTTCCACGAGCTAAAGTTGCAGCATCAAGAACTTTGTACTCGCCAAGGTACGCTAGGTCTGTTGCTCGTTAATAGGGGCTGCAGCCTCCAAAATGTGCGCTTCAATCAGCTCGAGCAGGCGCCGGAGTTAGGCCTGCTGCGCTTCGTCGGTCAGAAACTTCTGGTGTAGGAGCGGGGTTATCCACCCGACTGGTGAAGAATAACCCGCGGCAGGCAGCCAACGTGCGTAGCGCCTACCACCGCTGCAAGGTGCGGGGGTGGCCGAGGCGGATGGAAGCCTCGAGGCCCGATTCGCGGCTGATAACCTCTGGGGGCAGGGCCAGTTCCATGAGCTTGCGCTTACAGATCATGACGACTCTGCGGTTAGGTAGTGGTCAAGAACAGGAGTTGTCCAGGTGGCAAGGCCACAGCCAAAAAAGTCGCGGTCCTCGGTCCAGATGCCCGCGTCTAGCGCCAGCGCCAGGGCGACGCTAGGCCAGTCATCGGGGTCCTGCGGGATGCGCCACAAGGCTTCCTTCTGCAAGGGTTCTATGGAGTGATTGGGGACTATCGTCAGGGCTAGGTCTGCAACTCGGAACCCTTCCTGGATGAGCGCAGCAGCTTTTTGCGGGGTAAGCCTGCCATTTTGTACCAGGAGACGTTCTCGGCGCAGGAGTTCGTGCCGCATTTCAGTCCAGGTGGGCTCGGCGATGAAAAGATCGAGCTTTGGCTCGCGCAGGCGGGCTCTACCACGAGTGCGAAGCAGTTCGGCAACCAGGGTGCTGGCGTCAACCACGAGTCGCATCGCGCACGCTGTGTTCCCAGCCCTTGGTAAAAAAATCAACCAGCTCGTTTTCGGTCATGCCGGTCTGTGCCACAATTTCCTCCATAAGCGCGTCCATCCGTGCTATGGCGGCATCTAGTTTAGGGTCGTTCTTGTCTTTTGCTTTGATGGGCAGGTAAAAACCTACGGGCTTGCCGTGCTTCTCGATAACGAGGCTTTCGCCCTCGTTAATGAGGGCAGTTGCTTTGGTCTTGAATTCCCGAACGCCTACACGCTTCACGGCGCCTCCTTGGTGGCTACCATTGTATCTCTTTTTCGATCAGGGCTAACGGATCGGTCTGATCTCGATGCCAAGGGGCAGCCGGATCCATTCGCGATCCGCGGTATAGACGCTCCAACCTTTTTCGAGGCCAAGCGCCAAGCAAGCCCGGTCGCCTAGCGACAGGCCGAGCTGCCTGGTCTCGAAGTAGAGGCGGGCAGCAAGCTCCGCCGTGCTGGGCGCAAACGGTTCAATCGTAACGCCAAGCTGCTCGAACAGTACGCGCAGCGGCCTGGTGTCGCGGCCCCTCCCCTGCACTTTCTGGACAACCTCCGACCAGTTGACGCTCGAGATGAGGCTACCCCGCAGGGCAGCGCGTACCACTGCACTGCCCGGCTCGTTAAAGGCCAGGGTGAGCAGGCTCGAGGCATCGTGCACCACACTCATCTAGAATAGCTCCCAGCAGCAGGTAGGACCCGGTCACAATCGCGCCTCGAAAACGACACCATACACCTTACTAAAGGTTCTTTTCCATCTCCCGCGCTTCCCGCTGGCCCTCTTCCCGGCGCTCGCGCAACAGATCTTCGCTCACCAGGGGACCCCCCTCGGCTGCGCCGACAAGCTCATGCAGGCGCGCGATGACCGTCTCCTCGGTCTCGAGCACCAGGCGGCCGCGCTGGGGCTCAACGGTAAGCAGCAGCGTATCGCCCTCTTTCAGGCGCAGGGCGTCTCGCACGGGGGCCGGAATTACGATCCGCCCGTTCTGCCCTAAGCGAATGTTGACCGCTTGACCCATTACCCTAACTTTACCAGAAACTTCACATCTGGCAATGATAAACTTTGTACCACCCAAGGTTGTTGTGTCTACGTGAGATTTGTTTGGTAAGGGACAAATGCGCCGCCAGACGGTAACTCGAGCCGGCCACATTAAAGTCCGGCTATAAGCAAGAGGCTCGCACAGGCGGGCTCTACCTCGAGTGCGCAGCAAGTCGGCTTCAAGGGTGCTGGCGTCAAATGGCCGATAGCTGATAGCCAATAGCCGAAAGCTGATAGCTTTTGACCTGAGACCTGAGACCTGTAACATTCTATGTGTAGCTCAAGACGGTAGATACCCATCACCCACCGGGTGCGGGCAGCTGCACCTGGTCGGGGCCAACCCTGGGCTTGCGTACCAGCAGCACCGGCTGCTTGGCCAGGTGGGCTACGTCGCGGGCCACGCTACCCAGGAAAAACTGCTTCCAGCCACTGTGGCCGTGGGTACCCAGTACAATCAGGTCTACCTTTAGCTCCTCGGCCACCTCGCGGATGCGCTGGCTGATCAGGTGGTGCTGGGCTTCGCGCAGGATAGGCTCTTTTTTACTGCAGTGGGTGCATTGCAGCATGGCTTCTTTCAGTATGAACTCGCCATGTTCGCGCAAGCGCTGTTGCTCTTGCTCCAGATGGCTTTGCAGCTGGGCGAAACTGGTATACATCCAGGGTCGCCCTACCCCTGCCGTCATCTGGGTGAGATCCGGCACCATGTGCAAAAGCGAGAGCCGGGCGTCTAGCTGGCCTGCCAGTCTGTCGGCATGCCGCAGGGCTTCCTGGGAGTAGTCACTGCCGTCGGTGGCCAGCAGGATATGTTTTAACTTTGAGGGTTGTTCCCCATCCCCACCCCGTACCAGCAGCACTGGCAGCGGCCCCAGCCGGGCCACCCGTTCGGTTACGCTGCCCAGTAGCAGGCGGGGTAGCCCGGTGCGGCCATGGGTTCCCAGCACAATCAGGTCACAGCCTCGAGCCAGAGCCGTATCGAAAATTGCCTCGGCGACCTCCCGACGCTGTTCTAACTGCATAATGGCGGGGATGTGCTGGCGGCGGGCTTCGCTCTGCCACTGCTGAAGCAGGGCCATGCCTACCGTCCGGGCCTGGGCCAGGGCCTCGTCATAATCGCGTAGCTCCTGGTAGCGGTGGGGCTCCACCACATGCACCAGCACGACCTCGGCCCCGAGCCGACCCGCAAGCGCCAACCCTACCCCGGCGGCGTGCTGGCTGGGGGGAGAGCCGTCCAAAGGAAGCAGGATTCGCTTGTACATTTCAGCTCCTTTCGATAATAGCTGCGGGCGTTCTCGGCTGCTCCGGTGCCCTGCAATTACACCAGCTACAGCTACCTGGCATATATCAGTCTATAAGGCGACTCTGGGCCACTTGTCCCTCAGTGAGCCCGTCGAGGTTCATAAAAGTCTGGACAGAGGTTGATAGATTGCCGCCCTGCCTTTATACTGGCTGCTTGGCACTCTTATGAGTGGCCCCAGACAGCGACGGGCCCCGAGGCCTTAATCATGTCGCCGAGGCGCTTGTAGGGAAGCGTTTTTCGCAGCATACAGTTCGGATCACCCTAAATCCGGGTAGTGATCGCTCGCTTTAGCATTAGCAGCAGAAGTGGAGGAAGTTTGCCCAGCAAACGCAACATCGAACACCTGAAGGCGCTCACCGTAACCCTCAAGGGTGCGGGAGGCTCGTTCTTCGTGGTGAACTACCAAGGGCTCAAGGCAGGCCACACCGGCAAGCTCCGCAGGGCGGTGCGGGAAAAGGGCGGCGAGATCGTCGTCGCCAAAAACACCCTCATTCGCAAGGCCATGAGCGACCTGGGGTTGCCAGCCATCGAGGGCTTGAGCGCCCCTTCAGCAGTGGTAATATTCAGGGACCCCGCCGGAGTTGCCAAAGCCCTCAAGGAGTTCGCCAGGACGAACGATAAAGGCATTCCCACCCTCAAGTCGGGTGTGCTCTCGGGACAGGCCCTTACCGGCCAGCAGGTAGAGACCCTGGCCAGTCTTCCCAGCCAAAAGGAGCTGCAAGCCGAACTCGTTGGTGTGCTGTCTGCCCCCATGTCGAACCTGGTGGGGGTGCTGGGGGCAAAGGCCCAGGAATTGGTTGGCATCCTTGATGCCCAGGTTCAAAAACTACAAAAACTAGAGGCCGCATAGGCCAGTGGGCCGATCTCGGCCCAGCAGGAGGAAAAATATGGCTCTCGATATCGCTGCGATCAAATCCCAACTCTCTGGCGCTACCGTGCTGGAGCTCAAGCAACTCATTGACGAACTAAAAGAAGAGTGGGGCGTGACTGCCGCTGCTCCGGTGGCTGTGGCCATGCCGGGTAGTGCTGCTGGGGCTGCCGCACCTGTAGTTGAAGAGAAGACCGAGTTTGATGTGGTGCTCAAGGAAGCGGGCGCACAAAAGCTCAACGTGATCAAGGAACTGCGCGCCATTACTGGCCTGGGCCTTAAGGAAGCCAAAGACCTGGCCGAAGCTGGCGGCAACGTCAAGGAAGGCATTTCCAAAGACGAGGCCGAGAAAATTAAGAAGCAGCTCGAGGGTGCCGGCGCCAAGGTCGAACTGAGATAAGTTTTGCCCCAGCAAACCCCCAGGCCAAAGCCTGGGGGTTTTGCGTATGGACCTGGGCGAGATTTGCCCGTGCAGCCGGACCTGGGACTACCCGACCCGGTCTCGACGTGGGAAGCCCGAGCCGTTAGCCTAGAGCCGATGAATTGGCTAAATAACATCCGGGTGGTGCTGGTGGGGAGCCAAGAGCCGATGAACATTGGTGCAGCCGCCCGCGCCATGCAAAACTTCGGAATAGCGCAGTTGTGGTTGGTGGCCCCAGAACCACGGGTATGCCAGGACCTGGCCCTTCATCCTGCTGGCTCGCTGGCCTACCGTCTGGCGGTACATGCCGAGGAGATTCTGGACAGCCTGACCATGGCCGAAACCCTACCCGCAGCAGTCGCCGATGCCCGCCTGGTGGTGGGAACCACCGTGCGCGAACGCGAAATTTATACTGGGGCCGTGTTAGACCCCAGGGCGATGGCCCAGCGGGTGGCAGAAGTGGCGCCACAGGGTAAGGTGGCGCTGGTGTTTGGACGCGAAACCTCGGGGCTTACTACCGACGAAATTGACCTCTCGCAGATGATTGTGCGAATTCCTACCTCTCCCAAGCAGTCCAGCCTGAACCTGGCCCAGGCCGTCTTGCTGTTGTGCTACGAGGTTTTTAGTGCGGCGCTGGTCCCCCCCGAACCTGCCAGGGCCCAGCTAGCCGACCAGGCAGCCCTGGAGCAGCTCTTCGACGATCTGCGCGAATACGTCTTTCGCATCGGGTTTACCGACGAAAAACGCCTGCCCTACGCAGTCCGGCGCTTCCGACGGCTGCTCTACAAAGCCCAGCTAACCCCTGGCGAGGTACAGTTTTTGCGGGGTTTCTTACACCAGAGCCGCTGGTATGCCCAGCATGGTAAGCGCTAGTGCTCAGACTGGGGGGTCGAATATCTTTTGCCGCAGGGCTGGGATGACTATAAGCGATCATTAGCGCAAACCGGATGGTTTGGCATAAGGCATGGCAAACTTTACCAATCTGAGCATACAATCAAGGGTATGAAAGCCTACCTGGGCGTCTACACCGCACGACTGGAAATGCCCTGGGTGAAAAGCCTCAAGGAAAAACGCGCCCTGGTCAAGCCGGCCATCGAGCGTTTGCGGACGCGCTTTCCCGTCTCGGCGGCGCGGCTGGCCGGGCAGAATGACTACGGCTGGGAGGTGGTGGGCTTCAGCCTGATCGGCCACGATGGAGTCTGGGTCGAGACCGTGCTGCGCGAAGCCGCAGACTTTATCGCAGCACAGGCCGAGTACGAGGTGATACACTCGAGCTGGAGCATCGAAGAAGTTACCCTCGAAGACCTGCTGCCCACCTGGGCTACCTGAACCCAGTCTTCGGACTTTTTTATGCTGGCTGCTGGGGGAGATCGGTCTTGGACTCCTCCTCGGGGGTTCGCACCACGAGTTCCCCGTCGCTGTGGCGTTCTACCCTGAGCCTCAACTGGGCAATAAGACCCCCAATCGCCGCGATGGCCGCCAGTTTAGGAGCCGCCAGAGTCAGCAAACCCCCCGCCAACACACCCACGGTCAGCGGCAGCGAAACCAATTCTTCGCCGTTGGGCTTGCAGATGGTAACCCGTGTGGCCGTAGCATCGCGCAGCAGTTCTTGAACCTTGCCAACCAGTTCGCCGCCCTGCACTTGTATCTCCTCCGCCCAGATTTTTTCGTCAGGTTTGGGAGTGTTTTCCATGCCATTCTCCAGCGTTCAATCCAGTCTGTCTTCGGGCCGAACCTCGGTGGTTGCACCCTCTTCGCGTTCGACGCGCAGCCTGACTCTAGTGGCTACCCCCGCAATCACCCCTAGCGCCGCCAGCACCGGGGCAGCAAATGTCACCACACCCCCCACCAGAATGCCAACAGTGAGCGGTACCGAGAGGATTTCGTCGCCGTTAGCCTTGCAGATGGTAACCCGGCGGGTGTTGGCCTGTTGCAACAATTCCTTGAGCTTGTCTATAAGCTGGCCGCCTGAGACCTCGAGTTCCTCGGTCCAGGTCTTTTTGGATTCCTGGCTCATGGCAACACCTCCGCTTCCGATGTTATCATGCCGAAATGATAAAACTGTCCGCTAAAGGAATTGGGTCAGGCCCAGACAAGAAAGGGTAGTTTCGTAGTCGGCAACACTATACAAAGAGAACAGGCATGGCGTGGAGAGGCAGGCCTACCAAGCAATAAGCTGAATGCCTGGGGATGCGGATGATTAATCCACAGACCGGGTGACGGAGTGCCGAGGCTTGTCCTGAGACTTGCCCTGAGCCCGTCGAAGGGGCAGTCGAAGGGATGGGGGTAATTGATCCATTCAAGAAAAGGTCATCGGCCTATCAGTTTACGAGGTGATTTGGATTGCTTTGCACCCGGAGCCTGCCCCGAGCCAGTCGAGGGGGTGCTTGCATTGCGCCTGGCTCGAAGCCCTTGACGCCCTCGTCTCTCCTCCTTAGTCTCTCACCCCGCAGGGCTTCTCCCTTTGTATGAAGTGATTTATTCTCGAGCGTTCTGGCCCCCTCCCCCCGCCATGCTGCGAGGGGGTTGCAGGCCACTCTTAGTCATTACGAAGAGGCCAGAGCCCCCTTCCTCCTCGCTGCGAGCAGGCCATCGATAATGGACCCCATAAACTGGACACGAAAACCGCAGGCTCTAAGCGACACTAGTTTATGAGAAAGAACCACTCAGCCAGTTTCAAAGCGCAGGTTGTCCTGGAACTGCTCAGGGAAGAA
>JBGFRI010000007.1:0-67651 GCA_041695225.1 Deinococcota bacterium
ATTGCAAGTGGTATGTCTCATGATTACATGGCAACACTTTGTACAGCGCATCGATGCTCGAACTGCCTGGTAGACAGGCTTTTTCGCGGGTCGCAGCCTCCGTTACGGGGGTAACTTCGGTTTAGCGCTGCGGCAATAAAACCACTAAAGGGGGGCGAGGCCCGCATGGGGCGGCTGGACAGCTCGGGGTGGGCCTGCAGGGCAACAAAGAAGGGGTGGTTGGGAAGCTCGATGGCCTCTACCAGACCCTCGCCCCGCCCCAACACACCGGGGGTGAGAGCCGAGACAGTCAGACCATTCTCAACAAGTCGCTGCACATACTGGGGGTTTACTTCGTATCGGTGCCGGTGTCGCTCGTAGACCAGTTCCTGGCCATAGAGCTGGTAGAGCAAGGTCTCGGGCTGGATCTGCATGGGCCAGTTGCCCAACCGCATGGTGCCCCCCATACCCGCAACTTCCAGCTGCTCGGGCATCAGGTCAATTACTGGGTGGGGGGTATGGGGGTCGAACTCGGTGCTGTTGGCGCCCTCGAGGCCCAATACGTTGCGGGCGTACTCGATTACCGCCGTCTGCAACCCCAAACAGATGCCAAAGTAGGGCACCCGGTACTCGCGAGCATAGCGGGCAGCCCAAATCTTGCCTTCAACGCCACGGGTGCCAAACCCCGGCCCTACCAGGATGCCGTCTACACCGACCAGCAGCTCCTGGGCCCTGGCAAGGTCGGTAATCTCCTCGGCATTAACCCAGTTCACATTTACCTGTACATCGTGAGCAATTCCCGCGTGACGAAAGGCTTCCAGGATGCTCAAGTAGGCATCGGGCATCCTGACGTATTTGCCCACGAAGGCCACCGATACCTCGTGCGCCGGCTGCTTTAGTTTGCGCACTGCGTTCTGCCAGAAGCCCAGATTAGGCTGGACGGGCTTTAGTGCAAGCATCTTCTCTACCACGCGCCCCAGGCCCTGCTCTTCCAGCACCAGCGGCATCTCGTAGAGGTGCTGGACGGTGGGGCTGCTGAAGACCTCGTCTGGATGCACGTTGGTAAACAAGGCCACTTTTCTGCGCACCTCCTCCGGGGCCAGTTTCTCGGAGCGCAAGACCAGCAGATCGGGCTGAATGCCTACCCCCCGCAGGGTAGAGACCGAGTGCTGGGTGGGCTTGGTTTTAAATTCCTCTGAGGTCGCCAGATAGGGTACCAGGGTAAGGTGCACGTAAATCAGATCGTGCTCGTTTTCATCGAATGCGAACTGGCGAATGGCCTCCAGAAAAGGCAGGCTCTCGATGTCTCCCACCGTACCGCCTACCTCCACCACCACAATCTCGGCGTTTTGCTCCCGGGCCGTGCGGCGAATACGGTCTTTGATCTCATCGGTAATGTGTGGAATGACCTGCACCGTCTGAGAAAGATACTCGCCGCGGCGTTCTTTTTGAATTACCGAGAGATACACCTGCCCGGTGGTAATGTTGTTAGCCCTGGCCAGATCAATATCGAGAAAGCGCTCGTAGTGCCCGATGTCGAGGTCGGTCTCGGCCCCATCGCTGGTGACAAAAACTTCACCGTGTTCGTAGGGCCGCATGGTTCCCGCATCTACATTGACGTAGGGGTCAATCTTGATGGCCGTTACCCGGTACCCTCGGGCCCGCATGATGGCACCGAGGCTCGAGGTGAGGATGCCCTTACCCAGACTGCTCACCACACCACCCGTGACAAAGATGTATTTCATTAAAGACCCCCACCTTGCACCGAATTACCTGCACTTGGCGCCAAAAGCTTGCTCTTTTGAATGCTCAACCAGACTGGTAGAGCGGCCTTACTATCACGGGACTTGATACTACCATGACCTGCCCCACTGGCGTCCAGCCACCCAAGCACAATCTCTGGAAAATAGTTTGACTTGGTACAATCTCGTTATGGCCTGGGCTACTACCCTGTCTTCCGAGGTTGCACCTGGTGTTTTCGTTATTCCGGTACCCATCCCCTATCCCTTCAAGTATGTGAACTGCTACCTGTTGGTGCCCGGCCCAGGCGCTAGCGATGGCCCAGTGCTGGTGGACTGCGCCCTGGATACCCCCGAAGCCCGAGCTGGCCTCGAGGCTGCCCTGCGCGAGCACGGCCTGGGGTTTGGCGAGCTTGAGCACCTGGTAGTCACCCACCATCACCCGGACCACTATGGCCTGGCCGGGTTAGTTGAATCGCACGGCCCCCAGGTTTGGCTGCTGGACATAGAAAAGGAGCGAGGGCACATCTTCTGGACCCAGCCCGAGGCCATGACCCAGGCCGGTCAGGACCTCTTCTACCAGCACGGGGTCACGGATGAATACCTGACCGACTTAGGCAAGGAAATGGCCAGAACCCGCAGCCGGGTACACCCCGCGCAGAACCTGCACACCTTTAGCGATGGTCAGGTCCTTCGGCTAGCAGGCATGCCGTACCGGGTGGTCTGGGTACCGGGACATGCCGATGGTCAGGCCATGCTGCTGCGCGAGTCGGATGGAGTGCTGCTGGCCGGCGATCAGATCTTGGAGCGCATATCTCCAAACATTGGCATCTGGGCTTACTCCTACCCCAACCCGCTAAAGCACTACTTCGCCTCGCTGCAAAAAACTGCCGCGCTTGGGGCCTCGCTTGCACTGCCGGGGCATTACCGCCCAATCAAGGATATTGCCGGGCGTGTAGCCGAGCTCACAGCCCACCATCTGGAGCGGCTGGAGTTCTTGCGTGGGCTGCTGAGCCGCCAGGCCCAGACCTGCTGGCAGCTTTCGCTGGGGCTGTTTCCTGGCAGCCTCAACCTGGCCCAGCGGCGTTTTGCCTGGTCGGAGACGCTGGCCCACCTGGAATACCTGGTAGCCCGTGGTGAGGTGAAAAAGCTTCAGCTAGAGGGCGTCATACACTACTGCCGGTAGCGCGGTCTGGAGCTTTAGGTTTGGGGGCTGCGAACCGAAGTCGGCGCTATACTTACACGCGGATAATGGAAAACCCTGGGGAATTTTGCTTTTGGCCTCACAACGCAAGGATGTACCTGGCCAGGCGCACAATGTCATTTTGCAGGGTAAGGGTTTTGCGCTCGGGGGGTCGGGCCTTTAGCTCCCTGATTTTCTCGGCGATTTTGCGCGGGTGGCGGATGTAGTACCCGAGTTTTTCGTGCCGGATCAGTTCAACGTTGCCATATTCTTGCGGCCAGACGTAGTCGCAGACGATCAGGTCTTTGTGCTGGGAGAGTACCTCGGCAATGGTAGCGGGGCCAGCCTTAGAAACCACCACATTGGAAACATTAATCAGCTCGTACATCTGTTTGGTGAAACCAAACAAGACCAGGTTTGAGATCTGGTTTTGTAGCTTGAAAGCCTCGAGCTGCCGGTAGAGTTTCTGGTTATAGCCACAAACCACCACCACGTTGATACCCTCGATCCTGATCAGCTCACGCACCAGATTGAAGCTAATTTTCAAGCCTGCACCGCCCCCGGTTATCAGTACCGTGTATGGCTGGGTTAGGCCCCACTCCTCCCTTAAGCGGGCGATTTCTACCGGATCGAGAGTTTGGTCGTATTTGGGATCAATCAGGGTTTGAAAGTAGTGCAGGTTTTCGGGCGGAACCCGGTTACGACGTGCGATGCAGTAGGCCTCGGGACTAGCCACCACATACTGGTCTTTGGTATCAATAAACCAGTACAGGTGTGGGCTGAAAATATCGGTCACCACGGTAAGGGTCCTGGGCTTGTGCTTTCGCACATAGGGCAGTCGGCGAAAACCGTGGTTGACCGGATAGCAGTAGATAATTTTGTCGGGGCGAAACTCCTCGAGGTATTCGTTGATCGCCGGACCCAGGCGCATACCCAGCACCCGCGCAAAGGTCTGGATGGCCGGGCGGGTCTGGTTAAATGCCTGGAAGACAGTAAAAAGCCAGCGCTGCTTGTTGACGGCAAAATTGTAGCCATCCTGGACGGCCTGGGCAATCCAGCGCGGACCCACATCAAAGAAGTTGAACAGGCGCACCTCGGCTTCGGGCTCGAGCTCACACAACAGCTTGTACAGGTTCTGGGCCATAGCCAGATGCCCACCCCCAGCCTTGGTGTAGACCAACAATATGCGTTGCGGCATAAGAGACGCAGCCAGATGCTGCACCTCTATAGACTAGGTCATTTTTAGCGCTTGGGTCTACTTGCTAAGTCTATAGAATTGGCTGTAGCAAGGCTCAGGTCGCAGGTCTGATGTAAATTGACTTGCGACTTGAGACATGCGACTTGTGACCTGAGACATCTTTGCGCCCTTAGCTCCACTAACCAAATCTATAGACTAGGACGTTTTTGTACGGATAGCGCCAGCCCCTTATCGCCTTGGCGCAATTTTTGGCACCGACCAAGACTGAGGCAGCCACTCAGTAGATCATGCCGATGCGGTCTAGCCAACGGAACTTGTCCTGGGTGCTGGGCTGGGCCAGCCCTTTGGCATCCACCAGGGTCTCGTGCATCTGGTCGTAGTCATCCAGCAGATACCAGGCCTGGGCGATCGCTGCCAGACTGTACCATTCGTAACGGGTGTCGGACTGCCAGCGGAAGCGGGTCAGGGCGCTGGTCAAGCGCTGTACAGCTTCTTCGGGTTGGTACCGATCCAGGGCGTTGACCCCAAGAATCAACTGGGAGATGGCCAGGGCAGTCTCGTGGCCCAGGTTGCGGGATTGCTGTTCGGCCTTTAGGCCCATCCTCCAGACCGTGCTCCTGTACTCTTGGCCTTCCTCGCGGTTAGTCAGTAGCTGCCAGGCCTGGGCAATTAGTGTCTCTACCGTTGGCTCTATCAAGCTGTTTTCAACCATCACCAAAGGGCTCATCGATGACTCCTTTGTACTGGCTGGAAAGCTATGTAAGCGTTTCCAGGGCAGCCGCCTAAGTATAGCAGCTATAGCTGGGCCATCTGTACTTGATACTGGGGGCGGGTACCATGTGTTCATAAGCCCTCAGATAGCCGCGGGTCTGGCGAGAGACTCAGCCCAGTGGTTGGTGGCATAACCATACCGCGCTTGGCGCGCGCCAGCCCTCTGACAGTCGGATGGCCTTGTTTGGTTGCGGAATAGCCATTACCTTGTGCCCGACAATGCTGAACTCTATTGCGGTAAACAGCTTGTCCAGGGCATAACCCAGTGAACGGGTTTCCAGTGGACTAAAACGCAGACGGGGTAGCCTGGCCTCGAGGCTCTTGCAGCCAGCATAAGGCAACAACTCGGCAGGGTCGCGCCAGCGCCGCGGAGGCCCTACCAGCAACTCTGCCAGCACCAGCGCTAGCCCCGGATGACGATGCAAAAACGCTTCGGGATCGAACTCGAGCGAAAGCTCCAGGTTCACCTCCACGTCTTGCCATACCTCGCGCTTTACAGAACTTGCCATAACTTAGCTTGCAACAAACCCAGCCCCTGGTCAAGAGCAAATAACCTGTTCCAGACGGGCAATGTGGGCATTTGAACTTTGACACTCCTAAGTAAATAGTGTCAGATTTGGGGTTGGCAAGAAGCGCGCTCAGGTGCTGGAAAACCAGTCCAGCCAGCGGGCCTGGCTGGCATACTCGGCCTGCCGCAGAAAGGCATCGGCCTGGGAGTGGGTCTCCTGCGCCTGGGCCGCATCACCGGTAAAGCCCCAGCACAGAGCAATAGCTTTCAGGCAAGACCATTGTCCCTGTTCGTCGCCCAGAAAGCGATATACCGCCAGCGCCCTCGAAAAGAGCACAATGGCCTCGTGGGTGTTCCCACCGTATAGGCTGGTCACACCCCAGATGAAAAGGCTGTGGGCCCAAGCCCGGTTATCGCCCACGCGCCGCGCCAGACATTCCGCCCGGCGGGCTGGTACAAGAGCTTCCTGGGGCTGTGTTTCCAGCCTTGCCCAAGCGTCCTGAAGCAGTTGTTGCAGGTTTTCGGGTCTGGTGGTGTGGTGAGTCTGAGTCAAATTACGCATTGCTGATTGTCAGGGTAACAGCTTGTGCCCGGCAGGCTGGCGCATTTGTCACCAACCGGCGTTACTAACGCTTACCGGCCCTTTGTGGGCTAAATATCACCAGCCTTGCTCTCTGCAAGACACGCCACAAGCCCTGGCGACGTTCGGGTAGTCTAAAGCCATGGTAGAACGCTTGAAAGAGATCCTGCCCGCCAGGGTCAGTACCTCTCCCGCCGACCTGGACACTCACGGAAAGGACGAGAGCTATCCCATTCATCACCCTCCCATGGCCGTGGTGTGGGCAGAGAATCTCGCCGATGTTCAGACCACCCTGGCCTGGGCGCGAGAATACTACACGCCGGTGATTCCCTTTGGCGCCGGAACCAGCATTGAAGGTCACATAATTCCCCAGGGGCAGGCCATCTCGCTGGATGTTTCCCGTATGAATCGCGTGCTCGAAATTCACCCCGAGGATTTCATGGCCGTAGTGGAGCCCGGCCTGACCCGTAAAGCCCTGAACGAAGCCCTCAAGGGAACCGGCCTATTCTTTCCTGTAGACCCCGGCGCGGATGCCACCCTGGGCGGCATGGCGGCTACCAACGCCTCGGGGACCACCACCGTGCGTTATGGAGGGATGCGGCAGAATGTGCTGGCTTTGCAGGTGGTGCTGGCAGATGGCCAGGTGCTGGAGCTTGGCCGGGGGGTACGCAAAACCAGCGCCGGCTACAGCCTCAAGGATTTATTTATCGGCTCCGAGGGTACCCTGGGCATCATTACCCGTCTTACGCTCAGACTTTACCCCATCCCTGAGCATATCCACACCTTGCGGGTTTTCTTTGACAACCTCACCCAGACTGCCCAGGCCGCCTATGCGGTGATGGCCAGTGGGCTACCGGTGGCCCGGCTCGAGCTGGTGGACCAGGTGGGCATCCAGGCCATCAATCGCTACCTGGGCCGCAGCTATCCCGAAAAGCCCGCCCTGTTTGTGGAGTTTCACTCCTCTACCCACGAAGCTCTCGAGTCTGAGTCCAGCCTGGCTATCGAGCTGATGCACGAAGCCGGAGCGGTCCGCACCGACACCGCCCGTACCCAAGAAGAGCGAACCGCCCAGTGGGAGGCCCGTCATCAGGCTTACTGGGCTCTTATCAACCTGTTTCCCGGTAAGGAGTATCTCTCCACCGATACCGCCGTGCCTATCTCCAGAATGCCCGACCTGGTGCAGTATTCCCATCAGTTACTGGGCACAATGGGCCTGCGGGGCAACATTCTGGGGCACGTGGGAGACGGCAACTTCCATACTTTGCTGGTCTGTGAGCCGGGCGACCCCCGGGCCGAGGAATTTTCCCAACGACTGGTGGAACACACCCTGTCCCTGGGGGGAACCTGTACGGGCGAACACGGGGTTGGCCTGCGAAAGAAAAAATACCTGGCCAGAGAGCACGGCCCCGCCCTGGACTGGATGCGTCAGATCAAGCGCCTTTTCGACCCCCAGAATCTGCTAAATCCCGGCAAAATCTTTGATTGATTGCTTTCAACATAGCTCTGGCATTCTCGGGGTATGATGAGCGAGACCCGCCAGCAGATCCGCCTGCTATGGCTAGAATTGCCCGAGACCGTAAAGCGACTGAACCGCGGGGCGCCGGCCTTTTTCGTAAAAGGGAAAAATGCTTCCTGATCTTATGGATAACCACCATCAGGGGGCTGGCCACCTGCTGCGTCGCACCGTTCGGAGCTTATCAGCTGTCACCCAGGCTTACCCTGCGGTACTAGGGACCTGGTGCCTCCTCACAATGAGGGTGGGAACGGCGTTTCTCGTCATGCGAGCGCTCCCCTCGACAGGCTCGGGGCAGGCTCCGGGCGCGAAGCATCCAGATCACCCCAGCCGCGAGTGTGCTTTTGTGCCCTCCTGGATGGATTAATCACCCCCGCCCTTCGACTGCCCCTTTGACGGGCTCAGGACAAGCCTCGGCCACTCCGTCACCCAGTCTATGGCTAATAGCTCATAGCTTATAGCGGATAGCTAAAAGCAGGTGTTGCTATCGGCTATCGGCTATCGGCCATCAGCTTCAAAAACAGGTTGGAAACTATCCTAGGCGGGGCTGACAGAGGCTGCGGCAGCGGAGGGCTTGGACCCTGGCGCCATAACCATATTCATGTCGCGGCCCAGCATTTCGGGGCGCATTTCCACAAAACCAATTCCCTCCAGGTCTTTGGAGATGCGCTCCAAAAGCTTGTGTCCTAGCTCCTGGTGGGCCATCTCACGCCCACGGAACATTATGGTGACCTTGACCTTGTGCCCTTCCTCGAGGAAGCGACGGATGTGCCCAACCTTGGTGTTGTAGTCGTGGGCCTCAATTTTGGGGCGGAGCTTCATGCTCTTAAGTTCGGTGCGCTTGGCTTTCTTGCGGGCTTCTTTGTCAGCCTGCTGTTGCTCGTAGCGCCATTTCCCATAGTCGAGCAGTTTGGCCACCGGTGGAACTGCGTTGGGCGAGACCAGTACCAGGTCGTATTCGCGCTCCTTGGCCATACGCAAGGCTTCGCGGGTATCCACAACCCCTACCTGTGTGCCCTGCTCGTCTATCAGGCGTACCTGCCGCACTCGTATTCGTTCATTAATCGGAACATCTCTGGTTATAACTTCACCTCCGCAAGCGACAAACCCGGCTGAGTTTGACTGCCTACACCCTCGAGTCTACACAAAAACCATTCAACGGGGCAATTCAGCCTCCGGTCGCCCCATCCCAGCTACCACCCATCTGTGCCCACCCACAGCCACACTTCTTTCAATACCAGCGTGGTTCTTGCTCAAATCCATCCGGTGCAGCCCTGGCCAGAGCTGGGGCGCCTGACCTGTGCATGGCGGCCGAGGTCAGGAAACATCCACCTCAGACTTTCGATCGGATGAGTGTAGGGCGGGTAGCATGTAGGCATGACTGTCACTGCATCCGACCACATGGGCATCCGCCTCCTGACCATGAACGACCCCCAGCGACGCAACCCACTTTCACCAGAGCTGGTAAAGGCCTTGCTTGATGCGCTGGATACTGCCGAACGGGACCAGACCATCCGAGCGGTGGTGCTGGTGGGGGCAGGGCAGGCTTTTAGCGCCGGCGCCGACCTGGAGTTCTTGAAGAAGGTCACCACCGCCGGTGCCGAGGCCAACTATGCCCACTCCCGTGAGCTGATGCGCCTCTTTCACCGGGTCTACACCTTCTCCAAACCCACCATCGCTGCCATCAACGGCCCCGCTGTGGCAGGAGGGGCCGGGCTGGCCTCGGCCTGCGACCTGGCGGTAATGAGCGAAGAGGCCAGCATCGGTTACACCGAGGTGAAGATTGGCTTTGTAGCGGCACTGGTGGGGGTGATCCTGGTGCGCAACGTGGGCGAGAAGCACGCAAAGGAACTGCTACTCACCGGCAGGCTGGTCGCGGCCCAGGAAGCCTACCGGATGGGGCTGGTGAACAAGGTGGTACCTCCAGATCAGTTGATGGACCAGGCCCTGGCCCTGGCCCAGGAAGTAGGCGCCAACGCCCTCACCTCGCTCTCGCTGACCAAAGAACTCCTGCACGCCCTGCCCGGCATGGGCCTCGAGGACGGCCTCAGGCTGGCCTCCATAGCCAATGCCTGGGTGCGCGAGACCGGCAACCTGGCCGAGGGCATCGCAGCCTTTTTCGAGAAGAGGCCCCCTAGGTTTTAGCGTCGCTTCAAAG
This sequence comes from Deinococcota bacterium, assembly GCA_041695225.1. GTDB lineage: Bacteria > Deinococcota > Deinococci > Deinococcales > Thermaceae > Meiothermus. The sequence goes on from JBGFRI010000007.1 coordinate 9,630, forward strand.
CCCGTAGCTGTTCGGCGGCCTCGGCAGCGCCGATCTGCCCCTTTTCCAGGGCGGCCAGAATGGCCTCCTTTTCTGGGGCGGGGCCTGGCTCGGGAATTTCCTGATGCTCGTAGCCCAGTACTTTGAGCAGGGTCTCGAAACGGGCCCGTATGGTGGGATACGACAGCCCCAGAATGCGCTCTACTTCCTTAAGATTTCCCCGCACCTTGATGTACAGGCGCAGGAACTCCAGGTGCTCGGGTGGGAGCAAGGCAAACTCGTTGGGCTGGAAACTGCCTCTGATCTCGGCGCGGCAGTCCGAGCAGGCCAGTCCGGTCACATGGAGGCGCCCTTTGCATCCCGGCACAGGACACTGGGTGGGCAGGGAAAAGACTCTCATAACCAACTCCGTTCAAACTCTTGCAGGTACTTGCTTCGCGTCATTGGGGTTGTTAGAGGATGCGCAGCCCTGCATGGCTCAGGCCGGGCCCCTTCGACAGGCTCAGGGCAGGCTCTGAGATGTGGCAGAAGGAAAAGCAGTCCCGGAGCAAGCTGGTGGCTGGTAGTCTTTAGGACTGTTCCAATACGTTGCGAACCCCGTGTATGCGATGTTATCTGCAATTCAGAACGCAGACTATTGATCATAGGGATTCCAAACAAGTAGCAGGTTTCACCACAGTCCGATCTTGAGGTAAACCCGCGCTGGCGCATTGGGGTCGAAGACTTTGGGTCTAATCTCCAACTCTACCAGCGCAAAAGGCGGCAGTTTACGCAGCTCCCAGGTCTGCCCTCGTAGGGCATTGAGGGCTTTCAGGGCTACCTCTAACTGCTGGTCGCTGCTCCCCGACCGGCGGATAAACCAGGCGCCCATCAGCAAAAAGAACTCGAGCGCCACCAGCGGGGCAAACAAAAAGATCGGAACCGGTATCTCTTGTACCCTCAGCAACAGATAAACAAAGCGAGGGCGGATGAGGCTCAGTTTTTCTACTGTGTTCATGCGCCCTCCCTGCTTCGGTACTCAGATTACTTCAATCACGAGTTTCATCGAAGAACGTTTGGGCCTGCCTTCGCCCTCCCTGGCCGAGTCGTTGACCACCATATCCACCAGGCGCCCCTCGGGTAGCTCGCCTTTGAGCATATCCAGAATACCCGCAATATCAATCCCCTGGGCAGTCAGCTGTCGCTGGGTCTCTGGCGGGATAAAGTTCGAGGCGAACTTGGCCAGAGAGGCCGGAATGTTAACCTTGATCTTGACATCCTCGCCATCCTCATCCTCCCCATCCAGGACAATGCGGATCATCTTTGCAATGCCTCTGGCGGAGGGCGGGGTAGTAGCAAGCTCGTAGGCATAACCTGCACCCGGTCCCTCAGCTTTGGGTTCCCCGGACTCCAGGGCTTCTAGTAAGCGGATGGCTTCTTCGGTGGTAATTTTGCCTTCTTTGACCATCTCCATGATGCGCTTTTTGTCGTCCATAAACTGCTCCTTTTGCAATTGCAACAGTCGCTAGCAAAGAAATACCGTGGGGCAAGGGGCCTTGCGCGGTAGATACTTTGCGCTTGTGCCCGGGACTTCTGACTGCTGCCCACGGATGGGGTCTGGTTTGGTGGAACCACTGACTGCCCTGGTCATAACCTACCTGGCCTTCACTTCCAGGTTGCCCATCCGGACAAAGACCTCGAGGCTTGCCCGGCCGTCCCCCAGTTGCCTAACTTCCGACCCATCTGCGGCGTGGGAACGGTTAAAACCTTTGACCTCCAAATTTCCCAGGCTAACCCCTGAGCTAAGCCTCACACTGCTGCCGGGCAGCAGGTCCAGCTCAGCATTTCCCATCGAGACCCGCAGGCGGTGCTGACCGTCACGCAGTAGGAGCGAGCCATCAATATTGCCCGCGTTGACCTCCAGGTCGAGCCCTTCGACGGCCTCGAGTTCCACGTTGCCTGCCGCCACCCGGCCTTTTAGGAAACTTATCCTCTGCACCTCGACCTGGGCGGCCCTGCTGTCTAGCTCCAGGCCCCAGCCCGGTGGGAGCCGCAGTTCTACCGAGCCCATCCGGCCCAGCAGCCCAGCCAAAAAACTGCTGCTGACCATATTGGGCGTGACTTCCAGATCGGCCCCCACCTGGCGCACCTCGGCCGAACCTTCTGCCACCGGCACCTGCAGGCTGGGATCGAGCCGGGCCTCGAGCTCACCCGCCGTGAGCCTGACCCGCACCCAGCGCAACCCTTCGGGCTGCCAGGCCGATGATGGCGTCGCATACTGGGTCTCGCCCAGGCTCTCCTGGGCCTGACGGGCCGCCTGATCCCCCTCCTCGAGGGCCGAAAGCAGCAGGTCGGCCTCTTGCTGGGTGATCTTACCAGCCTGTAAAAGGGCTTGAATACGCTCTTGCTCCGACATGTAAACCTCCTGTATGGGGATGGTGTCCAGGTTCCAACCTACGGGACGTGATCAGTGGATGGCGATGGAAAAACCTTTCTCAGACCCTGCGCAGGCGCTGATGGTCGCTAGAGCGGCTGAAAGCGGGTTCTAAGGCCTCGGCCCAAGCCCGAAGCTGCTGGGCAATCTGGTAGCGGATGGATTGTCTGGGCAGTTGGCTTCGCAGAGCCGCTTCCTGGCGATAGGCGGTGATCTTGTCCTGGACTGCCGCTGTCAATTCGTCCTGATTGAAGTGTCCGAACATGTCTAAGCCCTCCGATCAGTAGTATAAACTCGGAGTTTATATTTTGTCAATAACTATTTTATATCCTGTGCGGTTAGGTTTTCCACATCTCGAAAACCATCTTCTCGAAGCGCGCGATTCTATCGGCCAGCACACCCATGCCCCCTTGCCAGAACACTTCCGATTCCAGGTCAAAGCCAAACCGCGCCGCCAACTGCTCGGCCGGGTAAGCGCCCACCGAGGCCAGTAATTGCTCGTACCTGGCCAGAAAACCTGGCCCTTCTTCCAGGTATTGCCGGTATAGCGACAGACCAAACAACAGCCCAAAGGCATAGGGGAAGTTGTAGTAGTTGGCTCCGTAGTAATGACCTTTTACTGCCCACATATAGGGATGATAGGTTGCCAGGGCAGTGCCGTAGGTCTGGGTCTGGGCTTGGTGCATTAGCTGGGAGAACTCCTCTGCCGAAAGTTCTCTTTCCCGACGCCCGGCAAATACTGCTTGTTCAAACAAAAAGCGCGAGTGAATGTCCACAATCACCTGAGCAGAGCTTTGCAGACCGCCCTCGAGTACCCCCAGTTGTTCGGCGGGCGGCAGCTCTTTGAGGGCGGCCTCTCCCACAATGGTCTCGTTCATGATGGAAGCAGTCTCGGCCAGGGTCATGGGCTCGTGGCGCAACAGGTAGGGCATGTCCCGCAAGCAGTAGTTGTGATAGGCATGCCCCAGCTCGTGGGCCAGGGTAGAAATAGATTCAAAGCTTTCTTCGTGGTTGAGCAGAATGCGCGAACTGCCCTTTCCCACCGGCATACAGTAAGCTCCGCCGGCCTTGCCCTTGCGCGGGGGAGCATCCAGCCAGCGCTCGGCATAGGCCCGCTCAGCCAGCTCTGCATCGGCCCTCGAGAAGCCCGCCAGGTGCTGGACAATAAACTCCCGCCCTTCTTCCCAGCTCCATTTCTTGGGGCTTGCTCCGGGTGCGGCCACCGGCGCAAACAGATCCCACCAGTCGAGCCGGTCCTTGCCCAAAGCCCTGGCTTTGGCAGCGAAATAGCGCCGCCAGACGGGCAGGCTGTCTACCATCACCTTCTGCATTACACTCAGGGTCTGGCGGCTGATGCGGTTTTCGAACAGGGCTGGGGCCAGGTCGTCCTCCCAGCCGCGCTTGCGGTTCAGGGTAGAGACCTCTCCCTTGTAGCCATTAAGGGCGGCGGCCAGCGCGACTTCGTTGGCCCTCCAGGCCTGCACCTCGGCCTGGTAGGCGGCCTTGCGCACTGACTCGTCGGGGTTCATGGCCAGGTTCCGCGCCGCGGTAATGGGCAGCTCCTCCCCATCTACTACGGCGCTGATCTGGCTGGAAAGGTTGCCGTGCAGCTTGACCCAGGCCCGCCCTCCCGACAGCGAGAGTTCGGCAGCCAGCACTTCCTCGGGCTCGGACATCAGATGCTGGGCCTGAACTTTGGCCTCGTCAATCAGAATCCGGTAAGGGCCGGCCTCTACCACCTCGGGGTCCAGGCGGGCCAGCCACCGGGTAAGCCGGGGCTGTAGTTTCTGGTAGTCCAGGAGTAGCAGCTCGAGCTCCGAAAGCCTGGCCTGGGCTGCCGCATCGCTGCTGTCGCTGTCCACCCGCATCAGCACATAGGCATACAGCGGCCACTTGGTCTCGCCGAAAGTATTGATTTTATCAATCAAGGCATCAAAGGTATTTTTGTCGCTGGGTGCCGTTTCCTGGCCAATCTGGTGAGTCTGCACGAAGCCTTGAATATCGCTCAATTGCTGTGCAAGCAGCTTCCAGGTGTTGCTGAACTGGACCGAGTCCAGACCAGGAAACAACGAGTCCAAGTCCCAGGTTGGTAGTTCGGATGTAGCTTGGCTCATGTAAGTGAGTATAGGGCCAACTAACAGCCTGACCAAAGACCATGGTTGCGTCCTGCCTATTCCGGAGCTTCAATCACGTTAGAATCCTGTGCATGAGATTTCCGGTACGGGTTCCCATCGAGGTGCGCTTCAGCGACCTGGACACGCTCAAACATGTAAACAACGCGATTTACCTGACCTACGACGAAATTGCCCGGGGGCATTATCTGCGGCGGGCAGGGGCGGCCATTGATGGGGGGAATTTTGTGATGGCCAGGGCCGAAGTGGACTACCTGCGGCCCATCTTGTTTGACCAGCAGGTGGAAATTGCCCTGCGGGTCGAGGGCGTGGGCAACAAGAGTTTCCGCACCCTGAGCCAGATCTGGGCCGATGGCCAGCTAGCGGCCCAGATCAAGGTGGTGGTGGTCTGGCTAGAGGATGGCAGGCCTGCTTTAGTGCCCGACTGGCTGCGCGCTGCTATCAGGGCCCTCGAGGCCGAGCCTGTAGAGGGGCTATGATACCTGCCAAGAAACTCCCTTGGGTTTGGTCGCCACAGGTGCGCGGGGCTCATGGAAAACTCACTCCCCCCTCGTCATTGCGAGGAGGCCAAAGGCCGACGAAGCAATCCAGGAGGGGCGCGAACGCACTTTGGCCGCCGGGGTGATCTGGATTGCTTCCCCTTCGGCTACGCCTCAGGGTCGCAATGACGAAAAAATCCATTCCATTGCGAGGAGGCCTACTAAGAAACTCCCTAATGTTTCGTCGGCACGGGTGCGCGCAGCTCGTGGCAAACTCACTTGATAGATGCCCCGACCCTTGAGAGCAGTTGAATGGCCCTCTCCAGCATCAGGTCGCGGCCTTCGGCCAGGGCTCGCCAGTCGTCGGGAAAAAACAGATCCGGGGTGACCCGCTCGGGATAATTACTGCCGTCACGGCGCTGAGCAATCGAGGTGGTCACCTGCAGACCCGCACCATTGCTCAGGCGCAAAAAGGCAGTAGCGGTGTTGCCCACGCCGGCAGTCGGCTGTCCGATCACCGCTGCAAGGCCGCTTTCTTGCAGATCAAACGCAAAGTATTCGGCGCATGAAGCAGTTCGCTCGTTCACCAGCAGCACCACCGGGGCCGACCAGCGGGCAGGCCGGACCACGAACTCGAGGCGCTCAAAGCGGCCTGAGCGGAAGAAATAATAGCCATCGCGGAAGCCCTGTTCGCTATAGCGCAAATTTCCCTGCAGGCGCCGGTAGGTTTCTCCCACAAAAGCACCCGAGCCCACCAGACACTCGCTCAACAGACCCCCGCTGTTGTGGCGTAGATCCACTACCATGGCCCTGGCCCCCTGAACCTGGGCCTGGCGCACCATTTCGTGTATACGTGGCCCCACCTGCTGGAAACCAGTGAAAGAGGGGATGCGCAAGACGGCCAGTCCGTCCGGGCGCAAGCTAAGCGAGGGAAGCTGGCGCAAAGAAATAATCCGCGGGCGGGCCTGAAACTCGAGCTGCTGCCCAGCCCGCTGGATGCTAAGGTTTACCAGCCCTCCCGCGCCTAGGCGCTCGCGCAAAAAGTTGGCTCGCTCAGGCTCGGCCTGAGGCAGGGCCTGGCCGTCTACCGCCAGAATACGGTCGCCGCGGCGCAGACCGGCTTCCTCGGCAGGCGTTCCGGCGCTAACCTCCAAGATTAGCAAGCCTTCCAGCCCCGGCACAACCTGCAACAGCACCCCAAGCTGTGGAGTGCTGCTATAGCCTCCGGCAATTCTACGCTGCACCTCGGCAAACGCTTCGGGCAAGAAAAAGCGGGTATGTCGGTCTCCCAGCGAACTGACGAGCGACTGAATTAGGGGAACTGCACGGTCGGTCGGACAGGAGACCTCCTGGGCGCAGGCCTGCTCGAGTTTGTCCTGGTACTTTGCGCGCAGCTCATCTAGCCTGACCTGGGCAAAACCGCCATAGTGCTGCTGCAGGAGGCTTCCCACTTCGCTAAACAAGTCCTGGGCGGGGCTGGCCAGGCTAAGCCCACCCCACAACACCAGTGCGGCCGCCCAAAGCCTCCGATTGTGCATGCTCTATTCTTAACTCTCAGGCCAAAAACGTGGGTTGTCCAAATCACAACTGCTCTACATTGCGGCACAAAGAGGCTTAATACTCCTGTCTCACCACCCGAACATGAAATGCAGACGTCGAGTCGGGACCCGGCGGTTACCCGGAGGGGTATAGCGGTATAGCGCTATGGTCCATCGGCAATGGACTATAGACTATTGACTTCTGATTTTCGGCGCAGGAAGCGCTACAACGCCCTTCTAAGGCATCCGGAAGGTCTCGGGTGGCAATACCGGGTTTACCCTGGCCTCCTGCAGCTCAATCTCGAGGACCAGGACCCCATCGGCAAGTAGCCGGCCACGAAAGGGTATCAGGACTCCCGAGACCTGGCGCAGGTCGTGGTAAAGCGCGGTCAAAAGCCCCATGCTGGTCTGAGTCTGTTCGGCGATGATCTGATTCTGCTCGTTTATCAGGTAGGTGGTCTCGGCGCCCCTGGTGCGGACAGCAATAGCCCGGCCGGTCAGGTCGCCAAAGGTCCGAGCCCCCAACAGCCGGGCTTGCTCCCGCTCAGCACCACCCAGCCGCAAGCCATACCAGCCCAAATAAAAGCTATTCAAGAAATCTCTGAAAATAGGGGGCTCGAGGGCTACAACGCCAGTACGCGCGCTCCACCTCTGACCCCCAGCCGGCGAGATCAGGATCCTTTCGACCAAATTGTTGCCGACTATGTAGTCTATGCGCGCCTCGCGGGTTGATAGGTCGTAGTAAGAAACCACGGTCATCTGGCCTGCCGGGTGTGGCCCAGAAAACAAGGTAACGGCGGCGGTTTCCCGATAGGTTCTCAGGTTTGTCAGGGCCTCTTTACCATGAGCCAGCCGCATCTTGTCGAGCAACTGCGCGGCCTCGGGGGCTACCTGGGCCAGTCCCCAAGCTCCCGCAAAAGCAAAGACTGCTACCAGACCCAGTGTGCTTTTCCACTTCATCATCCATCACCTCTGGCGAGCCTATCACAGGCAGATCATAGTTTTGTATGTACCCAGTAGGAATGTTGCTGGCGTGGTGGTTTGATGGCAGGTTGGCAGGTGACAGTAAACACGGGGCAGCATCCTGTCCAGGCGGCTTTGCATCCGGCGCTACCCGTGCCAGACCCAACGCCTCTAGCAGCACCGCCTCGCCCACAACGTTTGCTCAATCTACACCTTCCTGACCATGTGGCCATGTCTATACCTTGGGCGAGATAAGAGTGGACTGGGTGTGAGTTTTCCATGAGCTGTGCGCACCCATAGCAGCGAAGCGGAAAGGTTTACTCAGGGTGGCTGAACATCGCTTACGCCCAAAGCATGCCTGCTCAGGCCCTTTATACGGCCCCAAAAGCTGGGGCTTCAGGCTCGGTGGCCGCTTGAGGTTAGTGCTATAGACTTGTGGCAGCGCGGAGGGATTGTATGAGCTGCCAAGAGCCACGCCCAGGTACCTTCGAGTTTCACGTTTCCGCTAGCGCACGCGATTTCTATCAGTTCGACCTCTCGCTGTTTTCGCTAAGCGGCAATGTCATTTTTGCCGACTTCCAGGCCGCCCGGCGCTTTGCCGAGGCCATGAACGCCAGGCGCGACCTGGTGCGCTATCCAGAACGAGCGGTCAGCGCAAGCCAGATCAATGCCCTGGGCCTGATTGACGAGATGCTGCACTTTGTGGTGCGGCAGTACGTTGAGCAGCATCCCGACGTGATGCAAAAAGCCCTGCAGGCTCTGGAGTCGAGCGTCGGGGCAGACCAGGTGGAAAAGACCCTGCGCGCCTTTGCTGCCGAGTTTCCGCCTGTCCGGGTCTACCGGCGCGAGATCACCCTGGAAGACTACCTGGCAGGCGCCACGGAGGGCCGTTCTAACCGCGAGATTCTGCTGGAAGAGCTGCTGATGCTGTGGATGGCCAACGCCAACCCGGCTTTCGCGCCATTTAGCGAGCTGTTTGACGATGGCAGCCTCGAGGCCACCACCCTGTATCTACCCATCATCCAGAACCTGGAAAGCTTTTTTGAAGGTCAGCCAGCCTTTGCCGAGACCGGCCTGAGCCTGTTCAAAACCCTGCGGCTGCCAGCTTTGGAGTACCCCGACTCACTGGAAGGCCAGCTCGAGTTCTTGCTGCGGCGCTTTGGGGGCGCCCTGGGCCAGTTCTACTACCGGCTGCTCATCGGCCTGGATGTGATCAGAGAGGAAAAGCGCTCCTTTGCAGTACCCATCCAGTTTGACCAGCCCGGCGGTGGAGGCGGCGAGAGTGAGCTACTGGACATTCGGCGGCTCTTGCAAGAACCCGAACCCGAAGCCTTTAGCCCCGACCTGGACTGGATGCCCCGCTGCGTCCTGATGGCCAAAAACGCCCTGGTCTGGCTGGACCAGCTCTCCAAAAAATACCAGCGCGAGATAAAGACCCTCGACCAGGTTCCCGACGAAGAGCTCGAGATTTTAGCGAGCTGGGGCGTGACCTGCCTGTGGCTGATTGGGCTGTGGGAGCGTAGCAAGGCGTCCAGGCGCATCAAACAGTTGATGGGCAACCCCGAGGCCGAGGCTTCGGCCTACTCACTATATGACTATGTGGTCGCCGCAGACCTGGGCGGTGAGGCGGCAGTGCAGGTGCTGAGGCAAAAAGCCGCCAGAAGGGGCATCCGGCTGGCCTCGGACATGGTGCCCAACCACGTGGGCATTGACGGGCGCTGGGTAATCGAGCACCCCGACTGGTTCATCAGCCTGCCCTACCCACCCTATCCCAAATACACCTTCAGCGGGCCGGATCTCTCGTCGGATGAGCGGGTGGGCATCTACCTGGAAGACCATTATTACGACAAGTCCGATGCGGCGGTGGTGTTCAAGCGATTAGATCGCTCTAGCGGCCAGGTGCGCTATATTTACCACGGCAACGACGGCACCGGCATGCCCTGGAACGACACTGCCCAGCTCAACTACCTGGACCCCCAGGTGCGCGAGGCGGTGATTCAGACCATCCTGCACGTGGCCCGGCAGTTTCCCATCATTCGCTTCGATGCCGCCATGACCCTGACCAAACGGCACATCCAGCGGCTGTGGTTCCCCGAGCCGGGCGGCTCGCCCTGGGGCGACTCTATTCCCAGCCGGGCCGAGCACGCTCTGACCAGGGAGCAGTTTGATGCCGCCATGCCGGTGGAGTTCTGGCGCGAGGTGGTAGACCGGGTGGCGCTAGAGGCCCCGGATACACTTCTGCTGGCCGAAGCTTTCTGGATGATGGAGGGCTACTTTGTGCGCAGCCTGGGGATGCACCGGGTCTACAACTCGGCTTTCATGAATATGCTGCGCGACGAGAAGAATGCCGAGTACCGGCAGATTATGAAAAACACCCTCGAGTTCGAGCCAGAAATCCTCAAGCGCTTTGTGAACTTTCTCAGCAACCCCGACGAAAAAACCGCGGTGGAGCAGTTTGGCAAGGGCGACAAATACTTCGGGGCCATGACCCTGTGCGCCACCCTGCCGGGGCTGCCCATGCTGGGGCACGGGCAGGTGGAAGGGTTTGGCGAACGCTATGGCATGGAGTACCGCCGGGCCTACTACCACGAGACGGCCGACGAGGGCCTGGTGGACTACCATTACCAGCAGATTTTCCCCCTCCTGAGAAAGCGCTACCTCTTCGCCGAGGTTGAGAACTTTGTACTCTACGACGCCCACGAAGGCCATGCGGTTAACGAGGATGTCTTTGTCTACTCCAACCGGGCCGGTTCAGAGCGCGCGCTGGTGGCCTTCCACAACAAATACTCCCAGGCCAGGGTCTGGGTGCGCCGTTCGGTGGGCCAGCCATTCAAAACTGGCCTGGGGCGCGAGACCCGACAGGTAGGTCTGGGTGAGGGCTTGCAGCTCAGCTACGACTCCCGCGTATTCAGCATCCTGCGCGACCAGGTTACGGGGCTTGAGTACCTGCACAATAACCAGGAGCTCCACGAAAAAGGGCTCTACCTCGAGCTTGGCCCCTACCAGCGCAAAGTTTTTCTGGACTGGCGTGAGGTCTACGATGCCGATGGAAGCTACGCCCAGCTTGCCGCCATGCTGGAGGGCCGAGGGGTAGCCAGTATCGCCGAGGCCCGGCTAGAGCTGTGGCTGGCGCCGGTACACAAACCCTTCCGCGAGCTGGTTAATCCGGCCTTTCTGCGTAGACTTTTGGCATTGAAAACACTCGAAGACCCCTTGCGCCAAGAGACCCAGGAGAGACTGCTGGAGTTCTACCAAGGAATTGATGGTTTTGCCGGAAGCAGATTAGACTTGCAGCCCATCCAGACCGTGTTGGCCCGCCTGGACGGAGTCTTGCGAGCCAATCAGGCGAAATGTGGCCTCTGGGTCAAAACTGCGCTGCTGGGCTGGGTCTTCACCCACGGCCTGGGTAGCTCCCCCCAAAGCTCTGGCTACCTGGAAGAATGGCGGCTGGGGCAGATTCTGGAGCAGTGCTTACTGGACGCCGGGCTCGAGGCCCAGCAGGCCCGGCAGTCTGTGGGGCTGACCAGGCTCCTTCTGGCCCACCCCGGGCTGGCTCATGACCCCAAAGGCTTCCTGAAAAACCTGCCCGGCCTATTACAAGAACCGCTGGTGCAAGGCTTCTTGCGGGTCAACCGGTTCGCCGGCCTGGTTTACTTCAATCGCGAGGCCCATCAGGACCTTCTGACCGGCCTGCGCCTGTTCTCGCAGGCCCTGGCCCATGCCCAGGGCCGAAAGCCTCACCACATTGCTGCCAACCGCCAGGCCTGGGCCGCCGTTGCGGCCAGGCTGGGCAAGCTCGCCAAGGCCGAGGGCTACCAGCTAGAACCCTACCTGGCACAGATACGTTCCACCAGCCGAAAACCCAAAAAGCGGGCTGTTCCGGCCAGGCGGCATACCAGCAAAGCCAGCCACGACCTGACCCGCATCTGGGGAGTCGGGCCAAAGATAGCGGCGGCCCTGAACGCGGCCGGCATAACCACTTTCGACCAGCTCGCCAGAGCCCAGGAAGAAACCCTCAAAAACGCCGTAGCTGCTGCCGGCCTGCGCCCGACCCCCAGCCTCTATTCCTGGTCCAGACAGGCGGCTTATCTGGCAAAAGGCGACGAGCAGGGCTTTGTTACCTATAGCAAGCAAGTCCGAGGCGAGGGCAGCTAGAGTACGTTCGAGCAACCTCCTCTCCCCTTAGGTTACGGCTTTGCCGGAATCGCGCAAGCGACTCGCCTCGGTGGGAGAGGCTGGGTGAGGGGGGTGAGCGCAGCGAAGCATGGCGTCTTTGGCGTCATTCAACCCTCACCCCAACCCTCTCCCAAGCTTGGGAGAGGGGGCCCAGAGTACCGTCCTTTCACCTACCGTACTACCAAAAAACTCCCTTGGGTTTGGTCGCCACAGGTGCGCGGGGCTCATGGAAAACTCACTCCCCCCTCGTCATTGCGAGGAGGCCAAAGGCCGACGAAGCAATCCAGGAGGGGCGCGAACGCACTTTGGCCGCCGGGGTGATCTGGATTGCTTCCCCTTCGGCTACGCCTCAGGGTCGCAATGAACCTAGTATGTCAAGTAGGCCCACCAGCCATAGCCTTCAAGACCCGGTAGACCTCCCGAGCCAGATAAGTCTTGAGCAGGCGCAGAGCCTCCCGTGAGGTTTTCCCCTCAGCCTGCTTACGCAGGAAGTAATCCCGAGCCCCCTGCTGATTCAGACGAATCCGGGTTAGTACCGACAGGTGCAGAGCATGGTTGATGCGCCGGTTTCCCCCAGGGTTCACACACTCCCGCCCGACCTTACCACTGCCTCTGTGCACCGGGGCAGCCCCGCAGTAGCTGGCAAAGTGATGCTCGCTGGGAAAGCGCTGGATATCCCCTGTCTCTGCCAGCAGGATACCGGCAGTCACCGGTCCGATGCCGGGACAGGCCAGCAGCCCTGGGGCCTGCTGCTTGACCTGCTGGTGGATCTCGCCATCCAGCCAGGCTATAGCCTGGTCCAAAGCAGCCAGGAGAGGCTGGGTCTGCTCGACGAGACCGGGCAGCGGGGTGCGCAGCTGGCTCAGGCTCATGCGCAGGGCTTTGCGCATCTCTACCAGATGGGTGCGCCGACGGGTCAGGTCTTGCAAGGCCACTGTTGCCTCCGAGGGCAGGTAGGCCGGTAGCTGGGGGTTGGCCAGCAAGGCCCTGGCCGCGTGAGCAGCATGGATTAATCACCCCCATCCTCGGCCACTCGGTCGCCCAGTCTATCGCGCTGGTCGTCCTTACGCCGTTCTACCCGCCTGCGATACTGGCTGGTCAGGGCGGGGTGGATGTTGTATATCCTCGCCCCCTGCTGGGCCAGGTAGCGGCTCAGGGGCAGGGTGAAGTAGTTGGCGGCGCCTTCGATAGCCCAGCGGGGCTGGGGGAACTGAGCCGCCCAGTCAGCCAGGCTGGCAAAGCCTTTAGGGTGGTTAGGGACACAACGCTGGCCCAGTATCCGGCCATCGCTGTCAAGGGCTACTGCAATGTGCTCGGTCTGGTGAGGGTCTACGCCTATAATGACCATTGATCACCTCCAGTGATCGGGCTGCTCTGGCAAGTCTGAGATGGGATTGAGCTACGAAAGCACCCTAGTATCAGGCCTGAGCAGCCTTTGCTTGGTTAGGCCCAAGGCGAGCAGTTCATTGCCAAGCCACAGGGGCAGACGATCGGAGGGCTACGCCTTGAACCTGATACCAGTTTGTCATACAGACGAAAAAATCCATTCCATTGCGAGGAGGCCTACTAAGAAACTCCCTTGGGTTTCGTCGCTATGGGTGGGTGTAGCACATGGAAAACTCATTAAAAGTTCTCCCCTAGAGAGTGGGTGTCCTGGCAAGATCTAAACGCCCTCCAGGCTTCCATCCAAAGGCCTACCGAGAGGAGCCACCCTGGCCGGGCTGCTGCAAATCGGTTATCTGGGGCTTCAGGCCAAGCTTTTCGATGTACTCGAGGTAGTCCGCCTCATCAAGGGGATACTTTCCGGCAAGCGCCACAATAAAAGCCTCCATCACATTGGTGCCAAAGCTGCGGCCTTCAATCTGGGGAGTGCTGGTAATGAGCCTGGCAATGCCCCTGGCCCGCATAAATTCGATATCCTCCGGGGTGACGGTATTGGTCAGGATAACCTTGCCCTGCATCTGGTCGGGCATAAACCGGCGCATCAGATGCCAGTCGCCCGCTATCACATCGGCCCAGGCAAAGTAGCGCTGCCGCCAGTCCTGTACCTGTTTTTCCTGTTTCTCTCCCGTGGGGTAAAGCCACTTGAAAGGCAGCTTGGTGATGATGGGCAGCAGCAGATAGGCCAGTTTTTGCAGCAGCGAGAGCCGGTAAAGCGGAATGGGCAGCCCCAGACCAAATATCAGGTCGCCATAGAGTACCCTGGCCCCGGTCTCTTCCAGGGCTTCGGCCAGGCCAAACCGATCTACCGCGCTGGGAACCAGCACTTTTTTGTCTTTCCAGCCAATCTGGGCGTCTAACTGCCGCACCAGGTTGCGCTCGAGGGTATGCTTCAAGCCCGAGCCATCCAGCATAGGAGTCTGCACGGCGGCCTGGGCCAGACGCTCGGCATCCCGAAAGGCATAGCGGCGGCTGCCTGCATACACATACAGGTCGGCCCCGCCCAGGCCAAAGGCATCTACCTTGCCGTCTAGCTCCCTCACCAGCTCGATGGCTTTTTCCCAGCTTCCATCGGTTCCGATCCGCTCCAGAACAAAGCTCTCCTCCAAACCCGCCAGCCGTACCTCGACCCTGGAGTTGCGCTTGGAAGACCCTATCGAGACACTCACCACACGTTTGGGCATGGCTCACAGTCTACTACTGCCCCGGCCCGGTAGCAGGCAGAACACCGGAACGGGTCGGCCCCACCAGATGGGTCAAACTGCCCGCCGTCTGCCCGCTAGCTGGATATAATTCTCCCAGCGACATTTGCACAAAACGCCAAGGAGAAGCCTATGTGGAAAGCCCTGCTAGCCAGCCTGACCCTGCTCGCATCCACCGCCCTGGCCAACCCCCTGCTCACCCGCGATTTCTGGCTCAACGCCACCCCCGAAAGCCTCCGCGAGGCCGTGCGTAGGGGGGCAGAGGTGAATGCGAGAGGCCCGCTTGAAGCGACACCATTGCACCTGGCCGCACACAACAACACCAATCCCGAGGTCATCCGCACCCTGGTGGGGCTGGGGGCGGAGTTGAATACCAGAGACCAGGGTGGATGGACGCCCTTGCATCACGCCGCAGCTTTCAATACCAGCCCCGAGGTCATCCGCACCCTGGTGGGGCTGGGGGCGGAGTTGAATGCCAGAAACCAGTTGGGTTCGACACCCTTGCATCTTGCTGCGGGCCGCAACACCAATCCTGAGGTCATCCGTACCCTGGTGGGGCTGGGGGCGGAGTTGAATGCCAGAGACCAGGGTGGATGGACGCCCTTGCATTCTGCTGCGGGCCGCAACACCAATCCTGAGGTCATCCGCACCCTGGTGGGGCTGGGAGCCGAGGTGAATACCAGAGACCAGGGTGGATGGACGCCCTTGCATCACGCCGCAGCTTTTAATACCAGCCCCAAGGCCATCCGCGCCCTGGTCGGGCTGGGGGCGGTGGTGAATGCCAGAGACCAGTGGGGTTGGACGCCCTTGCATCTTGCTGCGGGCCGCAACACCAATCCTGAGGTCATCCGTACCCTGGTGGGGCTGGGGGCGGAGGTAAATGCCAGGAGTCGAGATGGTTTGACGCCCTTGCATTATGCTGCACGTTCTGGCAAAACATCTGCGGTGGTACTGGTTTTGCTCGAGCTTGGGGCCGACCACCGGGCCAGAACCGCTGCTGGCAGCACTGCATGGGACTTGATACAGCGGAACGAACACCTTAGGAACAGTCCGGCGTTCTGGCGGCTAAATGATCTCCGGTTCTAAAGGGCTATGGCAGCAACAGGCGCAAGAGCCCAAAAGCCGCAAGGGGTGCTGCCAGTAGCCAGAAAATGTAGGCCGTTCGACGGCTGGCCGCCCACCACACGTTTGGGCATGGCTCACAGTCTACTACTGCCCTGGCCCGGCAGCAGGCAGAATATCGGACCTGGCCGGCCCCACCAGATGGGTCAAACTGGCCTCCGTCTGCCCGCTAGCTGGGTATAATTCTCCCAGCGCAATTTGCACAAAACGCCCAAGGAGAAGCCTATGTGGAAAACCCTGCTAGCCAGCTTGACCCTGCTCGCATCCACCGCCCTGGCCAACCCCCTTTTCACCTCCGATTTCTGGCGAACCGCTACCCCCGAAAGCCTCCGCGAGGCCGTGCGTGGAGGGGCGAGTGTGACCGCCAGAGACCAGCTTGGACGGACACCCTTGCATTATGCTATGAGCCGAAACACCAACCCTGAAGTCATCCGCACCCTGGTGGGGCTGGGGGCGGAGGTGAATGCCAGAGACCAGGACGGAAAGACACCCTTGCATTTTGCGGGATTCAGCAACACCAATCCCGAGGTCATCCGCGCCCTGGTGGGGCTGGGGGCGGAGGTGAATACCCCAAACGAGCGTGGATGGTCACCCTTGCACTTTGCTGGCTACAACACCAATCCCGAGATCATCCGCGCCCTGGTGGGGCTGGGGGCGGAGGTGAATGCTAGAGAACAGAATGGATTGACTCCCTTGCACTTTGCTGCTGGGGCCAACACGAATCCCGAGGTCATCCGCACCCTGGTGGGGCTGGGGGCGGAGGTGAATGCCAGAGACCAGCATGGATTGACACCGTTAGATCGTGCTGCAATACACAACACCAACCCCGAGGTTATCCGCGCCCTGGTGGGGCTGAGGGCGGAGGTGAATGCCAGACATCCGCGTGGATGGACGCCCTTGCATTGGGCGGCAAGCAGCAGCACTAGCCCCGAGGTCATCCGTACCCTGGTGGGGCTGGGGGCGGAGGTGAATGCCAGAGACCGGGCTGGAGAGACGCCCTTGCATCATGCAGCCCGTTTTAGCAGAACCTCTTCGGTAGTGCTAGTCTTGCTCGAGCTTGGGGCCGACCACCGGGCCAGAAACACTACCGGCAGCACTGCCTGGGACTTGATACAGCGGAACGAACACCTTAGGAACAGTCCGGCGTTCTGGCGGCTAAATGATCTCCGGTTCTAAAGGGCTATGGCAGCAACAGGCGCAAGAGCCCAAAAGCCGCAAAGGCTGCTGCCAGTAGCCAGAAAACGTAGGCGGTACGCTTGCTGGCCCCCCCCTGCGAGGCAAACGTCCAGATTAGCAGGCCCAGCAAGGCCGAGGCCAGCGCCAGAGCAAACAGCAGCTCGGGCAGGTGGGCGAAAATTGGCGCAAACACCCATACCTCCGTTCAACAGACTCATGCCAGGCCCAGCAGAGCCCGCACCTCGGCCGCCACCTGGTCGCTGGTGAAGCCCAGCTTTGGGTATACCTGGGCCAAAGGAGCGCTGGCCCCATAGCGGTTCAGGCCCAGCGTGCGCTGGGCGTAGCGCTCCCAGCCCAGGGTGGCTCCGGCCTCGATAGCCAGGGTGGGCAGGTTTTTGGGCAGAATTCCCTCCCGGTACGTCGCGGGCTGGGCCTCGAAGGCCTCCCAGCAGGGCAGGCTGACCACCCGCACCGGGATATTCTCGGCGGCCAGGGCTTTCTGGGCTTCCAGTGCCAGCGAGACCTCCGAGCCAGTGGCTACAATGGCGGCCCTGGCCTCGGGGGTGTTGGAGAGGATATAACCCCCGCGCTCGACGCCCTTGGGCCTAACCCCGTCCAGCACCGGCAGGGCCTGGCGGGTCAGGATCAGGGCGGTGGGGCCGTCGGTGCGGTCCAGGGCCATCTTCCAGGCTATGGCGGTCTCGCGGGCATCGGCCGGGCGGATCACCCACAGGTTCGGGATGGCCCGCAGGCTCATCAGGTGCTCGACTGGCTGGTGGGTGGGGCCGTCTTCCCCTACGGCAATGGAGTCGTGGGTAAAGACAAATATGGTTGGAACACCCATCAGCGCGGCCAGGCGGATGGCCGGGCGCATGTAGTCGGAGAAAACCAGGAAGGTGCCCCCATAAGGCCGCAAGGCCCTGCTTAAGACCATGCCGTTCATAGCCGCGCCCATGGCGTGTTCCCGCACGCCATAGCGGATATAGCGCCCTGTCGGGTTGTGGTGGCTGAAGTCGGTCATGTCCGGGGTGCGGGTGTTGTTGGAAGGGGTCAGGTCGGCCGAGCCGCCAATTAGCTCCGGCAGCACCGGAACCAGTTTTTCCAGCACTCTGCCCGAGGCCGCGCGAGTGGCCAGCTTTTCCCCGGCGGCGAAGGTGGGAAGGTGGGCCTCCCAGCCCTGGGGCAGTCTGCGCTCCAGGCGGCGCTGGAACTCGGCGGCTTTTTCGGGGTGGGACTGGGCGAAGGCCTCGAGGCTAGCCTGCCACTCGGCCTGGGCCCTGGCTCCCTTTTCGATGGCCTGCTGGTAGTCGGCATAGACCTCTTCGGGGATCACGAAGGGTTTGTGCGTCCAGCCCAGAGTCTGCCGGGTAGCTGCCACTTTTTCGGCTCCCATCGCATCAGAGTGGGATTTGTGGTGGCCGGCCAGGGGCGAGCCATATCCGATTACCGTGCGCACCGAGATCAGGCTGGGGCGGGGGTCGGCCTGGGCCGCTTTTAGCGCGGCGCGGATGGCCTCTAAGTCTTCTCCCTGCACCTCCGGCACCACATGCCAGCCATAGGCCTGGTAACGCCCCAGGCGGTCTTCGGTGAAAGCCAGCTCGGTGCTGCCGTCAATGGTGACGTCGTTGTCGTCGTAGAGCACAATCAGTCTGCCCAGCCGCAGATGCCCGGCCAGCGAGGAAGCCTCTGCGCTCACCCCTTCCATCAGGTCGCCATCGGAAGCAATCACATAGGTATAGTGCTGGGCAATTTCGCCAAACTCGGCGGTCAGTTTGCGCTCGGCAATGGCCATGCCCACCGCCGTAGCCAGGCCCTGCCCCAGCGGGCCGGTGGTGGTCTCGACCCCAGGGGTATGACCGTACTCGGGGTGGCCCGGGGTTTTGGAATCCCACTGGCGGAAACGCTTTAGTTCTTCCATCGGCAGGTCGTAACCACTCAGGTGTAGCAGCGCATACAGCAGCATTGAGCCATGGCCCGCTGATAGTACAAAGCGGTCTCGAGCCGGCCAGAGGGGGTCTTTGGGGTTGTGCTTTAGGAACTCGGTCCACAACACATAGGCGGCTGGCGCCATCCCCATCGGCATTCCAGGGTGGCCCGACCTGGCCTGTTCGACCGCGTCGAGGGCCAGCATGCGAATGGCGTCTATCGAGGCTTTGACGACGGAAGGGGTCTGGGTCATACCCGGCAATCATAACCCGTCGGTGAACCTCGCTTGTACTGGGCCAGACACTCCCACACACTTATCGTATGAAACTTCCTCGCTTGCCTGCGGAGAGTGACACGTTTCCAGGTCAAAGTAACTCTTCGCCCCATGGGATAAATAATCCTCTAGAGGGCCTTCGAGAAATCTCCTCTCCCCTGGTGGGAGAGGCTGGGTGAGGGGGTGAGCGCAGCGAACCATGGCGTCTTTGGCAGCATTCAACCCTCACCCCAACCCTCTCCCAAGCTTGGGAGAGGGGGCCCAGAGTGCCGCCCTTTCGGCAACCGTGCTCACTGACAATTCTCCTCAAGACAGTGGGTGTCCTGGTATTTTCTGAATGTCCTCTGGCCGGAGTGCATCCTGGTCAGCGGGCTAAAACCAAGCGGATGCAACTTACGCTGAGAACCCAGGCTGATAAGGCTTTCTTTCGCTACACAAGCCCCAACCTGCCAAGAGCTGTACCTGTAAAGGGACATTAGTCCCTGGGACACATGTCCTCTCAGCGCCTTCTTAGACTCCTTCTCTAGGGGGAACCTGACCATGGAAGACAAAGAGCAACGGCCCTTGGGAGCACTCTTAGTAGTTGGGGTGTTGACCGCGGTGATACTGGTCATGTGGTTTGGCGTCTTTTTGGTTCATTTAGCCAGAGGTTGATATGGACAAGTACGAACAGGCCCTGGAGAAATACGAGAAGCTCTGGATTTATTTTAGCCTGGGCATGATCACCGTCTTCATCGCCCTGATCGCCTATCTGATGGTAGCCCACGGCAGGACCAACCCTGTGGGTGCCGGCCGGGTAGATGTTGCTACCGTTCGCACCGTGGGTGAGTTTGCCAACCCCAGGGTAGAGCGCATTGGCGAAGAGTATGTGGCATGGGTGCTGGCTTTCGTCTACAGCTACGCACCTGCCGAGATGCGATTTACCGCCGGGCGACGGGTGACCTTCCGTATCACCTCGCCAGACGTCATCCACAGCTTTACCATCCTGGGCACCAATGTCAATGTGAAGGTAATTCCCGGCCAGATCACCGAGGTTAGCCACGTCTTCGACAAACCGGGTGAGTACCTGGTTATCTGTAACGAATACTGTGGTATTGGACATGCCAACATGATAAGCAGAATCATCGTGGAATAGATCTAGGGAGACTCACATGGCAGTCAAAACCGTTTCTAAAGTAGATCTTTACGCCGATGCCCCGGAGAAAAAGTACACCCTGTACATGGTTATGCTGGGCTTCATCGCCCTGCTGGTAGGAGGTCTACTTGGCCCTTTGCAGGCTTTCAACTACGGTGGACTGGACATTTACCCACTGCTCCAGCCGTTGATACAAAACTACTATCAGGGCCTTACCCTGCACGGGGTGCTAAGCGCAATTATCTTCCCGCAGCTCATCGCCCAGGCAGTCATGATCTACCTGCCGGCTCGAGAGCTGGGACTCAGACCCAACATGACCCTAGCCTGGGTCTCCTTCTGGATGGCCCTGGGCGGTCTGTTAATCGCAGCAGTACCGATGTTATTGAACGCTGCAACGGTGCTGTATACCTTTTATGCTCCGCTGCAGGCCAACTGGGCCTTTTATGTAGGACTGGCCATTTTTATTCTATCCACGTGGGTGAGCGCATTTGTGCTATTCGAGATGTGGACGCGCTGGAAAAAGGCCAACCCCGGCAAAATTACTCCTTTGTCAACCTACATGGCCGTAACCTTCTGGCTGATGTGGCTCCTGGCCAGCCTGGGTCTGGTGGTTGCGGTAGCGGTCTTCCTGATTCCTTGGTCGCTCGGCCTGATTGCCGGGGTAGACCCGCTGCTAACCAGAACACTGTTTTGGTTTACTGCTCACCCAATCGTTTATTTCTGGTTACTGCCAGCCTATGTGCTGGCCTACGTCACCCTGCCCAGACTGGCTGGCGGCAAGCTAATTTCCGACCCTATAGCTCGGCTGGTCTTCCTCATGTTCTTGCTGTTCTCGGTTCCGGTAGGCTTCCACCATCAGTTCGCCGACCCCGGCATTGACCCTTTCTGGAAGATGCTGCACACCGTACTGACCATGTTCGTAGCCATACCCAGCCTTATCACCGCCTTTACCATCGCTGCGTCGCTGGAAGTGGCAGGTCGGGCCAACGGAGGAAAGGGCTGGTTTGGCTGGATCAAAGCTCTGCCCTGGAACAACCCCACTGTTCTGGCCTTCATTTTGGGCTTTCTCGCCTTTATACCTGGGGGCGCAGGAGGAATCGTCAACGGCAGTTTTAACCTAAACCAGACCATTCATAACACCACCTGGGTGCCCGGTCACTTTCACCTGCAAGTAGGAACGCTGGTCACCATGGGTTTCATGGGTACCGCATTCTGGTTAATTCCTCACCTGACTGGTAAACCCCTGGTAGCACGGGGTCTGGCCTTAGCATCGCTGTGGCTTTGGTTTATAGGGATGCTTGTAAAGAGCTTTGCACTACACTCGATGGGTCTCTTTCACGGGATCCCCCGTCGAACTCACATTGCTGGCAGTCCAATGGCAATGGAAGCATACCGTGAGAGTGCGGCATGGATGGTGCTGAACATTGTTGCTGGGGTAATTCTGTTGGTTGCGCTGCTCATGTTCTTCTACGTGCTCTTCAAGACTGCTCTGCAAAGCCATCGCGACCACAGCCGGGTAATGGACGAGGTACCTTTTACCCAGGTCATGTCTGGGCACGAGGGTAGTGGTCTGGCCCTGCTTTGCGAACGGGTCTGGTTCTGGTTTGCTATTGCCGTGGTCTTGGTGATAATGGCCTATGGTATTCCGCTCTTCCAGATGTTTACCAACATCAATCCCGTACCGGGCATGCGCCTGTGGTAATACCCCCTTAGCAACACCCCTGACTTAAAAGCGCTACGCGCTGTCGAAAGCCGAAGGTCAAAGGTCTAGAGCATTGCTGGTGGCCTTCGACTTTCGACCTTTGACATTTCACCGGCGCAAAAGCAAGGCCAGGCCAAACAGCAGGGCCTGTACCAGCACAATGGCACTGCCGGTGGGTACGTCGAAGATGTACGAGGCCACCAGCCCCGGAATTACCGAGGTCACGCCTATTGCCACCGACAAAAGGGTCATGCTGGCAAAGGTCTGGGTTAGCAGCCGGGCTGTGGCAGCAGGAATGACAATGAAGGCCGCAATCAAGACTATGCCGACCACCTTTACCGAGGCCACCACCACCAGGGCCATCAGGGCCGAGAGCAGGTAGTCGTGTAGCAGAACTGGTTTGCGGTCGGCCAGGGCCAGTTCTCGGTCGAAGGTAGCGTAGGCCCAGTAGCGCCATAACGGGCTCAGCAGCGCCACACCAAGGGCAATACCCGCCATCACCCACAAGTCGGCCTGGGTAACGGTCAGAATTGAGCCAAACAAGAAGGCCACGGCGTCTGGCGCAAAGCCCTCGCGCATGGACATAAAAAGCACCCCCAGTGCCACCGAGACCGCAAAGAAGATGCCAATGGCAGTGTCGTCGCCCAGGCTGCTGCGTTCGCGAACCCAGGTAATGGCCAGCGAGACCCCTACCGCAAAGGGTATAGCCACCCAGAGCGGCTCCTGGTACAAAAGAAGCCCCAGCGCAACGCCTGCAAAGGCCGCATGTGCTAAGCCGTGACCCAGAAACGAAAGACGGCGCTGCACCACCAGCACACCCAGATAGCTGGCCAGGGCGCCCACCAGCAGACCTGCAATTATGGCCCGCTGAATGAAGGGAAGTTCAAGCGCTTCTAGCACTAGCCCTCCCTGGTGGCTGGAGTGTGGCTATGTCCAACATGCCCAAAAGCCTGGGCCAGGCTCTCGTGGCGCATTACCCTGGCGGGAGGGCCGTAGCCAATAACCCGCCGGTTGATGAGCAGCACAGCGGTGGCGTGGTGCTGGGCTGCCTCCCAGTCGTGGGTAATCATCATTACCGTTGCGCCGGACTCCCGCTGATAGGCCTCGAGGTGCCGGTACAGGTCGGACTCCCCTACGGCGTCTAGACCGGTGGCCGGCTCGTCCAGCAGTAACAACTTGGGTTCTCGAATCAGGCTCCGGGCCAGATATACCCGCTGTAACTCTCCACCGGAAAGCCGCCCCAGGCGACGGTTAGCCAGGTGCAAAGCTCCTACCTTGTCCAGCATGGCCTCGGCCTTTTTGCGCTCGCGGGCGGTAAGTAGAAAGGGCCAGCTCTGGCGTAACCCCGAGACCACCACTTCTATGGACAAAGCCGGAAAGCTACGGTCAAAACTCTTAACCTGGGGTACATAACCAACCCAGCCCGACTTCACGTCTTGGGGCTTGTGGCCGAATACCTTGACCGAGCCCGAAACACTGGTGTGAGCGTCGCGCAATGTCCCGCCGACAATGCCCAGCAAGGCCTTAAGGAGGGTGCTCTTCCCTGCCCCATTCGGCCCCAGGATGGTGACAAAAGCGCCCTGCGGTACCTCCAGGGTCACTTGTTCGAGAACCTGGAACTCACCAAATCGCACGCCGAAGTTGTTGAGCTGCACCGCAGGCGCCGTCATACCTTTTGATAATACGCTATCAATATTCGGAGTTGAAGAGGCGGTGCCTTACCTAAGGGCCGGCTCAAAAAACACTCTGGCTAAACCGTCGCTCAAACTGGTCGGATCAGGCCTTTTCGCACCAGTTCGTGCAGCGTGTCCGGCCCGGCCCCCGAGGTGCGCCCGTCCGCAATGGCTTTGAGGGCCACCAGGGCCTCGGGCTCACCACGCTTGAGCCTTAGGTGCAAATCACTAAATGGGTTGAGGGCGTCCTGCCCGCGCAGGGTGATCTCGTAGCGGCCAGTCGGGGTGACAGGCGAGAGGTGGGCCAGGTAGTAGCGGGATAATTCCACGTAGCGTTCGGCGTTTTGGCTTGGCTCTACCGGGCCGCGCACCCGGGCCGGGATGCCAATGGCCAGCATACCCGCTGGAACTTCCATTCCCGGTGGCACTACCGCGCCGGCCCCCACTATGGCCCCCTGGCCCACTCGTGCCCGGTTGAGAATCACCGCTCCAATGCCGATGAGCGCACCCTCTTCTACCAGCGCGCCATGCACCACCGCCCGGTGCCCCACGGTCACCTTTGGCCCCAGGATACAGGGGTCTCCCGGGTCAGCGTGTAAAATCGCGCCGTCCTGCACGTTGCAGCCGGCGCCTATCACCACCTTTTCGGTATCCGAACGCACCACTGCCCCAAACCAGACCGAGGCATACTCGCCAATCTCGGCCTGGCCGACAATCAAAGCACTGGGAGCAATGTATGCCGTGGGGTGAATTTGCGGCGCGTGATTTTGCAGACGGTAAACTGCCATGCTTGCTCCTGGGTTAGAATCTCAGTCTACGCCTAAATGTTTCTCCTGGATATGCCTGGAGGCTTCATCCAGTACGGCCAGGTCCTCGGTGAAGGCCAGCAGTTGTCGGGCCTCGAGCCGATCAAAAAAACCAGCCCCTTGAAGCCCCTTTTCCAGACGGATGGCACCCTCGCCCTCCATCAAAAACCAGTGAATCTCCCTGGCGATTCCTTTGTTGTTAGTGTAGCGGGTAACCGGTAGTTCGGCTACAACACTGCCTTTGAGCCCTGTCTCTTCCTCCACCTCGCGGACGGCAGCTTGAGGCAGGTTTTCACCCGATTCTACGTGGCCTTTGGGAAAGCACCAGTATCCGTACCGGTCCCGGATCAGCAAGACCTCGCCCTGGGGGTTAAACAGCACTCCACCCGCGCCTTGCACAGCGTTTTTCATTTGAATTTCTCCCGCAGGTGCCGCAGCACCACCTCGCCCAGAGCGGGGCCACCGTGGTAGCGCTCCTCCAGGTTTTCCATTCCAATCAGCACCGCCAGAGCCCGCTCGGTAGCCTCGTCCCACTGACCGCTAATTTCCCCAGAATAGTGACCCTGGCGGTGCAGTATGTTCTGAATCCAGGCAATTTCCTCGGAGTTAAGAGACCTGTTGGGTTCGCCTGCCCCAAATAGCAGCCGGTGAATTCCCAGCAGCCGCTCTAGCTCCACCACCGGGTCGGGGTGGTCATCAACCCGCAGGTCAATCCAGCGCTCCATTCCGCCGTATCCTTTTCCTTTTCCCACTACCAGCAAGGCTGCCGACTGCCGCCCGCGTCTGTCGCCCCCAGCGCGGTCGGCCTGTAGCAAAGCCTCGGTCAGCCGCTCGGGGAAGGCCAGATCAGAGCGGTGCAAAAAAGTCTGTTCCAGAGCCTCTATCACCTGGGGACCAGCCAGCAGATTGCCCTGAGCCGCGTAGCCCGGCCCCCACCTGCTCCCCGCCCAGGCATGGCACTCCTGCCCGGTGTAGCTCAGGCTCTCGCCGCTAAAAAGCACCAGACCAAGCTGCCGCCTGGCAAGGCTGGGGTCGTTGCGGTCAAACACCGCCAGGATATCCTCCGGGCCGGCGCCTGCTTCCATCAGGGCCAGTCCCCTGGGGCCAAAGTCGGGGTTGGCATAGGACTGGGTGGCCACCGCACCCACCCCCGCCCTGACCCAGGGCACCACAAAGCCCACGGCCAGAAATTTGCTAGCCACCGCGACCCCCAGGTCGCCCGTATCTGGGTCGCGCGCTACCAGGGAAAAGGTGCCAATGGGCAGGGAGAAGTTCATCGGCTCTATCCTACGCCCAACAGAAGGTAAGTGTGGCCTCAGCCCACAAACCTGGCCGGCTTGAGCATCGCCTGCAGGAGCTTCTGGCGGAACTCGATGGGGTCTACCTCGATAGCCCCAAAGCGGGCCAGGTGAGGGTTTTGCACCTGCACATCAAACAGCTCAAAACCCCTTTGCCGTAAGTGCTCCACCAGCCGAACCAGGGCCACCTTGGAAGCATCGGGAACTCGATAGAACATGCTATCCCCAATAAAAGCCGCTCCCAGCGCAACCCCTATGATGCCTCCGACCAGCTGACCGTCCTGCCAGGTTTCAAAGCTGTGGGCGAAGCCATGCCGGTGCAAGGCCAGGTAGAGCTGGGCCACCTCCGGGGTGATCCAGGTCGCGCGCCTATACAGCCCCCCACGGGTCGCACATCCTTCCAGTACTCCGGCAAAATCGCTGTCGGTACGCACCTCGAGCCGCCCCGCATTGAGCACCCGCCGAAGGCTGCGGGGAATGTGAAAACGCTCGTCCAGGGGCATCAGGGCGCGGTAGGGCGTGCCATAGGCCCGCTGATCAAACCAGCCAATGCCCCGCCGGGTTCCCAGGGGGAAGTACCCCTGGGCATACATCTGGAGCACCGCCTGTAAATTCTTCTTATCCACGTAGCTCGAGGGTCAAGGGTCTAGAGTCGAGGGTCGAGTGTCAATGGTCAAGGGTCGAACGTAAAAATTAGTCTCAGGTCGCAAGTCGCAGGTCAAAAGTTAGTCCCAGGTCGCGGGTCGCAGGCCGCGGGTCAAAAGCTACCGGCTATCAGCTATATGTGGAGGGTCAAAAGCAAGGGCCATAGGCGTGAAAACACAATGGTTGTCGGCTATAAACTACAGGTTATTCGGGTTTCATTCTCTGTTACCGGGCTCTTAGCAAATTTTGACTGCCGAAACCACAGCTTAATCTATCAGCCGGGAGACTGCCTCTGCCGAGACATCTTCCTTGACCTCATCTTTCTTCATGGCCCAGGCCGGAAGGGGAAAGGTCAGGGGCAGCGGCACGGGAATTTCGGGTTGATGCAAAATCATCGTCCCTTGTGGCAGGATCATGGCCCGCTGACGGAAAGAAGCAGGCAGGTAGCGGTACTCGGGGCGCTCGGCCTCAGCGGCATCTAAGCGGCCCACTACCCGGATAGCGGCATTTCCGACCACCCGGCTTTCCACCTCGGAAGCGGTCTGCTGGGCCCCAATCAGGATAACCCCCAGGCTGCGCCCCCGCTCGGCGATGTCCAGCAAAATATCCTTGATGGGGCTTTCGCCATCCCTGGGAGCGTATTTGTTCAGCTCGTCCAGCACCACAAACACCCGGCCGGCAAAATCGTCCCGCTCCTTGCGGTCAAACACCTCGCGCAAAATTGCGCCCACCACAAACATCTGCCCCTGTGCCGACAGCCGGTTAATATCCACCACGCTGACCTGGGCCTGGCTGCCCAGCGGGTTGGGACGGTTGCCGGGCTTGTCTCCGCGAATCAGGTGCTCGACGTTACCAATAGCTGCTCGTAACCGCCGGATGAAGGCCTCGAGCGTTCCGGGGGCCTGGCGGGCAGTCCAGCGCGGGTCGCCCCTGGGCCGCTTGCTTTCGTCGTCTTCGCCGGACTCTGGGCCAAGCAGCTTGAACTCTATATACCGCACCAGCTGGGCAAAGGTGGTAATTCTGAGCCTGCCCAGTTCGTTAAAGGCTACGCTGGCCTCCATGGCCGAAGCCTCGTCCGACCAGTCGTCTACCTGCATGGCCGGGCCTTTCTGGCCGCCCTTCTCGTCGCCTACCAGACGACGCAGGCGCTCGGTTACCTGGTCAATCAGAAAGCCCAGGTTGCTCATGGCACCCCTATCGGTAAACAAAAACGGCAGCAGCCCCTTGCGGCAGAACTGTACCAGATCCCAGTAGTAGGCGCTGGCATCGCGGCGGTTTACATTTGCCAGAGTATCGCCAGGGGTTTTTCGGGGTGGGGCCAGAAAGGCCACGCTCTGGAAGGCCCTGGCAGGTAGCCCTAGCTTCTGGTAGGCGTGTATGGCCTCGGCATGCAGGCCGATGTTGTCCTGGTCGAGGTAAAACAAGTCCTCACCCTTAACGTTGAAGATGAGAGCTTTGGTATTGGCTTTGTGGCGGTTGGCAGGCGACTGAAAAATGCTGTGCAGCAAGAAGGTGGCGTAGCTGGTCTTGGCGGCGACACCCGAGACCCCCGAGATGTTCACATGGCCGCCTTTGAAGCCATTAAGAAACTCGAAGTTGACATAGGCTACCTCGCCATTTTTGAGAATGCCCACTGGCAGCCTCTGGTCGCGCATTCTGTCGTAGTAGAGGGCCAGGTCGAGAGCCTCGTGGTGCGCCAGAAAAACCCGCGAGCCGGGACTGGGCGGCAGATACTCCTCCGGCAGCAGCCGGGTGACCTGCACGTGGGCGGCATAGGAGAGGCTTATGGGCAGCAGGTCGCGCTGGGCCAGAAACACGTCGGTATCGAACGGGGCGCCCTCGTAGAGCTTGATCACCTGGTCTACCATGCCAAAGTAGCGCACGTTCCCGTGCTCGTCGCCTTTTTGCGGGTCGGGGTGGGGGAACTCGACATACACCAGGTCGTCGAGGCGCAGATACTGCCCTTCCTCGACGGCCACCCAGAAATCCAGCGCTGTGGCCTCGCGGCTTCCCAGTACCATTCCAACCTGTCTCACACACTCCTCCAGCTCACCCAAACAGAGCCTGCATGATTCTACGCCGAACTACCTCGGCCTGGCCCAGGTGCCGGCCCAGCCAGTGCTCGAGCCCCCCGGTCGGGGTCAGGTTTTGCGGCGCGCGGGGGTCGCGGGCCGGTGAAGAGGCCATCTGGCAGAACAAGCTAGCCGAAAGGTCGGCCAGCCGCTTTGCCTGGGCCGGCTCGTCCGTGGGCGACTCTGCCCGCAAAAGCGCTGCAGCGCCATAAAAAGGCGCGCTGGGCTCCAGAGGAAGCCGCAGATACCAGGAAAAAACGTCCACCGGGCGGCCCAGAGCCCGGCCCGGAATGGAGAAAACAGGGGTGCGCTGGTAAGGTTTCAGCTCGTGCAGCAAGGCCTGTTCTTCCGGCCCCAGATAGGTTGCGGCCTGGGTCTTGGTATAACCCAGAACCCGCCCCGGCTCTGTGAAACCTTCTTCTCCCGGGAAAAGTTGCCCATCCACGATTACCAGGCCACCCTGAAGCCCGTTGATCAGGCTGGCCTCGAGGCGTCGCATGAGCTCGGTCACTCTGGCGCGCAGGCTGGCCGGATCGGATTTTTTGGTGTGCAGGGGCTGGTAGTACTTTAAAGCCATCGGGAGCGGCTCTGCAAGCTCGGCGCCGTGCAGCAAAAAGTGTTGCCGGAAGGGCTCCCCAACCGGGCGAATACCGCCGCCGTCGCGCAAGACTGCCCCCGCAATCACCGTGGCCAGCAGAGCGCGCCGTCCCTGCGAGTCGGCAATCTGAGCATCTATACGCTGGCGGCCATCTACCAGATACACTGTCGGCCAGTGGTCGGACGATAGTTGCGCTGGGCTGTGAGCAGTCCAGGCCCCCTCGAAATGGGTTTTGACCTCCGCCAGGCCAGTCTGGCCCTCAGGCTCTACCTCAGCCGCAACCCTTTCAGGCAAAGCATACTCGGGGTTCCAGGTCTCCAGCTTCCAGGCCATGGTCACAATCTACCAGCCAGGCAGCAATCGAGCGCTAGCCTGGCCAGGTCAGACAAATTTGACCAGATAGGCGAGTCGCTACCTCAAACGGTTGAGTATCTCCTGGGCTTCTCTGAAGTCGGGGCGCAGCCTTAGAGCCTGCTCGCACTGGGCGCGGGCGCCAGCCCGGTCGCCCAGCAGTTCATTGGCCCGGCAGAGCCAGAAGCGATAGACCGGATTGTTCCGCTCGAGGGCTACCGCCTTGGAGAAGTTGAACCTGGCTTTTTGAAAGTCCTGCAGCTCGAGGGAGACCTGTCCCAGGCCCACATAAGCATCTGGAAAGCGCACCGGCGAAAGGGCCACGGCCTGCTGATAGGAAACACCAGCCTGCTGCCAGTCTCTTCTTTCAAAGTAGGCGTCACCCCGACGCAACCACGCTTCGGCGTTGCCCGGCGCCAGAACCACGGCTCTGTCGAGGTGCTCGATGGCCCTGTCAACACTGCCGCGTAGCAGTAGCAAGCTGCCGAACTTGACCCGCAGCCCAGCATTGTTGGGCGCTGCCTGCACAGCTTCTTCGTAATTCTTAAGGGCCTCGTCCCACCTGCCCTGGCGGATCAGGACATCCGCCAGCAAGGCCCGCACCACGGGCTCGTTGCTAATGGCCAGCGAGCGGTTGAGGGCTTCAACCGCCTGATCAAGGCGGTTCTGGTAGACAAAAATTGTGCCGCGGGTGGCGAAGATGGGAGCGTATCTTGAATTGACCCGCTCCGCCTCGCGGAGAATGTTTAATCCCTGGTCCAGCAGGTGTCTGGCGGCCTCGCGGTTTTCGGCCAGCAGGTACTGCCGCACATGAACCTGGGCCAGCGCCACATAAGATGGGACAAAGCCGCTATTAAGGGTAATCGAGCGGCGCAGGTTTTCTATGGCGGCCGTAAAGCGGTTTAGCTCGGACTGTACCCGCGCCAGCAGGTATAAATTCTCGGCGCTAGGCGCATCCCTGACTGCACGCTCACAGGCTGGCAGCGCCGCCTCGGGGCGCCCAGCTTCAAAGAGCAGTACACACAGACTGGCCTGGGTCTGGGGCCGGGATGGGGACTGTGCAGGACCGACAGGGTTTTGCTGCGCCAGCACACCCCCCACTGCCAGCACCATCACAAATGTCCAAAAACGCATCATCTTCCTCCTGAACAACCAAACCTGCTTGGCTCGGCATGAACTGCCGATACCGGCAGAAAGGTGTGAGCGCGGGGTTGGGAGCAGCTTTTTTGTTTCAGGTTCCACAGAGCACCACCCAGTATCAAAGGATGTAGCGGGAAAGGTCGCGGGATGCCAGTACGCTTTCAAGTCGCGCTTCCACGTACTCCTTGGTCACTTCCACTCGTCCCAGATGAGTTTGAAACGAAACTTCCTCCAACAGCCGCTCCAGCACCGTCGAGAGCCGT
Organism: Deinococcota bacterium; assembly: GCA_041695225.1. Lineage (GTDB taxonomy): Bacteria > Deinococcota > Deinococci > Deinococcales > Thermaceae > Meiothermus. Next base: position 40,133 of record JBGFRI010000007.1, read on the forward strand.
CGAGCGCCAATATCCTCTAACTCTTGGTTAGCTTGGTGAGCGAACCGGGCTACCGCCTCGATGGCCTCGGGGGTAAAGTGAACCTCGGTATCGTCGGCAGCGAGCAGGGCACGGTACTGCTTGATCAGGGAGTTCTCTGGTTCGCGCAGGATCCGGGCAAATTCTTGCGGACCCAGGGGCTCTAGCTCGACCCGGATAGGAAACCGACCCTGGAGTTCGGGAATCAGGTCGGAGGGCTTGGAGACATGAAAGGCCCCGGCGGCTATAAACAACACATGGTCAGTCGAGACCGGCCCCAGGCGGCTTGAGACCACCGTCCCTTCCACAATGGGAAGCAGGTCGCGCTGAACCCCTTCACCCGAGACATCGGGCCCACTGGTGGTTCCTTTACCCCGGGCGATCTTGTCCATCTCGTCAATAAACACAATGCCCTCTTCCTGGGCGCGTCGCAGGGCCTCCTGGGTGGCTTCTTCTTTGTCTACCAGCCGCTCGGCCTCCTGGTTTTTGAGGATTTCCAGGGCCTCCCTTACCCGCAGCCTGCGCCGGATCTTGCGCTGGGGCATCAGCCCCTTGAGCATGTCCTGCAACCCCTGCATCTGTTCACCGCCGAACATGCCGACCATGGGGAGTCTGGCCTCTTCGGCCACTTCAATTTCAACCAGCTGGTCGTGGTAGTGGCCCGAGCGCAACTCGAAGGGTTGTATACGCAGTAGTGATGCCACTTCGTCTTCGGCCATGCTCTCGGCCCGCCCCTCAACTTTGGCCTTCATCTCCTGCATGACCAGCTGGTAAGACGCCTCGGCCAGGTCCCGCACGATGGAGTCTACGTCGCGGCCCACATAGCCCACCTCGGTGAATTTGGTGGCTTCAATTTTCAGAAATGGCGCCCCTGCAAGCCGGGCCAGCCGTCGGGCTATCTCGGTTTTGCCCACTCCAGTGGGCCCAATCATGAGGATATTCTTGGGTGTGACCTCGCGGGCCAGTTCGGGCGGCAATTTTTTACGCCGCACCCGGTTGCGCAGCGCAACCGCAACGGCCCGTTTTGCTGCGGCCTGGCCCACAATGTGCTTGTCCAGCTCGCGCACGATTTCTGCGGGGGTGAGGTTTATGAGCTACCTCCTACGCTTAAGACCTGGGTGGGCTGGCCGCTGGTATAAAGGTCAATTTCCCCGGCCAGCCGGATGGCTTCCTGGACGATCTCGGGGGCGGAAAGGCTCGAGTGTCGCAACAAAGCCCTGGCCGCCGCCAGAGCATAGGCGCCGCCCGAACCTACGGCAATTACTGGCTCGTCAGGGCTCAAAACCTCGCCGCTACCGGAGAGCAGTAACAGGGTGTCGCGGTCGGCCAGCACCAGCATGGCCTCGAGGTTGCGCAGCACCCGGTCGGTGCGCCAGAGCTTGGCAGTTTCTATAGCGGCCCGCTGCAGGTTGCCCTTGGCGCCGGATAACGCCCCCTCGAACTTTTCCAGGAGGGTCAGTGCGTCGGCCACAGCACCCGCAAAGCCCACCAAGATACCACCACCCTGTTCCAGGCGGCGCACCTTAACAGCGCCGGTTTTCATGATGGTCTGTCCCAGGGTGACCTGGCCATCGCCCGCGATTGCCGTAACACCTTCCCGACGTACAGCCACGATGGTGGTGCCATGCATTCGCTCCATTCTTTCGGAATCTAGCGCCGCAGAGTGAATCTGGCATGAGAGGCCTGGCGCGTAACGCAACCTGACTAGCCCAGCAGTAGCACCAGTTTTGGCAGACCCGAAATGGCTCCACACAAAGGCTGTGCTGCACTTTTCGTAATCGTTAGCCCAGAACCACGCCCTGGATCACCAGTCGTTTTTCAGCTTTGGCCTATCAAGGAAGAGGGCTTAATAACTCACCGTAAGCCGATGGCTAACGTCCCAACAGCACTACCTGGGTTCCAGCTCTCTGAAGCCTCCGGGGATGGTCAGGTTCCGAATGCGGTTCAAAGGCCACCAGACCACATTGGCCCGGCCTGCAATAGAAGTAGTGGGAATTGGCCCAAAGGTGCGAGAGTCCTCCGAGCCGCCAAAGGTGCGGTTGTCGCCCATTACAAAGAAATACCCCGGTCTGAGCCTGAGGGAGCTGATAAAGCAGTGTTCTCCCACACGGCTTTTTTCCAGGTCTGCCGGGCTTGGCGGCGCAAGCATTTCCAGAGTGGGCCTGAGATATGCCGGCAGTTGTTCAGGGGTAAAGCGCAACTGCTGCTGGGTAATGACGGCCACCAGTCTGTCGTCCTGGTAACAAACCAGGGGGAAGCTGTCGGGATATGGCGTTAGAGTAGCGGTAATATGCACTTCGTTGAGGGGTCTACCGTTGAGGTAGACAACCCCTTCACGCAGGCTTATCTCATCGCCGGGCAGGCCGACAATCCGCTTGATAAAAAAAGGACGAAATTCAAAGCCCAGCACGGGGAACTGGGCCACGGCATGGGGAGCCCCAGCGGGTGGCTTCATAATTGCAATTTCGCCACGCTGCCACTGCATTAGACCAAAGCGCACCAGCCAGGTCTCGTACTTGGGTACAAAAACCCGCTCCCCATTAAGCAAAACCGGGTTCATCGAATTACCTACCACCCCCACTGTAGTAAAGATAAAGGTGGTAAACAGTAGAGCTATCAAAATGGCTTCGCCAATCTGACGAAACCACTCCTTAAAGAGATAATCCAAAAAGTTACGCATCTCGTAGAGTCCCCTTAGAGTTCGCCGCAAAGATTTCTATGTTGCTGCTACCAGGCATTTATGATTGCAGCATAGGTCATCAAACCGGCGAATTCCCCAAGCTCGTTTCTGGGCGTGGTGCGGCCCCACATCGAAGCCGCGCTTGGTCCTGGCCAAAGCCCAGCCCATAGCATAACGCATACCCGCACTATTTCACTCTTCTCCCTGAGCAGTGACCAGCCCAGGACCTGCGCGACTATGTCTTGGGCACAAATAATCGTCCATGCACGCTAAAAGCCGCGCTAACTTGAATCCTTAGCGAACGATTTCATAGATACGACGGCGAGTAGTTCTTGCCTTTCCGGCTCGAGGCCATCATAAATTACGTCACCAAACTTTGGCACCATACCACTTGGTTAACCCTTTGGCTACACTCAGGACAAGTCTGAAGGAAAGCTCTCCCCGGCAAAGGCTCAGGGTAGCTCCTGGCCTGAGACATGAGACATGCGACATGCGACAAGGCTCTTTCGCACCTCAGAGTAGCGCATCCGTTGCAGAGCCGGCGCAGCATGGGCGAACTAAAAATCGGTATAGTGATGCTTGTGGGGTTGGCCGGGATTACCTTGGAGGGCGGTTATAAGGTCATTCGCCCAATTGCCCGAGGGGCTTTGGCAACAGTATATCTGGCCTTTGACGAGCACGGCGCCCCCTACGCCCTCAAGGTTTTTCCACAAGGGTTTGAAGGGCGCGCCGACCGCGAGTGGAAGGTGGGGCGACAGCTTGATCACCCCCGCATTAACCCTGTACTGGCACGGCTTAGCGTACCCTACCAAGGCATAGTACAGCCTGCGGTCTTGCTGGCTTTTGCCCCCGGCCACCGCTTCTCCGAGTGGCGCGGGCACAACCCCGGCAGGGTACTCGGGGTATTTCAGCATCTGCTCGAGGCCCTTGCTCACATGCACGGTCAGCGCCTGGTGCACCGCGACGTCAAGCCCGATAACCTGGTGGTGGACGGAACCGGAGAAGCACGTCTGGTGGACTTCGATCTCTCGGGCCCCCAGAGTGAGCGCTTTGACCAGAAGGTTCGCCTGGGAACCATCGCCTACATTGCCCCAGAACAAATTCGAGGGCAGCGGCCTTCTCCCGCTTCAGATATGTATTCGGCTGGTATCATGCTTTACTGGGCGCTAACGGGCGAGCTACCCTTTGTGGGTGGACCGGCTGAAGTGATGAATGCCCACCTACACCAGCCCCCTCCGCCACTGACCGCCCCTGCCGAAAGCGGCCTGGAAATCACCACCGAACTACAGGCTTTTCTAAACCAGCTTATGGCCAAGGAGGCAGCCCGCCGCTACGCCAATGCCATCGAGGCCCTGGGCGATTTTGCGACCATTGGCCTCTACCGGGCCTCTTGACAGCTTTAGCTTTGAGCAGTCTTTAAAACCGGCTTTCGCGCTTGGAGAGCGGCTTGTACGGCAGGTCCAGCAGGCCCGTGTAGTGGGAGTCTGGGCGCAGAAGACGGTTATCTACTCTGGTGTACTCGAGGATATGGGCGCACCAGCCCGCGATGCGGGCCACCGCAAAGATGGGGGTGAAGAACTCGAGGGGATAGCCCAGGTCGGAGTAAACCACCCCAGAGTAGAAGTCTACATTGGGATAGATGCCCTTGGGGTTGTAAATGGCCCCCGCCTGTCGTTCGACTTCCTTCAGAATGGCATACTCGGTGCTGTGACCGTGGGCGGCCGCTACCTCGCCGGCATATTTGTCGAGCACACCAGCCCTGGGGTCGTAGGATTTGTAGACCCGGTGGCCCATACCCATAACGCGACCTTTTTTGGCCTGGAGCTCGGCCAACCAGGCAGTAACCCTGTCGGCAGACCCAATCTCGTCAATCATCTTCATCACAGCTTCGTTGGCCCCACCGTGGCGGGGGCCTTTGAGAGCACCTACTGCGGCCACAATGGCGCTGTAGATGTCGGCTTGGGTGGAGTAGGCGGCAATAGCAGTGAAGGTGGAGGCATTGAAGCCGTGTTCGGCCTGCAAAATCAGGGCCACATCCATCAGCTTGACTTCCTCTTTGTTGGGCACCTTGCCGCTAGACATGTACAGAAAGTTGGCCGCATGGGACAAACCCTTGCGGGGAGAAAGTATTTTTTGCCCTTCGCGGTGGCGCTTGGTGGCCGCCACAATGGTGGCAAACTGGGCTATCAGGGACAGAGACTTCTGGTAAAGCGCTTCCGGAGACACATCGCCCTCGGTCTCGTCCGACATGCCCAGCTCGCTTACCGCAGTACGAAGCATAGACATAGGGTGGGCGTATCGAGGAAACTGCTTGATCTGTCTGATAATCGTGGCCGGTAAGGCACGTTTGGATGCTAGTTCGACGCTAAAGGACTTGAGCTCAGCCTTGTTGGGCAGCTTCCCGTGTAGCAGTAAGTAACTCACTTCCTCAAAGGTAGCGTGCTCGGCAAGGTCTTGAATTTTGTAGCCACAGTAGTACAAACGGCCTACGTCGCCATCAATAAAGCACAGGCTGCTCTCGGTGAAAATTACGTTTTCCAGACCTCTGGCAATCGTCACGGTTGCACTCATGTTTTCTCCTATTAACCTCGATTCCGACCGCAGTCGGATTCATCCCGTGTATTCTATCGCGTTCCTACACCGTAATACCGCAGAACAGCTCGTAATCTTGCAGTGTAGTTACACTGGGGTTTTTGCCGCAGACCGGACAGTCTGGGTTTTGGGGAAACTTGACAAAGTGAAAATGCGTGTGGAGCCCATCGTAGAGCATCAGCCGGCCAGAGAGCACATCGCCATGCCCGAGCAAGATCTTAAGGGCCTCGGTGGCCATCAGGCTGCCTATCACCCCTGGCAGAACGCCAAAGACTCCGGCTTCCGAGCAGCTTGGAACCGTTCCGGGCTTGGGAGGATCGGGGAACAGGCACCGATAGCAAGGCCCTCCCTGGAAATGAAATACCGAAAGCTGTCCCTCGAACTGGTGAATGGCTCCGTATACCAGTGGTTTGTCCAGTAACACGCAGGCATCGTTTACCAGGTAGCGGGTGGGAAAGTTGTCGGTGCAGTCGAGCACCAGGTCGTAGGGCTTTAGGAGGGCCAGGGCATTCTGCGCATCCAGCTTCAGGGCATGGGTTTCGACCTGCACGTGCGGGTTAAGGCTCTCTAAGCGGGCCCTGGCAGCCTGGGCCTTGGGCTGTCCGATAGCAGCAGTATCGAACAGCACCTGACGCTGAAGATTAGACAGGTCTACCCGGTCCATTTCCACAATGCCCAAGCGGCCCACGCCTGCCGCTGCCAGGTATAGCAAGGCCGGGGAGCCCAGGCCGCCTGCCCCTACCACCAGTACCGCACCCTTTTTCAGCCTGGCCTGACCGGCTCCTCCCACCCCCGGCAGCACAATGTGCCGGGCGTAACGATCTAGTTCATCTTTGGTCCACATAGCTATCCCAAATCAGCCTACATTTTTTTGCCTTGTGCCCTGCCCGATTCTTAGAATACCCTTGCAGCAACACAGCATACTGGGCGCCAGTCGCTAAACGCTGCTAGGCAAACTGTTCAGGGCGCCAGCCTGGCCTTACCCAGGCTCAATCTGTACCGCCACTTCCTCTCCTTGTGGTAGCCAGTAGGCCCGCAGTTCGCCGCCTGGCATAGCAAAAATTATGTACGGAACCCGCCAAAAGGCTTGTGCGCGGTCGGTTTCGCTCGGCCTGGCGGGGCCGTTAGGGTGCGAATGATAGATGGCTACGAGCTCGAGCCCCTCAGATTCTAGCTTTCGTAGCAGTTCAATCAGGGTTTGCGGGTCGGCCTGGTAGCGTTGCTCGGGTAGCTCATGGGTGTTCTTCAGCGGCCAGACCTGCATCACCTGGCCCAGCCGGCCCACCCACAACCCCACTCCTTCGTGCGGCAGGACAGCCCTGAGGTGGGCCAGGGTCTGCTTTAGGCATTCGGGTGGAACCCGCAGCATGGTCAGTCTGTCGCCTCCAGCAGCACTACCTGGCTCAGGAACTGGTTTAGCGGCAGCAGCTTGCGGAATATCTTCTCCACTGTATCCGGCAATTTTTCCGAAAACACCTCTACTTCGTCTAAGCACTGACTGATCGTGAAGCTCCGCTGCTTCAAGTCTTCAATCAAGGGATGGTCGGCCCCAAACCCCCTCGGAGGACGGGAGAGTTTGCCTTCATCATCAAGTTTTAGCGCCTGGCGTAGCTCAGTCCAGCGATAATCCTGTCGTCCAATGGCTCGGCGTACCCTCCGGAGGCTCTCTGCCTCGGGCCTCCACATTCCGGCGCCTACAAAACAGTTATCGGGCTCGAGGTGGACATAAAACCCAGGCAGGTGCACATTCTGCCCCAGCCGGTGGCGAAACTGCGCGGCAGCGTGGGTCTTGTAGGGCGCTTTACTGGCGCTGAGGCGGGTGTCGCGGTTGATGCGGAAAAGGCTACGCGGGCTGGCAAGATAGTCAGGGCTAATATGCTTTAGGCGGGGGGCAAACTCCTCAATAAAACGCAAAAACGGCCGGCGCACCACCTTCTCGTAGCGCTGTTTGTTGGCCATAAACCAGGCCCGGTGGTTGTTGTAGCGGAGCTCAATCAAATAGTCAAGCAACTCCGGCGAAAAATAAGCCTGCCTTCCAGACAGCACTCCTGGCATAGTGAAAGACTACCGCCTGGTGCAGTGCAGAATTGTTCGCAGGTTTGGAATTTTAAGCATCGGTCAGAGCCGCAATACAGGGCCCGCCAGCCAACGCCAGGTGTGCGGGCTTGCCTGTCGCGGATGTCTGCCGGCTGGATGGGCGGTATGGTCTGCCAAGGGGGCCGCAGCGAATGCCCGATAAGTATCCGAGACGGTAAAGTTACTCTGCCAGGGCCGCATTAAAAAAGTCCCGCTCGCACTCCAGCGCGTAGCGGTAGTAATCGCGGGCCAGGGGCGTGTCTTCGGCGTAGCGGTCTACCAGTTGCTCGAGCCTTAGGGCCAGCGCCTCGAACTCTGGTGCGCTATAGGTGCGAATCCAGTTGGCATAGGTGTGCTCCGGGATGCCGCCCCTGGCCAGTTCCTGTCCGATAAAGGCATAAAGCCGCATACAGGGAGTCATGGCGGCAGCGGTAAGACCGACCGGGTGCTGCCAGGCCGTGGCCAGCAAGAAGTCGGTGTAGCGGCGGGTTGCCGGGCCGGGCTGGCTGGCTTGCAGATCTACCCCCCAGGTCGCGGCGTACTGCTGGTGAAGTTTGAGCTCCTCCAGCACCCCTCCGGCCAGCAGGTGAAACTCACCAAACCCCTCGTGATCGGGTGCTCGGCCCGCTGCAATGCTGTAGGCGCGGGCGAAAGCCTCGAGGAAAAAGGCGTCCTGACCAAGGTAAAAAGCAAAACGCTCGCGCGGCAAAGAGCCATCGGTCAGCCCACGGACAAACGCAGAGTGCAGGCTGGCCAGAGCCAGGTCTCGATTAGACTGCCAGAGTTTAGCTGAAAGCCCCATTCATTTCCTCCTAAAAACCTTTTCCTGATCGCTGGTCTTCCCTGAAATGCTCCCAGCCCCTGGCCTGAAGCGCCGTTTCCTGGCCTTCGGGCAGCCTGAGGCTGCGCCCGGCGGACTCTGGCAAAACCTCGCCGATAATGCTCACTGGCGTGCCGGTCTGGCTGTGAATGGCCCTGGCCAGTTCCTCGGCAGCGCCCTCGGGCGCGGTAAAACAGAGCTCGAAATCTTCACCGCCCGAAAGCGCCAGGTCCAGCGCAGTTTCATCACACTTGCGGGCCACCTCCTGCACCGCCGCCGAGACCGGCAGCCGCTCGGAAAAGATGTGCACGCCAACTGCGCTCTGCTGGCAGATATGCAAGAGATCGCTCGAGAGACCGTCGCTCAGGTCAATCATCGCCGTGGCCTGCCTGCTCTGGGCGATTATGGCAGCCTCCCGCAGGCGGGGCGTGGGGGTGAAAAGGCGCTCCAGCAGCGCCTCGCGGGCCAAACACTTTAGCCCAGGGCGCTTTACCAGACGCAGGCCCGCCGCCGCCTCGCCGAGGGTTCCGGTAACCAGGACCAGGTCGCCTGGGCGCGCCCCTGAGCGCAATAGCACCTGGTCAGGCGCTACTCGGCCCAGCAGGCAGAGATCAATTACGGTGTGCTGTGGGGCCCTGGCCATGTTGCCCCCGACCACTGCCACCCCCCAGCGGCTGGCCTCCTGGTGCAGGCCCTGGTAGAGTTGAACAAGCCAGTCCACCTCGGTGTTGAGAGGCACCACCAGCGAGACCAGCGCCGCCGTTGGGCGGCCGCCCATGGCCGCAATGTCGCTAAGGTTCACGGCCAGGGAGCGCCGACCAAGCTGCTGCGGGGTGATGGCCTCCCGCAGGAAGTGCACCGTCTCTACCTGGGCGTCAACCGTGGCCAGCAGTAGCTCTTCCCCCGGGCCCTGCAGCACTGCGGTGTCGTCGCCAATGCCAACCACCACGCCCGGATGCGGGCTACCCACTATGCGGGCCAGACGCTCGATGAGCGGGAATTCTCCCAGGTCGCTAAGGCGCACCTAAGGCTCCCCTGCCCTGCTGATCTGCGCCCCCTGCAAAAGCTGCTCGGGGGTCAGATGATAAAGCTGGTCAAAGAGCGCCAGCTTGAAACTGGCTGGGCCCCTGGCCTGGCTGGCGGCCAGCTCGGCGGCCAGACCAAAAGCGGCCAGCCCAAAAGCTGTCGCCAGCAACGGGTCCTTTTCTACCGCCGCAAAAGCAGCCACTGCCGTGGTGGCCATACAGCCAGTGCCGGTCAGGGTAGTAAGCCAGTGGTGGCCGTTATCCACCGCCAGCACCCGCTCTCCGTCGGAGACAATGTCGCGCCTGCCGGTAATGGCAACCACACTCCCCCAGGCCCTGGCCGCCTGCTGCGCTACCCCAATCAGATCTGCGGGGCCGCCCACGCTCTCGACGCCCTTCACCTCGCCGCCAGCGCCCGCCAGCGCGCCAATCTCGCCGGCGTTGCCTCGCACCACAGCGATCTTTAGCTCTCGCAGCAGCCTGTGGCTGGTGGTAGTGCGGAAGCTGGTAGCGCCTGCTCCGACCGGATCGAGCACGATGGGAATGTTGCGCCTGTTGGCAGCCTGGCCGGCAACCAGCATGGCCTCGACCCAGTCTGGGTCAAGTGTGCCGGGGTTGAGCACCAGTGCGCTGGCCAGGCCAACCATCTCCCCCACCTCTTCGCGTGCGTGGGCCATCACCGGCAGGGCGCCCAGGTGCAGGGTCAGGTTGGCGGTGTCGTTCATCACCACGTAGTTTGTAATGTGGTGCAGCAGAGGCCTCTCCTGGCGCAGCCTTGCGAAAGCCTCAGCCGCGCGATGGCTGATTTCATTCATTACGACCTCCTGTAAGGGTGATCTGGCGCAGCCGCCGGGCGGCTGCCTCGGGGTCTGGGGCGCCGATCACCGCCGAGATAACCGCCACCCCAGCAGCGCCCGACTGCATCACCAGAGCGGCGTTCCCCAGCGTGATCCCGCCGATGCCTACCACCGGGATCGAGACGCTAGAGACAATTTCAGCAAAACGCTCGAGGCCAATGGGCGCTCCGGCGTCGGGCTTGGAGGTGGTGCCGAAGATATCCCCCACGCCCAGGTAATCGGCGCCTGCTGCCTCGGCTTCTTTGGCCTCGGGCACGCTGCGCGCCGAGACCCCCAGGATGCGGTCCGGGCCGATCAGCCTGCGGGCCACCTCGGCAGGCATGTCCTCCTGCCCAAGGTGAACCCCCTCGGCCTGAAGGGCCAGAGCCACATCAACCCGGTCGTCCACAATGAGCGGCAGGCCGGCCCGGCGCGTGAGCTCGTGTAGCTGGCGCCCGAGGCTAAGCATCTCGCGGGTGCTGGACTCCTTAAGACGCAGCTGGATCACGGTGGCGCCGCCCCTGATTGCTGCTTGCACCACTTCAACCAGCGAGCGCCCGCCAGCAGTACGCCGGTCGGTAATGACGTACAAGGAGTAGTCCACTGGCTGATTCATGGATTAATCACCCCCATCCTCGGCCACTCCGTCGCCCAGTCTATTGAGGCCCCAGTTCAGGTTGCGCCGCTATGATAAATGAGACCCGGCCTAGCATGGCCCACTCCTATGAGCTTGCAGACCCGCGATGTCGCTGGTTGCCCCATCGGTCTGGAAACGGGGGAAAAACTCCAGTGGCCCGTGCCCCTCACCCAGCCCCGGGGCCTGCTCGATGGCGGCTTGCAGGTAGCTCCGCGCACTTTTGACGGCAGCCTGCAGCGTTTCTCCCCGGGCCAGCCTGGCGGTTATGGCCGCCGAGAGGGTGCAGCCGGTGCCGTGCAGGTGCCGGGTCTCAATGCGCGGGTAGCTAAGCGCCTCCGTCTGTCCACCCACCACCAGGTAGTCGGTGGACTGGGGACCCTCGAGGTGCCCCCCTTTGAGCAGAACGGGAACGTTGAAGGAGCGTTTTGCCAGACGCTCCAGGTCGTCAGTAGTCCTGATCTGGCCTGGTTCAAGCCCAAAAAGCTGCTCGGCCTCGCGGGCATTGGGGGTAAGTAGCGTCGCCAGTGGCAAAAGCTCCTCTCGCAACACGGTAATGGCCTCTGGCTCCAGCAACAGGTCGCCACTCTTGGCCACCATTACCGGGTCAATCACCAGCGGTAAGGCCCTCCCTCTGAGCGCCCTGGCCAGTGCGCTAATTATCGCGGCATTACCAAGGGCGCCGGTCTTGGCGGCTTTTACTGGAAAATCTTCCAGCACCCGCTTTAGCTGGGCCACCACCAGCTCGGGTTTTAAAAGCTCGAGGTGGCTCACCCGGCAGGTGTTTTGCGCCGTGACCAGGGTAATGACACTGGTGCCAAAGACCCCATGCGCCGCAAAGGTCTTGAGATCGGCCTGGATGCCAGCCCCACCCCCAGAGTCCGAGCCGGCAATGCTCAGGGCAACAGGCGGCGTTGCCTTTCTAACCTCCATCAAAAAAGCCTCCTTTCTCACCAAAGGAGGCCAGTGCCCGCCGCTCTCTTTGATCACGCTCCCTACGCCAGCATTACCTGGGTCAGGTTTGCGAGGGTTGGGCTGCTGCCCTCTCAGCCATAAAGGCACCCCTGGTGATGGCTTAAAGCATATTGCTGCTCCCAGGCGTCGTCAAGATCTTGTACCGGTCGAATGCTAATGATGAGACCTGTGGTTCGGCGGGGCCAACCCTGGTTGGTGCCGCTAAAGTAATCCTGCGGTGTCGGTGGCCTGGGGCCTGGATGCCACGTATACTTGCGACGCTGTTTAGCTCTGCAAGAAAGGCATCGCCCCCTTGCATTCAACCTTTCAAACTCGAAGAGCCTCGCGCCAGTCTGGGCTTGATCAGGTCTTGTAGTCTCAGGCAGCCTAAGCGATTGGGCTCTTCTGGAAAGCTGTATGGACAGGACAGTAGTATGGCCGAGCCTGAAAGGGCCTACTCTATCCTGCTGTCTACCAATACCGTATCAAGGCTGGCTATTTGTTCTCCCTCTCCCCATAGAAGCTGATGGCCGATAGCTGATGGCTGATAGCAACAACGGCTTTTAGCTATCCGCTACAAGCTATGAGCTATTAGCCAACGTGCTCCGGGCAAACGTCCAACCCACACCGAAGCCCAAAGAGCCAGCTACTGGTGGAGGAACGATAACCCAACTCCTACAGCGACAAGAGCGCAGTTCTAAAAAACATGCTGGCAGACAGGTGGTTCTACTCGAGCCGCGCCAGTGCCGCCAGAAGCTGCTCTGGACTCATGTAGCCCCGCACCTCGCCAACCAGCTGACCCCTGGAGTTATAAAAAAAGTTAGCCGGATAACCCCTGACGCGCAAAGCCCTGGACACCTCGCGCTGGGCATCCTGGTACATCACCGCAGTATGGTAGTACCAGGCATCATAAAACCGCCGTACCAATGCGGCAGGCTCTCCATCGTTAACAAAAGCAAAGTACACATCCGAACGCTGACGGGCTATCTCCTCAAACTGGGGCAGCTGCCGCTGACAATAGACACACCAGGTTACCCAGACGGTAAGCACAGTGGGCCTGCCGCTTTGTAACAGCCTGGGCGTACCGTCCAGTCTGACCAGCTGGGTCTGCGGTAGATCCCCGGTCTGCGGTGGGGCCGGCCAGGCAAAAAGGGCCAGAGCGATTAAACCCACCACAATTAGCCCCACAAAACCCAATTGCACAGCAGGGGAAAGTCTTTTGGGTTTAGCTTCCACTCCCCAAGTCTAGCAGGATTCACCCGCTAGAGTGTTTGCCGCCTTCTGCAGAAATCATCGGGCCCGGCAGGCCAGGCGTATACTGCTGGTGTGTCGGTACAGCCCAGCACGCAACTTCGGCCCGAGGTTCCTATTCCACTCCTGGTCAAGAAAAATACCTGGCTGCTGGCAACCACACAGGCCATTAACGGTGCAGGTATGCAGCTGGTGCCTACCCTCGGGGCCATTCAGGTGGTGATGTTGCTGGGTAGTGCTGCTTTTGCCGGTGCAGCGACCAGCATCATGGCTTTGTCCAGAGTCATGACCGCCTATTTTGTGGGGAGATTTAGCGACCAGCGCGGGCGCAAGGCTGGGCTGTATCTGGGGCTGTGGTTGGCGCTGGTGGGGGCCCTGGTTATCGGCATGGCAACCATGCTGGGGTCATTTGCCCTATTTTGTGTGGGGGCGCTAATTTTTGGCAGCGGGGTGGGGGCCGTGCAGCAGATGCGGGTTGCTGCTGCCGACATGTATCCCCCCAGCCGACGCGCCGAGGGTCTCAGTCTGGTGGCAATGGGCTCGCTGTTTGGTTCCGGCATATCTCCTGTGCTGGTCTGGCTGGCCGAAAAGTTGGGGAATCGCCTGGGTATCAACGAGATTGCGCTGGCCTGGCTGCTGGTTCCGGCCCTGGTTTTGCCGTGTTTTTTGCTGGTGAGGAGCATCAGGCCAGACCCAAAACAGATTGCCCTGAAGCCCGAGCGGTACTATCCTGCCTGGGCGCTGGACAGCCCCGGCTCCAGTCACCCTGAGTCTGTACAGGGCGACCTGGGCTTGGTGCGGGTAGCAGCCATTCTATCGGCAGTTGTGGTGCAAGGGCAGATGGTCATGATGATGGCCATGACCGCCCTGGCCCTGAAAGCGCTGGACTGTAGCCTTGCACAGATTTCCTTCTCGGTGGCGCTGCACGCCATGGGAATGTTTGCCTTTTCCTGGCCCATTGGGCGGCTGGCCGACCGCATCGGGCGCAAGCCGGTGATCATGGCGGGGCTGGTAGTGGCAGGACTGGGAGCATTGCTGGTGGGGTTAGGCGATGGATACTGGATAATTACCTTCGGAACTTTTCTGGTGGGGCTGGGCTGGTCGGGGGCCTTTCTGGGTTCTAACACCGTGGTGGCAGATCTCACCCCACCTACCAGGCGGGGGCAGGCCATTGGGGTACTCGAGCTCTGGTCAAACGCAGCAGGCATGGCCCTGCCCATCCTTGGAGGACTTCTGGTGGAAGGGTCTGGCCTGCGTGTTCTAGGGTATTTTGGCGCGTTACTGGTGCTAATACCCATATTTTGGATGGCCCAGGTGCGTGAGCCCAGGCCCGGCGCCTATAGCTCTGGTTAGCTATCTGCACCATACTTAGAATCAAGAGAGCCCAGGTGTTGCCGCAAGAACTGTCACCCTACAACTCCTTTTCCGAGTGGCTGCGCGATCTGGATGGCTACGCAGGTCAGCTCAGTTTTGTAAAGGTGCTGCCCTCGCAATCCCCAAAGAATGTCAGTTACCAGGGTGACTTTGCCGAGGTTCTAATGGCTCTGGGGGTGGTGCCTTATAGCTATCAGGCCGAGGCGTTCGAGCAGCTGCAAAGCGGCCAGCATCTGGTGCTGGCGGCCTCGACGGCCTCGGGCAAGAGCCTGGTGTTTCAGGCACCGGTGCTCAGTGCTGTGCGAAAGGGGCAGACCGCCATGCTGCTCTATCCCACCAAGGCCCTGGCCCACGACCAGTTAGGACGTTTGCAACGGATGGGTAAGCAGCTAAAGCTAGAGGAAAGGATCTATGCATATGACGGGGATACCTCTGGTCAAAAGCGAAAAAAAGCCCGCGAGAAAGGTCAGGCGCTACTGACCAATCCCGATATGCTGCATTTCGGAGTGTTGCAGCGCCACGCCGACTGGGCGGGGTTTTTGTCCAGACTGCGATACCTTGTAGTGGACGAACTTCACGCCTATCGGGGGGTGTTTGGCGCCCACGTAGCCCTGATCCTGCAACGGCTCTTGCGCCTGGCCTGGCATTATGGGGCCAGCCCTCAAGTGATCGCGGCCAGCGCCACTATCGCCAATCCCGCCGAACATGCCAAGAGCCTGACCGGGCTCTGTTTCCATCAGATAACAGCCCATCCTTCGCGAGCCGAGCGGGAGTTTGGCGTCTGGATACCCAAAGCCCTCAATAAGGAAGGCAGCCAGCGCCGCAGCGCCAACCTCGAGGCCGCACTGCTGGCCCGACACGCTGCCGAGCAAGGTTTGCGAAGCATAATTTTTACCAATGCCCGCAGAACTGCCGAGCTGGTAGCCCGCTACGCCGCCGACGAACGAGTACGGCCCTACCGTGCAGGCTATACAGCCCCAGAGCGAAGAAAGCTGGAGCAGGCCTTGCAGGAAGGCGCGGTGCGGGTTCTGGTGAGCACCAGCGCCCTGGAACTGGGGGTGGATATTGGCGGCCTGGACGTGGTAATTTTGTTGGGCTATCCGGGTTCGGTTAGCTCGTTCTGGCAACGGGCCGGACGGGCTGGCCGCGGTGAGCAGCGGGCGCTGGTGTTGTGGATACCCCGCGAAGACCCCCTGGACGCCTATTTCGAACAACGCCCCGAGCTGCTGCTGGCCAGTCCTCCCGAAGCGGCCGTTGCCGACCCTGACAACCCGGTCCTGTATCCCCTGCACGCTCACTGCGCGGCGCGGGAACTGCCCATTGCACTGCCTTCGGGAATTCACCCCCAGCCCGGGGCCCTGGGTCAGGTGACGGAAGACAAGTCTTCGGCTCTGGACCCCTTTTACCGGCCCTGGCTTAACATCCGACCCCCGCTAGTCGAGAAATGCGGGAGGCTTTATTCGCCCAAGCAGAGCCCCCACCGGGATCTGATTCTGCGCGGGCGGGGCCATTCCTTTAGCTTGCGCGACAGCGCCGGTAAGCTGCTGGGCACCCTGGACGAGCGGCAGGCCCACTGGGAGGCCCACCCTGGAGCGGTTTACCTGCACCAGGGCGAGAGCTATCTGGTGCGAAACCTAGACCCCCAGAAGCGCGAAATTGTACTCTTGCCGGGCCTCGAGGACTACTACACCCAGCCCAGGGCCGAGACCGAGATAGAGGTGTTGCAGGGGGACGAAATCCTGAGCGGTATCTGGGCGGGGCCGGTGATACTGCGGGAACGGGTTACGGGCTATGTGAAAAAGCGCTTTATGAGCGAGACCGTACTGGAGGAGGTGGCGCTCTCGATGCCGGAGCTGACTTTCCAGACCGAGGCGGTCTGGTTCCACCCATGTGAGGGCCAGATAGTCCCGCCGACCCAGCCAGAAGGCAGCCGCGTAGGGCTGCGCTGGCCCGACCAGCCCTTGCTGACCGAGGCCCTGGTTCCTTCGGCCATCCACGCCCTCGAGCACACCATGATTGGCTTACTGCCGCTGTTTGTGCTGGCCGAGCGACAGGATATCGGGGGGGTCTCCTATCCCTTCTACCCAAGGCCGCTGGCCTCGGGAGGAGGCCCGACCATCTTTATCTACGACGGCTACCCCGGTGGGGTAGGGTATGCTTTAGCAGCTGCGCGGCAGTTCCCCCGTTGGGTAGCGGCTGCCCGCGATCTGTTGCAGGGCTGCCCCTGCGAGGGGGGTTGTCCTCGCTGCATCCTATCGCCCAAGTGTGGCAGTGGCAACCGCTTTCTCGACAAACACGCCGCTTTGCTGCTGGCCCAGGCCCTCAACAGCCGTTATAGCCCCAGCAAGCCCAACTGATGGATAGTCATGGTGTCCAGATGGTACGGGGGAATGTCGTAGGTCTCAAGTCTCAGGTCGCAGGTCTAGAGAGTATTCATAAATTACCAGGACACCCACCCTTCTATGAAACGTCAGGCCAGATGCCTGAGTTCGACCTGGTAGCCTTGGTCATAAAGCCGCCGGACATGGCCTTCGACTTGTTCGGCCGGCCGAAGTCATCGGGCTCAGGCCCTTGTAGCCTGCGGGTTCGCAGCACCAGGACCAAACCGACCTCGGCACCGCTGTCACGCCGGAGTATGGATCAATGATCCGCATCTTGGGGCACTCCGTCATCGAGTGTATGGATTAATCACCCCCATCCCTTCGACTGCGCTCAGGACAAGCCTCGGCCATTCCGTCGCCCAATCTATACCGGGTACTCTGCTTCTTGCTCCGGGGTCCCTCAGGACGGATGGACGGTTTTGAGCTAATCAGCCAGCTCTTTGGCAGTGGGCCACAGCAAAAACTGCCCTGACCCTCATTGGCTGGGTTCTGGGCCAGATAGACTAAAACCTTGTGGGCTTACCATCGTTGCACGACATCATAGCCGCTATCGCTACCCCTCCCGGCAGAGGCGCGGTGGGGGTGGTGCGGGTTTCGGGGGAGGGCAGCCTGGGGCTGGTCGGCAGGCTCTGGTCTGGCAAGAATCCCGGCAGGCTGGCCGGCGGGCGGTTCACCTATGGGAAAATCTGCAACCCGGCCACCGGCGAAATTCTAGACGAAGCCCTGCTGCTGGTATTTCGCAGACCCCATTCCTATACCGGACAGGAGAGCGCCGAACTGCATACCCACGGTTCGCCGGCGGTGTTGCGCAAGGTGCTGCAAACCCTGTTCGAGCAGGGCGCCCGCCCGGCCCAGCCTGGCGAGTTTACGCTGCGGGCCTTTCTGAACGGCAAGATGGACCTGGCCCAGGCCGAGTCGGTGCTGCACCTGGTGGAATCGGAGTCGGAGGCCGCCCGGCGCCAGGCCCTGCGGGGCCTGAGTGCCGGTCTGTCGCAGAAAATTCAACACCTGTCGGAGCGGCTATTCAACCTGCTGGCGCACATCCAGGCCTGGCTCGACTACCCCGAGGAAGGGGTGGAGCCCGCCCAGATTCAAGAAACCCTGAAGCCCGTTTTGCAGCAGATCCAGCACCTGCTTGCCACCGCCCCCGCCGGTCGCATCGCCCAGAAAGGGGCCCGCATCGCGCTGGTAGGCGCCCCAAATGCGGGCAAATCCAGCCTGCTAAATGCGCTGCTGGGCTACGAACGGGCCATTGTTACGCCCGTTCCTGGCACCACCCGCGACTACCTGGAAGCCCCCTTAGAAATTGCTGGCGTACCCATCGTGGCGGTGGATACCGCCGGCCTGCGAGAAACCGACGATCTCATTGAGAAAAGCGGGGTGGAGCGGGCCATGCAGATTGCCCAGGAGGCCGATCTGGTCGTGTATCTGGCCGACCAGAGCCAGCCCAAAACCGCCCCACCCGCCCTACCCTGGGAGCGCACCTTGCAGGTTGCGACCAAGGCCGATCTGCCCGCCATATGGGCGGATGGCGCGTTTGTCGCGGTCTCGAGCCTGACCGGCCACGGCCTCGAGGCCTTGCGCCAGCAAATTCGCAGCCGGCTCTTAGGCGAGGCCCCCGAGGGCGAGGTCTGGATCAGCAACGAGCGCCATGTCGAAGCTTTGCGCCGCGCCGAAGCCCATTTAACCGAAGCCTTAAACGCCCCCGAAGACCTGGCCGGGGTCTCGATTGAATCCGCCCTGGGCGCATTGGCCGAGATTGTGGGAAAAGATGTATCCGAAGAGGTGATTGACCGGGTCTTTCGCAATTTTTGCGTGGGCAAGTGAACACTTTTATGAAGCGTCTCATGTCTCAAGTCTCAGGTCTCAGGTCTCTTTGGCTTGCGACCTGCGACCTGCGTCATTCAACGAGTCGATAGTCAATAGTCCATAGCCGATAGCCCATAGCTAATAGGTTTTGACCTGCTAGCCGAGACCATGGCCGATAGCTAATAGCTGATAGCCGGTAGCTTTTGACCTTCGACCTTCGACCTGCGACATTTTTGTATGAAGCGTCAGCCCCCGCTTCATGCTCCGGAGTCCTTCGGGACGGATGGGCAACTCTTGTAGATGTTCAGCCAAGTCCTTACACTAGCAGCCATGGCCTTGCAAAGCATCCAGTCCCAGCGCAGCCTCCAGACCCATCTGCTGGCTTTTGGGCTGATAGGCATGGGGTTAGGACTTGCTGCCCTTTCTGTGGCGGCCTGGTTGCAGGGTACACAGCCAGTATGGTCGGCAGTTTTGTTTGGACTGCTGGGGTTGTTTATGGCTTTTCTAGGTGTGGACGAGGGCTGGTTGAGTGGCCTCGAGGTCTCCCCCCAGCGGCTGCGCATCCGCAGTTTTGGTCGTTGGGAGGAGCATTCCTTAGACCAGATTGAAGCCGTGGATGGCCTGCGTGATCTGTTGGGAGGAGGTATGCAGATTGTCTTGGTGGGAGCCGCGCGGGATCCCATTCGCGTACCGCTGCGCCGCTACACCAATTCCGGCCAGCTAGCGCAAGCCTTGCTGGATGCCGTGTGGCTGCAAAACAAAGAACTGATCGTGATGCCAAGGCTCTTGAGGCGGTTAGGCCAGCCGCCCTTTGGCGTCCTGGCCGGCAAGAAGTCTGGGCGTTAGGCTTATAAGAGTCAGCCACCACGAACACCCCTCATGACCCGCTACCGTATCCGCACCCGCCCCACCCAGCCCTTTGCGGGCGAGCGTAGCCAGGCCATACCGGGACGGGGGATGGAGTTCTACGAGCTGAGGGGTTATACCCAGGGAGACGAGCCTCGCTTTATTGATTGGCGGGCCTACGCTCGCACGGGCCGGCTCTACACTCGCATCTTCCAGACCGAGGCCCCGGCCCGCTTCACCTTTTTCCTGGATGGCTCACCCAGCATGAAGCTGTTGGGCAAAGAGGTCTATGCCCAAAGAGTGTTGCGCACTTTGGCCGAGTCTGCCAGGTCGGAAGGGGCCTATGAGTGGGGCGGAGGCCGTTATCGCGTGCAGCCTCGCCCGATAGAGCAGGGGCCTTCGGCGCTCTTCACCCTCCCCCGGCCCAAAGGAGTTACGGTACTCGTTACCGATGGCCTGGACGAGCTGGACTGGTCGCGCCTCCTGCAAAAATTGCGGCGCGTGGTGCTAGTGCAGATAATGGCCCCGGAGGAGCTTTCACCCCGGTTTACCGAAGCCCTCCTACACGATGTAGAGGTAGGCAGCCGGATGGAGGCAGGCCAGGCCGAGATCCAGGGCTACCTAGAAACGCTGGAAAAGCATCTCCTGCGCCTTAGAACCACCGCCCGCAGGCTGGGCAGCTACGCCCTGTTGCGCGTGGGCGAGCCGATTGTGTCCTCCCTGCTACGGCAGGGTGTCCTGGAGGAGCGTTGATTCGCCAGGCGCTAAGCCAGAGGCCCTGCTACGCAGACCGTGGTAACAATGTTGATACACTGTCAAACGTCTCAGGTCGCAAATCAAAATCTGCCTGGGACCAAGAGCCCAGCCTCGCGGAGCCGAGCCTGTCGTGAATCAAAGGTTCAGGACCACACGCCACTGACTATGTAGCGTTGAGTTTTTGCGCCTGGCTGTCACTACTCCCAGCTACTAGCTGTCCCCTATCGGCGTAACCAAGTGCTGCGTATAGCGATGTTTTTCGGGCTGACAAACAGGCCGGGTATACAAGGTCGAAGGTCTGCGACGGTCTCGCCTGCTGCTAATAGCCTAAACTTGCTGATAATAGTCTATAGCTAATAGCTGATAGCTAGCCGCATTGTCTTTTGGCTATAAGCTATCGGCTATCGGCTATAAGCTACTTAGACGGTAAAGGTCTCGGGGGGTAAGGCGAAGCCCAGAGGTTCCAGCAAGGCCGCCAGGTGAAATTTCTGGAACTCCTCTGGTGCGACGAGCCCGCTAATCTGGCGCATGGCCTCAGGCGGCAGCGGTTTGAGCGCAATAACCCTGTGGTAGGGCTGGAGCAGAGTGAGCGGCAGGTTTCCACCTGAGTACAGAATAAGGTCGGCCTGGCGGGCTACTACCGCGGCCTGGGCCTCGGTAACCGCCACCACGCCCCGCTGGGGGATGGGCAGGAGTTCTAGAAAACTTTCGCCTTCGGGGAAGCTCCGGGTCAGTACCGAGACCTTGGTCAGGCTGCGTAGTCCCTGAGCCAGCTCGGGGCGGATGGGCCCAAGCCAGAGTGCCCTGTCGCCAAATGCATAGCGGCGAATCAGGCTGGCCAGAGCGATGGGCTCGAGGTAGTAGCCCCTGGTTCCCGCCGGTTCGGGCAGCACCAGGTCAACCCGCCGGGCTTGAAAGGCCTCGGTCTCGAGGTTCTGTACCGCATCCAGAGCAAGGGCTTGCAGGCCCGGGTCTTCCAGCACTGCTCCTTGCAGGTTCAAAGGCTGTAGCGCAGCGAGCGCAACCTCGAGGTTGATGCCCGGCTGACAGGGGTAGACAAACAGCGGCAAATTGTGGCGCAGCGAGACCGCCAGAAGGGGCTTATACCAACGGCTCTGGCCCTGGTGCAAAACTGCCAGCGGGCGGGTCGTGGAGTACTCACCAGAACGCATCGCCCCTAATCTACAACGCCCGCCGACAATACACTGCAAATTGCTGGGATTTAATAGGTAACCAGCACCTGCCACCATCTGGGGTCAGGCGCCCGCTACCGGCTTAAGGTTAGCATAGGCGAGTCGCTTACGCGATTCCGTAGGCGAGTCGCTTACGCGATTCCGGCAAAGCCGTAACCTCGCAAAGCTGTAACGTGGCCACCGTTCCAGTCAGAACCCCTGCACAATAAAGCCCACCGTAAAACGCTGGAAGCTTTGTGGGCCAATCACCTGGCTGAGCTCGATATAGGGGCGGTAGCCCCGTTCAGGAAACTGCACCCCGGCCGAGAAAATGGCATAAAAGCGCTCACCAAAGCGCAAACGCAGCTCATTTTGAGCGGTATAACCGGCGATGCCCACCGCCACTCCCCCGGCCAGATAAGGCCGAACCAGCAAAAACACTGGCAAGGGATACACCACCTCGCCACTCAGGTACACACCCCCTGGAGAGCCAATCACCAGCTGGGAACGGAAATCTACGGGGAAGAGATCCAGATACACTCCTACGTGACCCATGAAGCTGCCGTTGGGGCCGCTGCGCGCCGAAAAGCCAATATCGGCTCCGCTAGCAAAAGCCATACTCGATGCCAGTACAAACACTGCTCCCCATCGCCGAAGAAGTCTTTTCATACGCATACCCTACTAGACAAAGTGCAGTCTGGACCAGGGAAGTCTAAAGAGCCGCTTAGACAGCCTTCATCCGTCTACTCGCCTTAGCCCGGCAAATTTCACCGCCAGCCTTTTCAGGCCCTGGCCAGGAAAGACCACCGTAACCTCGCCGCCCAGAGCAGCCACTACCGTACCGTGGCCAAACCTGGGGTGCTCAACCCTTTCTCCCCCTTTGAACTCAGAGAGCTGGACTGGGGGCCCGGGTTGGGCGCGGACAGCAGAGATTACCGGCGCTGCACTGGCAAACGCCCCGACCTGCGTAAGCAGCTCTGGGGAAATGTCTTCCAGAAAGCGGCTCGGGCGAGTGTACTCACGCTTGCCGAAAACTTCTCGCTCTTCGGCGTAGGAGAGGTAAAGGCTGTCCTGGGCGCGGGTAATGCCGACATATAAGAGCCGGCGCTCTTCTTCCAGGTCTTCCAGGCGGCTCTGGCTGTTGCGGTGGGGCAGCAGGTTTTCTTCCAGGCCCACCAGGAATACCGTGCCGAACTCGAGCCCCTTGGCATTGTGCAGGGTCATCAGGGTGACGGCTTCTTGCGGCGCCTCACCCTGGGGCTCTTCTGCCCTGGCCGTCAGGGCCACCGCGTCCAGGAAATCGGAAAGGGAGCCGCCTTCTTCTTGCTCCCAGTCACGCGCCGCCCGCAGCAGTTCTTCCACGTTCTGCAGGCGGTCCTCGCCGTCCGGCTCTTGTTTGAGCGAGGGTCGGAAACCGGTTTCATCCAGCACGCGCTCAAAAAACGCTGCTGGGCCCGACTCGAAGGCAGCCCCCATCAGCTCGTCTAGCAGCCTGACAAAGGCCTGTACTTGCTGGGGTCTGCTTATTATCTGTTCGGCTGCACGAAAGGCATCGAGCACGGTACCTCCTGTCTTCTGGGCATGCTCGAGCAGCCTGGCTACGGTTGTTGCCCCAATGCCCCTTGGGGGGGTATTGACGATGCGGCGCAGGCTTATGGAGTCAGCGGGGTTGACGGCCACCCGCCCATAAGCCAGCAAATCCTTGATCTCCCGGCGCTCAAAAAACCCCACTGCTCCTACCAGCCGCACCGGTACACCGGCTCGCCGCAGGTGTTCTTCCAGCAAGCGTGACTGGGCGTTGGTACGGTAGAGCACAGCGATATCTCGGTAGGCCCCCAGCCTCACGATTTCCCGCGCCACAAAAGCAGCCTCCTCGCGGGCATTGGGCGCACGGTACAGACGCACCGGCTCGCCCGCAGCTTTGGTAGGACGTAAGATTTTCTCCAGGCGCAAGGCGTTTTTCTCGATGACAGCGTTGGCCACCGCGAGGATCGCACGGCTTGAGCGGTAGTTTTCCTCAAGCCGGATCACCCGCGCGCCAGGGTAATCCTTGCTGAAATCGAGGATGTTGCTGATATCGGCGTTGCGAAAGCCATAGATACTCTGGTCGGGGTCACCGACCACCATCAGGTTGGGTTTGTCGCCAGCCAGCAGCCGGGTTAGGCCGTACTGCACAGGGTTGGTGTCCTGATACTCGTCCACATGAATAAAGCGTGCTCGCTGCCGTACCTTATTCAGCACCCCGGGCTCCTGTTCAAGCAACTGCGCAGTCAGGAGTAGCAGGTCGTTAAAGTCCACCGCACCCTGCATCCGCAGCCCACTCTGGTATTTGCGATACACCTCGGCAGCAATGTCCTTGGGCACCCCTCCGACAAACTCGGGGGCCTGGCGCATAAACTCCACCAGACCTAGGTTACTCGCATAGCGAGTATGCGCTACGCGCACCCCCTGATGGCCCCGGTTTTTGATCCGGTCGATCATGGTCCGGAAAGGGCCGGGCTTGGCCTCGATCTTTAGCTCTTTGAGAATCTCTTTCAAGAGCGAAGTCTGGTCGTCATCATCGTAAATCACAAACCCAGGCTTCAGGCCCACCAGCTCGCCATAGCTGCGTAAAATCCGCACCGAGGCCGAGTGGAAGGTAGACACCCAGAGGTCCTTTGCCGAGCGCCCAACCATTTTTTCCAGCCGCTCCTTCATCTCGCCGGCGGCTTTGTTGGTAAAAGTCACGGCCAGTATCTCGGCAGGATATACCTGTCTCTCGCGCAACAAATATGCTATCCGGTGAACCACAGTCCGGGTCTTGCCCGATCCCGCGCCCGCCACTACCAGCGCCGGGCCCTCAAAGTGTTTGACTGCCTCTTGTTGGGAGGGGTTGAGGGAGGATAAGAGGTCGGACATAGAACCTCGAAAGTGTATCATCCAGCGGCAATAGCCAGGTGAACCAGGCGGCAAAGCCCTTTCACACTCGACTGGCAGTTGACCGGTGTGCAATTCAGCGAATTCAGCCTCGAGCCTATGGGCTGCCCTGTATAGTGTTCCAGGTATGGGAATGGTAGATGAAGTAGCCGGTAACTATAAAATCCAGTCTATGAGCATGACAGATGAGATAGCCGGTAATTGTAACTACTTAGGAGTCGGAAGTCAGGAGCCAGAATCCAGAATCGAAGAAGTATAGGCTTCCAGTAACTTGCTGACTTCTTCAAGAAGGGGCATTAACTGTAAAGTATCACCATAACCAAGATCTTTCGCCAGAATCAGATAGTATCGACATTCTTCAAGAGATGCTTGTGCAATATTCATGTACTTGGCTTTATCGGGCTTTGTCTTTTTCTTAAAGCCTTCCGCAATGTTAGCCGGAATAGAAATGGCACCTCTCCTCAACTGGGAAGTAAGGCCATACGTCTCTCTTGATGGGAAACTACCACTAAGACGATAAGATGATAAAACAAATTGATGAGCTTTTTGCCAAACAATCAAATCTTGAAAATGCCTGGCTGGGTCCCTTTTCATTCTGACTCCTGAATTCTGGCTCCTGCCTCTTGAGTAGTTACGAGTAATTATAGAATCCTATCTATGGCTGGTATCAAGTTTGGCACCGACGGCTGGCGCGCCATTATTGGCGAGCACTTTACCTTCGATAACGTAGGGCGCGTGGCCCAGGCATACGCCCAGCATCTGCTAGACCGGCAGGGCAAGAAAGTGGTGGTAGGTTACGACACCCGCTTTATGGCAGCTAAGTTTGCCCGTAGAGCCGCCGAGGTGCTGGCAGCCAATGGGCTGGAAGTCCACCTGGCCAGGTCTTACATCCCCACACCGGTGCTGTCCTTTGCGGTTTTGCATTTGCAGGCCGACAGCGGCTTGATGATAACCGCCGGCCACCACCCCCCCGAGTTCCTGGGCGTCAACATCAAGGGTAGTTACGGGGGAGACGCCCCTCCGGAGACGATTGCCGAGGTGGAGCAAAAGCTGGGCGCCAAGCCAAAGTGGGGTGAAGCCGTCATTCACAGCTTTGATCTGCGTAAGGCCTACTACGAGTTCATAGCCAGTCAGTTGCATGTGGATGCGCTTCGGGCGTATGACGGAGTGCTCTATCACGACAGCCTGGGTGGAGCGGGTGCGGGCTGGCTGGCCGGGTTTGTCAGACACGCTGGATTAAAGCTGGAATTACGTGAACTGCACGCTGTGCCCGACCCCATGTTTTATGGGGTAAACCCCGAGCCAGCTCCCCAGAACCTGTTCAGCATCATGACCGTGCTCAGGGCAGAAGAAGGTCCAACGTTTGCGGCTATCAATGATGGCGATGCAGGCCGAATTGGGGCCGTGCTGTCCGGGGGTGGCTACTTTGGCAGCCATCAGATTTTCGCAGTGATGCTAAAGCACCTGCACAGCAAAGGGCTCAGGGGCCGGGTGGTCAGGACCGCTGCGACCTCGAGCCTGATTGACCGGCTAGCCCATCACCTGGGTCTGGAGCAGGTGGTGACGCCCATCGGCTTCAACCATATCGCCCAGGAGATGCTGCGCGGTGGGGTCTTGATTGGGGGTGACGAGTCGGGTGGTATTGGTGTTACGGGGCACATCCCCGAACGCGATGGAATATTTAACGCCCTGTTGCTTTTGGAATCGGTGGCGCTAACGGGCAAAAGCCTGGGACAGCAAATGGCCGAGATCGAGAACGAACTGGGCTTCAGGCATGCCTATGATCGCGTGCAGTTGCAGCTCCCTACCATGGAGCAGATCCGGGTTGCCATGACCCGGGTACGCACCCCCCCAAAGGCCATTGCCGGTCAGCAAGTAAGCGGGACCGAGCATCTGGATGGCATTAAGTGGCTTTTTGGTCAGGCCGGCTGGCTGCTCTTTAAGGCTTGCGACCTCGAGCCTGTTTTACACCTCTACTGCGAGGCTCAGGACGACAGGTCGCTAAAAGCTATCCTGGACGAAGCCAGAAAATTAGTCAGCGCCTAGGGCTGGTTTTTAGCAGCCGGCTCCAAACAGTTGGCTGCTGGCCAGCTTCCCCTAGGCGAGTCGCTTACTCGATTCCGGCAAAGCCGTAACCAAGGGCTTGGGGTTTTCTCAGGTACGGGTGCAGTAGGCTAAAGTTAGGGAAAAGGACGAGGCTATGATTTGGCTGGTACTGCTGCTTGGGCTAATGGCTCTGCTGGGTTTTGGTAAAGACAGACCTGGAGCCGGCCTAAAGCTGCCCCAGCTCGAGTCTGCCTCAATGCCTACCGCGCAGTCGTCAGGCCCGCCGGCGGCGCCTCGGGTGGTCGAGCGCCGAATTGACTCGCAGGGTGCCACCCTAAGACTACCGGGCATTCAGGTAATACTGCCCTCCGGTGCACTAACTGCATCGGTACGCTTCCGCCTCGAGCGCCTTCAGGCCGTGCCCACCTCCCCTCCTCAAGACGAAGTGTTTTTTATCCAGACCCTGCCCGAGCGCGAGGTGGTGGGAATTTACCGGCTGTCCTCCAGCGCTACCAACTTCTTGAAGCCCCTGCAGATCAGGTTGCAGGTCAACCCGCCATACCGGCCGGGCGGTAAAAGCATCAGAAGTGTGGTCTATATCTGGGATGGTCGGGGCTATATCAGCATCCAGGTGCCCAGCACCCGCGAAACCTTTACCCTGAACCGCCTTGAACTGGGGCTAGGCGCGGGTTCGGGCGGCTATCCGGCAGGGCTGGTGCTGGTGGTGTTGCGCGCCCCAGAGGAAAGCCTGCGACAAGAGTGTCGGGCCAGGGGAGGCCGCTGGACGGGCTCGAGCTGCGAACGCAGGTAGGCGGGGCATTCTGCCTTGTTTTGAGTAAGTTTGCTGGCGCCAAATGTTCTGATAGCAAAATCCGCATCAACCGACGTTCCGGGCGCCGGTGAAGTCGAAGACCCAGAGCAATAGGCTCAATAGACGATAATTTTCGCCATGTCCTTTCGTCAACCCGGCGGCAGAGCGACCTGCGACCCGCGACATTCAATGAGTCGATAGTCAATAGTCCATAGCCGATAGCTTTTGACCTCCGACCTTCGACCTACCACTAGCTTTTGACCCTCGACCCTTGACCCTGGAGTTACTTCCGGCCTTCGACCTGCGACATTCAATGAGTCGATAGTCAATAGTCCATAGCCGATAGCTTTTGACCTTGTATCTTGAAATAGGGACACCGCACGGCAGACCGATTGGCCCAGGGTCTACCAGACCGTGTCGAAGCGTGGGTCGCCGTGCGGGAGTCTCCAGCCAGAGTCCGAACGGTTGTCAGAGCCATCAAGCTCGTATCTGCAAGGAAGGATGAAGCTGGAGAGTCCTAAC
>JBGFRI010000048.1:0-67419 GCA_041695225.1 Deinococcota bacterium
AAGTTAGACCTGCTACAAACTTATACCCGGTCTAAGTTTAGCCAGAATTTACTCCGTAGTCAATCGGCCAGCCCCTGCTCCCAGACTGGGTGGTAACATCTGCCAACTCAGAGCAGGAAACTGGTTCTAGCGTCCAGCGGTCAGAGTAAAGCGACGGTCTTCCTCGGCCAGAAGCCGCTCACCGTCCCAAAGCTGCCAGCGTAGTCGGTAGGTGCCAGGCGGCACTGCGGGTAGTTCGAAACGATAGAGCACCTGAAGCCAGGTGGTGTAGCGTAGCACCTCAAAACCCCGCGAGTCTTGCTCGAGCCCCTCACAGCGGAGCCGGTAGCTGGCCTCTTTTAGCGCCACCCCAAAACCGGGAGGAGCCTCGATCAGCACCAAGCGAACCAGGGGTGCAGGCTGCTCGTGCTGGGCTGCCCAGCGGCAGCGCTCTACTGCGTCGGGGAATGGAACCGGCGGTCTGGGGGGAAAGCCAAGCTCGAGGGTAATCGAAAAGCCAAATGACCTGCTGGGCCCAAGAGCAACGGCCCGCCAGCGCCGTTCCTCGTATCGTTGCCGGCCATAAAGAGGCGCTCCGGCGGGACTGGAAAAGACGGGGAAGTCCTGCAGGCTGTACGGGTTCTGGGGTGTGCTGCCCAGATAGGCTGGGGCACAGGCTGCCAGCCAGATCGCCAGAAACGCCACAAATCCCCTTCGCATCTCTACCACACATGCGCCAACGCGCCTGGTCGAAGGTCTGAAGACAAAGGTCGAAGGCCAAAACGCGAGACCGTCACAGACTTTCGACCTTAGACCTTAGACCTGCGACCTCACCCTATTGGTAGCAGTATAACGCCATGGGATGAGACCTGCGCCCAGGGACCAGAGTCACTTACTACCCGGCATACACCTCGAATACCCCAGCCGCTCCCATCCCGCCACCGATGCACATGGTTACCATGCCAAGCCCACCCCCGCGCTGGCCAAGTTCGTGAACCAGCTGGGTGGTGAGCTTGGCCCCGGTTGCGCCCAGCGGGTGCCCCAGGGCGATTGCCCCGCCGTTGACGTTGAGCTTGTCGGGGTTCATCTGAAGCTCGCGCATTACGGCCAGTACCTGTGCAGCAAAGGCTTCGTTGAACTCGATCAGCTGCAGGTCATCCATTTTGATGCCGGCTTTGACCAGGGCCTTGGGCACGGCTTTGATCGGGCCCACCCCCATGATGTCCGGGTCAACCCCTCCAGTGGCGAAGGAGATGAATTTTGCCAGCGGCTTCAGACCCAGCTCCCTGGCTTTGTCGCTGCTCATCAGCAGCAGGGCGGCGGCCCCATCTGAGTAAGGCGAGGCATTGCCGGCGGTTACGCTTCCACCCTCCTTGAAGGCGGGCTTGAGCTTGCCCAGGCGCTCGAGGCTGGTATCGGCGCGTGGCAGCTCGTCCCTGGCAAACTGGGCCTCCTGCACGGTGCGCTTGCTGCCCTTCCAGCTCACCTTTTTGACCGGAATGGGCACAACCTGGCCAGCGAAGGCCCCGCTTTCCAGTGCTTTGACTGCCTTCTGGTGGCTGTTATAAGCCCAGGCGTCCTGATCGGCACGGCTTACCCCCCAGCGCTGGGCCACCCGCTCGGCGGTGAAACCCATCCCGATATAGGCCTCGGTCAGTTCGGGGTGCAGCTGGGTATGAAAGCCCGACATGGGCACCTGGCTCATCATCTCCACCCCGCCGGCCAGCACCACCTCGTTCATGCCCGAGATTATGGCCTGTGCGGCATAGGCCACGCTCTGCAGTCCCGAGGAGCAGAAGCGGTTGATGGTCGCCGCGGAGACTTCTACTGGAAAGCCCGCACGCAGCAGCGAGAGCCGGGCCACATTCAACCCCTGGCCGGCCTCGGGCATGGCGCAGCCCCACTGCACGTCTTCGATAATGGCAGGGCTCAGCCCGACCTTTTCGACCGCTGCTTTCATGACCGCTGCCGAGAGGTCAATGGGGTGTACCGAGGCCAACGAACCATCGCTCTTGCCGCGCCCCACGGCGCTCCTAACTGCACTGACAATTACGGCTTCTTTCATGGTTGCTCCTAAAGTTATACCGAGTCAAAGTTTATTGCAAAGGGGCGCTGGGATTCAAGTCAGAAGCCAAAGTGGGGTAGAAAGCCAGAGGCTTGTCGGTGCATCCAGAGGCAGCTTCTCTTTACCGAAAGACCCGGGAGAGCTCGAGCTTTACCCCTAGGGCGGAATCCACCAACACTTCATCGTCCCGGAAAATCTCATAAGCCGTCGGACCCGAGAACACGTAGACGTTCCTCAGGCCTGGAATCACCAGCCAGCAGGATTTGACCCCGTTGCTAAAGTATTTCCTGGCCTTGTCAATCAGCTCTTGCAGGCTCTGGGTGGGCGACAAAATCTCGATGGCGCATAGCGGCGGCTGGGTCATGCGAACTTCGTCCACAGAGAAATCTATTTCCATCCTGGGGTAGATGGAGATGTCAGGGACGGACTCCCACTCCCCAAAGCCCAGCTTCAGTTCGGAGAAGAGGGTAAACCGTTCCGGGTAGCTGCTCGCCAACGCCGCAATAAGGTTAGCCTGAACATAGCCATGAAGTTTGCTGGGCATGGGCTTGCCTCGCTCTAGTTCGTACTGCGAAACTTCAATCACCTTTTGCATGGTGTTACCTCTTTAGGGCCAGTTTAGCAGACGGGGGAAGGATGGGGCTCGATGTGCGGTGCGCAGGCGCACCCTGCAACTCTGCGCCGCTAAAGGGCCGCCAACGCCTTCTGTGAAGCGGTCGTACGGGGTTACGAGGTGCTGCATATCAGTCTGTGCGGGTTAGCGCAATCTGCCCCGCATGCCAGACCGAATGGCGACAGCAAAGTCGTATCAAAGCGCTTACGGTCATCTCCTGGCCATATTGCACAAGTGTTGCTCTGGCCTCGGGGCTCAGGGCAGCGGTCTGTTCGACCTCGTAAGCCATCAAGGCCTCGAGGTCGTGCGGCGGCGCCTGTAGTTTTAGCTCTTTAGCGATAATGCTCCAGTACATGTGTTTGGTCTCTCGGATGTGCTTTAGCAGCCGTTCGGCCCGCGACCCCTCGTACCCCAACACGCTTGTCACGGATTCGAAAGGGTAGTAGTTGCTGTCGCGAACCAGCTCAAGCAGTTCATCCATAGGGGGTCTCCTCAAGCAAAAAATAAGAACCACGTCCAGGTTCAGTTCCGCAGCGGTTTACCGGTCTTGAGGGTGTGGGCGATGCGCTCCTGGGTTTTTTTGGTGCCTAAGAGTTTCAGGAAGCCTTCGCGTTCTAAGTCCAGAATGTCCTGCTCGGTTACCTCCCGCGCTGGCCCGTCACCCCCACACAACACATAGGCCACCGCATTCCCCACCAAAACATCGTGTTCACTGGCCTGTTTGGCCTCCTGAAACTGCCACAAGGCATAACGCAAATTCCCGATGCCCTCGGCGCCCAGGGCGCGAATCTTCATGGGGGGCTCTGGCACGTAGTCGGGGGCCATAAACAGCACCCGTCTCCTGGCGTCGGCAATCAGCCGGTCCCGGTTCATAGAGATGCCGTCAGAGGGGCGCAGGAAGCCCATTTTGCGGGCCTCGAGGGCGCTGGTACTGGTCTGGGCCAGCATAATCATCTGGAAAGCCCGCTTCACCCCCTCGAACAGATCAATCTCGGGGCCATAGGCGGCAAGCTCGCTGGTAAAGCGGAAGAGCATCTCCTTGGTACCCCCGCCACCAGGAAGCAGGCCCACCCCCACCTCCACCAGGCCCATATACAGCTCGGCGTGGGCCTGGATAGCGCTGGAATGCAAACTGAACTCGGCCCCGCCGCCCAGGGTCAGGCCGAAGGGGGCCGAGACCACCGGGAAGGGCGAGCGGCGCAGGCGCATGGCGGTCTGCTGGAAGCGGCGGGTAGCCAGCTCGAGGTCGTCCCAGGCCCCCTCCTGCACGGCCATAATCACCAGGGCCAGGTTGGCGCCGGCACTAAAAGTGCGGGGGTCTTCGTGGCCGATGACCAGGCCCTCGTAACCACTGGCTTCGACCCAGTCCAGGGCCTTGTGCAGCCCGGTTAACGGCCCCTCGCCCAGGGTGCCCATCTTGGCCCGGTTCTCGAACAGGGCCACCCCGTCGCCCAGATCGAGCAGAGCATATTCTTTGGACTCTAAGAGGGTCTTGCCCGCACTCTTGATCTTGGCCAGGCGCATCACCCCTTCCTCGGCGGGGATGGAGTGGTACTGGCCGTCGAAGCCCAGATACGTGCCGTCTTTGTAAAAGCTGCCCTGGGCCTTTTTCAGCAGTTCGGGCTCGCTCAGGCCCAGCTCGGCAAAGCCCTTGCGCAGATTCTCCAGGCCCACCGCGTCCATGTTCTTGAAGGGGCCCTGCTCCCAGGCGAAGCCCCACTCCAGGGCCCGGTCTACCGAGACAATATCGTAGGCGATCTCCTGGGCTTTGTTTAGGGCGTAGTGGGCGTTGGTCAAAAACAACTTGCGGACAAAGCTACCGTACTTGCCGGGCAGGTCGCCCACCCGTCGCAGGCGCTCGTCCAGGGGCAGGTCTTTGATGGTCTCAATCTCGTCGATACGAAGCTTCTGTTGCGGTCTGTACTCGCCGGTGGTGTAGTCGTAGGTGAGGATGTCTTTGCCCACCTTTTTATAAAACCCCGCCCCGGTCTTCTCGCCCAGCTTGTTCTGGGCGATCAGGTTTTCCACCCAGTCGGGCATGGCAAAGTCCTCGCCGGTGGTGTGCGAAAGCTCGGTGGAGACCAGCTTCAGCACGTCCAGGCCAGAGATGTCGCCGGTGCGGAAGGTAGCGCTCTTGGGGCGGCCCACCAGTGGGCCGGTCAGGGCGTCTACCTCGTCAATGCTCAGGCCCTCCGAGACCATCAGGCGCATGGCCAGGCTCATGCCAAACACGCCTAAGCGGTTGGCGATAAAGCCCGGTGAGTCCTTACAGATAACCGTGCCCTTGCCCAGGATGCGCTCACCAAACTTGCGCATGGTTTCCAGCGCAGCCGGGTCGGTGTCTGGGGTAGGAATCAGCTCCAAAAGGTGTAAGTAACGCACCGGAGCGAAGAAGTGAGTGCCCAGAAAACGCTGGCGGAAGGCCGCACCCCTTCCCTCCAGCAAAGTCTTCATGGGGATACCCGAGGTGTTCGAGCTAACGATAGCTTTAGGAGCAGCCTGCTCCAGCCTGGCGAACAAAGCCTGCTTGGGCTCGACCTTCTCGACGATGGCCTCGACAATCCAGTCGCAGTCTTTGAGTTTGTCCAGCTGATCGGTGCTGCCAAGCTCGATCAGGGAAGCCCTCCCTGGGTCCATGAACGAGGCAGGCTTAGCTTTGAGTTGTCGCTCGAGGCCCTTTTTGACCAGCTCGAGCTGGTCCTCTTTGCCCGGCATATCCAGCAGCACCACCGGAACACCCGCTGAAGCTGCGAGTGCAGCAATTGCTCCACCCATCGTGCCCGAACCTACCACACCGACCTTTTTAATTCGCATCTTTTCCTCCTGCCAGACTCAAACGCATCATACTTAGGGCCAGTCGTCAATGGCTTTTTGTACCGAGTCAAAGTTTATAACAAGGCCCCCGGCAAGTCTAGCTGCAGATGGGTGCAGGTTATGTCATGTTCATATACTCTATGCAGACAAGTGTTAATGGCATAAACTCTTGGCATGCCTGTCAGCTTGCGCGACCGAATAAGAGCATTGGTAGAGCTTACCTTGAAAAACTGCGATCAATCCAATGTTTTTGTGGTAGAAGTTGAGTTTATTTCCCCAATGGGAAGCGCGATTCGGGAGTCCGCCAGAAGGGTTGATATTGCAGTTTTGCGTAAGGTGCAAGACGATGTCAAACCCTATCTCTACATCGAGTGCAAAGAACAGAAAACCAGCGGATCGGCTGAAGACAAACTTTTTAGGGCATTGGAAGAGGCAAAACGAGACCGCCTACTCGGCGTTCATTCCATAGTGGTATTTTCCGGTGCTGGTTTTCGCCAGTCGTACGAACGGTGGGCTATGGTGGAGGGGTTTGTACGTGAAGAGTACGCCGACTTGTGGTTGAAGCGCTTTTTTTGCCGCAGCTGAGGGCAATTGTGATAGCTGAACCGCTTTTTAGGGTTAGTCTGCCCCCACTACTGAAGTGGGCGGGTGGAAAGCGCTGGTTAGTGAAACACCTCGAGCCCCTTTGGCTAAAATACCGTGACCGCACCTTTGTCGAACCCTTTGTGGGTGGAATGGGTGTAACTTTGGGCCTGCTGCCTGACACTGCACAACTTAACGACGCCAATTCGCATCTGATCAACTTTTATCAGTGGGTCCAACGTGGGCTGCTGGTCAGGACACCGTTTGTCTATGACCGGGAAATCTTCTTAGCCAATCGGACACGCTTTAATAAATTAATTCGCGAGGGGAAAGCCTACACCGCTGAGGGAGCCACACTGTTTTACTACCTTAACCGAACCGGCTACAATGGGCTTTGCCGCTTCAATTCCTCGGGTGAGTTTAACGTGCCTTTTGGCAAATACAAATCAGTCAACTACCGAACTGATTTTTCTGCTTACAAAGGCATATTTCGGGGATGGAACTTCACCGCTGGTGACTTCAGCAGTATGGAGATTGAACCAGATGCCTTTGTCTACGCCGATCCCCCATACGATGTCGAATTCACCCAATATAGCCCGGGGGGGTTTTCCTGGGCAGATCAAGTCAGGCTGGTAGAGTTTTTGGACTGTCACCGTGGCCCAGTGATTATTTCCAACCAACACACCGAGCGCATTCAAAAGCTTTATACCAGGTTTGGTTACACCATCCAAACCTTGAGTGCGCCCCGTCGCATTAGCTGTGATGGAAACCGCCAGGATGCGCTCGAGGTATTGGCCTTCAAGAACATTGAACCTTAAACCAGTCTACCACCAGCTTCGACCAGTCCTAAAGATCCTCAAACACTGCCCGGACCTCGTCCAGAGTGGCAGGGCAGCCCTGGAGTTTGTGCGTTTCCACCCCACTTGGCCCATCTTTGGCATCTACCGGGCTCCATGGACTGGACAATCACATGGTCGCGATGGAAGGGGCCTACTCCATGGACTGGACAATCACATGGTCGCGATGGAAGGGGCCTAATCCATGTGGCCCAAGATGCCTTCAGTCCAGCGGGGCTTCCTGCCCATCGAGCCAGACTTTGGCAACAGAAGCCTCGCCATGCAAGGTGAAGAGCGAGCCCATAAGCTGGTCTACCGAGTCCAGTTGACGAAAATGAACTTCCAGAGTGCTGCCGGCTTCGGGTTTAATCCACAGCACGTCGGCGGTCTTACCGGGGGTGAAGCTGCCTATCTCCTGGCCAAAGCCCAGAATATTCGCTCCGGCCTGGGTAGCAAGGTAGAGCAGGTGGGCCGGGGTCAGGTTTACGCCGTCCTGGGCGTAGCGCTGGGCCATATAAGCTGCCAGACCTTCTTTGAGCAGACAAAACCCGGTTCCGCCTCCCACATCCGAGCCCAGCCCAAAGCGAACCCCATGCCGCAGATGCCGCTTCATGGGAAAGATACCGCTGCCAATAAAGGCGTTGGAGCTGGGGCAGTGGGCCACCGCAGCCCTGGCCCCGGCCAGGCGCGCCAGTTCGGGCTCGGTGGGGTGGACATTGTGCGCGAAGACCGAGCGATCGGTAACCAGATCGAACTTGCCGTAAACGTCCAGATAATCGTGGCTCCAGGAGAACTGCCGGGCTACGGTTTGTATCTCGTCGGGGTTTTCGTTGATGTGGGTGGTAAAGTGCAGGTCTGGATACTCAGCCAGTAGGGCCTGGCAGACTTCCAGAATGGCTTCCGAGCACGAGAGTGCGAAGCGCGGAGTAACGGCGTAGCGTAGTTTGCTGCGCCGGTGAAAACGCCGGATCAACATTTTTTGTTCGGCATAGCTCTGCTGTGGGGTGGTATGCAACTCGGGCCGCAACATCCGGTCAGAACAGACCTGCCCTGCGACGATGCGCAGGCGCAAATCCTCGGCAGCCCCAAACAGGCTGGCAGTAGCAGCCTGAAAGTGCGAGCCGAATACCAGCGCTGTGGTGGTTCCGTTACGCAGGAGGAGCCGGACGAACTCCCTGGCCCTGCAGCGGGCCAGTTTGTTGTCTGAGAGCTGGGCCTCCAACGGCAGGGTGCGCTTTTCCAGCCAGTCCAGCAGGGTGTAGCCCATGGCCCCAATCACCTGGGTTTGCGGGTAATGTACGTGGGTATCCACCAGACCCGGCAGCAAAATGCCATCGCGGCAGTCCTGTACCCTGGCCCCCGGGAACTGCCCTGCAAGATCGGTAAAATTACCCACTGCGACAATTCTGCTTCCTTCGACCGCCAGCCCACCATCAGACCAGGCTTGCAGGCTTTCTACGTCACGGAAGGGATTTTGTGGTGTGTGAGCAACCAGACCACGCAGTATGAGCGTCATGCGGAACCATTTTACCCATCGGCAGGCTTAGGGCAGGCCCCAAAGCATAGCCGAAGGGGAGACAGTCCAGAACCACCGCTGAGCTACGCTACGCTTATCCTCTCCAGGATAGATTAATCACCCCCATCCCTTCGACTACCCCTTCGGCAAGCCCTCGGCATGAGGGGCCTCGGCCCGAAGGCTCAGGGCGAGGCTCAGGATAAGCCTCGGCCAGTCTGTCACCGGGTCCATTGGTTCGTGGGTCAATGTTTCTTTGCAAAACCGATTTCTATGTGCTTGGCTTGTTTTAGACTTCGCAAAACATCAGATGACAGAGTACTAATGCACTGTCAATTGCCAATCTTCGGTGATCTTATGAAGCGCATTTTGCCGTCACAGCTAGGCGCCCATGAGCCAAAGCAATCCAAATAGTCTACCGGCGATTCCGGATTGCTTTGCCTTAAACCTGTTGCTTTGGTTCCATGTCCAGCTGCACGACTGACCCTAGCTGGCTGCAGTTCTTGCGGGTGTTGGAAAAGGGAACTGCTCGAACCCTTACAAACAACGCGTAAACTGGGTAGCAGGGGAGTTTGAGCCATGAGCAAAGTAGCAGTTATTGGTTCTGGACTGGTTGGGGCCACCACAACGCATACCCTGGCGTTGCGAGGCTCCTGCGAGGAAGTCGTGTTGCTGGACACTGACCGGGAAAAAGCCCAGGCCCAGGCAGTAGAGGTGGCGGCGGCTGCCACCTTGCTCCGGGGAATGCGAGTCTACAGTGGTACGTACGAGCAGATTGCCGATGCTCAGGTAGTGGTGCTGGCTGCCGGGGTTCGGCAAAGAAGCGGACAAAGCCGCAGCGAGTTGTTTGCGGGCAACACCCGGGTATTCCAGGAAGTGCTCTCGCAGGTGCTGGAGGTAGCTCCGGAAGCTGTCATTCTGGTTGCCGCCCAGCCCGTTGACCCCCTGACTGAGCTAACCTGGCGCCTTGCCAGCCGCCGGCAAGCGGCACAGGTGTTGGGTGTGGGGACGGTACTCGAGACCATGCAGCTGCGGGCAGCGGTTGCAGCCCACCTCGAGGTCTCTCCCGAACACGTACACGGCTACGTGATTGGCGAACAGGGCGATTCGGCGCTGGTGGTCTGGTCAAACCTGAGTGTGGCCGGGCTACCGGTGGAAGAATTCGCGGCACAGCGTGGCAAGACCTGGACCTTGCAGGATCGCGCCAGCATTACCGACCGGGTGCAGCGTTCCAACCGGCGGGTGGTGGAGGGCAAAGGGGCCATTGCCTACGGCGTAGGGGTGGCGGTAACGCGGGTGATCGAGGCCATTTTACGCGATGCACAGATGGTGCTTACTGTAAGCGCACACCAGCCCGACAAGGGCATCTCCTACTCGCTGCCTCGGCTGGTAGGCGCCAGGGGGGTGACTGCGACCATAAACCCGATGCTATCGCAGGAAGAAGCCTTCAAGCTCGAGGTGCTGCTTAACGGCATGAAAAGCACCTTTGAGCTGGCCTAAAAACCCTTGGCGCTAAGCCAAGACCTGTAAACCGGTAGATTGTAGCCATGACAACACGTTATGCGGAACTGGCCTTCACCGGACCAGCCACTTTTTTCAAAGCCCCATCCCAACCGCTTCTGGGCGACTGGCAGGCCGATGTAGGGCTTCTGGGCATCCCCTACGATTTTGCTGTGGGCTACCGCCC
This sequence comes from Deinococcota bacterium, assembly GCA_041695225.1. GTDB lineage: Bacteria > Deinococcota > Deinococci > Deinococcales > Thermaceae > Meiothermus. The sequence continues at coordinate 10,090 of JBGFRI010000048.1, forward strand.
CGGAGCCCGCTTCGCCCCAGGGGCTCTGCGCGAAGCCTCGGGCCGCTTTGCGCCCGGGCCGGAAGGCTACTTCGACTTTGAGACCGAGAGCTACCGTTTCCAGGGCCTTACCCTGGTGGACGCCGGCGATGTAGACCCCGCCCAGCTGGAATACCAGGAGTCCTTTCGCCGCATCACCGAGGCTGCTTTAGCCTTGCGCCAGCGGGCCAGGCTGCCGGTTTTTGTTGGCGGCGACCACTCGGTGAGCTATCCGATTCTGCGAGCCTACCACGACCTGGACGAATTGTATGTGGTGCAACTTGACGCTCACCTGGACTACTCAGAAAGCCGCAATGGCACCCGCTTTGCCAACTCGAGCCCTTTCCGTCGGGCGGTGGAGTATCTGCCTGGACTCAGACACCTGACCCAGATAGGACTGCGCGGCCTAAGGACAAACCCCGAAGCCTACCAGGCGGCCAGGGCCCGGGGTCATACCCTGATCAGCGCACGTTCAGCTCGAGCCGACCTGGCAGGGGTTCTGGCCCAGTTGCCCATAGGCAAGAAGGTCTACATCAGCTTCGATGTAGATGTGCTGGACCCCTCGATTCTGCCCGGCACCAGCAGCCCGGAGGTGGAGGGTCTGGCCTTTGGCGAGGCGGTGCAGGTGGTGCAGCGAACCATAGAGCAAAACCAGCTGGTTGGCTTCGACTTGGTAGAGCTGGCGCCAAACCTGGATAGCAGTGGGCTGAGTGCGCTGGTAGGGGCCAGGCTGCTGGCGGAGGTGCTGTGCTCGAGCTGGGCCTAGGCCTTTGTCCTTGCCCACAGGGTCAAAGCCGGCCAGCCGCGAGAGCTGGTAGGTGGATAACGCCAGGCTGCGTAACTACTCAGGAGTTGCCCATCCGTCCCAAGGGACCCCGGAGCATGAAGCGGGGGGCTGACGCTCCACAATAGATGTCGCAGGTCGCAGGTCGAAAGCCAAAAAGACCTGAGACTTGAGACGCTTTATAAAAGCCAGAATCCAGAATCGAAGAAGTACAGGCTTCCAGTAACTTGCTGACTTCTTCGAGAAGGGGCATTAACTGTAAAGTATCACCATAGCCAAGATCTTTCGCCAGAATCAGGCTGGGTCCCTTTTCATTCTGACTCCTGAATGCTGGCTCCTGACTCCTGAGTAGTTACCAGGCTGCTACAAATGACACTCACTTCCCGGCCAGGGCTAGTATTTTTTCCGCCACCGGGTTAGATACAGGTATCACCGAAAGGCGGCTGCCCCGGCGGAGCAAAAGGAGCTCGTCGGGGCTGAATTTCTCGCGCAAAAGCTCAAGGGTTAGCATGCGCTTGTATTTTTTGACAAACTCCACCCGAACCGTCCACCAGCGCGGGGTATCTTTGCTGCTGGTGGCGTCAAAGTAAGGCGACTGGGGGTCGAACTGGCTGGGGTCGGCTAGATTGGTTTCTATCACCCTGCATAGGCCCACAATGCCGGGTGGCTCGGCGCTGGAGTGATAGAAAAAAGCCAGGTCGCCCACCTGCATGGCCTTCAGGAAATTGCGGGCCTGGTAGTTGCGCACCCCGTCCCAGATAGCAGTTTTTTGTTTCCTCAGGTCGTCAATGCTAAATGCCTGGGGTTCAGACTTGAGCAGCCAGTAGTTCATACCAGCCAGTCTAAAGACTTCTTGCAGAAATGGAGTGTCGCAGGTCTCAGGTCGCAGGTCAAAAGCTATCAGCTATCGGCTATCGGCCATATGAGGTCGGGCACAAAAAGTCGCCCTCGTTTCTTGTAGTTTATAGGGGTGAGGCTCTACCTTGGAAGACAGCCAGTTAAAAACCTCCCACGCTCGGAACTCGCCCAACCTGCCAGGACTGCTCATGAGTTGCAGGAGCGACTGGGCAGGGGGAAGGTTTTGCAGGATCTGGCCCAGCGGCGCAGTTATTCCTTCGACGGCATAGTGATGGGCGTAACCCCTGCGCTGGTGGTCTTGCCTGCCAGCACTGCCGATGTGGTGGAAGTCGTGCGTTTTGCCAACCAGGTTGGGCTTCCCATGGTGGCGAGGGGCGCGGCCAGTGGCCTGTCGGGCGGGTCGGTTCCGGTGCGGGAATCCATCGTGGTGTCTTTTACCCGCATGACCCGCCTGGATATTGACCCACAGGGCCGCATCGCCACGGCGCAACCTGGGGTGGTCACGCAGCAGGTGAGCGAGCGGGCTAAGCCCCACGGTCTCACCTACCCTCCCGACCCTGCCTCCTTACGCACCAGCACCATAGGGGGCAACCTGGCCGAAAATGCCGGTGGGCCGATGTGCTTTAAGTATGGCGTAACCGGCGATTATGTACTGGAGCTCGAGTTCGTGGATTTTGCCGGGCAGGTGCATAGGCTGAGGCGTGAGGCCTACGACCTGATCGGTCTGCTGGTGGGCTCCGAAGGGACCTTGGGCCTGATTACCGAGGCCAGACTGCGCCTGGAGTCCATTCCTCGCTACTCCCGCACCCTGATGGCCATCTTTGCCGAAGTTGGGCAGGCGGCTGAAGCCGTCTCGCAGGCCATAGCATCCGGGGCTGTGCCCAGCAAGCTGGAATTTGTAGACAACGGTTGTATTAATGCTGTGGAGGACTACCTGAAAATGGGGCTGCCCCGCCAGGCTGCGGCCATTCTGCTGGTGGATACCGATGGCGACGACCCCTTGATGGTAGAAGAGGAGTTGCACTGGGTGGCCGAAGCCTGCAAAGGGCATGGTGCGACTGTGCGCATAGCCCAGGACACCGCCGAAAGCGAGGCCCTCTGGAAGGCTCGCCGGTCCATCTCGCCGGCCATCGGGGCGATCAAGCCCAAGCGCCTGAATGAGGACATTGCCATCCCGCGCTCGAGCCTTCCCACCGTGGTGCGCACCATCGAGGCCCTGGGGCGGCAGTACGGCCTGCGGGTGGTGCAGTTTGGGCACATCGGCGACGGCAACCTGCACCCCAACGTCATGTTCGACCCTCAGGAAGACTCAGAAGAAAAAGTCTGGGAGCTGCTACACGAGATTGCGCGGGTGGCACTACGGCACGGTGGGGTGCTCTCGGGAGAACACGGCATCGGGATTATGAAGCGCGACTTTATGTCCGAAGCCCTAGACCCCGAAACACTTGACGCCCTGCGCTCAGTCAAGGCTGCCTTCGACCCCCAGAACTGCCTGAACCCCGGCAAGGTGTTACCCGAGGCCAGTCCGCCCTAAGCCTCACTGCTTCATCTACTCCTGGACTGTTAGATAACCAGGGGGAAGCCACCAGTACAGGGGTAACTGCTCTAAAAAGGCCATAGCAAGGTACCCCAAACGTTTTGCGGTTCAATCCGATCCGTCCACAGCTCCCTTAATTATGAGGAAAATCCCCTGCCCCCTTGATAAGGGGGGTTGGGGGGATTGATGTGTCGGCGCCCACGGGGTTTTTATACTTTGGATCACCTATATTGCCGCACTATGTATCAGTTGTCTTTCCCTGCACCAGGATGGACTCGATGAATTTTATAGCATCCTGAGCATCAACAAACCGGGGTTTTCGGCCCGCAAACCAGGTATCAAGCCCCTGATGATCGAGGTTTTCCAGGCTGCCCGGCTCACCCAGGATGATCTTGTGGTCGCCGTCGTTGACCCAGACCATACCCAGTACCTCGCCCTCCAGTAAAGTGCCGGGAGCAGCGGGCTGTCTGCCGGTCCAGATTGCGTCGAGCGCTGCTCCGTCGGCCGGGTTGAGGTAGCCTGGAATCTGACCGTAATTTACCGGAGGCACCTCCCACCCAGCCGGACGAGGTGGGGCTTTCACGATGAGCTTTTCACCGTCCCAGTCGAAGCGCTGCTGGCTTCCCAGGCTCCACTCGACAATCATGGTCAGCCTCATAGGTTTAAAAGCCAGCGGGCGATGCTCAGGTAAGTTAGTACGCCTATCACGTCAATGCTGGTGGTGATGAGCGGGTTGGAGATAAGGGCAGGGTCGAGCCTTAATCGCCTGAGGATAAGCGGGAGCATCGCCGCGACGATATTGGCCAGTAGCACCACCAGGCCTAGTGATATGCCCACCACCAGTAACAGCTGGTGATTGCCATCAATCAGCACTTTTATGGATATCAACGCGGCCAGGGTCAGGCTCAGCAGCAACCCCACCCCAAGTTCTTTACGCAGTATTTTCCACCAGTCACCTGGCCCCACATCGTGGGTTGCCAGCGCCCTGATAATCATGGTAGCGGCCTGGTTTCCAGTATTACCGCCAGTACCCACCAGGACGGTAATATAAAATGCTAGCGCGGTTACGGCCTCCAGCACCGATTCAAAGCCAGCCAGAATGTTGACGCTTATACTGCCGGCGACAATCATGATGACCAGCCAGCGAACCCTGGCGCTCCATAGCTCCCAGACGTTAGATGTGCTGTAGACCAGGTCTGGCGATTCCACCGCTCCTAGCCGGTAGATGTCTTCGGTGGCTTCTTGCTCGATCACATCTACCACATCGTCAATAGTTACGATCCCGACCAGTTTTTTGTCCTCGTCCACCACGGGCAACACCGTAAAGTTGTAGTCGGCCATCAGCCTGGCCACGGCTTCCTGGTCGGTATCATCGCGCACAAAGATCACATCGGGGTTCATAATTTCCGAGACCCTGGTCTTGGGGTCGGCCACAATTAAGTCGCGCAGCGTGAGCACCCCTTCTAGCTGTTCTGCTTCGTCTACCACATAAATTACATAAATCTGTTCGGCGTCGGGTGCTTCGCGGCGAAGAAAGCGAAAGACTTCTTCCACCCGCATGGTATTGCTCACTGCAATGTACTCCGAGGTCATGATGCCCCCGGCTTCGTCCTCGTCGTACTCGGTTAGTTCTTCTACCTCGGCGCGGGTCTCGGGGTCGAGCTGGCGCAACAAAGCCTCGGCCTGGTCTGGGTTTTCTTCCTCAACCGCGTTGATGGTGTCGGCCAGGTCGTCAAGCGAGAGTTCTTCCAGCAACTCTTTGACCCGCCAGGGCGGCAGGGCCTCGAGCAATTCGGCCTGTTCGGCCTCCTCGAGGTGGCTGAAAACCTCCGCCGCATCGGTAGGGGAGAGCAGGGTCAGGATGGGCAGGCGGTGTTCGGGGGCAAACTCCGACCAGTGCTCCAGAATCTGTGCGGGATACAGCTCGTCCAGAGCAGCCTTGACTTTGGCAGCATCGCTGTCGTCCAGGGCATTTGTGAGCGCGTCTAACCCAACTAAGGTTTTCGTGTCGTACATCTGCGGCCTCCTTCGGTTTTCGGCTCCGGGCCGAATCTTGGAAGGAAGCGCCGTGACACACGGTTTGTCGAGGATTAGCCAGGGTGGGAGCACACCGGGCGAAATCTTCGACTAGAACTGTGATCTTCCACGGTGCCTCCTGAACCTTGCGCCTTGAACCCTGTGTTCTTGGACTCGCAAGTTAGCAAAACTGCCTAAAGTAGAGTAGCACCCAAATCCAATCGAGGCAAGCAAATCTGGGCCTCAGTCGAATGCTACGTCTGGATTCACACTGGAATGGACGAGCGAGAATACCAGTATTTCCTCTCGCTCGGCATCTATGAAATATCCAAGCCTGTACTCGCCAATCTTGAGCAGCCGTGCGTCGTCGCGGTAGTGCGAGCTTCTTTTGTGTCTTGGAGCAGACTCAGGGGACATTTCTAGCTGTTCAATGGCCCGGTTAACGGCCACTTTCAGGCGTGCCATGGCAGCTTCGCTATCCTGGGCCAGGAGGGTTCGAAGGTACTGCTCTCTGGCTGCGGAAAGCCACCGGGCCTTCACTTCTGGTCACCACGGTCTTTCAGGATAGCCTCAAGCTCGGCCTCAAACTCTTCGCGCTTGCGGAGCTTACTCATGAGCTCCAGGTGGGGGATAGGTGTTTCTTTCCCTTTGTACAGGTCAATCATCCCCTCGGCTAGCTGGCGCAGTTCCACGATACTGGCCCGCAGGTCTTCATACTCCTGTACGCTCAGCACCACTGCCGCAGCCCGCCCGTTCTGAGTTACCACAATGGCCTTGTCTGGCTCCTGCTTCAAGCTGGCGATGATGGCAGAGGCATTTGCCCGGAACTCGGATAGCGGAATCAGGTCTCTGGATAGCAAGGTCTTGGCCATAGGGTTATTGTACAAAATGTTGTGCAACACCCGGTAGATGGAATGTCTCAGGTCTCAGGTCGCAGGACAAATAAAGGCCTAAGGCTTTTAGCTTTCAACTATCGGCCATATGTCGCGTTTGCGTAATCTTGCCGGCTACCCACCAAGTACCCTCACTGCTTAGGGCTATGGCCAAACTTGATATTGACACACTCAACGCATTGCTGCTACCCTGGCGGGCGGCCATATGGAAGTGGGCCGGAAATGGCAAAAATAGTATGAGTGGTTTCTTGGGCAGCTCGAGGCTAGACTAACGCTATGTTTGAAACCCTTTCCCAGCGTATTCGCGCAGCAGTGGACAAGCTGCGTGGGCGTGGTCGCATTAGCGAGGCTGACCTCAAGGCAACCTTGCGCGAGATACGCATCTCGCTGCTGGACGCCGATGTGAACCTCGAGGTGGCCAGAAGCTTTGTTTCTGCCGTGCAGGAGAAGGCCCTTGGGGCCAAGGTGCTGGAGAGCCTGACCCCTGCCGAGCAAATTCTTACCGTGGTACACGGGGAACTGGTGCAGATGCTGGGCGGCGAGGCCCGCCAGCCGCTGCTCAAAAACGAGGGCAACCTGTGGTTTATGGTGGGGCTGCAAGGCTCGGGCAAGACCACCACCTCGGGCAAGCTGGCGCTTTTCTACAAGGCCAAAGGACGGCGCCCCTTGCTGGTAGCCGCCGATACTCAGCGCCCTGCTGCCCGCCAGCAACTGAGCATACTTGGTCAGAAGATCGGGGTACCGGTGCTGGAGGTGGCCGATGATGAGCGGCCCGAGACCACCCGCCAGCGTTTGCAGCAGCACCTCACCTTCGAGTACCGCGACCTGGTAATTGTGGACACGGCCGGCCGCCTGCAGATTGACCAGACTCTGATGGACCAACTGGCCCGGCTCAAACAGGTGCTTGGGCCATCCGAGACCTTGCTGGTAGTGGATAGTATGACCGGCCAGGAGGCTCTGAATGTCTCCAAAACCTTCGACGAGCGCATTGGGGTGTCGGGCCTGATCCTGACCAAGCTAGACGGCGACGCTCGGGGTGGGGCGGCGCTCTCGGCCCGGCACGTGACCGGTAAGCCCATCTACTTTGCGGGGGTCTCGGAAAAGCTCGAGGGTCTGGAGCCTTTCTACCCCGACCGGCTGGCCCAGCGCATTCTGGGCATGGGCGATCTGCAGACCCTGCTGGAGAAGGCCAGGCAGGCCGAGCTCGAGGCCCCCCAGAAAGACCCCAAAGAAATCACCCTGGAAGACCTGATTACCCAGATGCGCCAGCTGCGCAAGATGGGTGGTTTCGGCGAGATTCTGGGCATGATTCCCGGCATGTCTCGCATGATGCCACCGGGTTTTTCGGTAGACGAAAAGCAGGTCAACCGCATGGAGGCTATTGTGCTATCCATGACCCCCAGAGAACGCCGCGACCCCCGGCTGCTCAATGCCAGCAGGCGCAAGCGCATCGCTTCCGGCTCGGGAACCACCGTGCAGGAGGTCAACCGGCTGATCAAAACCTTTGAAGAAAGCAAGCAGATGATGAAGACCCTGGCCAAGCAGCAGCAGCGCGGTGGGGGACGGGGGCTTTTTAAGCGTTAGGTCTCATCTCACCGGTTGCGGGTCGCAGGTCACTTGAGATTAGCTCTGCTGCCCAAGACCCGAGACAACCAAAAGGAGTACACACATGACCAAGATCCGCCTTTCTCGATTTGGCTCCAGATCCAACCCACACTACCGCATCGTGGTAGTAGACAGCCGTACCAAGCGCGACGGTGGCTATATCGAGCGCATCGGCTACTACGACCCCCGCAAAACCACCAAGGACTGGCTCAAGCTAGACCAGGAGCGCGTGCAGTACTGGCTGGGTGTGGGTGCCCAGCCTACCGATACGGTCAAAAAGCTCATCAAGCAAGCCAGCGCCTAAGCCGGCCGAACGCTAAATGCCGATAGCTTGAAGCCATAGGCTATCGGCTATCCGCTATTCGCTATAAGCTATTCTTTATGAAAGACCTGGTCGAATACCTGGCCAAAGCAGTGGTAGACCACCCGGCCTCCATTCGGGTAGACGAACGCCGGGGCCGGGAGGGTCTGGTCTACTACATCGAGACTCATCCCGAGGACAAGGGGCGCATCATCGGGCGGCAGGGCCGCGTGATCGAGAGTATCCGGGTGGTGGTGCGTTCGTTTGCCAAGGGCCGGGTAGGTGTAGAGGTGCGGTAGGGGAGAGTCGCCAGACGTTAGCCCCTTTGTGGCTTTAGTATGAAACGCATTGAAATTGGGCGTATCGGCAAGTCCTACGGAATGGAGGGCGGCCTAAAGTTTCGGGGTGAGACGCTGGTTTTCGACCTGGAAAAGGTGTATCTGGAAGGTCTGGGTTACCGGGCCATTGAAGCGATTGAGGAGCACAACAACGAAATTGTGCTATACCTTTCGGGGGTACAAAACCGCCAGGAGGCCCTGGGCCTGGCCGGGTTGCGGGTCTACACCGATCAGGAAGACCTGCCCGAGCTGAACGAAGGCGAGTACTACTACTTTGAGCTGATTGGTAGGCCCGTTTTTGTGGATGACCAGCCGTTTGGCGAAGTAGTGGAGGTGGAAGACGGCGTGCAGGACTTGCTCATCATCAAAGCCAGGGGCACTTCCTTGCGGGCCCAGAGTAAAACTTATATGGTTCCGCTCCAGGCGCCTTATGTGAAAATTGAAGCCGATGGCATCTACATCCAGGCCATACCTGGTCTGCTCGAGTAGTAGCGGGGTTGGCCAGCAGTGCAGCGTTGTTTTTTGACTCCTACCGCTTTTGAACCACGACCTGTCACACCCCCATGAAATACACCATTCTGACGCTTTTTCCCGATCTGGTACGGCCCTGGACACAGGAGTCCATAGTCCAGAAGGCGGTCGAGAAGGGCCTGATTCAGGTCGAAATCAGGAATATTCGCGACTATGCTGAAAACAAACACCATACTGTGGACGACACGCCCTACGGGGGCGGCGCGGGCATGGTGATGCGGGCAGACGTGGTGGTGCGGGCGCTCGAGGCTGCCGGGCCAGCCGATGAGAGAATCCTGCTGACCCCCGCCGGGCAGCCCCTTACCCAGAGGCTGGTCCAGGAGCTGGCTACCAGGTCCCACCTGGTGCTGGTCTGTGGGCGCTATGAAGGGATAGACGCGCGGGTGGAACACTTCGTGACCAGGGAAGTCTCAATTGGCGATTATGTCTTAATGGGGGGTGAGCTAGGGGCACTGGTGATACTCGAGGCCACCGCCCGCCTGATTCCCGGTGTGATCAAGGAAGCAGAAAGCCACCAGCAGGACTCGTTTTCCACTGGCCTGCTGGACTACCCCCAGTACACCCGCCCTCCTGATTTCAGGGGGCTGGTTGTACCAGAAATCCTGACCTCGGGCCACCACGCCAAAATTGCCGAGTGGCGTCGCAAGCAAGCCCTGGCACGCACCCGGCAGCGTCGCCCGGACTTGCTGGAAAAAGCAGAGTTAACAGCAAAGGATCTGGTCTGGTTAGAAGAAGACGATTGACCAGCTGTGGCTAGGCTCAAGGAGTCTTGGATCTTTATGCTAAATAGGCGCCTTCGCGGTGGCTTCGGCAAAACTCCCAGGGCCTATGCAAGAAAGGGAAGTTTGGTTGTCGGTAACACCATTGACAAAAGGCCTGTCATTCTGAGGCCGCCGTTCCCGAAGAATCTGATTGGCCATAAAGGTGGTTGCGTATCGGGCAGCACAACGCATAAGATTCTTCACTGCGCTAGCGCTCCGTTCAGAATGACCACGGCTTTGTAGCTTGGGTCGACGACCAATTACGCCCAACACACTGTTACCTAAGGCCTTTTCAAAAGCCTTTTTGCTTTGACAACTCCGCCCTCGGCTGATAGAATCACAACTTGCTGACCTGTCCCGAGTATCTGCGCTGCGGATACGCTACAGGGCAAAAGTCCATGAACCCGCAGTGTTTGCCTCTGGCAAAAGGCGTATGAGTAGGTTCCGCTGGAGTAAGGAGTCAGACCATGAACCGTGGCGCTTTGCTTAAAGTTGTGGAAAAAAAGTACTCCCGTACCGACATCCCCCAGTTCAAACCGGGCGATACCGTAAAGGTCAACTACAAGGTAGTAGAAGGGAGCCGTACCCGTGTGCAGGCCTATGAAGGGGTGGTGCTCAAGGTCAAGCGCAACGGCTTCAACAGTGCTTTCACCGTGCGCAAGATTTCCTTCAACGAGGGAGTGGAGCGGGTCTTTCCCTTCAACTCACCCCTTATTGATAGCGTGCAGGTGGTAAGCCGCGGCAAGGTGCGCCGGGCCAAGCTCTACTATCTGCGAGAGCTGCGCGGCAAGGCGGCGCGTATCCGGGGTGACCGCAAGCGCCTTAATGAGGATGTGGAAGCCCGTACTGCGGCTGCCAGGGCTGCTGCCGCCAAGCTCGAGGCCGAGCGTGCTGCACAGTCTAGCGAAGCCGAGGAACAACCCAAGGAATAGCTATTTGCAAGCCAGGCCGGATAGGGAAGACCCGAGTCCGGCTTCTCTTTTCTGTCGGGCTATACTGCCCTTCGCCAACCCTTTGACGAATTTGTCGTTATAGCGATCCTTCGACAGGCTCAGGACAAACCCCTTCGACAGACTCAGGGCAAGGCTCAGGCTTCGCCCTGAGCGGAGCGAAGGGGCAGGCTCTGAGGCGTATGCTGAAGGGGAAGCAAACCAGATCACCTCAGTAGCCAGAGTGCTCTGGCGCCCATTCTGTACTACCTTGTCGGCCCCTTACCCACCGCGATGACGGCAGGAACGGATTTTTCTGGTCACTGTAATCCTTCGGTGGAATGCCAGCTTTGCAGCGACCTGACCGGCAGATCTAGCTTTTTGGCCCGCTTAATGCTCTCCAGGCTCCAGGCGGCGCCCTCGAGGGTGGTGATGAAGGGCTTGCCAGTCTCGACAGCCCGGCGGAGTTCGGGGTGGGGGCCAAGGGCAATCAACAAGTCGTAATCGCTTTCGGAGATCTCAAAACCCGCCTCTGCCCAGTCGGCTCTTATGGCATCGGCGTCAATAAAGCGCACTTTTCCGCTCGAGGGCAGCCCCTGGCCCACCCCCAGTTCGGCCCGGTAGTAGGCCAGGTAGGGGTCGGCGTCAATGCCCATGCTCTCGCCGGTAGAGCGCATCTCTGGTCCCAGCACCGGTATTACGCCAGGAAACTTTAACCAGGGGATCAGGACTTCCTTGACCGAGTAGAAGCTGGGGGTAGGGTCGTGGGTGAAGCCCAGGTCGGCCAGGGTTTTGCCCACGGCGATCAGGGCCGCGTACTTGGCTAGCGGGTGGCGGGTGGCCTTGGAGACAAAAGGCACCGTGCGAGAGGCCCGGGGGTTGGCCTCCAGAATATAGACCTTGCCATTCTTGACCGCATACTGCACGTTGATCAGGCCCTTCACTCCCACCGCCAGAGCCAGCTTGCGGGTGTATTCCTTAACGGCTGCCAGCTGCTCGGGCAGGAGCGAGATGGGCGGCAGAATGGTAGCCGAGTCGCCGGAGTGTACCCCGGCCCGCTCGATGTGCTCCATTACGCCTGCCACTACCACCTGGGTGCCATCGCAAAGAGCGTCTACATCCAGCTCGAGGGCGTTGTCCAGGTATTCATCAAGCAGAATCGAGGGGCGCTCAGTTAAAGCGGCGTAGATTCCGTTCAGATACCAGCGCAGCTCCTCGGCGTTGTGTACTACCTGCATGGCCCGCCCTCCCAGAACGTAACTGGGCCGGGCCATCAGGGGGTAGCCAATGCTCTCGGCCAGCCGGAGGGCTTCTTCGGGGTTGCGGGCTACACTGCCTCTGGGCTGGGGGATGCCCAGCTCGGCGCAGAGCTTGTTGAACTCGGCACGGTCTTCGGCCTTGTGGATGGCCTCCCAGCTTGTTCCCAGCAGCCGGACCCCGGCCTCGGCAAGCCTCTTAGCCAGTTTCAAGGGGGTCTGCCCACCCAGGGTGGCGATAGCGCCGATGGGCTGTTCGTGATCGGTCAGGTTGAGCACCTCTTCCAGGGTGAGGGGTTCGAAGTAAAGGCGGTCGGCCGTGTCGTAATCGGTGCTCACAGTCTCGGGGTTGGAGTTCACCATGATGGTTTCATAACCGGCCTGGCGTAGCGCCCAGACCGCGTGAACCGTGGCGTAGTCGAACTCCACCCCCTGCCCGATGCGGATGGGTCCGCTGCCCAGGATCACCACCTTGGGCCGGCTGGTCTGGCTGACCTCATCCTCGAGCTCATAGGCGCTGTAGTGGTAAGGGGTGTAGGCCTCGAACTCGGCGGCGCAGGTGTCCACGGTCTTGTAAACGGGGCGGCAGCCCGCGCCTAGCCGCTGCTTGCGGGCCACTGTCTCCGATACCCCCACCAGCTCGCCCACCTGTGCATCGGAGAGACCCAGTCCTTTGATATATCGCCAGGCCTCGGCATCTTCCAGCCCCAGGCTTTCGGTTTCCAGGTCGTGCTCGGCGTCCACCACTTCCTTAAGCTGGCTCAGGAACCAGGGCTCAATCCTGGTCTTGTCATAAAGCTGCTCGACCTGCTTACCCCGTCGCAACAGCTCCAGTACTGCATAAATGCGCGTAGGGCTGGGGTAGAGCCGGGCTTCTAGTTCCTCGCTGGTATAGCTCGAGTACTCTGGCCGCACGTCGGCCTCTAAGCTACGCAGGGCCTTGCCAAAGGACTCCTTAAAGGTGCGGCCAATAGCCATGACCTCGCCCACGCTCTTCATCTGGGTGCCCAGCCGGTCGGAAAACCCGGAGGGATTCAGATTGGGCAGGGAATTGAACTTTTCGAAAGCAAAGCGGGGAATTTTGGTCACCACGTAGTCAATGGTGGGCTCGAAGCTGGCTGGGGTCTTCTGGGTGATGTCGTTAGGTATTTCGTCAAGGTGGTAGCCTACTGCCAGCAGTGCGGCAATTTTAGCAATGGGGAAGCCGGTAGCCTTGGAGGCCAGGGCGCTGGAGCGCGATACCCGGGGGTTCATCTCGATCACAATCATCCGCCCACTCTTGGGGTCAATGGCGAACTGGATGTTGGAGCCGCCCGTCTCCACCCCAATTTCGCGGATGATGGCTATGGCCGCATTGCGCATCCGCTGGTACTCCACGTCGGAGAGGGTCTGGGCGGGTGCAACCGTAATGGAGTCGCCGGTATGCACGCCCATGGGATCGAGGTTTTCAATGGAGGTGATCACCACCACAGTGTTGTTTTTGTCGCGCATGACCTCGAGCTCGTACTCTTTCCAGCCCACGATGGACTCTTCCACCAGCGCGGAGTGGGTGGGAGAGAGCGAGAGGCCGCGGCTGAGGGTCTCGACAAACTCCGCCTCGTTTTCGGCAATACCGCCGCCGGTGCCGCCCAGGGTAAAGCTGGGCCGCACCACCACCGGATAGCCGGTAACCTGGCGGGCAAAAGCCAGCCCGTCCTCGAGGTTGTGTACCATCTTGCCGCGGGGTACTTCCACCCCAATGTTAATCATGGCCTGCTGGAATTCCTGCCGGTCTTCACCTTTTTTGATAGCGGCGGCATTGGCGCCGATCAGTTCCACCCCGTACTTTGCCAGAATGCCCCGCTGGTGCAGGGCCATCGCTAAGTTAAGCGCGGTCTGGCCTCCCAGGGTGGGCAGCAGGGCGTCCGGGCGCTCTTGCGCGATGATTTTCTCCAGGAACTCGGGGCTAAGGGGCTCGAGGTAGGTAGCTTCCGACAGCTCCGGGTCGGTCATGATGGTTGCGGGGTTAGAGTTGGCCAGCACCACCTGGAAGCCCGCGCTACGCAGGGCCTTGATGGCCTGGGTGCCAGAGTAGTCGAACTCGGCGGCCTGACCAATAGTGATGGGGCCAGAGCCAATAATCATTATTTTCTTGAGGTCGGTGCGGGCGGGCATACCAAGGGGAAAGAATAACACTTACGCATGGCTTTGACCACTAGTGATTGCATAGTATTGCAGGAATGGTGTATAAAAAGGCGACACCTGGTGAAGCCCGAGGTGTTAATCAGTATTGTGAGCCGGGGAGCTTTTACCCATGGCGTAAGTGATACCCTTATTGAGAGTCGTTCGCAATAAGAAAAGGAGTGTAAAATGCCAAGAACCATGCAGTCGCTAGTCTCGAGCAAGCTGGCCCAGAAACTTCAGGAGCAGATTGGCCACGAGCTGGGTGCCCACCAGAAATATCTTGCTATTGGCACCTATTTTGCCCAGCGGAACCTGGACCGGTTTTCGGCCTTGTTTTACAAACAGGCCGAGGAAGAAAAAGAACACGCCATGAAGATTGTAAAGTTCCTGACCGATGCTGGCGAAACAGCCCACTTCCCGGCCATTGAGGCAGTATCGAGTGAGTTCATGACGGCCGCCGATGCGGTCTCGCAGGCCGTGAGCTGGGAGCGCACCGTGACCGATCAGTTCCAGGCCATGGCCCGACTGGCCCTGGCCGAGGGCGACTTTGTGGGCTTTCAGTTCTTGCAGTGGTTTTTAGAAGAACAAGTGGAAGAGGTCAGCAGCATGGAGAAGTATCTGGCTCTTGTGGAAAGTGGGATCAACCTTTTCCAGGCCGAGGATCTACTGGAATTCGAAGACTAATGCCCTGGCCATACCCAGGTCACTGGGGCGAATGCCCCAGTTTTTTTGTTTTATCCTGATAGTATGCGAATCCTCAAGTCGGAGTTACTCAAACACTTTCTGCAGGACAACCCGGTGGTAGTGGACGTGCGGCCGCCCGAGCAGTACAGCCAGAACGACTTTGCCGGAGCTGTGCATCTTCCCCTAGCCGACATCCAGCACGGCAACCACAACCTTCCCAAAGACCGCCCGTTGCTGCTCATTTGTGAGCGGGGAGTCACGAGTGAGCTGGCGGGGCTCTATCTGGAAGCGGCTGGTTATGAGCTGGTCTACAACCTCGAGGGCGGCCTGCAAAAGCTTCGCCAGATTGCTGAAAGCCCGTAGTTTATACCAGATCAAAACAGGTGCTTTGGCTATGCTCTGCGTAGTTCCTCTCTCTTTCCCCACCTTACAACCGTCATCGGCGGGGGCCTGTGGCTCTTGAGCAGCAGGAGAGGGCGGCTACGCCCAGGCAGCTTTTTCACTGGATAAGCCACGATGAGCGTTTTGCTGCTGGGGTGCGCTGGATGAGGGGGCAGAAGACAGCGGGCGAAAAAAAGTAACTATAAAGTCATTGGCCAAGAGCGCTGGACCGGGTCCCCTAGTCCAAAGCTGTTCCAATTTTTCAGAAGTCCAGGAAAGTCTGGTGGGAGGGCTCTACTGCTCCGGGCCTTTTTCAATGGGCATACCCACCGCATTGCCCCACTCGGTCCAGCTTCCGTCGTAGTTTTTGACATTGGGGAAGCCCAGCAGGTGTTTGAGTACAAACCAGCTATGGCTGCTGCGCTCGGCAATGCGGCAGTAGGCGATTACTTCCTTGTCGGGGGTCACGCCTTTGGGTTGGTAGATTGCATGAAGCTCGTCGGCGCTTTTGAAGGTACCGTCGGGGTTAACGGTAGTAGCCCAGGGTATGCTTCTGGCTCCGGGGATGTGCCCACCGCGCAGCACACCTTCCTGGGGATACTCGGGCATGTGGGTTTTTTCGCCGGTAAACTCGGCAGGGCTACGCACGTCCACCAGAGCCCCTTTGCCGGCCTTGACCTTTTCTAGATGGGCTAACACCTCGTCGCGGAAGGCCCGCAGGCTGGGGTCGCGCCGACCGGGGAGGTAGTTGCCTCGGGGATAGCTGGGTACCTCGGTGGTAAGAGGCTTGTTCTCCTGGATCCACTTGATGCGACCGCCGTTCATCAGCTTGAGATTCTTGTGGCCGCTGTAGCTGAAGAACCAGAAAGCATAGGCTGCCCACCAGTTGTTCTTATCCCCGTACAGCACAATAGTAGTGTCGTTGGAGACACCAAGACCCTCAAACAGTGCGGCCAGCTGGTGCGGCTGAATGAACTCACGTATGGTGTCGTCCCAGAGGTCGCCCTGCCAGTCAATCTTCTGGCTGCCGGGAACGTGACCGGTGTGGTAGAGCAGGATATCTTCGTTGACCTCGAGCACCTTGATCTGGGGGTCCTGGTGGTGTTCCAGCACCCAGTCGGTAGATACCAGCACATCGGGGTTTGCATAGCTCATAGTTGGCCTCCCAGGGTTTGCAGTGTGACCAACTGCATACCTCAACCCGAACCAGCATAAGCACAATCTGGCAGAGCCTATGCTGGCACAGATTACAAAACCTGTAAACTATGTGCAGGCTGCCAGTAGCCCACCGGCCGACAGACTGAAGTCGACAATTGAAATTGATATGATAGCTGTTTCACTCCGGCTGGTCAGGAGGGTTGGGTATCTCCACCACAGCCCGCACAAATGCGTCTCCAACCGCGCTCTCAGCCAGAGCCAGCGGTCCGCCAGCCTGGTAGATGCCGCTTTTTCCTTCGAAATAGAGGTTGTAGAGGTGCCCGTTTAGCATTGGATTAAGTCCATACCGCAGGTTTTCACGGTTCTGAAGTTTTTTGGCCAGGCCTTCGCCCAGCCAGACCTCTCCTTCAATCTGGCTGACATCTGCGCTCCAAGGGCCTTCCCAGCGCGCGGCATTGGCCGAGGGTTGTACTACCAGCCAGGCCCCGGCCGCGTCGGCCTGCTCGATCAGGTCGTCGTGGAAGGCATCCAGGCAGATCAGGTTGGCAATTTTCCCCAGGCGGGTCTGGATAACCTGCCTTCCCGTCTGCCCCCTCGACAGGAAAGCCATGCGTTCAGTGGCGGTCAGGTTTACTTTGGGGATGCGCCCCAGTACTGTGCCCTGCGGAGAAATCACCAAAGACAGGTTGTAGATAGCTTTTCCCTGGTGATGCAGGCGCCGGGCCGGTTCCCAGTCCATATGTGGGCTAAAGACGCTGCCCGCTACCACATAGGCACGGGTAGACTGGGCGGCCTCCCGAAAGGCTTGCTCGTACAAAGACCAGATTTTACTGGCCCGCAGGTGGTAAAACACAGCCGGGCTCAATAGCCTGTGCTGCAAGGCGGTCTGCCAGTCTGCCCGCAGCATCAGTAGCGCGGCTTGAAGGGTAGTTCTGGCCTGGCGCACCGCCGGGGTGGTCTCGAGCCAGAACAAGAGCGGTAGGGCGAAAGTCTCGGGGAAGGCGATAATTCGGGGTTCGCCCTTGGGCAGGCCCTGGGTAGCTGCCTGGTGCAGCTCGAGCACGTAACGCTTGAATGCTTCGGGGCTGGTATAAGGCAGGGTTTCTAGCTGGGTTTGGACGGCTATCAGGTGTACCCGCATCTTCTTCACCTTACCCCAGGTCTGGTCTCGGGGCCAGACTGCCGTTCCAGGCCCAGGTGATTCCAGGGGCTAGCTCGCCTGTAACTGCTACCCTGGCTGCTCCGGCTGGCTGGTCAGAACCATAAATGTTGCTCAGGCCGACAAATCTGCTGGCAGCGTCCCTTATGCTATGGTGCAATGAACCGCTGGTTCTGGCTTGCGCTGCCACTCGCAATTCTGGCTGGTATTTTGTTGTTGCAGCCTAAAGCTGCTACCCAGGTTGAGACCCTGCCCTCTTTCACTCTTAAAAATATGGACGGCCAGACGGTCAATCTGACCGATTTCAAGGGCAGACCCATTGTGCTCAACGCCTGGGCCACCTGGTGCGGGCCCTGCCGCCGCGAGATGCCATTGCTGGTGCAGGCCGCCAGGTCTAACCCGGAGATTAATTTCGTTTTTCTAAACATTAGCGATAGCCCGGTGGCGGTAAGGGCCTTTGAAAGGGAGCTTAACCTGCAGATTCCCAATGTATTGCTCGACCCGGAGGGCAGGCTAAGCTACCCCCTCAGAATACAGGGCTTGCCGGCGACCCTTTTTTACAGTGCCGAAGGAAAGCTACTAAACCGGCACCTTGGCGAGATTAACGCCTCAGAGCTAAAGCAGATGCTCGAGGCCTTCTAAGGCAGGCTCTTTTGACGCCTGACCTACCCCTGGGCAAGACGACAGTGGCCTGCAGACAGATTCTCTCTGTTCCAGCAGCTAGCGAGCTCGGGTCTGGTGCTCGTCCGGACAGAGTGTGCAGCGCCCGTATAGCACAATTTCGTGCTTCTCGGTCTTGAAACCTCTGGGGGCCATAAAGGAAAAGTCGCCGGGGCAGCCCTCGAGCTCAAACACCTTACCGCAGGTGGTGCAGTGAAAGTGATGGTGGTGCTTTTTCCCGGCAAGCTCGTAGCGCGGCGCCTCGCCGGGCAGTTCGACCAGCACGGCGCTGCCCTCTTCTACCAGGCCTTTCAGGGTGCGATAGACCGTGGCGATACCTACGCTGGGCACCTTGTGGCGGGCGGCCTCGAGGACCTCGGTGGGTGAGAGCGGGCGGTCCAACTCGGACATCACATCGCGGATGGCCTGTCGTTGGCGGGTCGAACGTTCCATGGCCAACAGAATAACAAACCCGGGTCTTGACATAATGATAATGCTTTATCATTATGATTAGCTTGTATAGGGGAACTGGATATGCCACGAATGGTGATGCTGGTAGATATTGTGGTACTCGGGTTCTGAGTGGCGCCAGCACAGCCCTTACAAGGTTTGACGCTATGTGTTTATTGCCGACGCAAAGGCGGGTCGGCGGGCTCTTAGCTAGGTTTGGGGCCGCTTTTGGGGTGATGCTTCTGATGAGGTCTTCTAACTCTAAAAACCTCAGTGGGTCAGACCGTGTGAAGACCAGCCCGCTAGCTGTGCAGTTCTGGCTATGGGGTCAGGATGCCCTGACAGGCGACCTCGAGGCCCAGGGTTTTCGCAAAACCACCAACCCCGAGGGGGTGCGCGTAGCACATACTCGCTATGCGAGTAACCTAACCGGCAAGGGCTCGAGCATCTACTCCAAGGGAGGGTTTGGGCTGCATTCCAGCGCGGCCTGGCTACAGACGGCGCTGGGAGTAGTGGTTTACTCCAGACCTAAGGAAGCCTTCTTCTGGCTAAAGAGCGCCGCCGGGCTGCCCGAGCTGCCCGCTGGGCCCAGGGAGTTAGACTTTGCTGCTGGCCTGGCCCAGCTCCAGCCTTTTGTCTGGGCTTACGAAGCCTGGATTCTGCGGCGATACATTGGATGATGGAGTGGCCGGAGATGGGGATGATTAATCGATACGGCCCAAACCATCGCGCAAAGCAACTTCAGGGGTTGCCACGGGCCGCCCAGCGCTGCCAGCCTGCCTGGGCAGCCTGGGTACAGCCTGCAACGCTTGATCAGAGCCCGAATCTACTAGTCCCTCAGAGCCCGAATCTACTATACCCGGACTCATCTTCACCTGCGGACTAGCTGAAAGGACCTGGAGTCAATTTTTTGGTCCAGGCCATTTGCGGTCTATGTAATCCAGCCTGCGGCCACGTAGCAGCCAGGCCGCCATCAGGGTGGTAAGCGGAACTGCCAGCACCAGCGCCAGCGAACCTACCAGCATGGTCATAATCTGGGCGGCAAAGGCCTCGTTGTTGATCAGTATTAAGAGCGGAACATCACTCTTGCTAATCAGCAGTAGCAACGGAAGCGAGCCCGCCGCATAGGCCAGCACCAGGGTGTTAACCAGGCTGCCAATATGATCAAAACCCACGGTCATACCGCGGGTATACAGGTCCCGCACGCTGTAACGGGGGTTGGCCTGAACCAGCGCCTGCACTACTGCCGACTGGGTCACGGTCACGTCGTTTAGCGCGCCCAGAGCGCCCACCACCACGCCCGCCAGATAGAGCGAAATGAGGTCCAGGTTTCCTCCCAGGTGAAACTGGACCAGAAAGGCTTCCTCCGAGGTCAGGCCGGTAAACTGCATCCACTCGGTCAGCAGCACCGCCAGAACCAGGGCCACCACGGTAGCAAAGGTGGTTCCCAGCAGGGCGGCGGTGGTTTTGCGACTGATGCCGTGGGTGAAGTAGATAGAGAGCACCAGGATGCTAAAAGCTCCCACGAAAGTGACGAGCAAAGGGTTGTTTCCGGCAGCTATTTGTGGAACAACATACAGGGCCAGTACAGCCATGCTGGCAAAGGTGCCCAGCAGACCCCGCAAACCCTGGCCCCGCCCCAGAGCTACTGTCACCAGCACAAATACCGCCAGTAGCCCCCACAAAAAGTTCATGCGGAAAGGTTCGGCAACAAAGGTTCTGCCTCCAGCCTGATAGACCACCACCTGCTGCCCGGCTCGAAAGGTACCTGCCCCGGTGGGTAACTCGGCTTGCACATACTGGCCCCGCAGCCGCACGGTGGCGCTCTCCTGGCCCAACGAGACTATATGGGCAATCGCATAAGTACCAGCTGAACTGGGGGCCGGGTCTGGCTCAGGTGCGTTCTGCCCCCAGGCCAGCCCGAGACCAACCACAAGAACGAGCCAGAAACGCATGGCTCTAATCTATTCCGCTTTCTGATGAGACGATGATAGTAAAACGGAGGCCATGGCCAGAGTAAGCTTGCCTTTGGACGAAAATGATCGTCCAGCCAGCCCACACAGCCGCGGTCCTGTTGAACGCCTCAACAATCTTAGGGCAAATTCTCAGGACCAGCCTCGAGGCCTGGCCTAATAGCAGCAGTCCGGTGTATCGCGCCTGTCAAGCTGCGTTTATGCCCTTCTGGATAGATTAATCACCCCCATCCCTTCGACTACCCCTCCGACGGGCTCAGGGCAAGGCTCAGCACAATCCTCGGCCACTACGTGACCCCTCGGCCGATGAGCTTACGAGCCCCTCCTGGATAGATTAATCACCCCCATCCCTTCGACTACCCCTTCGACGGGCTCAGGGCAAGGCTCAGCACAATCCTCGGCCACTACGTGACCCCTCGGCCGATGAGCTTACGAGCCCCTCCTGGATAGATTGGTTACCCCCATCCCTTCGACTGCCCCTTCGACGGGCTCAGGGCAAGGCTCAGGACAAGCCTCGGCCACTCGATCACCTAGTCCATTGCTTCGTCGGCCCTTGGCTTCACACAATGACAGGCTCTTTGTGAACGACTTTACCGGCCACGAATCCGCTCTTTACTGCTCG
Source organism: Deinococcota bacterium (assembly GCA_041695225.1). Taxonomy (GTDB): domain Bacteria; phylum Deinococcota; class Deinococci; order Deinococcales; family Thermaceae; genus Meiothermus. The sequence continues at coordinate 31,167 of JBGFRI010000048.1, forward strand.
AGCTCACAGAAGGACCACGAACGCTGATAGTTTGATGAGATTTCGTGGTAAGATAGGCGCGTATCACAAACCCCTGGGGGTTCTTATGAACAGCACACCGTCAGTTACCGACACTGTGAAGGATATGCTCAACCATAGTATCCAGGTCATCACCAAGCCCAGTGTAGAAACCTTTGAGCAGTACGAAAACAAGGGCACCCTGCGCGAAGCGGTGATTTATGTGCTGGTTGCCGCTGTGATTACCGGCCTGTTCAACCTGGCGGGAGGTCTGGGCGCTTTTCTCAATGGCATTATAGGAACCACGCTGGGCTTTCTGGTTTTTACCTACCTGGTGCACTATGTGGGCAAGAGCCAGGGCGGCAGCGGAACCCTGGACAACGTGGCCTATACCTTTGCCCTGTTCTGGGCGCCAATCAGTGTACTGGTTGCGGTAGCCAGCCTGGTTTTGATAATTACCATCATCGGCATCTTTTTGCTTCCGTTGCTGGCGGTCGCGGCGCTGGTAATAAACGTCTATTTTGCGTATCTGGCCGTGCACTCGAGTATGAACCTGCGCGAAAGCGGCAAAATTTTGATTACCCTGGTGGCAGCCTTTGCGGGAACCCTGGTTGCCAGCTTGCTAATTGCCAGCATTCTGCGCTGAGTCTGGGGCAGAGGCAGGTTACTGTACTCTGACAATCTGAGCCACCGAAGGCACGCCCTGGTCGTCAATCAGGAACAGCATGTAAAAACCCGGGGGAGCAATGTTGTGCGCTCCACCTGGGGGTGCATCGTACATCCCGTCGGAGGGCGAGCGCACCCTAAGGCTCCAGCCTTCGCGACTGAGTATTGGCAGCTCTAAAAAGCGCTGGTTCTGATTGAAGCCATGGGTAGGAACACCCAGGGCCACCAGGCTGACCCGCTCGATGTGGCGATTGACGTCGGGGTGGCGCCACTGGATGCTGAACTCGGTGTTGTCGGCGATGGTCGGGAAGCCGGTGTTGGGGGTAACGCCCGAGCCGAAACCCACGAAGATGGGCCGCAGCGCCAGGCTGCCATCGGGGTTAAAAAGGTAGGAGGGGTAGTAGACCTCGTGGTTTTTCTGGTTGATCATATCGGGGCGGCCAAACCAACGGCCGTAAAGGCCGCCGTCTTGCCCACCGGTCTCGAAGTTTCCATTGCAACGGCCACACCCCCCACCCCCGGCGGTTAGCACGGTGGCGTCGGGCAGCAGCAAAGAGGTTGCGTGGTAGATGCGGGGCTGCCGGGCCCGGGGGCCCCGCTGGAAGCTGCCCCCGCCGGGGCCGGGGGTCCAGATCTCGCTATAGTGCACCGCCAGGTCAATGTTCCAGACCGTAGCGGGATTGACCGTTCTGGGCCACCAGGCGGCGGAGTCTGCTACGCTCATGGGTCTAGCGGGGATGGGACCGGGGTTCTCGCCGCCGTCCTGCTGCCCGCCGTTTACAAAAATGCGCCCATCGGCCAGCAGGGTGGCGTTTAGGTGGGTGCGGCTGAAATCCATCCTGGGGCCGGGGGTCATTATGGGGGGCCTGGTGGGGTCTCCCAAAAGTTCGATGTGAACCGAAGTGTTACCGTTTTCGAGGTTGTTGAGGGCATAAATCACCCGCTCCCGCGCGGGCTCCGGCCAGATGTCGGCGGCATAGCCCCCACCCAGCACCAGTACACGGTTGGGGCGGTACATTACCGAGGTGCCGTAGACCCGGTGGGCGTCGCGGGATAATCCGTGCTGGTCACTCTCCCAGACTCCTACCCAGCGGTCGGACTGCACATCCAGAAAAGCCTTTTGTTTGCCTGCGCCGGCCAGGAATACCAGGCCGCTGGGGGCCACGTGCCACCAGGGGTAGTAGTGCTCAAAGGACTCGATGGGCGCAGCGGTGGTGTTGAGCATGGAAAGGCCGGAGCGCGGATCGAAAATTTCGAAAGCGTTGTTGAAAGCAGTCTGACGGGCGTTGATGGTAGCGATACCCCGGTCCAGGCCGCGGGCCGGGGCCCCGGGGATACTGGTATCGCCTCCAGGCAGGCCCTGGCGCAGGCCTGGGGGGCAGGTTCCGCTTGGTGTGCGGCACGGGTTAAAAACCGGATCGGACGCCGAGCCTTCGACAAAGTCCGGGTCGGGCTGGGAGGTTCCACCGGTGATCAGCACCCGGTCGTCGGGCAGTCGGGTCAGGGTGGGGTACCAGCGGTCGCGCCACATATCCGGGGTCTGGGGGCCGGGGCCGGTAATCCAGGCGTTGGCAGCGGGGTCGAAGATATTGGTGCGGATGCTACCCCACTCAAACCCCACATTGCCACCAGCAGTCAGAAAGCGCCCGTCGCTCATCACGGAAAAACCAGCACAGAACAGGTCGGTTCCGCTTTGCTGACCGGGGCGGCCGGTCCCGTCGAAATTGCCAAAACTGGCGTCCTGGAACCTGCTGCTAGCCGGGTCCCAGACTGTGGCCAGGGTTCTGTCGTGCTCACCGGGGGTGGGGTTCTGGCGGGGATTGGTATTGTGCACAGTGATGTTTTCACGGTAGTCGCCGTCCTCGTCGGAGGCGTACCAGCCGATTACCTGGCCGGTGGGCAGCAGGGCAGTAAAGGTCGAGACCACCGGCCAGCTCACCACCGGGCCAAAGCAGCCAATCCGGTGGGCCTGGGCCGGGTCAGACTGACAGGGGTTGGGCACCGGTACCGGGTTGGACTCTACCCAGGGGCTAAAGCTGTTGCCCGAGACCGCGCGCACCCGGAAGGTGTAGGTAAGGGCTCCGGTGGGAATCTGAGTATCTTCGAACTCGGTGGAGCTAAGGTTGACCCCCACCCGGTCGAAACCCTCCCGTCCGGGGCGGGAGCGCTCGAGCTGATACTGCAAGCCCTGGGGCTGGTTGGAGGGGGGACGCCAGCTCAGGCGCACGGTAGTGTGCGAAACCGCCGAGGCCAGCAAAAGACGGGGAGGCTCGAGGGTTGCGGGAGGAGGGGGAGGCTGTGGACAGGCCGTGAGTAGCAGGGCCAGCACCACCGCCAGAGCGCCTTTTATCACAGAACTTGTGCTCATAAGAATCTGACCTCCGGATGTTAGCGGTTTTGGCCCGGGTCTGGCCGGAAACCTGCCTGGCAAGGCCCGGACCCCCGCAAACCACGGTATGGCTAACCTCAGGATATGCGTAACCATGCCCACTTTGGGGTAACGGTGGTGAACTGGGGCGTTATTGGAGTGATTGGGTTCAGAGCGGCACAAAGAGCGTTTCGTTAAGCACCTGTACGGGTAACGCGGCTGACCTTAACATCTCAGGTTATGCCCCTCTCAGGCTGGTGATGTTTTGATGGCCTTAGGAGGTGGTCAATCTTACTGCACCCGGACGGCGTGGTCGGGTGAGCGTGGCCTGCAATGGGCAAAAGCCACGGGTTTATTATGTGAACATGCCAGACAACACCGTCAAAACCGCGTTTGTGGGGCTTGGGGCCATGGGCTATCTGCTGGCCGGGCACCTGGCGAGGAAGTACCCGATCCTGGTCTGGAACCGCACCTTTGCCAGGGCCCTGGCACATGCCAGCAAGTTTGGCTCGAGGGCAGTAGAGCTGCCCGAGATAGCCCAGGCCGACCTTTTATTTAGCTGCCTGCCCACCTCGCAGGAGGTGGACGAGCTGGCCCGCAGGCTGCTGCCCTATCTGCGCCGCGGCACCCTCTGGGTAGACCACACCTCGGGGGAGCCCGAGCTGGCCCGGCAGACCGCCCGAATGCTGCAGGAAAAAGGGGTTTCGTACCTGGATGCTTGTCTGTCTGGTGGGGTAGCGGGGGCCGAGAATGCCCGGTCAACCGTGATGGCGGGTGGCTCGGACGAAGACTTTGCCAGGGCCAGGCCGGTAATGGAGGCCTATGCCGCCAGGATTGTGCATGTGGGGCCGCTGGGCTCAGGCCACGCGGTCAAAGCCGTAAACAATGCCTTGCTGGCTGTAAACCTGTGGGCCCTTAGCGAGGGTATGGTTGCCCTGGTCAGGCAGGGGGTGGATACCCAGCTGGCCCTCGAGGCCATCAACGCCTCTTCGGGGCGTTCGAACGCGAGTGAGAATTTGTTTGCTCAGCGGGTGATTTCGCGCCAGTTCCCCAACACCTTTGCCCTGGGTTTGCTGGCCAAGGATGTGGGGATTTGCGCGAAGGTGCTCGAGGCGGCGGGAACCCCAGCCCCGCTGTTGCGCCAGCTTCGCGAGTTCTTCGAGATTGCCAGACGTGAGATTGGCTCTTCCGAGGTAGACCACACCGCGGTAGCGCAACTTTTGGAGAAGTGGTCGGGTGTGGAGATCAAGTGATGGCCACAGTCTTGCAGGGTTGCTCATACCAGTTTGACTACCAAGAAACTCCCTTCCGTTTCGTCGCCACGGGTGCATGCAGCTCACGAAAAACTCCCTTGCTACGGGGCTCTTTCAGCCCCCTTACTAAGGGCTTTTTTTCAAGCCCGCCTTACCAAGGGGGGTTGGGGGAATTTGGAGGGTGGGTGCGGTAATTTATAGAGCCTGCGAAATCGCTGCGAGTATGGCCTAGAACAATCCCCCCGGCTCGCTGACGCTCGCCACCCCCCTTGTTAAGGCGGGGGTGGCCCCGGCTCGCAAAAACCTGCCAAGAAACTCCCCTCCGTTTCGTCTCCGCGGGTGCGCGCAGCTCATGGAAAACTCATACCAGTTTGACGATTTGCCGAATAGCGCCCAGGTGATAGCAGGCGTGTGCCAGTGTAGCGGCCAGTCCACCAGGTTCATCGCCGTCCCAACGGGGGGTGTTGCTGGCAAGCTTCACCACCTCGTCATACGCGAATCTTACCCGCGCCCGCAGCGCAGCCCACTCCCCTTCAGAAACCGTACCGAAAAAGCTGCCTTTCCAGTCAAACGGCCCTCGGTCTCCATGCGCCCAGCGCACCGTCACTTCCATGTGGTAGGCAGTGTGGGCGGCCTGGGCTGCCACACTCATACCGAGCGCGGTAGGGTTGGAAGCCTGGTCTGCACTCAGCGCCTCGAGGGTCGCCAACAGCCCGTGGTTGCCACTGCCATCGGCCCTGGTTCCGTCCAGAAAGGCGGTTCCCTGGCCTGGCTCACCGCCCTCCATGGCTTCCTTTAGCACCAGCAGCCACCCATTTCGAATGCCTTGTCGCCCATATTGTGATGATAGCAGAACCGTGCTTGGCTTAAATACCGGTTATAAAAGGGCGTACAATTCGGCCATGGCACCAGGACTCGAGGGCCTGGTGGGGTCAGTCCGCCGCATTAGTTCCCACACCTTTTCCAAGCATAGTCAGCGCAGGCTTCGCCTGCTGGAGAGTTTGGTTGCGGAGCGCGACGAGCGTATGGGCGTGACGGTCAAGCACCACTCCCGGGTGGCCCAGGATCCCTCCGAGCCCAACCTGCGTCAGATTCACCTGGGTTCACGCCGAGTTACACGAGTAGCTCAACTGCAAAGGGTTTCGCGTGAAGGCCGGAGATATGGGCGAGAAGATCATCACCCGCGGCCTAAATCTACTCCCAGTCTATCACCGCGTGTAGACAGGAAGGGCTACAGCCCTGTCGGGGGTTTTATCAAACCGGGTCAAGGGTTCGCCTACTTCGGCAACCGGAAAACTTCGGGACAGGGTTCGCCCCCTGCCTCAGGCTTCGGTAGCGGCACTCGAGATCGAACCCTGCCGCATGAGGGTCTGGGCTAGCTCGAGCCTTTGCACCAGCGAAGGGGCCTCGAGCAGGGCCTGGCGATCCTCGCCGGAAATACGCAGGTTCACACACAAAAAAGAAGCCTGGTAGAGCGGGTCGTCGGGCAGGTTGGCAATGGCCTCTTCCAGGGCTTGTGGGTCGGCTACTCCGACCATGTAGCCCCGAAAAGCCTCCATGGCATCCCAGGCTGCTACAACCTCCTCGGTGCGGGTGGTGCGTTCCAGAGGAAATGGTGCATCGAGGGTAGTCTGGTACAGGTTTTTCTCAAAAACCCCCGCCCCCTCAATATGGCAGCGGTCGCCACCCCGGCAGACGATGTTGAAGGTGCCATCGGGGTTTTCCGAGGCTGCCAGCAAGTCCACATAACCCCCCACCTCGCGCATGCCAGCCGAAGTCGCCAGGGTAATCACAAAACGGCGCTGGTCTTCGCTCCTGGCCAGCAGATCCCGTACCATCTGTTTGTAACGTTCCTCGAATATAAACAGCGGAATCAGCAGCCCGGGAAATACCACGGTCTCGGGCAAAGGGAAAAGGGGCAAACGGTTCACGGTAACAGGTTAAGGGTTTGTAGCAGGTTTGCCAAACTGTTTACGAGCTACTCTGGTGTTGAAGCCAGCGCTCCTGAAGTTTCTGGAAAATCCGCAAGAGCTTGGCCTTGGGCAAGATCACCTGCTCGGTCTGGCCCTCTCCGATCAGATCGCCCAGCTCGTTCCAGGCAGTGCAGCGGGCGAAGATGCGGTTGCCCTCGGTATGGGTGTGTTCGGCCAGAATTCTTACTTTCATGCCCGGTAGGGCCGAGGCCAGGTGATGCACGCTAACCTTAGAACCGATGCCCTCTTCGCCCTCTTCTAAAAAGGGCAGGATAATTTTTCGGCCTGCCAGCTCCATATGTTTGGCCATCCAGTAGGTGGCGTATACCGGGTGCAGCCTGCCCAACTGGGGGTCGTCGGGGTGCTCGAAGTCTACGGTCATCTCGTCGGTGACGACTGTCTCGAAGGTGGCCTGGTAGGCGACGGGGATGGGTTTCATAAGAATGTCGCTGGTCTGTGGTCAATAGTCAATAGCAGAACATCCAGCGTCGGCGATAGACCATAGACTATGGACTATCAGCTCATTTTGCGCAAGTCCGCCACCCGCCTGAGCTTACCACCCTCGCTACGGGGGGCGGTGCCGGGGTTGATGAGCGAGACCTGCACCGAGACGCCAACGTTGTCCTTAATTTTCTTGGCGACCTTCTCGCGCAGCTGGGCCAGCCGCTGGTCGGCCTGCACGATTGCGTCGGAGAGCAGCTGCTGGCCAACCTCGCGGAAGAATGGCTCACAGACCTCGAGCTTTAGCTCTACCTCGTCCATGGTGCCCTTGCGGGTTAGCACAATCTGGTAGTGCGGAACCACCTCGGGTATCTCCTTGAGGACCGCTTCGATCTGGGTGGGGTAGAGGTTCACCCCCCGCACGATCAGCATATCGTCGGTACGGCCCCGGATCTGGCCCATGCGGGCACAGGTGCGTCCAGATACTCCCGGTTCGCGGGTGATGAAGGTGAGGTCGCCGGTCCAGTAGCGCAGGAGCGGCATGGCCTGCTTGGTCAGGGTGGTCAGGATCAGCACTCCCACCTCTCCCTCGGGCAGGGGCAGGCCGGACTCGGGGTCTACCACCTCGGGGTAGAAATGGTCTTCCCAGATGTAGGAGAGGCCGTCACGCTCGTTCACGTCTTCGTTAGAAACCCCCGGCCCGATGATCTCCGAAAGACCGTAGATATTGGTGGCCTTCACCCCCAGCCCCTGGTCAACGCTTTTGCGAATAGCCTCGGTCCAGGGTTCGGCCCCCAGAATAGCGTACTGAAGGCTAATCTGCTCGGGGCCGACTCCGCGCTTTTTGAACTCCTCTCCCAGGGTCTGGGCATAAGAAGGGGTGCAGGAGATCATCTCGGGTTTTAGATCTTGAATCAGCATGACCTGCCGCTCGGTCATGCCGCCGGAGATGGGCACTACCAGCATCCCAAGCTTCTCCGCGCCCCCGTGCAGGCCCAGCCCGCCAGTAAACAGGCCGTAGCCGTAGGCGTTGTGCAGCATCATGCCGGGCCGGCCGCCGGCAGCAGCCAGCGAGCGGGCCACCACCTCGGCAAAAATCTCCAGATCGCCCCTAGTATAGCCCACCACAATGGGTTTGCCGGTAGTACCCGAGGAGGCGTGAATGCGGGCTATCTGCTCCCTGGGCACGGCAAACAGCCCAAACGGATAGGTGTCGCGCAGGTCTTTCTTCTGAGTGAAAGGGAGCTTGTGCAGATCCCCCACACCCCGAATTTCACCAGGTCGGAGGCCCTTCTCGTCCAGTGCCCGCTTGTAAAAGGGGACGCGTTCATAGAGATACGCAACCTGCTCGCGCAGGCGCTGGTTCTGCAGTTCGGTAAGCTTGGGACGTGGCAGGGTCTCCAGTTCAGGCTGAAAGATGGGCATAATCACCTCTTAGAGTTCGAGTTTCATCCCCTCGTGGCTGGCAACAAAGCCCAGGCGTTGATAAAAGCGAATCGCGTCGGTGCGTGATTTGTTTGAGCTGAGCTGCAAAAATTTGCAGCCCCGCTGCCTCGAGTGTTCGATTACCCACAGTAACATGGCCCGACCCAGGCCCCGGTTGCGATACGGGCTGCCCACCCGCACCCCCTCGAGCTGGGCCCGCCAGGCACCCTGGTAAGAAAGACAGGGGATAAAGCTGAGCTGAAAGGTGCCAGCGATGGAGTAGGTGATGAGCTGGCCGGGGGTGCTATTCTCCCTGTCCATACCGTCCTCTAGTTCCACAACCGCCAGGAACTGGTTGGGGTCGGCCTCGATGCCTGCAAAAGCCTGGTAGTAGCTCCGAGGGAGTGGATTGCTGAGGGTCTCTCGGGGCTGCCCCAGGGGGTCGTCGGCCAGAAGTCTGACAATTTCCACCACGTCTGCTCGGCTGGCACGGCGAACAACCCCCAGACCAGCGGGCAAGGGGAAGATCTCACTCATAAAGCCGACATCCCTCCGTCCACTGCCAGCACCTGTCCGGTCACATAGTCCGAAGCCGGGCTGCACAGATACAGCGCGGCGGCTGCCAGTTCTCCGGTTTTTCCTATGCGTTCAAGCGGGATGCGTTCGCGTAACGCTGGCTCCATCCGGGCCAGTAGTTTCTCGGTCATGCGGGTAGGAAAAAACCCCGGCGCCAGGGCGTTGACCCGGATGCCATAAGGCCCCCACTTCACTGCCAGGTCGCGGGTGAGGGCGATCACCCCGCCTTTGGAGGCCGAGTATGCGCTGGCATCCATTATCTCAGCCGGGCTGCCCGCCAGCCCGGCCACCGAGGCGACATTGAGAATTTTGCCGTAGCCCCGTATTTTCATATTCCTGGCGGCGAGACGGCTGGCCAGAAAGGTGCCGGTGATGTTGATGTCCAGCACCTCGCGGACCTTCTCGGCTGGCACCTCCAGCGCATCCTGGCCCCAGGTAATCCCGGCGGCATTGACCAGGATATCCACGGTGCCCAGTTGGGTAAAGGCGGCCTGTAGGGTTTGTTCATCCTGCACGTTGCCCACTATGGGGGTCGCATCGGGTATCCAGCTCAGAGCCTCCTGGAAAAAGCCTTCCCGACGGGCCATTAGTGCTACTCTGGCCCCGGCCTCCCGCAGGCCATAGGCAATCTCTAGCCCCAGGCCCCTCGAGCCCCCGGTGACGAGGGCGGTCTTACCATCTAGTCTAAATTGCTCGAAAATTTTCACGTTTTCACCTGCACATAGGCCATAGCTTTTGTATTTTCTACCGGCTACTGGCTTTCCACAACCATTGCAATGCCTTGCCCAACCCCAATACACATGGTAGCCAGCCCAAACTGCACCTGTTGCCGCTGCATCTGGTGCACCAGGCAGGTCAGGATGCGCGCACCGGAGCAGCCCAGCGGGTGCCCGATGGCGATGGCCCCACCGTTCACATTCAGGCGAGTGTCTTCGGCATCGAGACCCCATTCTGCCAGCACCGCTAGGGTCTGGGCGGCGAAAGCCTCGTTGAGTTCGATCAGGCCGATCTCGTTCAGACTGAGGCCAGCGCGCTTTAAGGCCTTGTAGGCTGCCGGCACCGGCCCGATGCCCATAATGCGCGGCTCCACCCCCGCCACCGCGATGGAGCGCACGATTGCCATCGGTTTCAGGCCATGTGCGTCTGCAAAAGCTTTTGAGACGAGCAAGAGCGCTGCGGCCCCATCGTTGAGCGACGAGGAATTGCCCGCGGTCACACTGCCGCCAGCACGAAACACCGGTTTAAGCTTGGCCAGGGCTTCCAGGCTGGTATCGGCCCTGGGGCCCTCGTCGGCCTGGATTAGCTGTGAACTGCCTTTGCGATCGGTGGCCTCCACCGGCACCATCTGGCTTGTGTAGGCCCCGCTCTGCTGGGCCTGGATGGCTTTCTGGTGCGAGTACAGGGCAAACCGGTCCTGGGCTTCGCGCGAGATCTGGTACTGATGGGCCAGATTCTCGGCGGTCTCGCCCATCGAGTCGGTTCCGTAAAGCTCCTTCATCCGGGGGTTTACCAGCCGCCAGCCCAGGGTGGTGTCGAACATGGTCAGGTTGCCGGTAGCAAAGCCCTTCTCGACCTTGGGCACTACCCAGGGTGCGCGGCTCATGCTCTCTACCCCGGCCCCGATATAGGCCTGGCCTTCCCCAGCCAGTATGGCCCGGGCAGCGCTCGCAACGGCGTCGAGCCCGCTTCCGCACAGGCGATTGATGGTCGAACCCCCCACCTGGGTGGGAAGGCCCGCCAGCAACGACGACATACGCGCCACGTTGCGGTTGTCCTCACCGGCCTGGTTGGCGCAGCCCATGTAGACATCCTCAATCTCGCTTCCGGGCACCCCGGTACGCTCTAACAGAGCCTTTATCGGTATGGCGCCCAGGTCGTCGGGGCGAATGCCAGACAGAGCACCCGCATGTTTTCCAACCGGGGTTCGAACTGCGTCGATGATATACGCTTCCATATGAGTCGAGGGTCTAGAGTCGAGGGTCGAAGGCCTATGGTCAAAGGTCAAAGGTCGAAGGTCAAGGGTCTAGGGTCTAGGGTCTAGGGTCTAGGGTCTATAGTCGAGGGCTGAGCGTCGAGGGCCTTTGGCCGAATGAACCTAAGGGTACAGAAGATCGAGTTGAACTCTTTGATAGCTAGTCTCAAAAATCTGATTCCCTCCCATCCTACCCTGCGGGGCGGAGGGGCTGCCGGGCACGGTGAAGTGGCCCATCTGCACCCATCGTCCCGAGTAACGAGGGTAGGGGCTGGCCAGGTGTTCTGTACGTATTGCTGCACTGGTCTGCATCACGACTCCTCCATCCGAAAGACGGTGCCGGTGAAGAGGGCCACCACTCGCTCGTTGCTCCTGACCTCGATCCGGTAGGTGGCGGTGCGGCGGCCCAGGTTTTCTTCGCGGGCTTCGGCCTCGAGGTTTTCGCCTGCACTTACCGCTTTGAAATACTGCATGCTGGTTGAAAGGGCCACTGCGGGCGTGCCGTGGGAGTTAGAGGCTAGGGCGAATGCGGCGTCGGCCAGGCTATAAAGAAAGCCCCCGTGACAAAAGCCGTGGATGTTGAGGTGCTGGGGCTGCACCTGGGCTTGCAGGAGGGCCCGGCCAGGCTCAAGGTGCTTGATTTCCAGCCCCAGTAGCTGCATGTAAGGATCACGATGCAAGGGTACAACCATAACCTCACCCGCCGGTGGATTCTTTTGCGCGGATGCCCAGATACGACTCGATGACCCGGGGGTCTTCGAGCAGCTCGAGCCCGTTTCCCTGCATGACCAGCTCGCCGGCCTCCAGGACATAGCCCCGGTCGGCCAGCCTGAGGGCCATGCGGGCATTCTGTTCCACCACCAGAATTGGCACGCCCTGGGATTTGAGCTCGGCCAGAATCTGGAAAATTTCCCGCACTATCAGGGGGGCTAGGCCCAGGCTGGGCTCGTCGAGCATAAGCAGCCTGGGTCTGGCCATTAAGGCCCGACCAATTGCCAGCATCTGCTGTTCGCCGCCGGACATGGTACCGGCGAGCTGCTTACGCCGTTCGCGCAGGCGCGGAAAAAGGGTATAGACCCACTCGAGGTCATCCCGTATACCCTTTTCACGCCGCTGGAAACGAGAAAAAGCCCCCAGCATCAGGTTGTCCTCCACCTCCATGGAGGCAAACAGCTCGCGCTTTTCTGGCACCATCACCAGGCCCTGGGCTGCCAGGCCCTCCGGGGTACGACGCCTCATGGTCTGCCCCTGGTAGCGCACGGTACCACTGCTGTTTACCAGCCCCAGAATGCCCTTAAGGGTGCTGCTCTTGCCGGCTCCATTGGGGCCAATCAGGGTGATGACTTCGCCAGCCCCTACCACAAGCGACAGGTCCCGCACCGCCTCGACGGCCCCGTAGCGCACAGTCAGGTTGGAGACCTCCAGGATACTCATCTCTGCTCCTTCAAAGTGCCAAAAGCCGAAGGCCGAGGGCCAAGGGCCAGGGCTTTTGTAGTCACTTTTGGCTTTAGGCTCTTGACTCCAGAACCTCTCATGCCGCCTCCCCCAGATAGGCCTCAATAACCCTGGGGTTGCGCTGCACCTCGGCCGGGGTACCCTCGGCCAGCTTCTCGCCATAGTGCATCACCACCACCCGGTCTACCAGCCCCATCACCAGGTCCATGTCGTGGTCCACCAGTAACACTGTCACGCCCTCGTCTACCAGCTTGCGGATCAGACTGGCAAACTGGCGCTTTTCTGCGGCCCTTAACCCGGCAGCGGGCTCGTCCAGCAACAAGACCTCGGGGCCCGCGGCCAGGGCCCGGGCAATCTCCAGCAGGCGCAACTGGCCGATGGACAGCCCATCGGCCTTCTGGTGGGCAATCTGGGCCAGCCCTACCCGCTTTAGGGCGTTGTATGCCTCGACCAAAGCTGCACTCTCTTCAGGCTTAGCCAGCCCGAACATGGAGGCAGTAATGCCGCTACTGGTGCGGGCGTAGGTGCCCAGAGCTGCGTTTTCCAGTACGGTCATCTCGGGAAACAGGTGAGGGTGCTGAAAGGTGCGGGCAATGCCCAGCCGATGTACCTCATAGGGCATTCTACCCGCTATCGGCTGGCCCTTGAACCTCACCGCGCCCTGGCTGGGGGCATAGACCGAGGTGATCATGTTGAAGCAGGTGGTTTTGCCTGCTCCATTAGGCCCGATAAGGGCCAGTATCTCACCCCGGCGGAGCTGGAAATTCATGTTGTTTACCGCCAGGAGTCCGCCAAAGCGCTTGGTCAGGTTTTCCACCTGGAGTACGATTTCACCCTTGGGCCCGGTCGCCAGCCGGGCTGGCAGACCGCTGCCTGCCGGGTCATGGGGCCTGACCCTGGGCAGGTAGCGCTCGATAAAGGGCCACAGGCCCTTGGGGGCAAACATCAGGATCAGGACCAGTATCAGGCCGTAGGCGATGATCTCGAAATTGCCAATCCGTCCAAAAATCTGGGGCAAGATTACCTTAAGAATCTCCTCGAGGCTCGTCACCAGGGCCGAACCCAGAATTACCCCAGGTATGCTTCCTACCCCGCCCGCCACCGCTGCGATCAGATACTTGATGGAGGCCTCGAGGCTAAAAGGGGTGGGGCTGATGAAGTTTTGAAAATGTACATACAGCCAGCCTGCAACCCCAGCGTAGATGGCTGAGAGCACAAATACCTGTAGCTTCAAGACCGCCGGACTGACCCCAAAGCTAGCGGCGGCAATGGCGTTGCCCTTCGAAGCCCGCATGGCTCGCCCTATTCGGCTGTGGGTAAGGTTCCAGGCGGTCCAGGCCCCCAGCAAAACAAAAAACCAAGACAGGTAGAAAAAACTCCTGGAATCGTCCAGAGGCCAGCCTGCGATCGATACCGATGGAATTCCCCGCAAGCCGGTATGCCCCCCGGTCAGGCCGATCCAGCTTCCCATCACAATGAACAGGGCCACGCCCCAGGCAATGGTAGAGAGTGGTAGGTAGTGCCCTTTGAGCCGGGTTGTGATCCCTCCCAGCACCACTGCGCCGCCGGCAGCAGCCAGCACACCCAGGGGCAAGGTTAGCCAGGGGTTCCAGCCCTGGCTAATGGTCAGCAGGGCGCTGGTGTAAGCTGCCAGACCCATAAAAGCAGCCTGGCCCAGACTGGTCATTCCCGACAGGCCGGTCAGCAGGTAGAGCCCCAGCGCAACCAGAGCCCCAAAGGCGATATAGTTGCCGATAGTCAGATAAAACGAGGTCGGGGGCAGCAACATTGGTACTATCAGCAAAAGCGCGACTGTGAAGAGGGTCAGGGGAGAGAATTTCATCACGCCTATCACTCTTCTTCTCCAATTTCCTGACTGCGCAGGCTGCGCCAGAAGAGAATTGGCAGCAGCAAAGCAAAGACTATGGCATCTCTGAAGGCGCTGGCCTGGAACGCGGCCCAGGACTCTATCGCTCCGACCAGCAGGGCACCCACCACTGCCAGGGGATAGCTAACTAAGCCCCCCAGAATTCCGGCAACAAAGCCTTTGAGGCCCAACAAAAACCCTTGAAAATAGGCCGGAGCAATTAAAGGAGCCAGCAGCATCCCACTAATGGATACGATCAGGGTAGCGATGCCAAACGAGACATAGCCGGCCTGGCTGGGGCTGATGCCGGATATTCGCGCCCCATAGCGATTGACCGCACAAGCCCGCAAGGCCTTACCGTAGATGCTGCGGGTAAAAAACAAGAAAAGCCCCAGCATGGTAACGATAGCAAAGCCATATACCAAAAAGGCCTGGTTGTTGATCGGCACCAGTCCGATGGTAGTCTGACCAGTCAGAATAGCCGGCAAGCGGTACTGTTCGGGGCCAAAAAACACCAGCCCCAGGCCCATTAAGGCAAAATGCAGACCCACTGCAATAATCAAATAGGTGAGCACACTGGCATTTTTAGCTGGTTCAAAGAAAAGCCGATAAGAAGCGGTTCCAATTGGAAGCACCACCAGTACAGCCAAAAGCCAGCCCAGCCAGAGCGGGACGCCCTGTGCACCCCACCAGCCAATGCTTATTACTCCCAGCGCAGCCAGCGCTAACAGGCCAGCGCGGCTAAGGTGTGCTCTGTCTAAAAAGGCCCACACTGCCAGCATAACCGCCGCAAGCCAGGCCGTGCCTGGAATCTGGCCTTGCAGGTTAAGGCCGCTTACTTCGGGGGGCAAAAACCAGACATAGGTAAGGGGGGCGAAGACCAAAATTTCGCCCAGTGGAACCAGGATCACCCGTGTTACCGAGAATACCAGAACCAGCGAGAGCGCCATCAGAGCATAGATGGTCCCGTTCTGCAGGGCATCGGCGACGAGAAAAGAAAAGATCGTCCAGTCCATAACGATGCTGCTAGCTGATAGCTAATAGCCAATAGCTTATAGCTGATAGCTGATAGCAAGGATTTGCCATGGCTATCAGCCATAGGCTATCGGCTATAGGCCTCTATCTGAACGTCCTCAGCAGTCTCCAGTCCAGCCTTCCATTGGGATCGCGTACTATCTCGACCATTACCGCGGCCTCCTGGAAGCGCAGGCCCAGGTGGTCGCTGGGTGATATGTTGAAGATGCCGTGGGTTCCCACTACGTTGCGGGTGGCCTCGAGCTCATCACGTACAGCCCGCCGGAAGGCGGCCAGATTAGCCGGCTGTTCCCGACGCAAAGCACGCTCGAGGGCCGGCCGCAGGATGGCCCAGGCATCATAGGCATGACCCCCAAAGGTCGAGAAGCTACCGATGCCGAACCGGGCCTCGTACATCTGCACATATCTGGTGGCTACTTCGCGGTTGGGGAAGTCGGCCGGCAGCTGGTCAAAAACCAGCACCGGACCAGCCGGCAAGCGCGTACCTACCACGAACTCGCCCCCTACTCGCTTAAAATCCGGGTTAGCCACACCGTGGGTCTGATAGATCAGGCCCCGGAAGCCACGTTCGCGCAGGGTGCGCTGGGGCAGAACCGGGGCAGTGCCAGATCCGCCTATCAAGACCGCATCGGGGTTGCGGGCCAGGATCCGCAAGACCTGCCCGGTTACCGAGGTATCGGTGCGGGCAAACCGCTCGGAGGCCACCACCTGGATGCCCGCTTCGCGGGCGAGAGCTTCGAAAGCCCGAGCCCAGCCTTCGCCGTAGGCGTCGTTAAAGCCAATGTAAGCGGCAGTGCGCACATTTGCGGCCTGCATGTCACGTACGACCGGAAGGGCCATCTGTTGCTCGGTCTGGGGAGTTTTAAACACCCAGCGCCGCTTCTCGTCCACCGGGTAAACAATTTCCAGGTTGGCAGCCAGGGAGACCATGGCTATGCCAGCGGCGGCTACCGGATCAATCATGGCCAGGCTGGCCGGAGTAGTGCTGGTGCCGATGATGGCCAGCACCTGGTCTTCTTGAATCAAGCGCAGAGTGGCCCGCACGGCCCGGGTAGTATCTGAGGCATCGTCAATGATGATGAACTGTACCGGGCGTCCGGCCAGTCCACCGCGCCGGTTGACCTGCTCTTCCAGCATCACCAGGGTATTCCGGGCCGGGATACCCAGGGTGGCCGCCGGGCCGGTCGCCGAGACCACCACCCCAATTCTGAGCGGGGCCTGCTGAGCCAGGCCCAAACTCAGTGCTGCTACCAGAAGTCCTACCAAAGCTTGTTTCATCTTGTTGCCTCCCTCGTTTTGTTGTTCTCTAAATCTTCCTCAGACGCATTATGAAGCGGTGAGGATAGATTCCCAAACGTTTCAAGCCCTGCCGCCACCATCCGGCGCAGCAAGGGGTGAGGGCGGTAACGGTCCTCGCCCAGCTCGGCATGCAGCCCGTCCAGGGCCCGCAATACCGGCTTGAGCCAGATCTGCTCGGCCCACTCCAGTGGCCCCAGCGGGTAGCCGGTACCCAGCCGCATAGCCCGGTTGAGGTCAGCAGGGCTGGCGACCCCTTCGGCCAGGGCCGAGACCGCTTCGTTAATAAGCAGAGCCAGGATACGGAACCCGATCCCGCCGGGCTGGTCGGGCAGAACCAGGGTCTTGTATCCGTGGGCTGTGAAATAGGTCTGGGCCAGTTCAAGTGCTCTGTTAGTGCCAGACAGTGGCGCGTACAGTTCGACAAAAGCCTTCTCGCCGATGGGTGGTACCAGACTAAACCCCGCCACCAGACGGCCCTGCAGCTCGGCCAGGGCCAGGCTGGAGGAATGCCCCCAGACTAAAGAAGCCACCGGCAGGTTTTCGGGCAACTCGTGCTTGCGTTCTATCTTGACCCGGCAGTCCAGCACGAACTGAGCATCGGTAAGTTTTTCGGAGTGCCTGAGCCTGGCCCGAAGCTCTTGGGCCAGGGGATTGGGACCAATGATGATGGGCAGAGGGGCGTTGCTGGTTTTGGCCTGGGAAGGGGAGGGAAGTGGGGGCGGTCCAGGGGGGTAGGTGTACCAGCCCTGGCCGGTCTTGCGCCCCAGCATCCCGGCGGCCACCCGCTGGTATTGCAGCGGGTGAGGCCGGTAGCGCGGCTCGCCGTAAAAACTCTGGTATACCGAGCTAGAGGCAGCATAGTTGACATCCAGCCCGATCAGGTCCATTAGCTCAAACGGCCCCATGGGGAAGCCCATACCGCGCATAATCCAGTCCAGGTGTTCTCTGGGCACGCCTTCCCCGTGCAATTTCAGGGCTTCACCGTAAAACGGGCGGGCCACCCGGTTGACCAGAAAGCCCGGCGAGTCCGCCACCCTGACGGCCTCCTTGCCCCAGCTCTGCATTAGTTGCATCACCCGCTCGAGGTTAGATTCTGCCGTCTTTAAGCCCCCCACCACCTCGACCAGCTTCATGCGCTGGGCGGGGTTGAAGAAGTGCAGCCCCAGCACCCGCTGGGGGTGCTTGACCTTGCTCGCGATGGCCGAGACAGAAAAGGTTGAGGTATTGGTAGCCAGGATACCGTGGGAATTCAGTTCCCCCACTTTTCCCAGCAGCTCTTGCTTGAGCTCCAGCCTTTCCGGTGCAGCTTCGATGACCAGATCAGCAGCTGCACATTCCTCCAGCAGCTCGGTAGGGCGAATGCGCTCCAGGGCTTCTTCTACCGAGCCCTGCAAGCGCCCTTTTTCAGCACTCTTTTTCAGGTCAGCATTAATTTCTTCCAGGGATTTTTGCAGGGGGCCAGCGTAGAGGTCGTAGAGCCAGACCGGGTGCCCGGCCGTCGCCGCGACCTGCGCAATGCCACGTCCCATAGTGCCTGCCCCCAGTACCGCTATGGTTTCCTTCACCCGTCCTCCCAAACAAACACTTGTTTGACCTACTTTGTGTTGGGCGTAAGTTTAATCGTAGTTATTCTCACTGTCAAGACTTTACAGCAAGTTCTTTTGCCGCTATACCATGCCATATTGGAGCCTGGTGCCTGGCTTTGTGACTTTTCATAGTGCCCATGCTGGCGACCCACAGCCTCTTGTCGCAGGTCACAGGTCACAAGTCGCAAGCCAAAGACGGCGTTGACCCGAGACCCGAAACCTGCGACTGGTTATATGACATGCTGGGGCAGCCCCTGTAGCTCCGACTCCTGTGGCGCTAGCCAGCCGCCGCCGAAGGACTCCAGGTGCGAGCCTTCCAGAAACCAGCTTTTGGGTGTTCTAGCACCCCACAGGGTCTGACGCCGGGGGTCGTTCAGGCTCCAGCGGATCGGCTCGAAGTCGGGGTCTACGGTGGAGTAGTCGGAGGTGTAGAGTTCGATACGGTGTCCGTCGGGGTCGCGCAGATAGAGAAAGAAAGCGTTGGAAATACCGTGCCTGCCGGGGCCGCGCTCAATGGCATCGGTCTGCCTGGCCCCCGCCAGGATGTCGCAGGCTCTGATGATGCTCATGGCGTCGGGCATCCAGTAGGCAAAGTGGTGCAGCCGGGGGCCGGCGCCGTTGGTAAAGGCCAGGTCGTGGACGTTACCCTTGCGGTGCAGCCAGGCCGCCCAGATTCTGCCGTCGTCGCCCTCGGTATACTCCGAGATGCGGAAGGCCAGGTATTCCTGGTACCAGTGGGTCATAGCCTCTACTCTGGGAGTGATCAGATTAACGTGGTCTATGCGCTGGAGGCCAGGCCCCTTGTGCAGGTGGTAGTGCTGCAACAGCCAGGGGTACTTCTGGCTTTGTGCATAAAAAACCGACGGAACCCCAAAGGGGTCTTGTATCCGCAGCATCTGGGGCCGGTCTTGTTCGGACTCCCAGCGGTAGGGGAGGCCCTGGGCTTCGGCCAGCTTCACCAGCAGCTCTAGGTCGGTCTCGCTGGCTACCCGGTAGCCCAGGTGCTTTACGCCTGGCTCGGATGCCTGCATTAGCTTCAGGGTCCACTCGCGGTCTTCGGTTCCACGCAGATACAAAGCACCCTGGCCCTGGTGCAGAACATTGAGGCCCAGCAGGTCCACATAAAAATGGCGGGAGCGCTCGAGGTCGGTCACGTAAAAAACCCCATGCGCGATACGGATTAGATTGGGAGTCTGGGTCATAAAGCTTCACCTCAGATCAGGGCAGCTGGCGGTAGCCCCGGTTCCAGTACAGTAGCGGCCTTACTTCTTCACCCATGGTTACCTTTTCAACTTCGCCAACTACAATTTTGTGGGTTCCCCCGGGGTAGACGGCCCAGGTTTTGCAATGCAGGGTGGCCAGGGCGTCCTTCAGCGCCGGGCTTTCTTCGTGCGAGAGGGGGTCGTAACCTTCAATGGCCTGGCCGGCAAAATGGGCCGAGGTATGCTCGTGGCCCTCGGGCAGCAGGTTCACCGTAAAGCGCCCGGCCTTATCCAGAACAGGCCACAACAGGGCGGTTTCGGCGATGCAGACCAGAATAAGTGGAGGATTCAGGCTAACTCCGGTGAAACTGCTGGCGGTCATGCCCCTGGCCTCGCTGCCGTGGCGGGCAGCGACAACGGTAACCCCGCTGGGCCAGTGGCTCATTACCTGGCGAAGCTGTTCGGAGAGAGAGGGTTCAGTGGTTTCCATTTTACTTTTGCTGACAGCCGATAGCCCATAGCTGATAGCCCGTAGCGAGTAGCCGGGGGTTTATGAGCGATGGGCCAGGTCTGCCTGGTTGCAGGGGCGTCGCCCTTAGTCGCTGGACAGACTCGAGACCTGAAACCGGAGAGATGCGACCCTTAGTCATCCGCAGCCACCTCGGGCCTGGACTGCTGTTTCCAGCCCAGAAAATCTCTGATGCGCTGTTTGTAAAGCTCTTTATCGTAAGCTGCAAACAGAGTCTGGTACATGCGCACCGGATCGCCAAAGAAAAACCGCTCATAAAGCACCTGGCGGGCCCCGAACCCGCTAGTGGTCATATCCCAGGCCAGACGAAAAAGCTGCACCCGCTCCCTGGCAGACAGCGTGGCGGACTGCATAAACTTTTCCAGGTACGGCCCCAGAGGCGAGTCGAAGTCGGACTCTGACGGCAGGGTGATCAGTCCGGAAGCCGCGATCTGGTGGACAATCTCGTTGATGCGCGGGTAGAGCCGGGGATACAGGTTGCGTGCGCCGTCTATGGCCCCCCGATCGGGGCAGAGCAGACCGTACTGGTTGGCTTTGGCGTCCATCTCGGCCCTGGCCCAGAAGCCCCTCATGGCCTCGAGGTAAACAATTACTTCGGCAATTTTCTCCTGCACATGCGGGAAGGTGTCGGCCCCGATGGTCTCGCCAATCAGCGAAACCAGCCCCAGAAAGGCCTCGGTCTTGGCAGTTTTGAGCACCACCACCTGGTGGGCCATCTGCATAAGCGCACCGGTTTCGGCATAGGCAGTATTGCAGCGTTGTAAATCGCCCAGGATGAAGATGCGCTCTTTCGGTACAAACACATCGTCGAAGACCGTGAGACAGTCCATCTCATCTAGGCGGCTTCCCAGTGGGTGATCGTAAGCAGAATCACCAGCAACAAGGCTCTCACGGCTGATGAAGTGCAGCCCTGGGGTACTGGTCGGGATGGCGAAGGCCACCGCATATTTGTCGGCCCCTGGCCCTTCCTTGAGCAGTGTGGAGGGGAAGACCAGCAGCTCGTCGGCGGTGGGGAGGGTGGACAGCATTCGTGCCCCCCGTACCACAATGCCCGCTCCGTTCTGGCTCACCACGCCCAGCGGGATAAAGGGGTCGGGCTGCTCGAGGTTTGATTTTGCTCGGTTAACCTGCGGGTTGGTGAGGCAGTGGGTCGTACAGAGGTCGTGCTCGCGCACGTGTTGCACATAGCGGCGCACGTTTTCGGCGTACTCGCCAAAGAAATCGGCGCTTTGCTCGAAGGCCATCAGCACCGCGTTCAGATAATCCGGACTGCGGCCCATCATGCCCAGATTGGCATCGGCCCAGAGCTTATAGGCCGCACTGCGCTTTGTCAGATCTTCTTTGGTTCTGGCAGGCAGCAGGCTCATGGCGTAGCGCTGGCCTTTTTCCTTGTAGGTGAGGATCTCGCGGTGGCGCGGGTCGTGCTGCATCTCATAAAGCCGCGCCACCGACTGAGTGATGCCCTTAAAGATCGGGTGGGTGGTGGGGTCCTCGACTTTCTGGCCTTTGTACCAGATATTCGGCGGGCTGGCTCTGAGTGCTTCTAGGTACTGCTTACCGGTGCGTGCCATGATTCCTCCTGCTACCCCTCATCCCCTGCCTTCTCCCACAAGGGGAGAAGGAGCCAAAGACATAGGGTTGTGAACGGGCTGCCGATCTAAAGGGATTTAGACTCAGGACATGGGATTGAAAGGCCTTGCACGTGAATTGCGGCAAAATCAAACACCAGAAGAAAGAATGCTGTGGGTTAAGCTGCGAAACCGCAAGTTTGGCTTCAAGTTTCGCCGTCAGGAAAATTTGAAAAAAGCCATTGCAGACTTTGTCTGCTATGAGCGCAGGGTTTGGATTGAGCTGGACGGAAGCCAGCACTTGAATAGCGAAACGGACAAGACTCGAGACCAATTTTTCAGCGAGCAAGGCTGGCTGGTGCTGCGCTTCTGGAACTCCGAGCTTCAGGAAAACCTGGAAGGTGTTTTGGAAACCATCTATGAAGCTTGTAACTCGAGACCACCCCAGCGAGCCCCCAAAATGTAATCTTTCCCAACCGCCCAGTTCCTTCTCCCCCGGTGGGAGAAGGTTAGGATGAGGGGTCGGGTTCGCAGAACTCGTGCAGTAGGGGGCACCCGCTTCGCTCACACCCTCACCCCAGCCCTCTCCCATCAAGGGAGAGGGAGCTATTACAACCCGACTCTCCTTCATACCTCACTTCCCAAACTGCGGAATGGGGTGCTCGGTCAGTGGCACCGCAATGTGCTTGAGTTCGGTGTAGAACTCCAGGCTATGTTCCCCGCCCTCGCGGTGGGTTCCGCTAAACTTCATTCCGCCGAAAGGGGTGGGCAGGTGGCGCACGTTGTGGGAATTAATCCAGGTCATGCCGGCTTCCAGGTGCAGGGCCACACGGTGCGCACGCGATACGTCTTTGGTCCAGACGTACGAAGCCAGCCCGTACTTAGAGTCGTTGGCCTTTTCCAGCGCAGCCGCTTCATCCTTGAACGAAATCGCCGTCAGGATGGGGCCAAAAATTTCCTCCTGGGCTATCACGTGGTGGTTCTCGGCCACGAACAGGCCAGGCCGCACGTAGTTGCCCTCGGTTCCAACCTGCTCACCGCCAAAGATGTGACGCGACTCCTGCTTGCCCTTTTCCACGTACTCCAGCACCCGCTTTAGGTGTTCGGGGTGAATCAGCGGCCCCACTTCGGTCTGGGGGTCGAGCGGGTGGCCCACCTTCACCCTGGCTGCTCTTGTGGCCACCCGGCTAACAAACTCGTCGAAGATGGTCTCCTGAACCAGGGCGCGGCTGTTGGCGGTGCAGCGCTCACCGTTGAAGCTGTAAATCTGGAAGACGGTGGCATCCACGGCGCGGTCCAGGTCGGCGTCGTCGAAGATGAGTGCGGGAGACTTGCCCCCCAGCTCGAGGCTCAGCCGTTTGAGCTGGGGCGCTGCGTTGCTGGAGATGATGCTGCCGGTGGTGGTCTCGCCGGTAAAGGCGATGAGCGGAACCTTGGGGTGCTTTACCAGCACGTCGCCGGCTTCTTCGCCAAAGCCCTGCACCACGTTGAACACCCCCGGCGGCAGGCCAGCCTCCTGCATAATTTCGGCCAGCTTCCAGGCCGTCAGGGGCGCCCACTCGGCGGGTTTGAGCACCACGGTGTTGCCGAAGGCCAGCGCGGGGGCGATGCGCCAGGTGGAGAGCATCATGGGGGCGTTCCAGGGGGTGATGATGCCGCAAACGCCCACCGGCACGCGCACCGAATAGTTGAGCCAGTCGCCGTCTACCGGGTAGCTGCGCCCATTCATAGCGCGCTCGGCGTACTCGGCATAAAAGCTGAAGTTTTCTGCTGCTCGGGCCACCTGGGCTCGCACGATCCGCAGGGGCTGCCCAGCGTCCAGGCATTCCATTACCGCTAGCTCGTCGCCGTGCTTTTCCAGCACCTCGGCGATCTTTAGCAGATACTTCTTGCGTGCCCTGGCATTGAGTCTCCATTTGCCGAAGGCGAATCTTGCAGCCTTGGCAGCTTTGTCCACGTCTTCGGCATGGCCTTTGTAGGCTTTGGCCAGGAGATGGTTGTTGGAGGGGTCTAAGCTCTCGAATAGCTCTTCTCGCTCCCCCGGCACAAACTCACCGGCGATGAAGTGCCTGACTACACTGGCCGCAATCTTCTGCCGCACCTGAGCAATAAACTCAGGGCTGATGGCCTTGGTTTTCTCGGCAAGTTTCACGGTCGGACCTCCTTGTACAATAGGGGTATGGTTATGGTGCGGCAAAAAGTTATGGTAAAGAAAGGCGGGCGGATTGAGCTAAACTCGCCGGAACTGCTGGAGGGCGCAACCGCCGAGGTGATAGTGCTGATAGAAGCTGCAGCTAAGGCGCCCAGCCTAGAGAGCCTGCTCGGAAAAGCCAGCGGCAACTTTGGCTCCAGGGCCGAAGCCGATGAGCATATCCGTAAGGAGCGCGACACTTGGATATCCTGAGCCGGATTGCGGGCCGAAAGACCTATCTGGATGTTAATGTTTTTATATACGCGCTTGAGGGGTTCCCCGAGGTTAGTCACGCTCTTGCGGCATTGTTCAAGGCGATTGACAGTGCTGCTATTCAGACTGTCACCAGTGAGCTGGCACTGGCGGAAGCGTTGATAAAGCCGATTCAGAACAAAAATATTCAACATCAAGCCTGTTACGAGATGGCCATTCGCAGCCGAAGGGGGCTTCAGGTTGTGCCGGTTTTGCGGACGATTTTGCTCGAAGCCGCTCGTTTGCGCGGAACAACTGGACTCAAGCTGCCCGATGCTATTCATCTGGCAACAGCCCTTAGCAGCGGTTACGAGGTGTTCCTGACCAACGACCACCGAATTAAGCACACCGGTCTTGAGACGCTGCTCTTGCAGGACTTTGCGAGGTGAAATCATAGCACCAGCGACCTGTCGCCTTCCTCGCCGATCAGCGGCTCGGCTTTGTCGGTCTCCCACTCGATAGCGTTTTCCAGCGCACCCAGCCCCTCGATCTCCATCCGCATTACATCTCCCGGCTGCACCTGCGAGATGCCCCTGGGCGTTCCGGTCAGGATTACGTCGTTTTGCTCTAAGGTCATGAAGCGGCTAATGAACTCGAGTACTTCGGGAATCGAGAAAATCATGCCCTGGGTGGTGGCCTCCTGGCGCAGCTGGTTGTTCACATAGGCCCGCATCGTCGCATTGTGGGGGTCGGGGATTTCGTCGGCAGTCACATAGTACGGCCCCAGCGGCCCGAAGGTGTCCCAGCCTTTGCCCCGGATGGGCGGGCGGAAGAGGTTGGTCACGTAGTCGCGCACCACCAGGTCGTTGGCGATGGTGTAGCCACCCACGTAGTCCATGGCATCTTTGGCCTTGATCCGACGCATGTTTCGTCCCAGAATGACCGCCAGTTCGCACTCGAAGTGCATAAACTTTGCCCCCTGTGGGTAGATCACCGTGCCCTTGTGGGGCAGCAGGGTAGTGTTCGGCTTCCAGAACAGGGCTGGTTCGGCAGGGCGCTTCAGGCCGAACTCGTCGGCGTGCTCGGCAAAGTTCAGGGCTAGCGCGATCACCTTGCCAGGCTCTACCGGCAGCTGCCACTGCACCTGGTCGGGGTGGTGGGCCTCACCGGCATGGTCAACCAGCATCCCGTCTTGCAGATGCCCCTGCAACGGACGGCCTTTGGATATGAAGCGGGCGAGTTTCATCAAACACCGCCGATGGTCAATGGTCTATGGTCAATAGTCGAGTCGGCCATAGACCATCGGCCATAGGCTATGGACAACTTATACATACTGTTTCCCCGTCGGGTCTGGCAGAACTTCGCGGCCTTTGGGTTCTGGCGAAATCAGGCCGTAGGACTCGGCCATGCGGCGCAGGCGGGCCTCGATCTCGGGGGTGGTGGGGCCCAGGGGCTCGCGCCACTCCTTTTGGCACAGGCCCATCCAGGAGAGCACAGTTTTGAGCGGGATGGGGTTGGTGTCCCAGAAGACGGCGTCGTTGGCCTGAAGCCCATGATAGTGCAGCTCCAGGGCTTCTTTGTACCGGCCTTCCAGCGTGAGTTGACACATCTGAGCGGTCTCGCGGGGCAGCCAGTTGGCGGTAGCGGCGATGGTTCCGACCGCACCCACACACATCATGGGAAAGGTCAGGGCCTCGAGGCCGCAGTAAACAGAAAAATCCCGGCCCACCTTCCGCAAGAGCTCCGAGACGTACTCGACATCCTTGGAGGAGTGCTTGATGCCGACGATATTTTTGAAGTCGCGGCGCAGTCTGGCCACGGTCTCGACCTTGATCTCGATACTCGAGCGCCCCGGAATGTTGTACAAAATCACCGGCATCTCGGGCACAGCCTGGGCGGTCTGACCAAAGAAACGGTAGAGCCCCTCCTGGTTGGGCTTGAGGTAGTAAGGGGTGATAACCAGGGCACCCTGGGCCCCCATTTTGTGGGCAGCCATGGTGATTTCCAGGGTCTCGTCCAGCCGCAGGGTTCCGGTGCCGGCCAGTAGCGGAAGGCGGCCCCGGATGATGCGCAGCGCCAGCTCGATCAGGTATTTTCGTTCCTCTACGCTCAGGGTGCCGGGCTCTCCGGTGGTTCCGCCCACGCTCAGGGCGTGTGAGCCGGCCTCAATCTGCTGCTCAATGAGCTGTTCCATGGCGGCCTGGTCAATTGCGCCGTTCTTGAACGGGGTAACCAGGGGTACGATGCTGCCTTTGAACTCAAACATTGTGCTCCTTTGCCAGTGTGTGACCCAGGCTGCTTACAGACTCAGTAGAGATAGTTAAGATGTTAAGCAACCGCTTAGTTTAGTTTGAATGCCTAAGTACAATTGTCCCTGCAAGGAGTTCCAATGCCCACTACCCTGCCCCATGAACCTGCCTGCCTGCTCTTGCGCGACCTGACCCACTCCTTGCCCATGGTCCTGTTACGCACACGGGAAAGAGTGGTGCAGCGCTTTAGAGCGGTGCTTTCCAGGCACGGCCTTACCGAACAGCAGTGGCGTATCTTGCGTGCACTAGACGGCCGGGATGGGATGGAGATCTCGCTTCTGGCCGCTCAGTGCCAGATTCTCGTGCCCAGTATGAGCGTCATTTTGCAGCGAATGGAAAGCCGGGGACTGATTAAGCGCAACGCCAACCCCGCCGACGGTCGCCGCATTCTGATTGCCCCGACAGGTCAAGCAACAGCTCTGGTCGAGCAGATCAAGCCCGAGATCTTAGAAGTCTACCGGGAAATAGAGCGGATTCTGGGCAAGCGAAAACTCGAGCAGCTCTATGCCTTGTTAGAAGAGCTCGAGGAGGGGCTGGGAGTTGCCAGGGAATGAGCTAGACGAGTCAAATAGCGGCCTCTGGGCCTGATAACTGTGCGGGTAATCTTGTTGTGACTCAACCATACTTTTTCAAATCCCAGTCTGCCCTGGCGTGAACCTGGATGATACCTGGTCACGGAATTTCGGCTATCATCTAAACTATAGACTGGGTGATGGAGCGGCCGAGGATGAGGGTGATTAATCTATGACCACTGCGGTGAAGAAAATTAGCGCCGAGGAGTTTTTGCGCCTTGGATTGCAGAATGCCGAGTTAATAGACGGGGAGATTGAAGAGTATATGGCTGCTGGAGGACTACACGGAGAGATTACAGTTAATATCGCTTCCATACTGCGCGACTGGGCCATAACACAAAAGACCGGCAAAGTAGGCGTTGAGTCGGGTTTTCTGATCAAACGAGACCCCGACCGTGTTAGGGTTCCCGATGTGTGGTTTATTCGACAGGAACGCATCGAAGGAGGCCAAAGCCCAACAGGTTTCTGGAACACTGCCCCTGATCTGGCGGTAGAGGTCCTGTCAGATAGCGACACCGTGCGGACTATCCATGGCAAAATGCGGGACTACTTTGGTATAGGCATCCCCCTGGTCTGGCTGGTGTATCCAGAGGATCAGGTGGTGGAGGTCTGTACTCCAGATGGCAGACGTCAGATGCTGCAGCGGTCAGATCGCCTCGAGGGCTTTGCCCAGCTGCCAGGGTTTAGCTGTGCTGTAGGCGATCTGTTCAGTTGAGACCGTTTCATATCCGGAGAAAGCGTTGCCCGATCAGCTAGTGGTGGCAGGAACAGCCTCAAAGATGCTCTGCTGGTTCACCTGGTCTCAGTATCCAGCTGAAGCGCTTCGATCAAGGGTAGTTGCTGTGGTTGAAACTCTTCTCGCAGCATGCCGTAAAGGTACAGGTCTTCCCTGATGCCCAGGCGGGTCTCATGCTGGCGCAGAACACCCTCCTGTACAAATCCCAGTTTTTCGACCAGGTTGCGCATGCGAATGTTAGAGCCGTGGACTTCGGCGGTGATGCGCCACAAGCCTAGCTCCTCAAAGCCGTGACGGAGTATCTTCAGACCGGCGGCATAGCCTACTCCCTGACCACGGTAGGCCTCTTCACCGATAGCAATCCGCAGCCGGGCTCGCTGTTCTAGTGGGTTGAGTTCGCGTAAGTCTACAAACCCGACCAGCTGCTCGGACAGCAGAATTCCCTTGCGCACCAGGTCAACCGGCGGATTGTTAAGATAACGCACAAACCAGTCTTGCAGCTGCTCCGCAGGCAGTCCTACCGGCCAGCTGTTGGCCAGACAGAAGGCTTCGTCGCGGCTCCACTCTAGGATGCGGGACAGATCGCCGATTACCAGCGGGCGCAGATGCACATCTAACACAGCTTTCACTTTACTGCCTTGTGCCAACTTCAAAAAGATAGTATCTATCAGCGTAACGGAGTCATCGCTGCGCCTGACTCGAGCCTTTTTCTGAGCCCGTCGAAGGTTGTCGCAGGGCTTATGATCTAGTTGCCAAGGCACTTGAATTGAGCTTGTCTATACAAGAGGCCAAAGACCTTGAAACAGCTCAGGAAATCTCTACCTACAGGGCTATTTCCGAGTCACCTCCCCTTCTGCCGGCCTTCCTGGATCGTCCTGAGCATATTCGAGCCCGCCCTGAACCTTGCCGTAAGCCTGTCACAGGCTCACCATGCCTTCATGAGCGATGATTGTCTTTGGCCCCGGTCACTGAAGCCAAGGCTGAAATCACTGCGGCGGTAAAAAACCGAAGGAGGACCGGAAAGCTTAATTCTGCGCTTCGCGCACCTGGCGCTTTATCCGGGCCAGCACTGCCTGCAGACCGCGAAGCCGCAAGGGGGTGATGATTTCCTCGAGCTTGGCCAGGGTGTAAAAATCTTCCGGCACCCGCAGCACCGCCTCGGGGCTTTCGCCATCCAGTCCTTCGGCTAGCAGGCCAGCGAAAGCCCTTACCGTAGGGGCTTCTTTGGGTGCATCAAAGAAGAGGTGAACCCTGGCGTCCCTTAGTTCGGCATGCACAAAAAACGGGGTAGTACACTCGTGGACTTGCTCGAGTCGGCCCTGCATTCCCTCGGGTAGCGGGGGCATCTTGCGGGCGAAATCTAGTAACATCTCGGTTTTAATTACCTTAGGAACACTCCCGAGCATCTTGACAACGTTCTGCAGCCGGGGAGGCAGTTGGGTGAGGCGTTCTTCAGTGGTCATAGACAACAGGCTAAGGGGTAGTGCAACAGTGAACTAGGAGTCAGCTAACCGATAGACCTTAGATGTGAGAGGCCCGGACCGTCAGCGGCGTCAGTTTGGAACAGGACCGGCAACTCAGTGCACACGGCGGATACGCTTAAGCAGGAGGCTCTAAGCGTAGATCAGTTCTACCACAGTATAGGTCTGGCTGCCTTTGGGGCTTTTGACCGGCACTTTGTCGCCGGCCTTCTTGCCCATCAGAGCCTGGCCCAGAGGCGACTCGTTTGAAATTTTACCGCTAAATACATCCGCCTCGTGGCTGCCCACCATGGTAATACTCATGCGCTGACCGGAGGCGGTTTCTAGCTCTACCGTAACCCCCAGTTGCACCTCGGTGGGGATGCCCTGGCCCGACGAAACGATCTGTACCCGACCCAGGATATCCTCGAGCTCTGCGATACGACTGTTGTTTTGCCACATGGCCCGCCGGGCCTCGTCGTAGCCGGCATTTTCACGCAGATCGCCCTCGGCAATAGCCCGGCCCATCTCAT
Source organism: Deinococcota bacterium (assembly GCA_041695225.1). Lineage (GTDB taxonomy): Bacteria > Deinococcota > Deinococci > Deinococcales > Thermaceae > Meiothermus. The sequence continues at coordinate 60,372 of JBGFRI010000048.1, forward strand.
CGGCAATCTGCTGTATTTTGTCGGTTTTCAGAAAGGCAAGCTCCTGCTCGAGTCGCGCTTTGCCTTCGACGGTAAGGTATACCGGTTTTTTTTCGGACATCAAACAAAACCTCCAGAGGTCTACCGGCTGCAGACCCAGACCTCAGTATAGTACACTCTGACTCTGGTGCAGTAGCTCAGACTGACCTACACCAATTGCGCCACCAGATAGCCCAGGATGCTGCGGATAGGGATGTCTAAGCCCTAAAACCGGGCTTGCTCCTGCCGCACCAGGCAGGCCCTGCGAGCGCAGGTGAAGACACAAGGACCTGTAAAGCCAGTCCCAACAATACCCAAGGCAAGCAGGGCTTTATCGCCTCATCCAGACTAAGCTTGCACAATGCTTTGGCAAAGTTTCAACCAATGGTCCACCCTCGAGCCCTGAATGCCTCCAGCAGGGGTTTGAAAATGGGCCAGACCGGGCTTTCCCTTGGGTATGGGGGGCGAGGATACCCTCCAGGCAGGCCCAGATGGCGCAGGGCTTGCTTTAACAGCACAAAGCCGCCCTGGGCCAGCACCCTTCCAAAGGGCTCTAGCTCGGCCTGCAGGGCCTGGGCCTCGGCCACCTTACCTGCCTGCCACAGCCCCAACAGCATCTTGTAGGGTTTGGGGGCCAGATTCGAAACGGCCAGAATGCCGCCGTGGGCCCCGAGCCCCAGGGCGCCCAGAAAAGAGGGCGCATGTCCGGTATACAGCTTTAGATCCAACTTTTGTGAAAGGTAAAAGGCCATGCGGGCCAGTTCACCGCTGGAGTCCTTGATACCGCCGATATTGGGGTGCTTGGCCAGGTCGGCGACAACCGGCAGGGGCATCTGGGTCTTGGTATTGGCAGGGACATGGTAGAGCCAGACCTCGGCTTTGCCCAGGTCGGCAATAGCGCTGAAATAGCGAAATAACGCGTCGTTACCCAGGTTGGCTTCGTAGTAGCGGGGGGGCGTGACCAGCGCCATGGCCCCCAGGCTTTCGGCCTCGCTCAAAGCAGCAGCAGCCTGGGCCAGGGTTTCTTCCATTAAGCCCACCATGCTGAACTTCTTTGGGGTCTGGATGGCCAGGCCGGCTGCCCGTTCCTGGCGGGTCAGGTGAACACCCTCGCCGTTGGAGCCATAAAACAAGAGGCCATCTACGTGCGGCTCGAGGGTCTGGGCCAGCTCACGGAAGGCTTCTGCGTCGAGATTGCCGGAGCTACCGAAAGGAGTAGGGAGTGGTGGGATAATCATGGGTGAGGTTTCCTTTAGCCAAAACCAGGTGATTGTATCGTAAAACCGAGATGGTTAGGGCTGGTGGCTGGCAGGCAACAATTTGCCAGAAGCGCCCTCTAAATTACTTGCTTCCGCGAAAAACTAGCAAGAGCCAGAGCAAAAGGTGGAGTCCCAACGCAGTGCCCGCAAGGACTATCCCCCAACCATTGCCCAGGTGCCATAACCAGAGGCCCCAGGCCAAGACCAGCAGCACCATCAGGCCCCAGCCCTGGCTGTAGGCGGGGCTGCCAGGAAAAAATAGCTGTACCCCACGCTGCCAGACCCTATTACCCGTAATTCCCTTTGGCCTGGGAAGGAAAAAGCACAGCAGGTGGTAGATGGTTAAGAGCAGGATGCCAATAGCAATCACCCAGGCCCACAGGGGACTTGGCCAGATCGGGAGATCGCGCCATACGGCAAGGAAGTCTGTGGTGAGGCCCTGCAAGCCGCTGAGGCTAACCGTGGCAGTGATAATTCTGGGGGTGGGAACCGCCTCACGCGGTACTCCGGCATCGCGGTAAACTGCTGTCCAGAAATCACCCCCGACGCCCAGCGCCTCACGCACTGCTGCCGAGGTTGGGGCCTGGCGGAAGGCCTGGGCTAAAGCCTCGGGGGTACCGCGCCCCAACAGGACATATGTCCAGGGCGGAGCCTCCAGGTAGAGCCGCTGTGCTTCGACGGGGTTCTCTTTGGCCTGGGCATAGGCCAGCAGACCCCGCAAAGGGGCAGTATTGGCAAAACCTTTTAGGGTTTCCTGGGCGGCGCTTGAGCGCAGGGTTCCCCGTGTCAGGCTATCCTGGGCGATTAGGGCTTCGGAACGGGCCATAAAACCCCAGCCCAGCAAGGCTAAGGCCGCCAGCAGAAATAAAAACAGCAGCAAGGTGCGCTCGCCGGCCGTGGTATAGGCCAGTATGCTGTGGCGCAAGCGCAGTAGCGGATGACGGAGCCAGCCTACCAGCCAGCCCCCACTGGGACGCACCCCACGGAGCTGGTCGGGTAGATACATCAGGGTCAGGTAAAACAGCATCAAGCCATACAGTCCCAACAACACCCAGGTCGTGGTCGCCATGTTGGCCGAGGTAAGAGGGCTCTGCCAGCCGGCTACCTGACGCAGGGCCTCCCGGTAGCGTTGCCCCAGGTCGGGGCGCCCCTGGGCCTCGAGCCAGCCCACCTGCTCCCAGAGCATGGCCCTGGCACCGGGCGCCTGGGGCATATACCTGAGAAAAAACTCCGACCAGACCAGGCTCTGATCCAGCCCCTGGTTTCTTGCGGTGCGTATCTGCATTAACCAGGGCTCTAGCCAGAGCATCACCCCCGGGCCCCAGACCAGCTCGGGCCGGTGGGTTCGTTGCAGCAGATCCCGCCCGGCGGCCTCGAGGTCGGCCGCACCAAGACGCCCAACCTCGCGGCTGAAAAAGTACCAGTAGGGCCGGTTGGCGGTCAGACTCTGGTCGAGCTGGGTAGCTTCTGCGGTGGCCAGGGTCTGAAAGTATTCACGAATGACCGAGAGGCTCTCCCACCTGCCCTCAAAAGGCTTGCTAGCAAAAGCCCCCAGGCTTAGTCTGCGCCCATCCTCAAGCAGCACCGTTACCTCGGCGTCGGCCTCCAGGGCCCGAACCTCTCCGGGAGGGTAGTGCTGCGCTACCACCCTGGGGTTTAGCAGGTCTATCTCGAGTACCAAGGGGCCTCGGGCAATAAAGGCCCGCTGTGCGAGTATCTTCGGGCCAATCCACTCCCCCTTGAGCGGCAGCCTCCAGTCGCCCAGCACCAGCCCGTCGGGCTGGAGGGTGGGTGTGGGTATATCGGGCTCAACCGGCGCTGCGGGCTGGGCTGGGGTGGGCGTGGCAGGGGTGGCCTGTACTCGAGTCTGCGCCACTACGTCTCGTTCCCCCACCCGGACGCTTAGCCTGTAGACACCCACAGCAGACGGTGTCCAGGAGGTTGCGATCCTGCCGTTTGAGGTCTTTAAGTCTATCTGCGTAGCCGCGGTATCGGACTCAATGGTAAGTGAGTACTGTCCAGGGGGGAAGTCTGCCCCGCGAATTTCCAGGGGCTGCCCAGCCTGGGCCTCGGGTGGCACCAAGAGGCTCTGGGCCAGCGCCACACCGGATAGGAGAACTCCTGCCATCCATCGCATATGGCCATTTTATTCCACCCCCAAGTGGGGTTGTAAACGCTAAGGTTAGAACAACCCCGGCAAAGCCCTGTTCAAGAAGCACTTTTATAAGTGTTGAGCTGGCAGAGCCAGGCTAGAGCTAGCCAATTCTGAAGGTGGAGTGCTTGGCCTTATGGTCTGGCTCTACATGAATGGTGACATGAATCCCATCCAGGTGGGCTCTCAGTACCTGCTCAAGCTGGTCACAGATCTGATGGGCCCGCTCCACCGAGGTGGTACCGGGCACTACCAGGTGGAACTCCACAAAGGTGCGCGGCCCGGCGCGCCGGGTCCGCAGGTCGTGAATTTCCAGCACCTGGCCATCGGTTGCCAGGCCCTCCAGGGCTAGGTTGAGAGAGCTCTGTAACTCGGCCAGACTGTGTTCGGGGATAGCCTCGTCCATCAGCCCCCCTACCGAATCACGCACCAGCCTCCAGCCAACCCACAAAATGTTGACGACAACAGCGAGTGCTAGCAGCGGGTCGAGCAGCCACCAGCCGCTTAACCAGGCCAGTCCCATTCCCAGCACTACCCCAAGCGAGGTCAGCACGTCGGTCAGGATGTGCAGGCCGTTTGCCACCAGAGCAGGAGAACGCGCACGACGCCCCTGGCTGAGCAAGAACCAGGCCAGCACGGCGTTTAGCCCCATGGCGCTCAGGGCGACCAGCAGCCCGCTGCCCAGGTCGGGGACTGGCTGTGGCGCTAGCAGTCGGGGCCAGGCTTCACGGATAATGGCTGCTGCGGCAAGTACAATTAGAACCCCCTCGAGCACAGCGGAGAAGTACTCGGCCTTGGTGTGCCCATAGGGGTGGTTGCGGTCCGCCGGACGGCGCGAGATCAGGACTGCCAGCAGCGCGGCCCCGGCAGCCACAATGTTCACTACCGACTCCAGCGCATCGGAATACAGCGCCACCGAACCGGTAAGCAAGAAAGCCCACCATTTCAACCCCAACACCACGCCTGCAACCACCAGGCTTATGGTCAGGGCGCCAAGAGGGGTCATGCTTGAGTTCAGCATAAACAAAAACTCCCCTTGCGGGGAGTGAGAACGAGTGGCCGGGTTCAGGATTGCTGCGCAGTGCTGGGGCTGACCTTGATGCTAGGCCCCATGGTGGTAGAGAGGTAGACCGAGCGCAGGTAGGTGCCCTTGGCGCTGTCGGGCTTGGCCCCCTCGACGGCCTTGATGAAGGCCCGCACATTCTCGGCAATTTTCTCCGGGGCAAAGCTAGCCTTGCCCACCGGGCCGTGCACCACACCGGTCTTGTCGTTTCTGAACTCAATTCGCCCAGCCTTTATCTCGCGGACTATATCACCGATATTGGGACCTACCGTGCCGGCCTTGGGGTTGGGCAGCATTCCTTTGGGGCCGAGAATGCGGCCCAGCTTGGAGCCCACCGCACCCATCACCTCCGGGGTAGCAACCACAGCATCGAAGTCGGAGCGGCCATCCAGAATCTCCTGGATGATTTCTTCTCCTGCTGCGATATCGGCCCCGGCATTACGGGCCTCGGCAACCTTATCACCCTTGGCAATGGCCAGTACCCGCACGCTGCGGCCCGTTCCGTGGGGCAGAGCCACGGTGGAACGCACATTCTGGTCAGATTTCTTGGCGTCAATGCCCAGCTTGACGTGTACTTCAACTGTTTCGTCAAACTTAGCACTCTTGATCTGCGGAATCAGAGCAGCCGCCTCCTCAACCGAGTAGACCTTGTTCAGGTCTACTTTTTCCAGTAGGGCACGATAACGCTTTCCACGCTTAGGCATTGGGCACCCCCGTTACCTCTACGCCCATAGCCCGGGCCGAGCCGGCAATCTGGCGAGCAGCGGCTTCCACATCGCCTGCATTCATGTCGGCCATTTTTTGTCTGGCGATCTGCAGGCACTGCTCCCAGGTAAGCTTGCCCACCTTTTCACGCCCGGCCTTGCCCGAACCTTTTTCGATACCGGCGGCTTTGCGGATCAGGTACGAGGCCGGAGGAGTCTTGGTGATGAAGGTGAAAGAGCGGTCGGAGAAGATGGTAATCTCTACCGGTACAATGGCATCGCCCATGCTGGCGCTGACTGCGTTGAATTGCTTGACAAACTCCATGATATTGGCGCCATGCTGTCCTAAAGCCGGACCTACCGGGGGCGCCGGGGTGGCTTTACCAGCCGGTAGCTGCAACTTGACCATAGCAGTTATTTTTTTCATTGCCTGTTTCTCCTTTGTGTGTTTGCCGCAATCTGCGGCTTCGGCTCCCACGAACTTCGTGGTCTTATCGCCTCGGCGCTGTCGCGCCTGCTTATAGCTGATAGCACATAGCTGATGTCTCGAGCTTCGGTTTTTGGCTATCAGCTATTAGCCATTGGCTATTGGTGTTCGCGCCTAGGCGCGAACCACCTGCGAAAACTCCAGCTCAACCGGGGTCTCACGGCCGAAGATGGAGACCAGTACCTTAACCTTCTGGCGCTCGAGGTGGACCTCGCCCACCACCCCGGTAAAGTCGGCAAAGGGGCCAGAGGACACCCGCACCACATCCCCTTCCTTGAAGGTGACCTGGGGTCTGGGCGCTTCCTTCTTGCCTGCCAGGCCAGCGATTTCCAGCAGGTGCTGCACCTCGACGGGGGTCAGGGGTACGGGGTGGGTGGCAGTACCCACAAACCCGGTCACACCGGGGGTATTGCGCACCACCTCCCAGGCTTCGTTGACCTCGCCTGGGGCATCACCTAAATCTACCAGGACATAGATGTAGCCGGGGTAGAGCTTGCGGCGTACCACCTCTTTCTTGCCCCCATCGCGATGCTCTACTACCTCCTCGCTAGGGATCAAGACCTGGAAAATTTTGTCCTGCATCCCCAGGGCTTTGACCCGCTGCTCGAGGTTGCCCTTGACCTTGTCCTCGTAGCCCACATAGGTGTGAACCGCGTACCACTCAATGCTCATAGCTCACACCTTTGTCATCAGGGCAGATGAATTCAGTGCTCATAGCTGATACCTTTGTCATCCGGGCTGGTGTATTTGATTCTCATAGCTCATACCTTGGTCATCAGGGCAGGCGAACGGTGATAAAGCGGAAGATGGCATCAACCAGACCCAGCAGTATAGTTGCCACGATAGCAAACACTAGGATGACCTGAGTGGACTCCATAATTTCCTGGCGGGTAGACCAGGTTACGCGGGAAAGCTCGGTACGGGCCTCGCGAAAGTAGTTGACAATCCGGGCGCCGATAGGACGCCTTGGGGCTTTTTGCTCTTGGGCCATACAATCCGCCTTTAGACTTTCACTTCTTTGTGTGGCAGGTGTTTGTTGCACCAGGGGCAGAACTTTTTTAGCTCGAGTTTGGCCGTGGTATTGCGCCGGTTTTTCTCCGACGCATAGTTGCGGCGCTTGCACTCGGTGCATTCCAAGAGCAGTTTGATTCGCACATCGCTTGCCATATGGTTCCTCTTTCAGCCTTTGGTCCAGTCAGGCTGCACCAGCCTGACTGGACCTGCAAGGCTTTAGTGTAGCACGTTACTCCAGAATCTTAGCCACCACACCAGCCCCAACCGTGCGGCCACCCTCGCGGATGGCGAAGCGCAGGCCCTCTTCCATGGCAATGGGCTTGATCAGTTCAACCAAGAAGGTGATGTTGT
>JBGFRI010000014.1:0-218185 GCA_041695225.1 Deinococcota bacterium
CCTGCCGGTGGGCGAGGTGAAGCGCGGCTTCAACCCCTTCGTGCTGAGCTTTGCGGGGCTGGACTGGCAGACACCCACCGCCGAACTGCTGTCGCAGAGCCTGAGCAACAACCAGCAGACCATCATTGGCTTCCAGCGGGCGGGCATCAAGGAGAAGCGCCTGGAGGATCACCTGGTCTTCGCGCTGATGGATCTGCCCGAGGTAGACTACTTCACCCAGGCCGACCTGCTCTACGACCTCTCGGGCCAGATGGTGCGGCACTTCTCCGAGGCGCTGGGCAAGACTGACGAAGAGATTGAGCAGATCTTTCAGGTCAACCGCCGCCTGCTGGCCGAGTTCATCTACCAGCAGATGCAGCGCCACCGCTACCAGGAGCCCACCGAGTACGAGACCAGGGTCAGCCAGGGCTTCGTCGAATTACGGCCCAGCGCGTACACCGTCCCCACTGGTGCGGCCATCCTGAACGTCTTTACTCCTCCGCCGGGCGGGGCCGAGATCGGGCGCTACGTCTACGGTCACTTTAAGAGGTGCCTCTATCCGATCACCAAGTTCCAGTCGAACCCCGAGCGCATCCTGGCGGGCATCCTCGAGAACGACTCGGAAAAGTGGTTTCGCCCCGCCAGAGGCCAGTTCCAGATGGAGTACCGGGTCGGGCCGGACCCGCAGGAGTACCAGCCCGACTTCGTGGCGGAGCTGGTGGATCGGATTGTGATGCTCGAGGTCAAGGCCGAAAACGAGATAGAAACCCCTCAGGTGCAGGAAAAGGCGCGGGTGGCGCGGGAATGGTGTCTTCACGCCTCTACACACTCCGAAGCACACGGCGGAAAGCCCTGGAGGTATCACCTGATCTCCCACAGCGCCATTCAAGCCAACATGAGTCTGGACACCCTGTTACATCAGAAGAGCCTGACCTGACAGACTGGATTGAAGCATGACCGACCACCTACTGGCCCAGCACATAGATTCCTTGCACTGGGTGTTTTTCCAAACCCAATTGATCTGGCGATTGTGCAGTTAAATGGTGGCATGAAGATCTACACCAAAACCGGCGACCAGGGCGAGACCGGCCTGTATGGCGCTGACCGGGTGGGCAAAGACCACCCCAGAGTAGAAGCCTACGGCACCGTGGACGAGGCCAACAGTGCGATTGGACTGGCTCGTGCAGCCTTGCCTGCGGCCCATGCCGATATGCAAAGTGACCTCGAGTACCTCCAGAACGCCCTCTTTGATCTGGGGGCCGACCTCGCCACCCGCGCAGGCGGTGCTTACGAAGAGAAGCTGTCCCGCATAGATGGGCAGGACGTGGAAAGGCTCGAGGCCCTGATTGACCGCTACCAGGAGGAAGCCCCCCAGTTCACCGGCTTCATCCACCCCGCCGGCCACACTGCCGCCGCCGCTTTGCACCTGGCCCGTACCATTGTCCGCCGGGCCGAGCGCAGGGTGGTCGAGCTAATGCGCCACGAAGAGGTCAACCCGGAGGCCCTGCGCTACCTCAACCGGCTCTCGGACCTGCTCTTTACCCTGGCCCGAGCTGTAAACCAGCGCGAGGGTTTTTCCGAGGCGAAGTGGTTGGTGAAGAAGCGCCGATAGCTGGAAAGAATGTCGATAGTCAATGGTCTATGGCCGATAGTCGTGTGTTTAGTGATTAAGTCCTTCATGGACCATAGACTATAGACCATAGACTATAGACCTTTGACTTTTGACCATAGACTTTCTTTACACCCATGCGACTTATTAGCCTGACCTGTTCCAACACCGAGATTGTCTGGGCCCTGGGCTGCTTAAAGCTGCTGGTGGGAGTGGACAGCCACTCCGACTTTCCCCCACAGGTAGCCCATCTTCCCAGGGTGGGGCCCGACTTGCAGATCGATCTGGAAAAGGTCGAAGCCCTCAAGCCCGACCTGGTGCTGGCCAGCCTGAGCGTACCCGGCATGGAGCGGGTGGTGGAGGGTTTGGCGCAGCGGCAGATTCCCCACCTGGTGCTCGACCCGCAGACCCTGCAGGATGTCTACGACAACATTACCCAGGTGGCAGGGCTGCTAGGTGTTTCCTGGCAAGGCCAGAAGGTGGTACAGGACATGCAACGGACAATCGTCCAGGCCAGGGGCTCGCTGCCGCACTGGGTGCGCCCCCCGAAGGTGATGATGGAGTGGTGGCCCAGGCCCATAATTGCTGCCGGCAAACACAGCTGGGTCACGCAAATGTTGGAGGCATTGGGCGCCGAAAATGCCTTTGCACACCTGCCGGTGCGCTCCAAACCGCTCACGCCTGCCGAGGTAGTTGAAGCCCAACCCGACCTGATTACGGTCTCGTGGTGTGGGGTGAAAAAACTGCGTCCGGAGGTGGTCTTGAGCCGTAAGCTCGAGATTCCTGCTTTGCAGCATGAGCAGGTGTTTGCCCTCGAGGAGGCCTACTTAGGCCGTCCCGGGCCGCGTCTGGCCGAAGGGGTCAAAAAACTGGCCGAGCTGTTGCGGCAGATACCGGTCCAGCAACAAGGCCTCTAACTATGACACCCCTGAAGGTAGTCACATACTGGGTAAGCCCAGCCAGCGAGACGCCTCTACCCGATGCAAGCGCTTTGCTGGAGGGGCTGCTCGCAGCGTTCTACGAAGCCTTTCCCGAGTATGCCGGAATACTGGCCTACAGCCAGTCTGCCCGCCTGCCCCGGCATGTGTTCGTCTACGTAAACTACGGATGTACCGGGTTACTCCCGCCTGCGGGCCGGTTCTTGCAGGGTTTGCTGCATAGAGCCTTCCCCCATGGACAGGTACGGGCCTATGGGAAGGTCTGGCAACAATAAAGGAGCTGTAGAGCCTGATGGCAACGCCGCATTATGGCCTGAATACTGCCACTGTTCCCCCCTGGCGCAAAGTTCCGCTACCCACCGCCAGGCGCGGTGTACCGGGGCTCCAGGCCACGGCGTATAAGGGGCGCACAAAGCCCGAAATGGTCTTTTTTGGCTGGCCGCGGGTGTTCCACAAGCGCAGGGTTTTGTCCCAGCCTACGCTGGCCAGCTGGCTGCCATCTGGGCTCCAGGTCAGGGCGCGAACCGGCTGGGTGTGGCCGCGCAGGGTTTGCTTTAAGTCCCCACTGCGGGCATCCCACAGTTTCAAGGTCTGGTCGTAGCTGGCAGTGGCCAGGGTTCGTCCATCGGGGCTCAGGGCCAGGCCAAAGATGCCGAGCGGGTGAGCCTTAAAGCTGCGCTGCTGCCGCATCGTGCCGCCCTGTATGCTCCACCAGGAGAGGGTGCTGTCGGCGCTGCTGCTAATCAGGGTGCGCCCATCGTGGCTCCAGGCCAGGCCGGTCAGGTCGGACTCGTGGGCGCGAAACTCCAGTAGCAGTCTTCCCTCCCGCCAGTCCCACAACCGCAGCAGCCGGTCCCGCCCCCCGGTGGCCAGCCAGCGCCCATCCCGGCTCCAGGCCAGCGAGCCCACCCCATTACCGTGGGCCGCTAGAGTTCGCTTTAGCCCCCCGGTACTAACCCCGTAGATGCGGGTCTCGCCATCGCGGCTACCAGCGGCCAGGTGCTGTCCATCGGGCGAAAAAGCCAGGGCAGTAATCTCCAGCTCGGCCCCGGTCAGCCTGCGAACTACCTGGCCCTGACGGTTCCACAGCCAGACCTCGGCGTCCCTGCCTCCGCTGGCTAGCAGACGGCCATCCGGGCTATAAACCAACGTGGTAACCGAGGCAGCAGGGGGTTCAATGGTACCCAGCAGCTGCCCCGAGATATTCCATAACCGCGCGCGACCGTCGTCGTGGCCACTCAGTAGCCTCTCGCCTGCTACTGCCAGACTCAGCACCGAGGCCGACTGGATGCTGCGCAGGGGCCTGGCTTGTTGCCAGAAAGTAATCCGGCCGTCGTGGCCTGCGCTGATCAATTGGCCATCTCTCCTCCAGATCAGAGCGCTCAATGCCAGGGTGTGGGCTTGGTACTGCTGTAAGAAATTTCCCCTGGCATCCCAGAGCTGGATCTGCCCATCGCGGTCACCGGTTGCCAGGCGACCATCAGGTCCCCAGGCCAGGGCCCGCACCAGGCTGCGCCCCAGCAACGGGAAGCGGCTGCCGCCCTGGCGGTTCCAAAAAAACACTCCGTTTAGCCCACCCCCGGCCAGCACAGAACCATCGGGGGAAAACCCCACGCAATAAATAAATCCCCTTCCCTCGCTCAGTTTTTCGGTCTGTCCGCTCAGGCTCCATAGCCGCAGGTTGCCGTCGGCGCCGCCACTCAGAATTTGCCGGCCATCCGGGCTAAAGCGGGCTGCCCAGACCTGGTCACGGTGGCCCTGCAAAACCCCGGTTACCAAGCCAGTCCGGGGGTTCCACAGCCTGAGGGTGGCGTCGGCGGAGGCGCTTAGCAACAGTCCATTGGGGGCAAACTCGAGGCTCTGTACAGTGTCGGTGTGCCCGCTCAGGGTACGCAAAAAGCGTCCCTTGGCAAGGTAAAGCTGAATATACGCGTCGGCCCCCAGGGCCATAACCCCGCCCTGTCCGAGGGCAACCGCACTCACCGGGGCCCGATGCCCCGAGAGAATCTGCTCTGGCTGCCCTGCCAATGCGGCGGCCAGGCCCACCAATAACCAACTGAGCAACTGTAGCACCTACATAGCTTATTAGTATGTCTTTGTCCAGGAATTAGAGACGGCCTGTCAAGCCATCAATAAATGTTACCGAACTCTCCTGTCGTCGCGCCCTGGAGCTACTCCCGCTTCGAGATCGGACTCATGGATTAATCACTCCCATTCTCGGTCATTCCATCATCCGGCATATGGCGTATCTCCATGGAAGCAAGGTTAGCTCCGCTAACACCAGGCTTCAAAGCCAGCAATCTCACCTGGGCGCACCAGTACCTCGACCCTCGACCAAAGACCTGAGACCTGCGACATTCAATGAGTCGATAGCCGATAGCCGATAGCTAATAGGTTTTGACCTGCTAGCCGAGACTATGGCCGATGGCTGATAGCTTTTGGCTTGGGACTTGCGACCTGAGACCGATTTTTGACCTTCGACCCTCGACCTTCGACCCGCGACTAACTTCCGACCTGAGACCTGCGACTTTCTTTCTAGACCATAGACTGGGTGATGGAGTGGCCGAAGATGCGGATGATTAATCCATACTTCCCTTTAGCTGGCGCGATCTGGACGCTTGCCATTGTCAACCTCGAGAAGGTATTTTGGTTTACGTGTCTGTTCTGCTGAGCCACCTAGATGACCGGTTCCAGAGTGGCCAGAGCCTGGCCCAGCGACTGGGCATCAGCCGGGCGGCGGTCTGGAAGCAGATCGAAGGGCTGCGCCTGGCCGGGTATCCGGTGCAGGCCCAAAGGGCCCAAGGATACCGGCTAAAGCCGGGAAGTCCCAGCCCGCAGGCCCTACAGGCAGTTCGCCGGGGCGGCTTTGGGACCTTTTATGCCTACCTGGGAACTACCAGCAGCACCCAGGATGTACTCAAAGCCTGGGCGCTGGACGGGGCGGAGGAGGGCGCGGTAGTGCTGGCCGAACGACAGGAGCAGGGTCGCGGCCGGCGGGGCCGGGCCTGGGTTAGCCAGGCCGGAAATAGCCTGACCTTCTCGGTGCTGCTGCGCCCCAAGATGCCCTTATCCTCCCTGCCGCTCTTGTCGCTGGCGGCCGGCCTGGCCCTGTGCGAAGCCTGCGGCGTGGGTGGGCTCAAGTGGCCCAACGATCTGCTGGTAGCGGGCTCGTCCACCGGCAGACAGGTGCGAGCTTATCGCAAGGCGGCGGGGGTGCTCCTGGAAGCACAGATTAGCGGGGAAGAGGTGGCCTACGCGATTCTGGGGGTTGGGGTAAACGTACATCGGGAGGGCTTTAGTGAGCCGGAGGTGGCCTATCTGGACGAATTTATAGAAGCCTCCAGAGTTGGGGTACTGGCCAGTTTTTTAGCGCGACTGGAGGCTCGCTACACCCAGCTTCACCACGACCTCGAGGGCGTTTTGCAGGACTATAAGGCCAGATGCCTCACCCTGGGGCAGCAGGTCCGGGTGGTCACGCCTGCGGGCGAAATTCGGGGTGAGGCCTGCGACATTGCACCAGACGGCTCGCTGCTGGTGCAGAGTTTAGACCAGAAACACCGTGTTAGTGCCGGAGATGTTGAGCTGATTGGAGTTTTGTAAAGGAGAAGATTTATGAACCCAACCCAAAGCCTGCCATACCTACCTTTGTCCAAGTCACTTTTTCCCGCTCGCAGCCTGCGGCGGGATGTGCTCCTGATGTTTGCGGGCAGCCTGTTGCTGGCGCTGCTTTCCCAGGCTGCCATTCCCTTGCAGCCGGTGCCCATCACGCTGCAAACCCTGGGAGTGCTACTGGTGGGAGCAGCTCTGGGTAGCCGCCTGGGTTTTCTGGCGGTACTGGCCTACCTGCTGGCTGGTCTGGTGCTGCCGGTGTTTGCTGGTGGGGCTACCTGGTTTCACCCTCGCATCCCCTTTACCGCCGGCTATCTGCTGGCCTTTCCGCTGGCCGCCTTGCTGGTGGGCTACCTGGTGGAACGCTATGGCACCGACCGCAGCGTGCTCAAGACCTTTGCTGCCATGTTGCTGGCCAGCCTGCTGATATACGCGGTTGGGGTGAGCTGGCTGGGCCTGGCCTTGAGCTGGGCAGGACAGTACACCGGAGTCTGGGCGGTGCTACAGGCCGGGATGTTTCCTTTCCTGCTGGGCGACCTGGTAAAAGCTGCCATTGCTGCTGCACTCTTGCCTAGCGCCTGGCGCTTTCTTCGTCGCTAGACTCCGGGCCCGAACCATCCTCTCCCGTTTTGGCGTCTTTGGGTCTGGCTCCTCTGGCGGCCCAGCGAATCACCAGTGGCATCAGCAGCCAGTAGGCAGCCCCTGCCAGCAACCCGACAGGTAGGCCCAGCAGCAGCGCTAGCCAGAAACCCAGCTGCTGGATCTGGGCTACGATGCTAAGAATCCAGGCTATGCCTGCCACCATGCCCACTTCCTGCCACTGGACTCTCATGGCTGGGCCTCTAACAGATCGGCCAGATAGACCAGGGCCATCTTGTAGGAGATGGGCCCAAACCCCGAGACCAGCCCCCTGGCAGCAGCAGCGGTGAGGGAGTGGCGGCGGAACTCCTCGCGGGCGTGGATGTTGGAAAGGTGCACTTCCAGCACCGGCAGGTCCTGGGCGCGAACCGCGTCCAGCAACGCTACCGAGTAGTGGGTGAGGGCGGCTGGGTTTAAAATGATTCCGCGGAAACCCTCGTCTTTGGCCTGTTGAATCCACTCCACCAGCTGCCCCTCGAAGTTCGACTGGCGGCAGACTACCCCAAAGCCCAGCTCTGCCCCCCAGGCCTGGCACAGCTCCTCGAGCTCTTCCAGGCTGGTTTTGCCATACAATCCAGTCTCACGCTTGCCCAGCAGGTTCAGGTTGGGGCCATTGAGGATAAGGATCATTTGACTATATGCTAACGGAGCAGCGTCTCAATCGGCAACATTAGGGAAAGGCAGGGTTTTATCGCATCCTCCATGGCGACGCTTACAGCACCTGGGGAAATGGGCGATCCATGTATAAAAGCCGGAGGCCTACGGGGCATTTGCTAGAAGGACAGAACTGCGCGTAAGAGTGCGAATCTACTAAGCGGTGACCTTGACCCCCCACCCTTCCCTCCCCCGCAAGGGGGAGGAGGCATCACAATCGTTTCTATATAGCTTCAAAGAGGGTCAGGATTTGCTGATAGAGGTCTGCCCGGGCCTTGCTCGTGTGAACGACTCGTAAATCTCGGCTGCCCTGCTATACTTCCCCCATGCGCGAACGAATACTGGGGCGTATACAGCGGGCTCTCGAGCACCGTCCCAGACTGGTGGCACCGGACTCGCTGGCCCCGCTCAGACTCTCTGCCGAGGAGGCTTTGAACCTTTTTACCGCGCGACTGACTGAAAATGGTGGCGAGGTAGTGCGTCTGGAGGGCCTGGAAGCAGCCCAGGACTGGCTTGGCGAGTTTTCCCAGACCTTCAGCGGGGTTGCTGTAAGCCGGACACTGCCTCCTGCCCTTCACCCCAGGCTTCCTACCATGCCTCCTGCGGAGGCCCCGCTGGGCATCTCCTGGGCCATTGGGGCCGTGGCCGAGACCGGTACGGTGCTCTTGAGTAGCCTCGAGGGTCGTCTTATCCAGCTTCTGCCACCATCGCACCTGGTCTTTTTGAGTCAGGATAAAATCTATCCGTCGCTTTTTGCCGCCCTCGAGGCCCTGAAACCCGACCTCCCCTCTGCTATCGGACTGCACTCGGGCCCCAGCAAGTCGGCCGATATCGGCCAGATTATGGTCAAGGGCGTCCACGGCCCAGGCCGGCTGGTTGTGGCGGTGCTGTCTGGGGTGCAGGACTAGTGGAGTGTCACAAGCCTCAGGTCGATGGTCAAAAGCTATCAGTTATCAGCTATTGGCCATGGGCTGATGGAATGTCTCAGGTCTCGGGTCGCAGGTCAGGCCGCTCGTTGAGCGTAAGGTGCTTGCTTCGCCGCCCATTCAGCGAAGATTTCTGGCTTCGCGGTTTTACCCTCGACCCTAGACCCTAGACAAACGACTTGCGAGCAGTGCTCGCCACCTCTGCAAACCCAACCTGATATACACAATCAACCTGGCCCCCAGCCTAGACTGGTAGCATGACCCAGGCCCGAACCCTTGGTGAACTTAGGCGCGCCTATCCCCTTGAAAAACTCCGCCGAAGCGTAAAGGACGAGGCACGAGAAAACCTGATTGCCAAAATTCGCAGTGGCCAGAGGCTCTTTCCCGGCATTCAGGGCTACGACGACTCGGTAATCCCCAGCCTGGTCAACGCCATTCTGGCCCGGCACAACTTCATCCTGCTGGGGCTGCGCGGCCAGGCTAAGAGCCGCATTCTGCGCCAGCTGACCGAGCTTTTAGACGACCAGATCCCGGCGCTGCCCACCGAGATTCGCGACAATCCCTTGTTCCCGCTCTCGGCAGAAGCCCGGCGCCTGCTGGACGAAGCCGGCGACGATACGCCCATTGTCTGGATTCCCCGTTCTAGCCGCTATGTGGAAAAACTAGCCACTCCCGACACCACCGTGGCCGACCTTCTGGGCGACATTGACCCCATCAAAGCGGCAAAGCGCGGTAGCGGTCTGGGTGACCTCGAGGCTGTCCACTACGGCCTTCTGCCCCGCGCCAACCGGGGCATTTTCGCTATCAACGAGGTAGCCGACCTGGCCCCAAAGGTGCAGGTAGCCCTGTTCAACATCCTGCAGGAGGGCGACGTGCAGATCCGGGGCTATCCGGTGCGGCTGGAGCTGGATGTCTGGATCGCCTTCACCGCCAACCCGCAGGACTATACCGCCCGCGGTAAGATTGTTACCCCGCTCAAAGACCGCATCGGTTCGGAAATTCGTACCCACTACCCCCGAACACTGTCCGAGGGGCTTTCTATTACCCAGCAAGAGGCCTGGGTTGCCCGCGCCGAGGGTATGTATCTGCCGGCTTACGTGGCCGAGGCCGTGGAGGCGGTAGCCTTTGTGGCCCGCGAAGACAAGCGGGTGGACAAAAGTTCGGGGGTTTCGCAGCGCCTCTCCATCAGCTTGCTGGAACTGGTGGCCTCGGGGGCCGAACACCGTGCGCTGCTGCTGGGCGAGCGCCCGGTGGCCCGGCCCATTGACCTGTACACCGCCCTGCCGGCCATTACCGGCAAGATTGAGCTGGAGTACGAGGGCGAGCTCCAGGGGGCCGAGCGGGTGGCCAAAGACCTGCTGCTCAAAGCCTTTGGCCTGGCCTATGGCGAGCGTGCGCGCGGCCTGCCGGTAGACGAGATTGTGCAGTACTTTGCCGAGGGCAACCTGCTCACCCTGCCCGAGGGTAGCGCAAAAACAGTATTGAAGGAGATGGAAAAAGTTCCCGGCCTGATTGCGGCCGCCAGAAAACTCGAGCCCCAGGCCAGCCCCGAGGCCTTAGTGGCGGCGGGGGAGTTTATCCTGGAGGGCCTGGCCGGCCGTCGCAAGATTGCCCGAGGCGAGGAGAGCTACACCGCCCCGGTCGAGCGAGAGCGGGAAAGATGGGGAAGCGGGAACTAAGATGTCGAAGGTCTCAGGTCGCAAGCCACAGGCCATAGAGGCCGGGTTCAGTTTCGAGCAGCTCGAGGTGTACCACCTGGCTATGGCACTGATCGCCGAGATATACCTGCTCAGCCAATCTTTTCCGGCAGAGGAGAGGTTTGGCCTGACCAGTCAGATTCGGCGGGCCGCCAACTCGGTGGCGCTTAATATAGCAGAGGGCAAAGGGCGAAATACCGACAAAGATTTTCTGCGGTTTCTCTACCAGGCCAGAGGCTCGTTACTTGAGACGGTTAGTGCCCTCCAGATCGCAGAAAAACTCGATTTCGCCAAAGCCGACCAGACCAGCGAATTATACGCACAGAGCCGTGAGCCCATCGGCAAGCTCAACAGTCTGGCAAAATACCTGGAACAATCTTTGACCTGAGACCTGCGACCCGCGACCTGCGACAAGGGAATAACTATGCGCATCAGATACTCCAAATACGAACCCGGTTTCGACGACCTGTCCGGCGCCGACCTGATGGAGATGATTCAGGATTTTTTGATGGACTCGGGCTTTTCTGACCCTTACAACCGCTACCAGCCCGACCCCGACCGCGCCCCCACGCGCGAAGACCTGATGGATGCCCTGCTGCAGGCCCTGCTGGAGCAAGACCGCATCCCCGAGGACTGGTTGCAAGAGGCCAGAAACCGCCATAACTTGCAGGATACCCGGCTTGGACAGGAGTTGCTGCGCCTGATGCAGCGCTTGCAGGACGAAGGGTTTATCCGGCTGCCTGGTAACGACCCCACCAACCCCCAGGGCCAGGGCATGCAGGGCGAGGCCCAGGAGACCCGGCTGGAACTCACCAATAAATCGGTGGATTTTCTGGGCCTCAAGAGTCTGCGCAGCCTGCTGGGTTCGCTGGGCAAGAATGCCCCCGGCGCACACCTGACCCGGCACTTTGCTTCTGGCGTCGAGAGCAGTGGCGAGACCAAGCCCTACGAGTATGGCGACCAGCCCAATCTCAACATTGCCGAGACCCTAAAGAAGGTGGTGACTAAAGGGCTGGAAAACCTCGAAGAGCACGACCTGACCATAGAGTTGTCCGAGTACACCGCGGCCATGAACACGGTGGTGCTGCTAGACTGCTCACACTCCATGATTCTCTACGGCGAAGACCGCTTCACCCCTGCCAAAAAGGTTGCGCTGGGTCTGTCCCACCTGATCCGCACCCAGTATCCCGGCGACCAGGTGCGCTTTGGGGTTTTCCACGACACCGCCGAGGAAGTGCCGCTGGGCAGGCTCCCCACGGTGCAGGTGGGGCCGTACCACACCAACACCGCCGAGGGCCTCAGGCTGGCCCGCAAAATGCTCCGAAAAATGAGCGGCGAGATGAGGCAGATCATCATGATTACCGACGGCAAGCCTTCGGCACTTACCCTGCCTTCGGGCCAGATTTACAAGAACGCCTGGGGTCTCGACCCGGTAATTTTGGCCGAGACCCTCAAAGAAGCCACCCTGGCCCGCAAAGAAGGCATCCCCATTCACACCTTTATGCTGGCCCGCGAGCCCGAACTGCTGGCCTTTGTCAAAAAGCTCACCCAGATTACCAAGGGCAAGGCCTACCTGACCACCCCGGGGAATATCGGGCGGTACGTGCTGATGGATTTCTTGAACCGCAAGGTGAGCCGGAACTGACTATAAGCTATGGTGCTACTATGGAGCTATGAAAGCATTGCGCTTTGAAACGGTTCCGTCTGAAAAAGGAAAGCTCGTTTTAGTGGATGATTCCCTCGAGGTTGGCCAAAGCGTCGAGGTGATAATTTTGTTGCCTGAACCCCAGCAGCCAGACGGTAAGCCCTATGCGCTGAGGGGAACGCTACTCAAATACGACCAGCCGTTCGAACCTGCGGTTCCCGATGAAGACTGGAACGCTATGCGATGATTGTTCTGGACACCCATATCTGGGTTTGGTGGGTTAGTAGCCCAGACTTTCTAAGCCCAAAACACAAGGCATATCTCGAGGCTCATGAGCAGGAGGGCTTGGGTGTCTGCGCAATTTCCGTTTGGGAAGTAGCCATGCTAATTGCCAGGGGGCGCTTGAACTTTAGCCTGGCCGCGGAAGACTGGCTCGAGCAAGCCCTTGGTTATCCAGGTGTTCGGCTGCTCGAGCTATCACCCAGAATCGCCCTCAAGTCTGCCCAACTACCGGGCAATTTTCACAAAGACCCCGCCGATCAGATGATAGTAGCGACAGCTATAGTGCTGGACTTCCCGCTGATGACCATGGACACGCGGGTTTTGAACTACCCGCACGTAAAACTTGTGCCCTAGAGCGGTTTGTGGAATATTTGGATCAAGAGCCCAAAGCTAAAGACTCTTAGTCTTGGACAGTTCTTACCTAGCGTTTGACGCGTCCTGGGTGGCCTCGAGGATCAACCTGGGTGTCTTTGGCTCCGTTTATGCACCTACAGCAATCGCATAACCTACCAAGAAACCCCGAGACCGGATAGATTAACCATCCTCGTCCTCGGCCAGTCCGTCACCCAGTCCATTAGATTAATCACCCCAGCTTCGTCCTCTCCATCACCCTATCTATAACCTCACTTTTGGGCTTTCGTGCACCAAGCAGGTCCATCAGCCATTCCGACGAAGCTCTCTAATGGTAATTGCGGTTCGTAGCCACGGATGCGTGTGGCTTATGGACAACTTGCTTGATAACCGCAGTGCCATTGGCATTGCTCAGGTCGGTGAAGCCTTTCCCTGGACACCAAAACTTGTTCCGGACTTGGCGCAGACAACATGGCCGTTATCAACATCGAAAAGGCATCAAGGCTGCCTCAGCTCACCCTTGGTGCAACGGTTTTAGCTAGACTACCTATGTGAAATCGGCCCGATCCTGGGGAATTGCCGCTTACCTGGCCCTTCTAATTGAGCGCATCTCGCAGGCCATGCACTTCCGACCCCGGCCGGCCTTCAACCCCGCGCAAATTCGCCAGTACGAGGGCGCAACGCGGGAGTTACGCCTCGAGCTGTCCTACTACCCTGCACGTAGCGCCAGCGGCTATGAGTTCATTCCCAAGGATAGCTACTTTCGCCAGACCGAAGAGGCGCTGGAGCACCTGTAGCCAAAGCAGCAGGGTAGCAGCGGAATAGCTTTTTTGCGTGTCGTACGGCGTAACGTAAAGTAGAGCGCTTGAGGGTTTGCCCATACCCCGCTACCGTGAAGGTGGGGCGGAATCTGCCTTCATGTGGCAGATAAAGCGCTGCACTGCTTGCGGGGTCTTGATGCGTATACGCTTGGGATTTGTGCTACTGCTACTGGGCCTGGGGGCTTGCCAGTCTGGCACGCCACTGCCGGCCAATACTGGACACTGGTCAGATGCCCGCTTCTGGGCCAGCCTCAACCTGCAAAAACCCTCTGCTGGCGATGTGGTTACCATTCCCGCCGGCAGCAGGGTTATTCTCGATTTAGATCCACCGCCACTCCGGGGCATCCGGGTACAGGGGGAACTGGAGTTTGCCCGTAGAAACCTCCACCTCACCACCGGCTACCTGAAAATTCTGGGCCCGGGCCGGCTACGCATCGGCACTGAAGAAGCACCGTTTACTCAGCGCGCGGTCATAACCCTGACCGGTGAAGCTAACAGCGTATCTGGCACCTGCTCCGAGGGAATGGGGGCCAGGTTTTTGGGTGCAATGATGGGGGCCAGGCTGGAACTTATTGGCGAAGACCGGGTGGCCTGGACAAAGCTTGGGGCCAGCGCCCCGGCGGGCAGCAGCCAGATCACCCTTGCTGAAGCAGTGGACTGGCGGGTGGGCGAGCAGATAGTGATTGCTCCTTCGGCGCTTGACCCACACCAGGCCGAGACCCGCACCATTCTGGACATCGCCGGTCATACCCTGACGCTGGACCGGGCCCTGGTGTATGGGCGGTTCGGTGAGCTACAGACCATCGCCGGGCAGGTGCTTGATCAGAGGGCGGCAGTGGGGCTGCTTTCACGCAACATCGTGATTCAAGGTGACGAGAACCACGCCGGGGGCTTTGGCGGGCATGTGATTGTGATGGGCAGAAGTCCCACCACGCGCGAGACCGACCCTGCCCTGCGGAGTAGCGCCAGGGTGCGAGGGGTAGAGTTTCGCCGGCTGGGCCAGTTCGACCAGCTTGGTCGCTATCCTTTTCACTGGCATCTGAACGGCCCTTCGGCAGGAGACTATCTGATAAACAGCAGCTTTCACAGCAATTTTCAGCGCGGCATTGTGGTGCACGGAACTGACCAGGTCCTGGTCAAAAATAACGTCCTGTACAACACCCTCGGGCACAGCATCTCCACCGAGGATGGTTCTGAAGTAGACAATCGTTTTGTGGGTAACCTATCGGTACTTACCCGGGCCTTCCCTTTCCGCTCGAGCGACCCCGGTCAGGTGGAGCAGGGCGACCATCGCGCAGCCACTTTCTGGATCAGGGGGCCCAATAACCGCTTTGTGGGCAATGTGGCCGCGGGGGGCGATTTCTTTGCTTTCTGGTTCGATAACCCTGGGGCGGTAGACCAGAGCCGGTTCGAGTTCCGGGACAATGTGATGCACTCGTATTTGCTGGGGCAGGCCCTGGGCGCGCCGGGCAGCGTAGATGACCGGGGTGCGCTGTATATCAGTGGAAGCCGCACCCAGCCCACAACCCACGGCCCGTTTGTGCTTAGGCGCAGCACCATTTACCACACCCGCTCGGCCATGTGGGCCAGCCCCTCAGGCCACCCGGCCGGCGAAGCCCGGGTTGAGTTACGCAACTCCATACTGGCAGATAATGCCATAGGCACCGGCAGCCACGGACTCCGCGACTCGGTAATTGTTGGCAGAAGCGCCAACCCCTTCACCCTAGCCGGCTTTGTGCGTACCGGGGTTCTGGAGTATGGCGGCCTTACCAGCCTGATCAACGTAACTTTTGTGAACTTTCCTGCCGGAACCAGCGCGTTGCGGTCTGGGAGCTGCTTGCGGGCAAGCCCAAAAATCATCTCCCAGAACATCCAGTTGCACAACGCCCAGTTCGGTCTTTGCGCTAGCGGGAGTAGCGACCTGGCCATCTGGGATATGGATGGCAGCCTGGCCGGCAGCGGGCCCAGCACCATTGTGCCCAGCTCAACCGAAGCGATGCACACCGCTGCGTGCAGCCTGAATGCCTCGGCCAATGCCCGGGTCTGCCCTGGACACTGGCAGTACTTCAACCTGACCCTCCTGACCAACGTTCCATTTATCCGGGGCAGCCCAGGCCCCGACCTCATCCGCGACGACGGACAGAGGCAGTCGGGGCAAGATTTAACCAGTGCACCCTTTTACTGGACGCTAATCGAAGGGCATACCTATACCCTGGACACCAATTTGGCCGCCTGGCAGTTCATGCGGCTAGAGCTTGATGCAAAGTATTCCAGCGACGACCCGACCCCCAGAAGCACACGCATCGTGCTGGGCACCACCACCGCAGACTTCCGGGTGCATAGTTGTGCCCTGGACAACCAGCAGACCGCAACCAGTTGTGCCGACAGAATCCCACTCACTTCCAAGCCAGGTCTGGCCGAGCTGGATGCTGCTATTCAGCCTGCTTACTTCTACGACTCGACAGCCCAGCGCATTCATCTGAAGCTGTTTAGCAACACCAACAGATCACTCCTGATAGAGCGTTAGCAAGGTGTACTGAACCCTATATGCTTGTCTCTCCATCCAGTACCCTGGGAATATGCACCGTGCGTGGGCTGCAAGGCGTGCCTGGCGAGTGCGGCTCTGGCTAGCCGCAGGGCTGGCGCTGTTGCTGCTTCCTCTGGCCTTGCTGGTGCACCCTGCCTGGGCGCTGGTCTCGTTGCTGGGCTTGCTGTACCCCTCTCGCTGGGAAGAGCAACGCGCCCTGGCCGATCTCGATCGGCGGCATGGCCTGGCTTACCGCAGTGCGCTGGAAGCTCCGGCCAACCACCCCTGGCGCAACCAGTTGCAGACCGAAGCCAAAACTAGTCTGCTAGATGCTCGTTTGCCCGCGGTACCCTGGGTGTTTGCCGCCCTCTATCTGACCGTGGTAGCTATGGCGTGGGTGTTGCCGCAGGTACACCTGCCCTTTGGGCAGCCGCCGGCACCTGCTCATGCAGTATCTGGCCCCGAGGCTGCTCCAACTCCGCTCAGCCCTGGGCAGCCTGACCCCAGCCAGCCGCTAGCTGCCGAACAACCACCACCAGAAGAACCTCAACCAGACCGACAGACCGGGCAGGCAACCGACCCCACCCAACCAACACCCCCGGCAGAGCCCGGCCAGGAAGCGCCAGAGCACCGGGACGTGCAGAACCAGGAGACAGCCGCTCAGGACGCAGCCCGCCCCGACCAGCCAGGCCAGAACCTGCAAGACCGCACAGATGCCCAACCGGCGCCGCAAAATGGGCAGACGGGCCAGAACCAGCCTGGTCAAGTTCCGCCCAACCAGAACGGACAACCACAGACCAACCAACCCCCTCAAGAGGCACAGCCAGGGCAGGTGGGCCGTCAGCAGTCCCAACAAACCCAACCTGGACAAGCACAGCCACCCCAACCTGGACAAGCACAGCCACCCCAACCTGGACAAGCGCAGCCACCCCAACCTGGGCAGCAGGCAACCCAACCAGGACAGGCAGAGCCAGCCCAGAATAGGCAAGCACAGCCTGGCCAGCAGCCTCCCCAACCTGGACAAGCACAGCCAGCGCAACCAGGGCAGGCACAGCCCGGTGAGCAACCAACCCCACCAGGACAGGCGCCGCAGGGACAGAATGTTCAGGGTCGTGGTCAGGAGGGTAGTCCTGAAGGTCAGGGCCAGCAGGTTCGCCCGCCCGCCCAGGTTACCCGCCCAGCCGGTGAGGCCCCGCTAACCCGAGGTGAAAACCGGCAGGGCCAGCGCATGCCCCTACCCAGCCCCTGGGAGGCCGGGCAGCCCCCGCAAAACGTGCAGCGCCAGGCCGAGCAGTTCCTCGAGTCCGAACCCCTCCCCCCCGAGGTGCGCGATATTGTGCGGCGTTATTTTGAGCTGCCAGAACAGTGAAAAACGCCTCGAGTAGCCTCGAGGCGTTTGAACGCATAGGGTCAGAGCCTAATTGTTCCGGTACCCGCACCCCAGTTGATGGTCAGTGTGCAATTTCCTACGCTTGGGCTGGTGGTAACACTGCCGCTCAAGGTAAGGGTGTTTGGACCTCCTTGTCTAAGGATGGTGCCGATGTTGCCAAGGTTGTTGAAGGTCAGCTCATTGCCGCTAAGGTTAGAGACCGTAAGGTTACCGCTGCCCGGTGCTACAGTAAAGCTCAGGTTGGATGCGGTTGCACTGGGCCGACCAGCGGAATCGGTAAACGCGGCATCTGAAAGGACGGCTGTGAAATTTTGAATTTGTACGGTTGTGCTGCTGGTAATGCTGCAAGTACCGAAACTTACATTGCTGATAGCGACCCTGTAGCTAAAGCTGCTGGGTGTGAGGGGAATGTTGATGTTGGGGTTATCCTCAAAGCTAAAAGTGGCGCTCAGTGTACCGCTGGACTGAGTAGTTGCGCCTGTGCCAGCACCTAGACTGACTTGGGTTGACTTGCCGCCTAACTGCAGCGCGTCACCGACCTCGATTGGTGGGATCAAGCCACAACCAGCAAAAACCAGAGCCAAAACACTGCCTAGTATTACAACACGTTTCATAAGATTCCTCCTGCTCCCTCGTCAAGCGTTTGGATTGTATACCCGGGTGTGGCGACACCCGGCTGCATTTGACCCAAAAATGGTTAGTTGGTGTTACGCGCTTATATCGAATTGCCATCTCTACTGTCACTCGACATGTTCGGGGTAAAGCCCTTGGAAGGTCCTGAGGCGCAACCGAAGCGAAAGCACCCGGAGCCTGCCTCGAGCAAGTTAAGGGAGACACCCGCAAAGGCGTTTTCTCGTATAGACCTGTTCACAAGCCCGAAAGCACCTGTTGACAGTACACTAGCAGCCAGCAGGCGGATTGATCTAAAAAATGCGTTACTTGGCACCCAGATACTTGAAGTAGCGTTCGCGGGTAATCATGCCGTGCACCGTATTGCCATCGGCCACAAAGACAATCTGGTGCTGGCGGAACATGGAGCCCAGTTCGCTCGAGGCCGTCTCACCCGGTACCACCGGGGCCTCGTCCCAGGGTACCAGCGAGTCGGCAATGCCAATCACGCCCACTGGCTGGTCTTCTTCAAACAGCACCGCGATGCTGCCCTCAAAGGACTCCAGGGCGCTGATGATGGGCACTGGTCTAGATAGCTTGCGGGCTGAGGTGGGGGAGAAAAGCCCGGCCGAGAGCAGGGTGGTAGTGGTTACCTTGACCGCTCGTTTGGCAATCCAGAGGGTGAGGGTGAAGACCAGCAGGAACGACAACCCCTCCAGAATACCTAAGAAATTCAAGCCGTCCCAACCAAACTGGCCCCGCCTGCCAAAAGCCAGGTGCAAAAGCCCAGATACGGTCAGCCCCGCAACCAGGGCCGCCAGATAGGCAATAAGACCCGCCAAGCGTAAATCACGAACCGTTCGCATCTGGGTTCTAGTCTACACCGCCTTCTGGCTCCACTGGCCCAGGGGCTATGCGCATCAACGTCAGGCCAGACTGGCCTGCCAAAAAAGTCCTCCACAACCTTTCGGTAGATGGGCTCAGTCCAGCCAGCGCAGGTCTTCTTCATTGTCTATGTCCACACCCACCTCGGCATAGGGGGTGATGAGGGCCCTGGCGGGAACCCCAATGATCTGCGAGACTTTGGCCTCGAGGCTGGCGATATCGGCCTGGCCCAGCAAAGCCCTCAACAGGGTGCCAAAGCCGATCATGCGGGCGAGGGCCAGCGGCTTCTTGCGCAAGGCCAGGGCTCGTTTGAGCAAGGGCAGGGCGGTGAAAAAGAGTTGTTTGTCAATAATGACCAGGTTCCCACCGGTAAAGTGGCCCTCACGGGTGCGGGCATAGGTACGGCGCATATTTGCAAAGCGCTGTTCGATGGTTTCTTTGCCAATAATGGAATAGACAAGACCGGCCTGAGGAGCGTTCTCTAGCACCCAGCGCACCGCCTGGGCACTCAGAAATGGTGTATCGCCGGTAGCGACCAGCACTCTGTCGCCTCGGGTAGCGTTGAGGCCAGCCTCGAGATTGGCAATGAGGCTGCCGTGGTCGGGCAAGGAGACTTTGGGCGAGGGGTTCAAGTTGGCCTGGGGACCAACAAATATAACCTCCAGACCAGCCTGGCTAAGGGCCATTAGAGTGTACTCCACCAACGGACGACCCCGGTGCGGCACCAAGCTCTTGCTCGCTACCCCAAACTTTTGGGCCAGAGGGTCATCGGCCTTTCCCCCGGCCAAGACAATAGCTTCCACGTCTTTAGTTTATCCTGCGCTGCCAACGACATGAGACATGGCCTCATCGTAATGGCAACAGGAACATACATTTTTGTTATGGCGATCCTTCGCAGGTTCAGGGTAGGCCCCTTCGACAGGCTCAGGGCAGGCTCTGAGGCGTAGCCGAAGGGGAAGCATCCAGATTCCCCAAGCGACCAAGTTGCACTTAGCTCCTCCTGGATGGACTAAGCAATCCAGTCCTGGGCCACTCAGTAACGCTGTCCATCGCTTCGTCAGCCTGCGGCCTCCTCACAATAACGAGGGGGGCTGTACTAGATAAGGCTAGAATACCCCCTCCTTTCTGAGCCAGCGTTTGAGGGTTGTGAGTTGTTGACTGGGAGTTCCATAGTTGAAACGGAACTCGCACGCCTTGATGAAGAGGTGGAAGTGCTGCCTGGGGATGCGGTTGTACTTACGTAGCACACGCTTAGCCTGGTTCCAGAAGTTTTCTATGCCGTTGATGTGTTTACCTTTGTCTTGCTGGTCTACTAACTCCTTGCTGTGGTCAATACGCTGGTGTTTGAACTCACTCACGTCCAGTACGTCGTAGCTCTTGAACCCATCGGTGTACACAATCGAGTCAGGCACCACCTTCTGTTTGATGATGGGGATCAAAGTATCGGCTTTGAGGTTGTCCAATGGAACCGTGTAAACCCGGCCTGAACGCTTGAGGATGCCGAACACCGGGACTTTACCCCCAGCACCCCTACCCCGTTTGCCCTTCCTCGCCCCACCAAAGTACGACTCATCCACTTCCACCTCCCCGCTGAACACCTCGGCCTTGATTCGGGTGTTGATCACCGTCCGTATCTTGTGGTAGAAGAGTGCTGCCGTCGCCTTGTTAACCCCAACAAGATCCGCAGCCGTTCTCGCGGTGGTCTCGGCTACGAAATACTCCACCAATCTTCCAGCTTTTCTGACACTTAGTTTCGTCTTTCTGGTCGGCATAATGCTGTATCTAGACTACTGCTTATCTAGTACAGCGCCATTTAATAAATACGATGGCGAATAGTTCTAGCTTTTCCGGCTCTAGGTCTGCGGCATGAGGCCATCATGGACTACGTCACCAAACTTTCGACTCAGACCATTTAGCTAAACCGCACGGCCCACTTCAGATACAACTACCCCGACCTGGACGCTATTCTTTGGCTTGTTAGTGTAAGAGACTGCTCAAGGCTAGTTACAGCTCACAAGTCGCGTGTAGCATGACTCGAGACCTGGGACATCTAATGAGTCAATAGTCGATAGCCTATAGTCAATGGCCGATAGCTGATAGTTTTTGACTTGGGACTTGCGACCTGAGACTGATTTTTGATCCTCGACCCTCGACTAACTTCTGACCCTCGACCCTGGACCCTGGACTAACTTCTGACCTGAGACATTTCACTAGCGCATAGCCAATAGCTAACAGCCGATAGCCCATAGCTGATAGCTTTTGACCCTCGACCTTCGACCTGAGGCTTGTTACATTCCACTAGCGGCTCAAGAGCAGATACACTGCCACTATTACCGCCAGCCACAGCCACCACCGGCGGCCAAAACTGCCCAGCAGGGGCCGACGTTCGGGCAGGGGCAGCGGCGCAGCAGAACCTGGCAGCCCTGGTACCATAGCTCGGGGAGGACGAGCTGCCGGCCGCATCTGTAAGCGTTGGCCTCGTTTGATGTGGTAAACCGATTTGTCAATCTGGCCTTTTTTGCGGTAGGCCGCCCCCAGGTTGTGGTGAGCCAGGGCATACTCGGGGTTGAGCTTCAGCGCTTCGGTATACATGCGAATGGCCTCGTCGGTCTGGCCCGCCTCGAGGGTCATACTGGCCAGGTTGGTTTTGACTCGGTAGTGGCCGGGGTCCGCCAGCAGAGCTGTTTCATAAGCATGCCTGGCTTCCGCTCGACTGCCCCCGCGGATATGCATAAGCCCCAGCGCAGCCCAGGCTTCTGCTCCCAGGTGCGGATCTTCCAGGTAGGAGGCAATTTTACTTTCATCCTCGGTATCAAAAGCCTCAATGGCGGCCCTGGCCTCGGATGTATCAAGATAGTCTGCTACCAGATCGCCATCCTGCTCCAGGAGCTTCAGGGCCTTACCATACTCCTTGAGCCGCAGCCAGTCGCGTAGTTCCAACAAGACCGCAAGCCCATCGGCGTTCCCCTCTTCCCCTGCCAGAAGGCGCCTTCGGGCCTCCTCGTAGCGCCCCGAATGGATTAGCTGATCAACTTCTTCCATGGTCCCGGCTTAACAGCCTATTCTATCGGGGCCGGTGAGAAAAGTGCACAATGGTTGAAATAGCATCATGCAAAACCTGCAGGTACCAATGAGATTGGACCGCATTGGTAAGATACGAACACTATGGCAGATAACACCCGGGCTTGGATGGAAGAATTACTGGCCGAGATGGAAGAACGGCGAAAGCAAATTGAGGCGGGCGGCGGTCCTGAAAGAATCAAAAAGCAGCACGAGTCGGGCAAAATGACTGCCCGCGAGCGCATTCTCTATCTACTGGATGAAAGCAGCTTTGTAGAGCTTCAACCTTTTGCCGAGCACCCCGAAACCGAGTTGATGCGAGGCGTACAAGCGCCCGCCGACGGGGTAATAACCGGCTATGGCAGGATTGGTGGGCGCAACGTATTTGTTTTCAGCCAGGACTTCACGGTGCTGGGCGGCAGCCTGGGCAAAACCCACGGGCGGAAGATTGCCCACACCATGGACTTAGCGGCCCGGGTAGGCGCGCCGCTAGTCGGCCTTAACGATTCGGCCGGAGCACGCATCCAAGAAGGAGTGGACAGCCTTTCGGGTTATGGCGAGGTATTTTATCGCAACTCCATCTACTCGGGCGTGGTGCCGCAGATCTCGGCAATCCTGGGGCCGTGCGCGGGCGGGGCAGTGTACAGCCCCGCCCTAACTGACTTTGTGCTAATGAGCAAGAGCAGTAGCTACATGTTCATCACCGGGCCTGAGGTAATCAAAAGCGTGACCCGCGAGGAAGTGACCTTCGAGCAGCTAGGCGGCTCGGAAGTTCATACCAGTAAGTCTGGCGTGGCGCACCTCGAGTGCGAGGGCGATCAGGGGGTTCTGGACGCCATCAAACAGCTAATCGCCTATTTGCCGCAAAATGCCAGGGAGAAACCACCCGTTATGGAGAGCCCAGACCCCAAGAATCGCAAGACCCCCGAGCTCCTGGATCTGGTACACCCCGACCCCCGCCGCCCCTACAGCATGCACCAGGTGATCAGGGCCATCATGGATCAGGGCCGGTTTTTGGAGCTACACCCCAACTTTGCTAAGAACATTCTGGTGGGCTTCGCACACCTGGGTGGCATCTCGGTGGGGGTGGTGGCCAATAACCCGCGCTTCATGGCGGGCGCGCTCGACATCAACGCCTCGGACAAGGCAGCCCGCTTCATCCGCACCTGCGACTGCTTCAATATTCCCATCCTGACCCTGGTAGACGTGAGCGGCTTCCTTCCTGGCGTGGCCCAGGAACACCAGGGCATCATCCGCCACGGGGCCAAGATGCTCTACGCCTACGCCGAAGCCACCGTCCCCAAGATCACCCTTATAACCCGCAAAAGTTACGGAGGTGCATACCTGGCCATGAACTCCCGCGACATGGGCGCCGATGTGGTGCTGGCCTGGCCCACCTCGGCGGTAGCGGTAATGGGAGCCGAGGGGGCAGCCAACATCATCTACCGCAAAGAAATCCAGTCCTCGGCCGACCCCGCCGCCACCCGCCAGGCCAAGATTGCCGAATACAAGCAAGCCTTCGACAACCCCTACGTGGCTGCTGCGCGGGGCTACATTGACGATGTCATTGACCCCGCCCAGACCCGCCGGCTGTTGATCCAGCACCTCGAGATGCTCTCTACCAAGCAAGAGGAACGGCCTTATAAGAAGCACGGGAACATTCCGCTATAGCTAGGTGAGTCTGCGCCATGCAACCACTTGCCAGAGTGTCCCAGGCGACGGTTAGCTCGAGCTCTTTACCCGCCCCTGGCGGCTTGAGGAAAATACCCAGTCAAAACTGCTACGGGCCTTAGCCTTCATTTCCTCCACCGCTTTCCAGTTGGGCTGCCGCTGGGTCAGCACCGCAGAAGCCAGCAGGCCAGGGTCGCCGGGCATATCGGCGTACACTGCCCCCGCATCGCGGCAAAAACCAGTCACTTTGGGGTCGTAGGCGACCCCGGCAAAAGGTGTTCCGGCCACAGCGGCCAGAATGGCCCCGTGCAGGCGCACCGAAATGACATACCCCGCCTGGGCCAGCAGGTAGCTCACCCGACGCGGATCCCAGGCCAGCTCGCGGGTAAAGCTGCTAAACTTTTCCAGCACCGGCTCGTCGCGGCCAGGCTGCAAGGCCAGAATCACCACCTCGTAGCCCTCTACCCGCAGCCGGTCGGCCAGCTTGTGCAGGTTGGCAGTGGCCTCGTCGGTGCCGTATTTGGGCACCAGCACCACCATGCCCGGCTCGCGTTCCACTGGTGGGGGTGTCAGTAGCAGGGCCGGGTCGGCCCCCAGGTGTACGTCTAAACCCAGTCTGCGTCCATACTCCAGCGAGCCCTCGTCGCGGAAAAAACACTCCACCCCCCGTAAAGCCCGCCGTACCTGGCGCTCTCCGGCCTTGCTAAGCGGCCCCAGTGACTGATTGAACACATACACCAGCCGGCCCCTGCGCCGGGCCAGGCCGATGATGGTCAGGTAATACCACAAGCTCAGGCGGGAGGTTTTGTCCTGCAACAAACCGCCGCCGCCCGATAAGAGCATATCTATCTTGCCCAGGGCTTTCCAGACCTCCAGCGGATGGGTGCGCCGGACCGCTTCCACCCCATAGCGCTGCGAGGTCTTGCTGGGGTTGTTGGAGAAAACCACAGCCTGGTGACCACGGGCTTTGATCTCATGCACGATGGCCTCGAGGATGGCCTCGTCACCCGCATTGCGAAAACCGTAATAACCACTGACCCCAACGCGCATGGAACTCCTCCAAGTTAGCTACATGCCATCCATTTTTGCACGGTCTGGAATTTGGCGCTTCTATCTAAGCCACCATTCACGCAGCCGTCGAATGGCCCAGACGCCAACCACCCCTAGTACCAGACCGATAAGTATTCCATTCAATACCCGGAAAAAGGATATGCTCAACGGCGTATGGTAGTGAGCAAAAGTGTTCAGGATCGAGCCCATGCCCACCGCAACCAGCACCAGCATTACGTTTTTGAGCCAGTTTGGCCAGGGTAGCAGCAGGGCAATGGGCGCCAGGGCGTGAGCAAAAATCTCCTTGAACCGGGGGCGCACCATCACCTCCTGCAAAAAGGCCCGAAGCTGCAATTCCATGTCCAGCACCAGGAAGGGAGCCACCTCGTTGCCCCGCCGCAGCACCGCCAAACCCACCAGGACCAGGCCCACCAGGGCAATCGCGACCTCACCCAGTTTAAGCTGGTAGTTATAGAGGAAGTTGAGGGCTGGTTTGTAGGCAGTAGGTAAAAACGATAAGGCTACCAGCAGCGGGGGTACCACCAGAGTAAGCGACACCCCGCGGAATGGATCCATTCCCAGAATGCTCTGGGGGGTGCTGCCCATAGCGGCCAGAAAGACCACCCCGGCCAACGAATAAAACACTGCTGCCAGCCACAAGCGCAAACCCGGCAGATGTCGCTCAAAAAAGCCCAGGGCAGGAAAAACCATCGCAGCCAGTAAAGGCGCAGCATCTCCACGGGCCACCCCCAGGGCAAATAGCACCAGCAAAGCCGCTACCGGAATTCCAAGGGGGTGTGGCAGTCCAGTGGCCAGCAAGGCCAGCCCTGCCACAATTCCCACTAGGGCAATATAGCGTAGCGGCGAAGGGGTAAAGTCGCGGTACCTGGGTTCTCCGATGGGGATTTGTGACCGCTCGAGACCACGTTTAAGCAAGGTCAGAAAAGCCCTGGTATCGCTGGCCTGCTGGTAGGGCCGCAGATAGAGCAGCTGGTGACCACGTTCCCGTGAGGCCAGCACAAACTTGCCGGCAGTTTCTGCAGGGGTTAGGTTATCCTGCCACTCCCGACGGATACTAAACAGACGTTTGACCGGCAGGGTTCGATCAAGCTGGGCAAAGCCCCGCTGGGGGGTACCTTCAATCCAGGCGATGGGTATGCCTTGCAGACTAGCCGCCACAACCTCCAGGTTGTCTCGGAAGCCCAACACGTTCAGACCCGTAAAAACTACTGCGTCGGTCCCGGGGGGAACCAGCTCGCCATGGTAGTTGCGGTAGGGGTGGTCGAGGGGCCGGGCCGCGATGTAAAAGCCCTGGGCCTCTAGCTCGCGGGCCAGCGCCAGGTCGAAGCCCGCAGGGAAAAAGTCTACGTTAACCGGGGTGGCCAGCCAGGTCCGGCCTCCTATCTGCACCTTCTCACTGGGTATATTCCAGCGTGCCGCCAGCGAGTCCAGCCAGTCGGCTGGGCCGGCCAGATAAAACCAGCCTGGCCTGATCTGGGCTTGGGGGTACACCAGTTGCAGTGTGTTGGAGGGGTGGTAGGTCAGAAGCCCCCGGCCCACCCAGTCCCGCACGGTTTGCTCATGCAGCGCTACACCACCCACCCCCAGGGCCCGATACTCCTGCATTACCTGTAAAAAAGTTTTGCCCGTAAGCCGAGCCTGTTCAGCTACTTCCTCGCCGTCCATCACCAGCATCACCGGGCCCGGACGCTCGGCCTGCATCCGCGGCAGCAGGGCCGGCAGGCTCAGTACTGCCGAGACAACTACCATTAGCCGTAAGATGTTAGGCAGGTTCATGGCCCACTCCCACGCCGAGCAACTTTTTCACAAGGAACCAGGCTGCCTACCCTTGCTGTTAGCATGGCCGGGTTCTCCTGGTGATGCCCGCTGGAGCGTTGATAGCATCAAGACGGCGCACAGAGGTTTGAACAACGGAAAGTTGCATAGAGCGAGGATGGTCCAGGTCTTGTTTGACCAGCCTCCTTGTGGAACGCACAGGCTCGAGCTTCCCCTGCTGCAAGCATCGAATAAAGCGCTCATTAGTGTCCGCAGCCACAACGACCTCGAAGTTTATCGGGACACCACGAACAGCACCCATCGAGAGCATCTTCCCCTCATGCCCCACCACCGGTGCAGACCGGGTTTCGTTAGTCTCGCTAACACGGGTATAGTCCTTGAACCAGTAGACTAGAATCAAAATCGGAGGCCCCGAAACAGTCCGCCGGATGTGCCTCAGATCAAATTCTAAATCGTAAGCGTGAGGGCGACCATGGCTGGGCTCGAGGCGTTCTTCAGAGGGCAGCCTGGCACTTTTCTGACAGTAAACGTCTGGCGGCAAAACGGCAACAAGCTCTGGTGCTGCTGGATTAATTATCGCCTCGGCAACTGTGGTTTTACCACTGCCAGTTCCGCCAGCAATTCCAATCACACAAGCCCGACTCACAAAGCCAATCATACGCTCTGCAGTTACGCACGGCTAGCGAGCAGGCGTATGTGTGATTTGCCTTGAATCTGTCCAATGCTCTGGCTATAATACTTTGCTAACAAGTGTTAGTTCGCTTTTGGGAGGACAGATGCCAGCAAAATACGGAGTACCCAGCGATCCCGACTACAACCAGCGTCTGGCCGAGTTCGAGGCCCGCATCCACCGCGGCGAGAAGATCGAGCCCGGCGACTGGATGCCCGAGGAGTACCGGCGCCAGCTTATCCGGATGATCTCCCAGCACGCCCACTCCGAGGTGGTGGGCATGCTTCCCGAGGGGGCCTGGATTACTCGTGCCCCCACCCTCAAGCGCAAGATGATCCTGATTGCCAAGGTGCAGGACGAGGCCGGACACGGCCAGTACCTCTACCACGCCGCCGAGACCCTGGGTATCAGCCGCGAGGCCATGCTGGAAGCACTGCTCTCCGGCAAGGCCAAATACTCCTCTATCTTCAACTACCCCGCCCTCACCTGGGCCGACATGGGCGCCATCGGCTGGCTGGTAGACGGCGCCGCAATCAAAAACCAGCTCATGCTGGCTGCCTGTTCCTATGGCCCCTACAGCCGGGCCATGGTACGCATCTGCGCCGAAGAAACCTTCCACCACAAACAGGGCAAAGAGATGATAATCCTCTACGCCAGCGGCACCCCCAGGCAGCGCCAGATGGCCCAGGATGCCATCAACCGCTGGTGGTGGCCAGCCCTGATGATGATGGGGCCTCACGACGCCGACAGCCCCAACAGTGAAGTCCTGATGCGCTGGGGCATCAAGACCAAGTCCAACGACACCGTTCGCCAGGAGTTCATCAACGAACACGCCCCCGAGATACTGGAAGCCGGCCTGACCCTGCCCGACCCCGACCTGCGCTTCGACGAACAAAGCAGCAACTGGATGCACGGCCCCATCAACTGGGACGAGTTCTGGCAGGTGGTGAAGGGCAACGGCCCCATGAACAAAGAGCGCCTGGAAGCCCGCCGTAAGGCCCATGCTGAAGGCGCCTGGGTAAGGGAAGCCCTCGAGGCCTACGCAGCTCAACAGCAAAACTCCCCTGTCGCGGTCTAGCCAGTAGCTTTTGCATGTAAGCCCTTAGCTACTGGCTTTCCGCACTCCGAAGGAGCTATATGGATACACAGTGGCCCCGCTGGGAGGTCTTCAAGCAAGACACCCCCTCCAAACCCCACCAGGCAGTGGGTTCGGTACACGCGGCCGACCCCGAGCACGCCCTGCTGACGGCCCGCAATGTTTTCGCCCGCAGACCCCTGGCCGTGAGCCTCTGGGTGGTACGGGCAGAGGACATCTTCTCCTGGACAAAAGAAGAACTGGCCCAAAACCCACCCCCAGAAGCTGTAAGTCAGACCGAGTCTTCGGCTATTGACTTTCGACCTTCGACTTTTTGTGTCTTCCGCAAAACCAGCCACAAACGCTCCATGACCTTTGTGGATTATGTGGGCGAGGTGCTTGCTCACTCCCCTGAGGACGCGCTAAAACAAGCCCAGGAGCAGTTTACCGATGCCGAAGCCCTGGCCTGGTGGGTTGTTCGGGCCGATAAGATTACCAAAAGCGACCCCAGCCACGAGACTGTGGAGAGCTGGTTCGAGCCCGCCAGGGACAAAACCTACAAGCAGCAGCAGTACTACGCCACCATTGGCTCAGTTGTAAGCAGACCCAAAACCGGGCGGGAGAACGACGATGAGGAATGAGATCAAGCAAGCCCTGATCGCCAAGCTGACTGCACTCGCCGACGACGAGGTAATTCTGGCCCACCGCAACAGCGAATGGACCGGCCACGCCCCCATACTGGAAGAGGATATCGCTCTGGCCAATTTCGCCCAGGACGATCTGGGACACGCCACGCTCTGGTATAGCTTGCGCAAGGAACTCGATGGTGCAGACCCGGACTGGCTGGCTTTCTTCCGCGACGCTAATGAGTATCGCAGCTCTGAGCTGGTGGAGCTACCCAGGGGAGACTGGGCTTTCACCATGCTGCGGCAGTTTCTGTTCGACCTCTACGAGACCCTCTGGCTACAGCAGGCCAAAAATAGCACCTACCAGCCCCTGGCCGATGCAGCTAACAAAATTCTGCGCGAGGAGCGTTTCCACCTGCAACACACCCGGGCCTGGGTGGAAAGGCTGGGCCTGGGCACCGAAGAGTCGGGCCGGCGGATGCAGACTGCCCTGGATTTTATGTGGGGCTATGCCCAGCAGCTGTTTGTGCCCATCCCCGGCGAGGATCTGCTGGTCGCCGAAGGTATTGTGCCCGACCTGGAGACTGTGAAAACCCAGTGGCTTCAGTACAGCACCCAGCACCTGCAAAACTCCGGCCTCAGGCTACCCATCAACCCGGGTTACCAGCCCACTTCTCGCACACAGCACACCGAGCACCTGTGGAGCACCCTGGCCGAGATGCAGTCCACCGCCCGCTGGGACCCCGAGGCCAAGGTGTGGTGATATGACCACCCTGCCTACCACCGAGCAGGTCTGGGCCGCCCTGACCCAAATTCCCGACCCCGAGATTCCAGTAATCAACGTGGTCGAGATGGGGATTGTGCGGGGGGTAATGGTCGAGGGGGACAAGGCTACCGTGGTCATGACCCCCACCTTTTCGGGGTGCCCGGCCTTGCACCTGATTCGGGAACAAATAGAACAGACCACCCGGTCGCTGGGTTTTGGAGAGGTCGAGGTGAAAACCGTGCTGTCTCCAACGTGGACTACCGACTGGATTACCCCCGAGGCCAGGGAACGCCTGCGCCGGTATGGGATTGCTCCCCCCAAGCCTGCCAGTTCACAGGATTCTTTGATTCAGCTAAAGCCCTCCCCCACCCGCTGCCCCCGCTGCGGCTCGCCCAACACCTCGGTCAAGAACACCTTTGGCCCCACCCTGTGTAAGGCCATCCATGTCTGCAACGACTGCAAAGAACCTTTCGAGAGCTTCAAAACGGTCTAATACCAGCTTGAGAAAAACGGCATTTTCGACAAGCGGCGTGTACTACGTTGCAGAGGGCCACAGGCCCCCCTAGTCATTCCGAGCGCTCGAAGAGCGAAAGTCTCTTGCTGCAAGCAGTCATCCCCCTTTCTCTAGCCTCCCAGCAGCCTTTCCCAGTCGGTCGGGGCCTTGGGCTGGCTGTAGTCGGTGTCCATCTGGGCGAGCTGAAGCCTGCCCGAGTACTCCTCGTTAACTGCCTGCCAGTAGGTGTACTCCTCAATCACCCAGATACCGCTCTCCCGTGCTCCATTGCCGCTGCCCCGGATACCCCCAAAAGGCAGATGGGCTTCGGCGCCCACGGTGGAGTTGTTGATACTGGTCATACCGGCCCTGATCTGGTTTTTGAAACGATAGGCCCAGTCGCGGCGGTTGGTATAGACCGCACTGGAAAGGCCGTAAGGGTGGGCATTGGCAGCCTGAATGGCCTCATCTATGCCGTCTACGCGCAGCAGATTGATGGTTGGACCAAAAATTTCCTGCTCAAACTGCTTCATGCCGGGCCGGGCCTCCCAGACCGCAGGCCAGCCAAAGATACCTGCATCGGGGTCGCCAAAAAACCGGGGGTAGGGGTTGGAGCCAGTGATACGGGCCTTGCCAAACAGCAGCAGGGCTCCATCGGTGCGGCCCCAGGAAAAGTGTTCGATCCAGCGCTGGAACAAGCGTTCGTTTATGAAGGGGCCATAGGTCAGGCCGCTGGGGTTTTCGATGGGGTTGCCCACCACAGTAG
Source organism: Deinococcota bacterium (assembly GCA_041695225.1). Taxonomy (GTDB): domain Bacteria; phylum Deinococcota; class Deinococci; order Deinococcales; family Thermaceae; genus Meiothermus. The sequence continues at coordinate 30,536 of JBGFRI010000014.1, forward strand.
ACTCGGTTTTTTCCAGGAAGCGCCGTTTGAACTCGTCGTAGAGGGGGGCATCCACGATTACATTACCGGCGCTGGTGCAGCGCTGGCCGCCGGTGGCAAATGCACTCCACCAGGCCCCTTCCACCGCTAAATCCAGGTCGGCATCGCGCAACACCACCAGGGGGTTTTTGCCCCCGAGCTCGAGGGTAGGTCGAAGCAGATTGCGCCCCGCCACCTCGCCAATCCAGCGGCCCACCGGGGTGCTGCCAGTGAAGGCAAATTTGTTCAAAAGCCCCTGGTCCATCAGCTCTACCAGCCACTGTCCGCTGGAGTCCTTCCCCCCGCCGAAGACCAGATTAATCACCCCAGGGGGCAGCCCAGCTTCTTCGAACAGCTTGACAAACACATAAGAAAGCGCCGGAGAGTCGTCGGAGGGTTTCCAGACCACGGTGTTGCCGGTCAGGATGGCCGGAATCAGCTTCCAGGAGGGCACTGCAATGGGGAAATTGCCCGCCGTAATCACCCCCACCACTCCGATGGGGCGGCGGAAGGTGAAGAGTTCTTTGTTCTTCATCTCACTGGGCACGGTCTGGCCGTAAAGCCGGCGCCCTTCCGAAGCAAAAAAGACTGCGGTGTCTATGGCCTCCTGCACGTCACCGCCAGCTTCTTTAAAGGTCTTGCCCACCTCGCGCACCATCAGCCGCACCAGGGCGTTTTTTTCACGGGTCATGACCGCGGCCAGGTTCATCAGCACACCCCCGCGAACAGGTGCGGGTGTTTGCGACCAGTCCTGGAAGGCTTTTTGGGCAACCTGCGCGGCTTTTTGCAGGGTTTCTCTCGAGGCCTCGGGAAAACGCGCAACCAGGTCGGCGTGGTTGGCGGGGTTGTGCCGCTTTAGCGGCTTGCCATCAAAAACTTCCTCGCCGCCGATCAGGTGGCCAATTTCGAGCGCACTGCCGTACTTGCTTTTGTAGGTATGCATCTCTTACCCCTCTACCTTGCTAAGCCTGGCCCGTATGGCCTCGATGGTAGCGGAGGGTACCAGCTTGCTCACATCGCCTCCGTGGCGGGCAATCTCCTTGACCATGGTGGAAGAGACATAAGACCAGCGGGTCGCGGCCATGATGAACAGGGTCTCGGGGTGGTTGCCGTACTGGCGGTTGAGGTGGGCCATCTGCAGCTCGTTTTCGTAGTCGGACACCGCCCGCAGGCCCTTGACAATCACCCGCGAGTTTACCCGCTTCATAAAGTTCACCAACAGGCCGCTGAACATCTCTACCTCCACATTGGTCAGGCGGGCAGACGATACGGCCTGACGGATAATCTCGACCCGCTCTGGGGGTGCAAAAAGCCACAGCCCGCGCTTGGAGGGGTTCTCCAGCACCCCAACCGTCACTCTGTCAAATAGCCTCGAGGCCCGCTGAATCACATCAAAGTGCCCGTTGTGCAGCGGGTCGAAACTCCCTGGGTATACCACATGCATACTGCCTCGCTCTTGCGGAGTATCTTCACACAACTACCTGCCGGGCGTCAAACCACCGAGGTTACGGCTTTGCCGGAATCGCGTAAGCGACTCGCCTAAGCCAGCCCTAGTCACCAGTCTGTCTAGGTTACGGCTTTGCCGGAATCGCGTAAGCGACTCGCCTGGGGTACTTCGTCTGCGGTGGCCTCGATAATGGTCAGGGTATTGGAGCCATACTCCCGGCGCTCACCCAGCGGCAGGGCCAGGCCAGTAGGGTGCTGCAAAATATACAGGCCGCCAGGTACAACTATCTGCGCCCCAAGCAGCCGCTGGAAATCCTGACACAGGTCGTGGGGATAAGGCGGCGCCATAAAGGCCACCGTAAAGCGTAAGCCCCGCCGCTGAGCGTCCAGCAAATAGCGCTCCGCAGCCATCGCTTCAATCTGAACCTTCAAACGGGCCCTGCTGGCATTTTCGCGCAGGCACTGGATGGCCTGGCGGTCTTTCTCCACCATGACAGTTGTAAAACCCTCCGAGGCGGCCTCCAGCCCAATCGCACCACTCCCGGCATACAGGTCGAGAAAACTCCCCCGGTGCAGAAAGCGAAAGCGCAAAAAGTCGAACAGCGCCTTGCGCAGCCTTACCGGGCTGGGCCGCGCCGACCGCGGCACCTTCAGTTCAACGCCCCTGGCAGTTCCACCCAGTATTCGCAGCATCCTTGGGATCCCTATCCCGTAACCCAGTCTGGAAACTACATCATATCTGCACAGACCGCGAACCTAACCTAACTGGCCTCATCGGTAATGTCAGCCACACAGCAGACCACTCTGCATAACATCATGCTGCCAAGGGCTTTCCAGGCTGTGATATTACCAGAAAAACCGCCAGTTACGTGCAGGCAACTCCAGCCCATGTTAGCGGGGCCTGGGAACCAGGGTGGGAATTTGCGCCACTCGAGGGTTTCTGAACCACAGCTCACAGCGACGGACCGAGTTAAAACTTGTTCGCACCCGCACTTCAAAAGAGGCCACTTTTCCAGGGGTCAGTCTACGATCAAGCAACGCCGCGCTGTTGCTGACCATGCGCAGCCCTGGCCCAACTACCCGCACACTGGCGCGCAAGTCGCTCAATGGGCGCGAGCTGATGTTCTTGACCACCCCTTGCACCAGTACCCCATTAGGAAACGATTTACAACTCCAGGACACAACCCGCAGCCGATAAGCGCCTGACTGGCCCATCACCATACCGCCGACGGTTAGCAGCAGAAGTAAAACTAGCAAGCGCTTCATGGCTAAAATCCGGTGAATCTGGCCCGGAGCCGGTGCAGGCTCAGGTGGGTCTTACCTCCCAACTGCGAGTGCAGTCTATAGCAAAACTGAGTTTCACAAGCAGTTATTTGAAGCCTGTGAGAAGAACTCCGGTTTTTGCCGAGCAGGTTTTGCCTGCGACCAGGTAGGCTTGGCAGCTTCAGAATGTCTCATGTCGCGAGTCTCAAGTCTCAAGTCATGCGACCTGCGACATTCAATGAGTCGATAGTCAATAGTCCATAGCCGATAGCTTTTGACCCTCGACCCTCGACCCTCAACTAGCTTTTGACCCTCGACCTGCGACCTACGGCTTGCGACCTGAGACATCACCTTTGTGTCATGGCTACACTTGACAAACAGCTAGGCCCTCGTTCGTATACTTAGCCGTATGTGTAGGACAATAGCATGACCGAAAATGAAAGGGTCTACTCCATGCGTAAGACAATAGCATCGCCGAAAATGAAAGGGCCTACTCCATGCGTAGGACAATAGCATGAGCAAAAATGAAAGGGCCTACTTCATGCCAGATTCAACCTTAATTGTTGTGGAATCACCCGCCAAAGCCAAAAGCCTTCAGAAAATGCTGGGGGCGGGGTACGAGGTACGGGCCAGCAAAGGCCATGTGGCCGACCTACCCGAGCGCGACCTGGGCGTGGATATCCAAGCAGATTTTGCGCCACAGTATGAGGTAAAAAAAGAAAAGCAGCCGGTGGTGGATGGCCTCAAGAAAGCTGCTCGGGGTAAGCGCGTGCTGATTGCTACCGACCCCGACCGCGAGGGTGAGGCGATTGGCTGGCATGTGGCCAGGCTGCTGGGGCTCAACCTGCAAAACCCTTTGCGGGTGGAGTTTCACGAGATTACCCCCCGGGTGGTTCGGGCTGCGGTGCAAAGCCCTCGCCCTATAGACCAGAGCCTGGTAGACGCCCAGCAAGCCCGAAGGGTGCTGGACCGGCTGGTGGGCTACCAGCTTTCCCCTGTGCTAAGCATGGAGTTCCGCCGCAGAGCCCTGTCGGCTGGCCGGGTACAGTCGGTTGCACTGCGGCTGCTGGTAGAGCGAGAGCAAGAGATTGAAGTTTTTGTACCGCAGGAGTACTGGACCATTGAGGGACAGTTTGAGTCGGAGGGCCAGACGTTTAAGGCCATGCTCTACAGCGTGAACCAGGAGCGGCTCCAGACCAGAGAAAAATTCCTCATCACCAACGAAGCCCAGGCCGTGGAGATCGCCCGCCAGGCCCAGGCTGTCCGGAACTACCGCATCAGCAGTGTTGAGCGCCGCGAGCGCCGCCGCAATGCCGCCGCGCCCTTTACTACCTCCACCCTTCAGCAGGCCGCCAGTAGCCGCCTGGGCTGGACCGCCAGCCGTACCATGCGGGTTGCCCAGAGGCTGTATGAGGGGGTGGATCTGCCCGAGGGCACGGTGGGCCTGATCACCTATATGCGCACCGACTCCACGCGGGTCTCGCAGGAAGCGCTGAGCGAGGTACGCAAGTACATTCCCGGCCATTTTGGACCCGGCTACCTGCCCGAAAAACCCAACACCTACCTGGGAAAGAAAGCGGTCGGTACCCAGGACGCCCACGAAGCTATTCGCCCCACCTCGGCCACCCGTACCCCCGATTCAGTCAAGAAGCATCTGGAAGACGAAGAGTTCAGGCTCTACCAGCTCATCTGGCAGCGCTTTGTGGCCTCGCAGATGACCCCCGCCGTCTTCGACCAGACCACGGTGAGCGTCGCCGGTGGAGCACTGGTCTTCCGGGCGGTGGGGTCGGTACTCAAATTTGATGGGTTTTTGCGGGTATATGGGCGCGAAGAGGGTGACGATACCGAGAACCTGCTCCCACCCTTGCGTCAGAACGCTACCGCCGCACTGCTGGGACTAAAGCCCGAGCAGCACTTTACCGAGCCGCCCCCGCGCTATACCGATGCCAGCCTGGTAAAAGCACTGGAAGAAATGGGCATCGGGCGGCCCTCGACCTATGCACCCACCATTGATACCTTAGAACGCCGTAGCTACCTCGAGCGCTCGGGCAAATCGCTCAGGCCCACACCGCTGGGGCGCGAGGTGACAGGTTACCTGGTGCAGAGTTTTCCTGACGTGGTGGCCTATGACTTTACCGCCCAGCTCGAGACCCGGCTCGACGATATCGAGGCGGGCAAAGCCCCCTGGCCCAAAGTGGTGCGGGAGTTTTACGAGCCCTTTCTCAAGGACTATGCCAAAGTTCCACAAAAGCTCTGCCCTGTATGCGGACGCCCCATGGAGCTCAGGGTCTCGAGGTTTGGCCAGTTCCTGGGCTGCACCGGCTACCCCGAGTGCAAGCACACCGAGCGCCTGGAAATCAGAAAAGCACCCGAGTCAATTGGCGAGACCTGTCCACAGTGCAGCCAGGGTCAGCTTGTGCGTCGCCATGGGCGCTACGGGACCTTCATAAGCTGCAACCGTTACCCCCAGTGTACCTATACCCGAGACGAAGCCCCCTCCACCGGTATTGCCTGTCCCAAATGTCATACGGGTGAGGTGGTGCAAAAAACCAGCAAGCGCGGCAAGCCGTATTACCGCTGCAACAGCCAGGCCTGCGACTTCCTGGTATTCGATCCGCTGGTACCGGAGAAGTGCGCTGTTTGCGGCTGGAACGAGATGGCTAAGGGTCGCTCGGGCAGGCGAGCCTGCTCCAACCCCGGTTGCGCGCGCTACGGCGGCCCCGATCTGCAGGCTTTGAGTGAGCGTCGGGCCGACCGGGGGTCGAAGGGAAAAACAGCCAAGGGTCAGGAGTCTAGGGTCGAGAGCTTTGGCCCTCGACTCTCGACTCTCGACTCTCGACCGCCCTCGACCTGGGCCGACCTCGAGCCCTTGATCGCACGGGTGGGCCTGACCGCCGACCAGGCCGAGGTAGCGCGGCGCACCCAGGGGCAGCAAAAGGCCGTCTCGGCGGTAGCCAGACAGCTCAACCGGCCTGAAGAATCGGTACTGAAGCTTTTCCGCCAGGCCATGTTCAAGCTGCGCATGGAATATGGGAAAAGCAAAGCCGCCAGCGAGGGCCAGGAATCTCAGGCAAGGGCCAGAGCCAAGGGTAAAGCAACAAAGCCTAAGCCCCGCGAACCTGGCGCAACCTGGGCCGACCTCGAGCGCCTTATTGGTCGAGTGGGCCTGACCGCCGAGCAAGCCGAAATTGTCCGCCGCAGCCAGGGGAAGCAAAAAGCCGTGCCCGAGGTTGCCAGAGCACTGGGCAAAACCGAGGACGAGACCCTCAGGCTCTTCCGTCAGGCCATCTTCAAGCTGCGGATGGAGTATGGCCGGGCCCGCAAGGAAGCGGTTGGGGCTTGAGAACCACCGACTCTCGAAGCCTTTCGCCTAGGCGAGTCGGTTACACGATTCCGGCAAAGCCGTAACCTGGTATGAAACTCCATCTTGTCCGGCTCGCCAAACGCCAGGGGGAGGCCCGTTTCCCCGGCATTACTGGCTTTTGCTCATATATGCTTTCCGAGCCCGAACAGGTGGACGAGGCCCGTTTGTATGTACTGCTGGAGGGCGAACTGGTGATTGACCTGCCCGACAAAAGCTACCTGCACCTGCGTAGAGGCGAGGCGGCTCACCTCGAGGGGCCGCACCTGATCTCCCCTATTGTCCCCAGCGTGGTCGCTCTGTGGAAGCTGAAGTAGCGCAGTTGCGAGTGAATTACAGGGTTTTCACACTGACCTATGTGATGACCGTGCCACACCATCGCGTGCATCAATCCGCATCCCCGCAACTTTAACCGATGCGCAAGTGCTATTGGACTGTTGCTGGGGCCGCAATACCAGCATCTGGCCCGTCCGGTAAAGTCGGCAGCAACTCAACTTCCTACGGAAGTCTGTAGTTTGGTGGCAGGAGGGCTTGTACGACCAGTTGTCAGGGCCAAAGCAGCACGACCTGCAAGCAGAGAATATAGTTTCAGGCTTCACCTCAAGGATGCAGCCGCAAGCAGGCGCATGAGGGCAACTTAGACAACCTGGGGGAGGTTGTACTTGAACAACTTGAGGGCGTACCCGTTGGGGTCGCGCAGTATGAAGCCGTAAGGTCCCTGCTGATGACGGTAGGTCTGGCGCAGGTCGCGCTCAATCGGCAATAGGTCGGCCAGCTTTTGGTAGAGTGTATCCACAGCGCCAAAGTCATCTAGCTCTAGCCCCAGGTAGGTGATGGCGCCGGGGTCGGGCGGCGACGTTGCGCGGTCAAAGCGCAGCACAAAGCCATCGGGAAAGCTGACCCAGACCACCCCACGCTCGTCGTCGCAGCGAACCCCGGGAAGGCCCAGCGTCTGGGCATAAAAATCGCGAGTAGCCTCCAGAAACTGGGTTTTGAGCGCTATGTGTTGCAGCCTGGGCATGGTCCCATTTTAGCAAAAGCGCCCGACGCCAGGTAAAAATGTCGCAGGTCTCAAGTCACAGGTCTTTTTGGCTTGCGACTTGCGACCTGAGACATCGTAAAAATGGTGCAGGGGTTTTAGTCGAGGAAATCACGCAGCTTTCTGGTGCGAGACTCGTGGTACTTGAGCTTGCGCAGGGCCTTGTTCTCGATCTGGCGGATGCGCTCGCGGGTCACGCCAAAGTAGGCGCCCACTTCTTCTAAGGTATGCTCGCGCCCATCAATCAGGCCCTTGCGGAGCTTTAGAACCATGGCTTCGCGTTCGGAGAGCTTGCCCAGGGCTTTTTCCAGCTCCTCAGAAAGCATACTCTGGGCGGCGGAGTCTACCGGTGAGGCCATGTGCTCATCGGGGATAAAGTCGCCGTAGAAAGAGTCCTTTTCATCGCCGATGGGGGTCTCGAGGCTAACCGGCTCCTGGGCAATTTTGAAGGTTTCCTCGACCTTTTTGGCATCCCAGCCAGGCCCCATGGCCTCGGCAATTTCTTCGTAGGCTGGCTCGCGGCCCAGCTCCTGCTGCATCTGGCGGGCGGTGCGGGTCAGCTTGTTGATGGTCTCGACCATGTGCACCGGGATGCGAATGGTACGGGCCTGGTCGGCAATAGCCCGGTTGATGGCCTGGCGAATCCACCAGGTGGCATAGGTAGAGAACTTGTAGCGGCGTTTGTACTCAAACTTCTCCACCGCCCGGATCAGGCCCTGGTTGCCCTCCTGGATCAGGTCGAGGAAGGAGAGTCCGCGCCCGGTGTACTTCTTGGCGATGCTGACCACTAAGCGCAGGTTGGCCTCGATCAGGTGCTGGCGGCAGATCTCGCCATCCCTGGCGATGTGCAGGTGGCGCTTGACCGAGCGGTCCAGCAGGCGCAGCCGAGCATCTACGGCCTGTACAGTCTCCGGGTCAATACGCAGCTCGGTGCCGGGAATGCCGGTAACCCGGCTACTGCCCTGCACCTGGCTGCGCAGCACGTGGCGGATCAGCTCGGCTTCCAGCCCGGTTTCCTCGGCCAGTCGCTGCGCAGCCGCTACGCCATCCTCAACACGCCGGGCCAGGTCAATCTCTTCTTCCAGGGTCAAGAGCAGCACCTGTCCGATCTCGTGAAGATACTGCCGCACCGGGTCAGAGGTGGAGATGCGGGGCAGGGGGAGGTCGTCTTCTATCTCCTCCTCAGACTCTTCAACCGGAAGAGTGCCCAGGGCAAAGTCGGGCTCGAGGATCTCAATTTCCTCGAGGTCGGCCTCCAGCACTTCCTCGGTTATTTCTTCGTCTACCACTGGAACAACCACCAGCTTCCCGGTCTTGGAGGTTGGGGGCTTCAGCTCACCGAGTCGGGGCTCGGCCAGGGGATCGTCCGGATCGCGTATACCAAACTCGGGGGCCTCGAGTTCATCAGCATCTACGGCCAGGCCCTCGTGTTTTAGCAGATCGCGCTCTTTCTCGATGACGGCAGCGCTGCCGGAAGAATTTCTGGGCGCTAGCTTGGCGTTCGAAGCCTGGGGCCTTGCAACTGTGGCAGTCTTGGCCTTGGGCGTTTTGGCCTTCTGCTCGGACTTGAGGGCTACCTTTGACTCTGGCTTGGTGGTTTTGCTTCGGGGCTTGGAAGTGGTTTTGTCTGGTGCAGATTTAGCGGCCGCCTGGGTTTGGCCCACGCCTTTGGCTTTGGGTTTGGCACTGTCTTTACTCTTGGGTTCGGGCTTGGGGGGTGTTTTAGCCGATTTGCTGGCGGACTTGGGGGGCGTTTTGGGCATAGGTTTCTGGGGTGCTCTGGCAGGTGCTTTGGTAGCGGGCTTGGAGACGACTTCTTCTTTTGGTTTGCTCCCCTTGGTTCTGGCTGAACTGGCGCTGGTTTGGCCAGAAATAATGGCCTTGTCTGCGGGCTTGGCCCGGGCTTTAGTAGGTTTGTTTTTGGCGACCTCTGTGGGACTGGGTTTTAGGGCTTGCCTGCCCGGAGCAGTGGCTGCCTTTTGTTTAGGGGCAACCTTGCTAGCAGACTGCGGTTTGCTGGGTGTACTGGCTTTTGGCGGCTTTTTTGCAATACTGGTTTTGCCCGAGGGACTAAGCTTGCTGGAAGACCTGGTAGCAGGTTTGGGAGCTGTCTTGAGTTGGGGCTTGGCTGTTTTGGGGGTAGTTGGCGCGGTACGTTCGGTGGTGAGGGGCTTTTTGGCCCTGGAGACAGAAACCGCAGACTTTCCTGCCTGTTTGCCCTTGGTCTGAAGGGTGCTTTTCCCCTTGGATGCGCGGAGCGTGCTCTCTTCTGAGGGGGAGTGTCTTTTTGTACCAGCAGCGGTCTTGTTCTTAGTCAAGCAGCTCACCTCCCAGTGAAGGGCTGAAGGCCCGGCGTTGCAGGAACTACAGCAGTATCAACCCTTTTGAGCCAGCAGAACCTTGTGGCTATCCACAGCCAGTGTACGCACAGTGGAAAAGTGCGCCTTTAGCAAGGGTTCGTAGGGCAAAAAGCGATTTGCCACCAGATAAAAGTTCCCGCCCCTCTCCAGGCGGGCGTAGGCAGCTTCTATAAATGCAGTGGCGGTTTCTAGCACGACAAGCCCCCCCACGTGGAACGGGGGGTTCGAAATAATAGTAGCGAAACTCTGCCCCGGCGTCAAGGCCTCGTCCACATCGGAATGAAGTACTCTGGCCGACTGGCCCAAATTCCGCTGTGCGCTCAGAACGCTGGGCCAGTCGTCATCGAGCAGAGTAAGGCTTTCGGCGCGACCTACCAGTGGACGGCTTAGCGCGCCATAGCCGCTGCCCATATCCAGCACAGTGCCGAGATATTGGGGCAGCTGGCCCAGCAGCATGGCACTGCCCGGATCCAGGCGAGCCGCGGAAAACACCCCTGGTAGATAAGTAAAATGCAGCACCTGTCCAGCAAACATACAGGAATAGGACTCCCAGACTTCCGGTAACGCGGGGGCGGGCCTTTCTTTTTCCAGCAATGCCACCCGGGTTGCTCCCTCACGTTCGATCAGCACCCCAAAACCCAGCAGTTCCTGGGCCAGTTTGAAGTACTGCCCAAAGCCCTTGTCCTTGTTACCTGCAATCCAGAGCCGCCCTCCACTGCGCAGGGACCTGGCTGCCCCGAGCAACGACAGCTCCACATACCGCGTCCCACGGTTGGCCGGCAGCACCATGGCGATCATGTCTACCGACGCCGGCTCGGTTTCCCAGGGCAGCCCTCGTACCACTCTTACTAAATTTCCGAAACTGGCCTCTAAACAACGCAGGGCAGCCCTCGAGGTCTCGATGGCCTGCACCGACAGGCCCTGCCGTTGCAGGGCTTGTACAACCAGGCCAATACCCGGGTTCAGGTCCAGCGCGGTCTGACCAAAAGGCTTTAGGCAGCGCGCCAACAGCTCGTAGGCAGGGTCGGCCAGGCCCCGTACACCCGGTTTGGTAAACAGCTGCCCCCCTGGAACTGGCGTTGGCTGCAAAGTGTGGTACTCTCCCAGGGTCATAAATAGACTGACTCGACACCGGTCTGCCCGGCCTGGAGCAGCCGGATGCCCAGATATGCCAAGGCCATTCCCGAAGGGGGCTGATCTAGCGAAAAAAGGCCGGTGGGTTGCAATTCTGTCAGCCTGCTCCGACGGGGCGGTTCTATTGCCGTTAGCTCCCCGTCCACTGAGTGGTAAGACGCGGTGTAGCAAAGACCTTTGCGGGTAGTATGGGCCACACACACCCGGCCCTGGTAACGCAGGGCTACCCCTTCCAGAGTATCCACCCCTACTACCGGAAGGCCCAGCCCACGGGCCAGCCCCAGACCCGCAGCAATTCCCACCCGCAGTCCGGTGTAGGAGCCCGGCCCCCGCCCCACAGCAATGCCCTGCAGATCTTTTCGACTGACCCCGGTCTGGTGCAAAAAGTGCTCCAGCTCAGCCCACAGCACCTCGGCATGGCGGCGTCCCAGCCGAATGGCCCGTTCGGCCTGGGGCAGGCCCAAGACCAGATAGGGGGTGGCAGTGTCCAGGGCGAGTACCTGCACCAAAGGAGTATAGCAGCTAGAAATAGCTGATAGCCAATAGCCAATAGCTGATAGATATCGGCTATAGACTATCGACTATAGACAATCGACTATAGACTATCGACTATCGACTATCGACTATGGGCTATGGGCTGTCCCCACTGCCTGCTTGCTGCTAGACTTGGGGCCATGAAATTGGCCATTCTGGGTGTGGGCAAGATGGGTCAGAGTATTCTGGAGGGCGTTTTGCGGGCGGGGATGCTCGAGGCTTCCGAAATCGGGATACTCGACACCCCCGAACGCACCCTCGAGGTGGCCCAGGCTACCGGCGCAAACCCCCTGGGCCTGGAGGATCTGCGCCGCTGCCAGCGGGTGCTGCTGGGTGTTCAGCCCAAGGACCTCGCTGCCCTCGCGCCCCAGATAGCTCACCCCCATACCGGCTATATCTCCATCATGGCCGGGGTCTCAACCGCCTTGCTCTCGCGCCGCCTGGGAACCCGGCGGGTGGTGCGCTGCATGCCCAATCTGGCTGCTACCATCGGCAAGAGTTCCACCGCCATCACAGCACCCCGCGAGGCCCAGGAAGCCGGTGACCTGGAGTTCGCCCGTACCCTGTTTAAAACGGTAGGGGATGTATATGACCTGCCCGAGCGCCTTTTCGACGCCTTTACCGGCATGTCGGCCTCGGCCCCCGCCTATTTCGCGGTGGTTGCGGAGGGGCTGGCCGATGGAGGGGTCAAGCAGGGAATCCCCCGGGCCCAGGCCCTCCAGCTTGCTGCCGATGTGCTGATTGCCACCGGCGAGCTGCTGCGCAAAAAGCACCCTGGAGTGCTAAAAGACGAGGTCAGCAGCCCTGCGGGAACCACCATCTACGGCCTGGCGGCCCTCGAGGCCCGTGCAGTCCGTGCAGCGCTGGTCGAGGCGGTGGAAGCGGCTACCTTGCGCGGTCACGAGCTGGGAAGGGAAGACTAGCCAGATAGGTTACTCGCATAGCGAGTATGCGCTACGCGCACCCCCTGGCAGCAAACCCGGCGGTCAGCTGCCCCGGGCCGGATGCACCATCTGGACGGCCAGGCGGAAGTAGTATGGATAGCAATGGCCTAGGTGATGGAATGGTCGAGCATGTGGATGATTAGTCTATGAAGCGCTTTTTGGCTCTTGGTCTACTGCTGGTTGGGGTCTCGGCTGCACCCCCAGCCTACTTCCCCCATGGAATTGGCTTCTCCTGGACATATTCCTCGGGTATGGAGCAGGTATTCACTCGCGAACAGAATGGAATGCTGGTTCTGGAGCGGCGGCTGGCCAGGCAGCCGGTAAGCGCCGACCTGCTCCGCTTTACCCCAGACCGGGGGGTACTGCTGGAAGGCCTGATTATTGGTCAGACCGTGCAGCGCTACCAACCCCCCTTGCAGCTCTACCCCGCGCCCCCGCTGGTAGTGGGGCAGGAATGGGGAGGACGAAGCACTTTTGATGGCCAGACCGTGGCCCTGCTGGGCAAGGTCTTGCGCATCGAAGGGGTAAGTGTGCCAGCAGGACGCTTCAACGCCTTTGTGATTCGCACCTCTACCGTCACCAGCGGCGGCGGCAGCCAGGTGGTGGAGATTTATTTTGTTCCTGGCGTGGGGGTTGTTCGTTATGCCACGCCGGATGGCGGAAGGGTTGACCTGGTAAGGTTCAATGTGGGTAAATAGGTCATGGAACTTCACATTGTGCGGCTTGAAAAGCCAGAAAATCTGAACGTTATCCTGGGCACGAGCCACTTCATCAAGACCGTGGAGGACTTGCACGAAGCCCTGGTCACGGCGGTTCCGGGAATCAAGTTCGGCCTGGCTTTTTGCGAGGCCTCGGGAAAACGCCTGATTCGCAAGACCGGTACTGCCCCGGAGCTAATCGAGCTGGCAGTCCGGAACGCCCAGGCCATTGGGGCAGGCCACTCCTTTCTGATCGTGCTGGGTGAGGGCTTTTTTCCTATCAACGTGCTCCATGCGGTCAAAGCCTGCCCGGAAGTGGTGCAGATTTTCGCCGCAACGGCTAACCCACTCTCGGTAGTTGTCGCCGAGCAGAACGACCAGCGCGGAATTCTGGGGGTTCTGGATGGCCACAAGCCTCTGGGGGTAGAGTCCGAGGAAGACCTCTTGTGGCGCAAGGAGATCCTGCGCCGGTTTGGCTACAAGCTGGGGTAAAGCCGTCCCACGGGAAACTGACCATTCAAAGCCACGCTTCACCGCGGGCATTCAGACGCCATGGTAAATCTCACTTTCTGCCCGGGGCGCAGTTGGGCCAGCCAGGGCAGATCGGCCGGATGTACTATGGCCGGTTTGGTGAAGCCACCGATGCGGCCCCGGTCATTTAGCAGTACCAGGGGCTGCCCCTGGGTGGTGATCTGAATGGCACCCAGGGGTGTGGCCTCGCTGATTAGCTCGCCCCCCGGGACCTCCGGCCCCGACAACCTCAACCCCATCCGATCCCCCGATACCAGTTCAAAGGGGGCCCGGCACAGGGCCTGCATGGCTTCCAGGCTGTACTGTGGCCCAGCCAGCAACCGAATTCGTCGCTTCAGAGGCCATTGTTGCCCAAACCCAAAACCCGCCAGGGGCATCCGGGGTGCTGCCAGGCCCAGCACATCCCCGGCCCGTAAGGCCCGCCCAACCAGTCCGGTGACATCGGTGCTGGCGCTGCCCCAAAACTGCTGGCTTTCAATTCCTCCTGCTATGGCCAGGTAACCCCGCACCCCCTCGGCGGTAGGCTTGAAGCTGAGCACATCCCCTTTACGCAAAGCAAAAGTCTGGGCCCCTGGCGCCGGCTGGCCATTGACCAGCACAGACATTCCATAACCTGCAAAAGCCGCAACTACCGGCGAAAGCACGCTACAGACGGGGCCATTCAAGGTCAGCTCGAGCAGGGGTGCACCGGCTGGGTTACCAACCATCCGATTAGCAAGCGCTGCCGAATGCGCGTCCAGCACGCCCGATGCCGCCAGTCCAAAACGCCCTGCCATCTGCCGTCCGTCATCCATTACCAGATCCAGCAGGCCTGGCTGTTCCACCCGCAGGGCCGGGTAGCGCGGCTCGGTGGGAAGCAGTGGGCGTACTGCTGGCAGCTCTGGGGTGGGACCTTGCGAGGGCACAAACCGCACCCTGTCCCCGGCTTCCAGCAGAAACACGTTTTCGCGGTGGGGGTTGTAAACCTGGGTTAGCGCAGTTCCGATCAGATGCCAGCCCCCGGGCGAGGGCAGCGGGTATATTCCAGTCTGGGTTCCAGCAATCGCCACCGAGTGGGCCGGAACCTGCACACGCGGTGTACTCCGGCGGGGCAGGCGCAAGTGTTCGTCGAGGGGCCCCAGAAAGGGAAACCCTGGGGTGAAGCCGGTAGCAAAAACCCGGTACAGGGGCTGGTGGTGTAGCCGCACCACCTCCTCAACTGGCAAACCAGTTTGTTGGGCCACCCAGGGCAGGTCGGGCCCGTCGTAGCGCACCGGAATTTCGACCTGTCTTCCTTCGGGGGGGCTAGGCAGAGCCTGCTTTCTCTGCTTCAGCCAGCGCTCCACCTGGGACTTGGAGACCCGATTGGCATCGAACTCGATATACACATTCACATAGCCGGGCACAATATCGGTCAGGCCCGGCAGCGGATCGCCAAGCAGGGCCCGCGCCAGGGCTAGCAGGCTAGCATTGGCCGATACGTCGAGCTGCTCGGAAAAGCCCAGATAGAAACCAGTGCGGGTCATGGAAAGGGCAGTGTACTGGTCAGAAACTCTAGTAGGTCTGGACGGTGATGCCCTCGGCCAGCAAAGCCTTCCTTATGGCCCTGGCTATCTCTACGGCCCGGGGGTTATCGCTATGAATACACAGGGTCCGGGCGCGTACCGGTACGGTTCCACCATCTATGGTTTCCACTTCACCTTTCACCACCATCTGCACCGCCCGCCGGGCAGCCTCTACAGGGCTTTCAATCAAGGCCCCAAACAAGCCTCTGGGCGCTAGCCGCCCATCGCGGTTATACCCACGCTCCGGGAAGGCTTCGGCGACGACCGGCACCCCCAGCTTTTCCGCCTCTGTCTCCAGGGGTGTGCTGGGCAGCACCACCAGTGGTAGGCTGGGGTCAAAATCTTTTACTGCCTGGGCAATCGCCCTGGCCGTTTCTGGGTCTCTAGTAGCACGGTTGTAGAGCGCCCCGTGGGCCTTGACATGGTGCAGGGGC
Organism: Deinococcota bacterium; assembly: GCA_041695225.1. GTDB lineage: Bacteria > Deinococcota > Deinococci > Deinococcales > Thermaceae > Meiothermus. The sequence continues at coordinate 45,842 of JBGFRI010000014.1, forward strand.
ATTCCTGCTACCCGCAAAAAAGCGCTCAGAGCCCCCACCTGGTAAAGCACATCGGCATACACTTCGTCTGGCGCAGCAGAAATTTCCCGCCGCCCAAACCCCACCAGGTCGGGGAAAGCGGGGTGTGCGCCAACGGCAATGCCCTCTCGTTTGGCAAGCCTTAGGGTGTGCCTTATGGTCAGCGGATCGCCGGCATGAAAACCGCAAGCCACATTAACCGAGCTAACCAGCGAAAACAGCTCTGCATCGTTGCCCAGTTTCCAGTTGCCATAAGATTCGCCAGCATCGGCATTGAGATCTATCTGCATTAGAGCACCCTCTGTCTAGCCGCCGTGGGTGGTAACAGCATTTGGTAAGAGTTCAAAAACGACAAAGTTTGGTTTGTCAAAGAGGACCGAGCCTTCCATGATTATCACGCAAAATGGACCTCAGACCTGGTACAACCTAACCACCGATCATGGTTCGCGGGAGCCAGGTCACGATCTCAGGAAATACCGTGATGATGGCGGCAGCCACCAGCAACATGGACACAAAGGGCAGAACCGAACGGGCGATGAACAGGATGTCCCGGCCCGAAAGGCCCTTGATCACAAACAGGTTGAAGCCCACAGGGGGAGTGATCTGGGCAACCTCCACCGCAATTACCAGGAAGATTCCGAACCACAAAAGGTCAATTCCCACCGCCGTGACAAGCGGCAGAATGACCGAGGTGGTCAGGACGATCATCGAGAAACCATCCAGAAACATCCCCAGCACAATGAAGAGCAGCATCAAGATAGCTAATAGGGCATATTTGGATAGGCCAAGCTCCCCCACCCAGGTGGCTAGGGCAGACGGGATACCGGTAAAGCCCATGGCGATGCTAAGCACGGCTGCCCCGGCCAGGATAAAGCCGATCATACAGGTGGTGCGCACGGCCCCCACCAGGCTCTCCAGCAGGCCCTGCCAGCTCAGGCTGCGGCTGAGTCCGGCGATGATCAGCGAGCCCAGAACCCCCAGGCTGGCCGCCTCGGTGGGAGTGGCCAGCCCGGCATATATGGAACCGATCAAGGCCACGATCAGGAACACCACCGGGGCAATTTTCAGGCTGTCGCGCAACCGCTGTAGCAGCGGCGTAGGCGGGTCGGCCGGGGGCATCTGACGGGGGTTTAACAGGCTGGAAAGTACCAACCAGCCCATGAACAAGAGCATCACCAAAAGCCCTGGCAACAGCCCGGCGATGAAGAGCCGGGCAATAGAGACCTCAGCAGCCACCCCGTAAACAATCAGCATCACCGAGGGGGGGATCAGAAGACCCAAAGTACCGGAGCCAGCCAGCGAGCCCAACACCATCCGCTCGGGGTAGCCCCGCTTGAGAAGCTCTGGCAGAGCAATCTTGCCCACGGTGGCGGTGGTGGCTGCCGAGGAGCCGATTACCAATGCAAAAATGCCTGAGGCCAGTACGTTGGTATGCAGCAAGCGACCCGGAATCCAGCGCAGCCAGGGAGCCAGCCCCTCGAACAGGTTGGCGGCCAGACGTGTGCGATAAAGGATCTCCCCCATCCAGATGAACATCGGCAGCGCGGCCAGCGACCAGCTCGAGTTCGAGACCCACAGGCCGCTGGCCACGCTAAGTCCTGCCGGGGTGGTGGTGAAGAAGTGCAACCCTACCCAGCCCACCCCCAGCAAGGCCACCCCTATCCAGAGCCCTCCGCCCAGCAACAGCAGGAGCAACAGTATCAGAAAGAGCGCGACCTGGGTAAGTTCTATAGCTCACTCCCTTGCTTGGCCCTCGGCCAAGTAAGTGGGCAACTCGCCACGCAACAAAGAAACCAGGGTATCGGCCAGGGCCACAGTGAAGATGGCCATGCCTGCCGCTACCAGGCTCTGGGGAATCCAGATGGGCAGTGGCAAAACCCCTGGGGCCAGGTCGCCGTAGCGGTAGGAGTCCAGCACCAGCCGCACCAGGTGGTAGGTGGCGTAGCTCGCGGCCACGAGTGAAAGGCCCCCGACCAGTAGTTCCAGCGCCAGCCTGGTTCTGCCCTTAAGCAACCGCACCAGCACCCCCACTCGGATATGGACCCCGGCCCTGAGGGCGGGGGCCAGGGCGAAGAAAACCGCCCCGGCCATGGCAAACCCAGAAAGCTCGTTGGCGGAGGGAACGACAATCCCAAGCTGCCGACCCAAAATCTGGGCCAGGATAATCAAGAAGATGAAGACCACCAGCCCCCCGGCCATGAAGCCAGAAAAGCGGTACAAACCATCCAGCAGCCTGCGCATCCCGGCCACCCTCAGCCTAGCGGGCTCCGGTGGCCCGGAAGGCCCGGTAGATGTTGACCCCGGTGGCTCCAGCCTGCCTTAACCACTCGTTAGTCATGACCTGGCCCACCTGCCTGAGTTCGGCCATGAGCTGTGGGCTGGGCTGCAATACCCGCATTCCCCGCTGGGCCAGAATGGCGGCCATACTATCGGCCTGCTGCTGGCTGATCTGCCAGCCACGCTGCTCGGCCCGCCTGGCCGCAGCCAGCACCGCCTCGCGGTCTGCAGGACTCAGGCCATCCAGGGCCCGGCGGCTCACAAATACCATATTCTTAGGAATCCAGGCCCTTAGGTCGTAAAAGTAGCGGGTAAAGTCCCACGCATGGCTGTCCACCCCGGTGGAAGCCGAGGTGATCATGGCCTCTACAATACCTGTGGCAAAGGCATGTGGAATGTCGGCGGCCTCAACAAGGGTGGGGGTCATGCCGGTCAACTCGGCAATACGAACGGTAGCCGGGTTATGGGCCCGGAAGCGCAGACCCCTGAGGTCGGCAACGCTGTTAACTGGTCGTCTTGTGAAAAGACCCTGCCCTGGCCAAGGAACCGAAAACAGCAGGGTCGCTCTCTGCCGGTTAAGCCAGCTTTCGACCTCTGTCCGGGAAACCCGATACAGTCGCTCAGCTTCCTCGTAGCTTGTGGCCAGGAAGGGAATCGAGTCCAGGGCTAAAACCGGGTTTTCACGCGCCAGAAAGGACATGAACACCTCGCCCATCTGAATCTGGCCAGCTCGCACCCCCGGCAGGATCTGGCCGTGGGGCAGGAGCGCGCCCCCACTGTGAACCCGAATCACCAGACGGCCCTGGGTAGCGGCCTCTACCTCGCGGGCGAACTCGCGGATGTTGATGGTATGGAAGTTGCCATCTGGGTAAGGGGTTGCCATGTTCCAGGTCTGGGTCTGGGCTAGGGCCCCGCCCAGGGCCAGGGTTGCCAAGAGTCCTACTACCTTGTTATACATACTTTCCTCCTTTGTGCTGAGGCGTTACCGCCTGAAGCGTCTGCAACAAGCCCCGGATATCGGTCTGCCAGGGCCCCTTATATCCCAGACGCCGGGAGATTTGTTGGGCGGTCTGGTCAAGGTCTTTAAGGTAGTTTGCCAACTTGTCACCCTCACGGTAGATGGCCTCGGCCCCGGCCAGACTGAGCGCGGACAGCACTTCTCCACCAGCCCCACAGATGGGCGCAGCCAACTCGGCGGAATGGGGCTCGAGCTCGCCAAAGCTGACGGCAAAGCCGGTCTGGCGGGTTAGGGCCAAAAGCTCTCTAAGCCTGGACAACTCCACCGGCGTGGCCAGGGTATAGCGTTTGCGCTCGCCGCTCCACACCTCCTGCTGCACCGCCTCCGTCGCAAAGGCCAGGAGCAGTCTGGTGGAAGCCCCGGCGTATAGGGGGGCGCGACGACCAGGTGCGATGTAGAGGCGCACCCTCGAGCGGGCCTCCAGCACCTCCAGGTAGACACCCTCGAGCCCATCCCTAACTACCCATTGCACCGACTGGCCTGTGGCGTCGCGCAAAGCCTGCATCAGGGGTAGAGCCACCTGGCGGGCCGGGTAGGCTGCCTTGACCAGGGCCCCAAGGTACAACAGGCAGGTACCAAGCCGGTAGCGCCGGTTTTCCCGTATCAGCAGGCCGTGCTGCTCTAGCGCCCTCAGGCTGCGCAAACAGGTAGCTTTTGACCAACCGCTGGCCCGGGCCAGTTCGGACAGACCCCAGTAGGGGTGTTCCTCGCTAAAAAACCCAGCAGGTAAAGGGGGCGCTCCAAGGTTGGGATAGCTTTCTCTGGTTTCACTGAATGAACCACCTATTTATTGAGTGAACCTAATCTATCAATATGCTTGCAGGCTGTCAAGACCAGCCCCGCTCGCCCCGGTCAGTGCCAACTAACGGGTTTGCATTGGCTGTTGTTCGCCGACGAATACCCCCTGCCTCCAGATTCATCCCGTGTCGGACAATACAGCAAAGAGGCCGTTGCAGCCCACCCTGGCCTCCCCCATTCTGGAGGAGCTACCTTCGCACTGGCGCCTCTGGAGGACCAGCCTGAGGCTGGATAAGCGAAGTCAGAGATCGGGCTTCACAGGCCCAAAATCAAGGCAAACATCAGCGGCGCCACAATCGAGGCATCCGACTCAATCATGAACTTGGGAGTATCCATCCCCAGCTTGCCCCAGGTGATTTTCTCGTTGGGGACTGCCCCCGAGTAAGAGCCGTAGCTGGTAGTGGAGTCGGATATCTGGCAGAAGTAGCCCCATAGCGGAATCTCGGTACGTCGCATGTCCTGGTGTAACATTGGCACCACGCAGATAGGAAAGTCGCCGGCAATGCCCCCGCCAAGCTGAAATAATCCAATGGAGTGCTGGGCACTGGTCTGGACATACCATTGAGCCAGCATCATCATGTACTCGATGCCCGAGCGCACGGTATGCACATTCTTTATATGCCCACTCAAGCAGTGGCCCGCATACATATTGCCGGAGGTGGAGTCTTCCCAGCCCGGCGTCAGAATGGGCAGGTTTCTCTCAGCAGCCGCCACCACCCAGCTATCCTTGGGGTCAATCTGGTAATACTGCTCGAGCCTGCCCTTTTCGATAATCCGGTACAAAAACTCGTGCGGGAAGTAGCGTTCCCCTGCTGCATCTGAGGCTTCCCACTCCTCAAGCAGGGCCCCTTCCAACCGGCGCATGGCCTCCATCTCAGGAATGCAGGTATCGGTGACGCGGTTCAAGTGCTTTTCCAGGAGACGTTGCTCGTCGTGGGCAGTCAGTTCGCGCCAGTGAGGCACCCGCTCGTAGTGGTGATGGGCGACCAGATTAAACAGGTCTTCTTCCAGATTGGCCCCGGTACAGCTAATGGCGTGTACCTTGCCCTGGCGGATCATTTCAGCCAGCGATATGCCCAGCTCGGCGGTACTCATGGCCCCGGCCAGCGTGACCATCATCACCCCACCCTGGTCGAGGTGCAAACGATAGGCTTCGGCGGCATCCACCAGCGTGGCGGCGTTGAAGTGGCGGAAATGATGCTTTATAAACTTTGAAATTTCTCCACGAGACATAGGGTTCCTCCAGGTTGCGGCTTTGCCGGAGCCGCCATGGCGGCTCGCCTTGTTCTCGCGGGGTGGGCGAATATGGCTCCCCCCTTCGGTCTATGCCGAACGCCAACGGGTTACAGGCCGGTGAACCCAGCCCGCCTGCTCGCTTGAAGTGTACTGAAACCAGCTGGGAAATCAAGACCCCAGCAGAGATTGCCTTAGTGCGTACCTCATTTTCTAGCCATAACCAGCCGAGCTGGGCAAGCTTAAGGCCCACGAAACCAGCGTAACAGCAGGCTGAGCAACAGGCTCAGAACAAGGCTGATCAACAACATCGAGGCCAGCGGGAGGTAGAAGCGAAACCCGTCGCGTTCAATACGGATATCCCCCGGCAGGCGACCAAACCAGTTCAAAAGCCACGGGGCATAAATCAACAGCAGGCCCAAAGCCACCAGCAAAAGACCCAGCAAAACCAGGCCGCGCCCAATATCCACCCCCTAATAGTATCCTAGCTCCCGCAAGGCTTCGGGGTCTTTGCGCCAGTTGGGGTAGACCTTGACCTCGAGATCGAGGTAGACCTTGTGGGACAAAAACACCTCTAACTGCTTACGCGCCGCCGCCCCAATTTCCTTGAGCATCCGCCCCTTGGCTCCGATCAAAATGGGCCTGTGACCCTCACGTTCGACATAGATATTGACCCGAATATAGAACACCCCACTGCCTCTGCCGGCAGCGGCGGGGCGCAGCTCAAACTCCTCGGTTTTGGTGGCGATAGAGTAGGGAATCTCTTCTTTAAGCCGCTTCATGGCCTCTTCGCGTACAATTTCGGCGGCCCACTCCCCCGGGGTCTGGTCGCCTTTGGCATAGTCTTGGGGGAAGAAGAAAGGCCCTGGGGGCAAAAGCGCCGAAATCTCGTCCCGCAGGGCTTTGGCATCGCGTTCGTTCTGGGCCGAGATCATACGGATTTCCAGGCCGGGAAGCAGCTGGGCATAGGCCTGCATCGCGGCGTCGGGGTATCTGGCGGTATCGGTCTTGTTGCCTATCAGAAATATCGAGACCTGGTCCTTGAGGGGACGTAGTGCGCGCGCCACCAGCTCGTCTTCGTGGGTGGGCGGGTGGCGCAGATCAACCAGCCACAACACCGCATTCACCTCGACCAGAGCTTCGACAATCTGACGGATCATGTACTCGCTCATGGCATCGGCGGCCTCGTGCCAGCCCGGGGTGTCCACAAACACAATCTGACGGCTGCCCTCGGTATGGATGCCGCGCACCCGCTTGCGGGTGGTCTGGGGCTTGGGGCTGATGGGAGCAATCTTCACCCCCAGCATAGAATTAACCAGGGTAGACTTGCCCACATTGGGCTTGCCTACCACCGCCACAAAACCAGAGTAGGTAGTTCCTTCGGTCACCGTTTTAGTATAGGGCCAAGGGCCTGGGTTTTATCGCATCCCGGTTGGAACAGTCACGGGCAGCCGCAGAGGTGTTCTGCTGCGTTCAAAAGGATTTCTTTGGTACCTGGTGCAGCCACAATGGCACCTACAGCATAATTTACACCTTCCCAGAGCCGGGCAGCTGCGAATAACCCTAGAGGACAGTCAGAAATTACCAGGACACCCAGTCTCTTGAGTAGAGTTTTCAATGAGCTCGGTAGCTGAAAGGGCGGCACCAAAGCCCCCTCTCCCTAGCTTGGGAGAGGGTTGGGGTGAGGGTTGAATGCTGCCAAAGACGCCATGGTTCGCTGCGCTCACCCCCCTCACCCAGCCTCTCCCACCAGGGGAGAGGAGATTTCTCCAACATCCGCTGGCTTGGGCGGTCTGTATGCCCCCTCTTGCCTACTCACTCGTGCATGGGCCGCTCTTTGCGCGGCAGACCAGACTTGTGGTGTTCCAGCAGCGCCTTCAGGGCTTTTCCCCGGTGGGAGTAGGCGGCTTTAGTCTCTAGGGTCATCTCGGCAAAGGTCTGGCCCGCTTCGGGTAGATAAAACAAGGGGTCGTAGCCAAAGCCCCTCTCGCCCCTGGGGGCCTCGAGTATCTCCCCCGCCGTCTCGCCGCGGTAAAGTTCCATGTAGCCATCGGGATAGGCAATCACCAGTGCAGCCACAAATTTCGCTTTGCGTTCACCAGCCCGAATACCCCTGAGGCGCTCGAGTAAATATACATTGCGCTCAAGATCGGTTTTCTTGTTGCCGTAGCGGGCCGAGTAGACTCCAGGCTCTCCTCCCAGAGCCTCTACTTCCAGTCCCGAGTCGTCGGCCAGAGTGGGCATACCGCTGTACTTAGCCCCGAAGGCTGCTTTCAGTACAGCATTATCTTCAAAGGTAGAGCCCTCTTCGGGCGGCATTTTGAAAGGATAGTCTAGCAAGGAAAACAGTGTCCATCCCAGCGGCGCAAGCCCTTCCTTGAGCTCGAGGTATTTGCCTGGGTTGGAAGTGGCAATTAGCAGGCGCATTGTCACCATCTTATCCAGAATTTGAAGGAAAGGACCGGGACAATGGGCAGACCAGCAGGGCCTATGCCAGAAAAAGCAGTTTCGTGGACTACAACATAGTGAAAAGAATACCTGTCATTGCATGGAGGCCACAGGCCCCCCATCATTGCGCGGAGGCCCCCAGGCCGATGAAGCAATCCAGGAGAGCCAAAAGTGCCCTGGCTGCCGAGGTGATCTGGATTGCTTCCCCTTCGACAGGCTCAGGGTCGCAATGACGAAAATGTACGTTCCTGTCGTCACTGCGAGGAGGCCACAGGCCGACAAAGCAATCCAGGACGACGTAAATGCAACTCGACCGACGCGATGCTCTGGATTGCTTCACGCCCGGAGCCTGCCCCGAGCCTAGCGCCCTACATCATCGAGGAGGGTGCTTGCCATGAAAAAAAATCCCTTCCTGCCATCACTTGCGCCACACAACACAGTTGCTCAAATCCCGCGGTCTCTATTTATGGTTTCGCTCACGGCTGTTATACTGCTTAGAATATGCTCGAGGCCCCCAGCAAACCCCGTTCCAGAACAGAGAAATTCCAGCAAGAAGGGCTAACCTTTGACGATGTGCTGCTGATTCCGGCTTACTCGGAGGTGCTGCCCAGGGATGTGGACACCCGTACCCGCCTTACCCGCAAGCTGTGGCTGAACATCCCCATCCTTTCCGCAGCCATGGACACCGTGACCGAGGCCGAGATGGCCATTGCCGTGGCCCGTGAGGGCGGCCTGGGGGTGATTCACAAAAACATGAGCGCCGAAGAGCAGGCTTCCATGGTGCGCAAGGTCAAGCGCAGCGAGGCCGGGATGATTCACGACCCGGTCACCCTGGCGCCCAATGCCACCCTGGCCGACGCCGAGCGGCTGATGCGGGAGTTCAAAATTGGCGGTCTGCCGGTGGTGGATTTGTACGGAAAGCTGCTGGGCCTGGTCACTAACCGCGACCTGCGCTTCGAGCGCCAGATGGAGCGGCTAGTCTCCGAGGTGATGACGCCCGCAAGCCGCCTGATTACCGCTCCGCCCGGCACCATCCTGGAAGAGGCCGAGGAACTATTGCGCCGTCACAAGATCGAGAAACTACCCCTGGTAGACCGCGAGGGCCGATTACGTGGGCTACTGACCCTCAAAGACCTGACCAAACGCCTGAAATTCCCTTTCTCTGCCAAGGATGCTCAGGGCCGTCTGCTGGTGGGGGCCGCCGTAGGGGTATCGAAGGATCTGGAGGCCAGGGCTAAGGCCCTGGTCGAGGCCGGGCTAGACGTGCTAGTGCTGGACAGTGCCCACGGCCACAGCCGGGGTATTCTGGAGGTACTTAAATTCCTGAAACAATCCCACGGTGACTCGGTGCAGATCATCGCGGGCAACGTCGCTACCGCCGAGGGCGCGCGGGCACTGGCCGAGGCCGGGGCCGATGCGGTAAAGGTGGGCATTGGGCCCGGATCCATCTGTACCACCCGGGTAGTGACAGGGGTGGGGGTTCCGCAGGTGACTGCCATTACGGAGGCAGTGGCGGGACTGGAAGGCCTGGATGTACCGGTGATTGCCGACGGCGGCATCAAGTACTCTGGCGACCTGGCCAAAGCCCTGGCGGCAGGCGCCCACACCATTATGCTGGGTTCAATGCTAGCCGGAACGGACGAGTCACCCGGGGAAGAGGTGCTCAAGGACGGGAGGCGCTACAAGCTTTACCGGGGCATGGGCAGCCTGGGGGCCATGCGTCAGGGTTCCGCCGACCGCTACTTCCAGGACTCGGGCAGAGGGGCGGGCCGGGTCGAGGCCAAAAAACTGGTTCCCGAAGGCATCGAGGGCATGGTTCCCTACAAAGGTCCGGTGGGTGATGTGCTCTATCAGGTGGTGGGGGGCCTGCGGGCAGCGATGGGGTACTGCGGCGCGCCCGACATCGAGACCTTCCGCGCCCAGACTCGCTTTACCCGCATCTCCAACGCCGGCCTGATCGAGAGCCACCCCCACGGGGTGACCATTACCAAAGAAGCGCCAAACTACTCGAGGTAAACCCGCCTCCTCCGCATGTCTTCGCATAAATAAGTCTATGCGACACGAGGTCTGCGCCCGCATGGTCTCCCTTTTGTTGGGCTTCAAAACGGGTGCGAGCTGCTACAGCGTGTTGCGACTTCCCCACAAGCTCAGGGCCAGACCCAAGGTCGCGGGGCCACATATTTGAAAGAATGTCACAAGTCTCAGGTCTCGGGTCAAAAGCTTTTTGTCAAGCGACCTGCGAGTTTTGACCTGCGACCTTCCAGTATGGCAGAGGCGCCAAAGAATCGAGTGCGGCCTCAAACCTCGGCGGTCTGGGCGCCGCTTTTGGCGATGAGCCCCTGATTCTTTAGTTCTCGTAGCCAGTCCCGTATCCTAGCAGCAATCTGATCGCGCACCCTGCGGAAGGTCTCGAGCTTTTGCTCGCCCGTGCCCCGGACCGCACTGGGGTCTTCGAAGGGCCAGTACAAACGGATGGTACTGAAAGGGAACAAGGGGCAGTCCTGCTCGGCCCGGTCACACACCACTATCAGATAGGTAAAGTGATGTTTGCCGCCCCAGTACTCCAACAAACTCTTGGCGAACTGGCCCTCCATATCCAGGCCTATCTCCGACAGTACCTGACGGGTGAAGGGGTTAATTTGGCTGGGGTGCAGACCAGCGCTGTACACATCAAAGTAACTACCAGCGTAGTGGCGCAGCAGGGCCTCGGCCATCTGGCTGCGGGCCGAGTTGTGACTGCACAAAAACAGTACCGAGGGTTTGCGTCTTCTCACCCAGAACCTCCATCCTGATGCGATTCGATCAGCCCTGCGGCTTTGGCCAGAAAAGCCTCGCTGGGCAGATGTTCTTGCTTAAGTTGAGTGATCAGATACTCGCTCATCCGGCCCAGGCCATCCCGCACCCGGCGCCACTTTTCCAGCCCCTGACCCGAGGGGTCGGGGAAGGAAATATGCAGCTTCTGGGTCTTGGCGGGGTATACCGGGCAGTTTTCGGCGGCAGTATCACACACTGTGAGCACCAGATCAAAGTTCCAGGGGTCGGGCAGGTCGTAGAGGGTTTTGGAGGTGTGGCTTTTCAGGTCAAGGCCCACTTCCTGCATGACCGTAATGGCATCGGGTTTTACGAAGGTTTTCTCGGTGCCCGCCGACCAGATCTCGGCGGGAAAGTCCAGCTTTTCGGCCCAGTAGCGAAGCCAGGCCTCACCCATCTGGCTGCGGGCCGAGTTATGGGTGCAGAGCACCAGCATACGCACCTGGTAAAAATATCAGCGCATCTTCATGGCAGTGTCAGGAGGGTGTCAGATCGGCTCCGCCAGCAAACGGGGCAAGGTAAAATGCCGAGAGTCGTGGGAAAGGCGATCAGGATCGCAGCAAAGTGGCCTTTGGCCGGGCCAGCCATATCGCCAAGGCCGAAATAGCAGCCAGCGCAGCAAAAAGCCAGAGTACCAGGTTGTAGTCACCAGACAGTGCGTGCAATGAGCCTGCCCCAAAAGGAGCGATGGTCTGGGCGACAGTGATCACAGAAGTCATACTGCCGCTGATACTGCCAAAGTGTTTGGGGCCATAGGCTGCTGAAATCAAGGCCGGTTTAGCCAGGGAGATGGCGCCGTTGGCCAGACCAAAAAAGAGCACAAAGGCCCATAGCCCGGTACCAACCGGCAAAAACACCAGGCTCAGCAGACCCAGCGTGTAGCAAGCCATAAAGGCGGCACTGAGGTGAAATAGCGAGACCCTTTCACTAAATGGCGTGTAGATGACCCGGCCCACCAACTGCATCACACCCACCCCTCCGGCAGCCACTGCTACCAGGGCTGGGGCGTAACCTTTCTCCGAAAGTATGGGCACCATGTGGAGCGTAAGGGCGATGCTGGTTGCTCTGGAGAGGGCAAACCCCAGCGAGAGCCACCAGAAAGCAGGCTGGCTTAGGGCCTCTTTTGCAGTGGCGCCGGGTTCGGGAGTGGGAGGGCGGCTGGGACGGGCTTCAAGAGGTTCGCCATCCGGCTCCTGGCCCAGGTCCTGGGGGCGGCGACGCAGAATCAGGGCATGCAGTGGAATGGTGCTCAGGGCAAAGATTAGCGCAAGAATTTCCAGGGCTTCCCGCCAGCCGGCGGCCTGCACCAGCCAGGTGCAAAGTGGTACAAAAATAGTGCTGGCCAGCCCTGCCATTAGCGTAACAACCAGCATGGCCCTGGGGCGGTAGCGACGGAACCAGACCGCCAGCACCCCGAAAGCCACCTCGTAGAGCACCATCGCCATGACTAATCCCAGGCCCGCCCAGAGCAGGTAAAACACCGTCAGGCTCTGGACATGGGCCCAGCCCCAGACCAGCAGGGCGCCCCAGACCGAGCCGGTGGTCATGAGAGCCCTGGCCCCATGCCGGTCAAACCAGCGCCCCACCGGAATGGCCGCCAGGCCCGAGACCAGCAGGGCCAGCGAGAAAGCCGCCGAGGTCTCGGCCCGGCTCCAGCCAAGCTCGGCCTCCATCGGCTTTACAAAGACTCCAAAAGCATAATAGAGCACCCCATAGCCAACGGTCTGGGTGAGGGCCAGCGCCCAGGCAATACGCCAGCCATGATAGGAAGCTGAAGAGCGAAGGGGGCGGGCCATGGGCTGGCTAGGGCATCGGAAATCAAAAATTGTTTTTGAGCGGGCGGTCCTGGCTCATAGTTTGAGGGTCATAGCGGTGGCGGTGTCGGGGCAGGCGCCTTTAAACTCGTCCGAATCATTCAGGGCAGCGGGCAGTTCCGAGCGCTGGACTTGCACAAAACCAAAGCGGGGAAAGTAGTCGGGGGCGGTCTCGGTAAGGAGTGAAAGTGAGGTCAGGTTTTTGTTTTGGGCCAGCTCGATCACTCCCTCGGTCAGCCTGAGCCCAATTCCGTGGTTACGATAGCCCTGCTCTACCGCAACAGAACGCAGTAAACCGCGGTCCTGATGCACTTCCAGGCCCGCACACCCTACCACCTTTTCGCCTTCGAGGGCCAGCATGAAGTTCAGAATGTGCTCCTCGAGGCCCACTACCGGCAGATGGGCGACATCCAACAGCGCCCTCACTCCGGGTAGATCGCCAGAAGTAGCGGTGCGGTAGGTAATCATGCTCTCCTTATAATGCAACTTGACTTGGGCGCATCTTAACAGCAACGAGCAGTAGCTGGGGCTGCCATCTCCGGCTCGAGCGGAGCACAACAGCCTGCTGCAACGGCCCGGTCATGGGCCTTGCAGGTCACGCCCGGGGGGGTCAGGCGCACCACCAGATGGTCGCCCTCGAGGGCAGTCTGGCCCACCCGGTAGCGCAGGGCGGGAAGCCCCGCACTGCCGTACTCGAAGCGGATTTCCGCGTCTGGCCGCACCGGCACCGAGGCCACAACCCTGTGGTAGATGCTGAGGAACTTCTGCACCGTCATGAACTCCGGCCGGTCCTGGGGGCCGGGCCCCATAAGCTGCACCACGGTCTCGCGCCAGAAGTTGGCCTGCCCACCGCAGTCCATGCTTTCGTAGGTGACGTTCATTATCTCGGTGACGTGGTAGCCGGGCGCGACTTGCTGGCCATGGGCATACTCGAAGACCAGCAGCTTGCTCGGGTGTTGGGCCAGGCTCTTTAGCAGTTGCTTTGTTTGCATACACTCCTCCCGGCAGGACGTAAACCTACCCGCCGATGGCGGACAAAAAAGCTCTAATTTGCGCGAAACCCCTGGGGTCGGTCTGGTAGTACATCCATTTGCCACGTTTTTCGCCCCTGACCAGATGGGCCGAGGTCAGATGCTTCATGTGGTGCGATACGGTGGGCTGGGAAAGCCCGGTCACGGCCTCGAGGTCGCAGGCGCACACCCCAGGTTCGGGGCCGCAGCACGCACCATCTGGGCTGTGGGCCAGGTGGGCCAGAATCCTGAGCCGGGCCGGGTCGGAGAGGGCCTTAAAGACCCGGGCGGCAGCCTCGAGGGCATTTTCTTCAACGATGCTGGGGTCAGATTGCAGCACACTGGGGGTCATGCCTCCACAATACATTGATACATCTAAATCTGTCAATGCAATGGGTTGGGAACCAGGCGGGCCAACTGGTCTATCCCCCCAAGTTCTGGCCCGATCCCACAAGGTTCGCCTGGATTGAGTCCGCATACCCAAGGCAGCCGGTGAATCCTTTGCGCTCGGCGGGTATTAGCAGTCAGTCCTTGAACAGGCTGTCAAAGGCCCGGTGGCTGCCATCCTTGCGCCTTAGGCGGAAGAGGTCGTTTTTCAGCTCGAGGTGGCCTTCCTGGAGTAGAGCCTCGAGGGCCTGCCGAAGCTCGTCTTTGGACAGGCTTTCGCCTTCCTCGTCCAGCCAGCGCACAATCTCCTTTTCGCTGGCAAAACGCAAACTCTCGATGGCTTTTAGAACCCAGCCCCGGGTGTCCATACCTGAATATACCTTGGTGCATACCGGCCAGATCATTAGAAAGACTCCCAGTCGTTGGAGGGTAATCTTCCATTACTGACTGGCCATGTAGCACAATATAGGTGTGGACCCCTTCCGGGAGTACCAGGACTATGTAATGGCCCACCGGCTGCGGGTGGCCCTGGACTTTTATCCCGGTAAGCTCTACTCCCTGCCCGAATATGCAACCTTGCGCCTGCGGCGCAGCGAGCTGGTGCGCAAGCTGGTGGGTCGTCGGGGCGACCCTGCTTTGCTTTCACGCATCGAACAGCTTACCGAGGACCTCAACTATGGGTTCTGGTTGAACCCTGGCAGTCTTAGGGCTTTTCTAATGCGGCTATCCCCCGCCCAGCCTCCGGTACTGGTCAGTCCCGAGGGCTTCGAGACCCTGCTTTCCAGAGCCGAAAAACTACGCCTGAGAGCACCAGGGCTGGTTGGGCGGTATTATCTGGGCTGGCTATACCTGCCTGCCCCGATGGAGGGACCGCTGCTCTTTCAACAAGCCATGCGAGAGCAGGAAAACCTGGCCGAGCAACTGGGGCTGTTTCTGGACCAGTTTCACAAGGTCGCGGGCTCGGGGTAAGCAGCCAACAGGGCATAGCCGACCTCGAGCTCAACCCCTACTAGCCCCAGAGCCATACTGGAAAGTGTGCGGGTGAATGTCTGTAGCGAGTGGCCGGGATGTCACATGCCTACTAACCTGAGTGTATGGCCTATGGTCGAGAGCCGGAACCCCTGACTACTGGCGTATGACCCTGATTGGCTTCTTCGATGCCAGACAGGATGCTTTTTGCACACCAACCCTTGACCTTTAACCGATTTTGTACGCAGCAAGTGAACTGCACAACCCGGGCACTGAACCACAAAAACGCGAGCCCTAGCAATTCTCGCAGGACTTACGAATGTCCTCGTGAATCTGTTCTATCCTATAGGACATGACCCTGATTGCCTCCTTTTTGGCCGGGACTCTATCGTTTCTCTCGCCTTGCGTACTGCCGCTGGTGCCGACTTATCTGCTTTATCTAAGCGGCGAGCGAGGCCGCCCTTTGTTCAATGCCTTCTTTTTTGTGGGGGGGTTCTCGCTAATCTTTTTGCTACTGGGTCTGCCTTTTACCATTCTGGGCAGTATGCTTTTTGAATACCGGCATCTGTTGGGTCAGGTTGGCGGGGTGGTTTTGGTGTTGTTTGGCCTGTATATGCTGGGTCTGAGGCCAAACTGGGGAGTAAACCTGCGCTACCAGGGAGATGCCAGCCGCCCCTGGGGTGCGTTCACGCTGGGCATGTTTATGGCGGTAGGCTGGACTCCGTGTATTGGTCCAATCCTGGGCGGTATCCTGACCATGACGGCGGCAGGTGGTGGGGCGAACTTTCTGGTTGCTTACATCCTGGGTCTGGCCATTCCATTTCTGCTAATAGCCTTGTTTGCCGACCGCGCACGCCCAGCCTTGCGAAAGATGGCTCGTTTCTCGCAGTGGGCGGGGGTCTTGGCGGGGGTGGCCTTGATCACGGTGGGGATTTTGATGTTCACCGGCACCTTTGCCCAGATCAACAGCTTCTTTATAGGGCTGACCCCAGAGTGGCTGCTCGACCTCGAGCGCGAACTGCTAGGCCAGTAATCAGATTTCTATGACCAACAACATGCTAATTCAAGCGGCAGATCTGGCCAAGCGCTACGGGCGAGACTGGGTGCTGCGCAGCCTGGACTTCCGCCTGGCAACGAACGAGACCGTGGCTCTGGTCGGCCCCAATGGCGTGGGCAAGACCACCTTGCTGCGGGTCCTGGCCGGGCTGGTGCGCCCTACCCGGGGTTCGATTAAGCTCGATGGCACAGTGGGTTTTCTTAGCAATCCACCCGCTTTTCACCGTCACTTTACCGGAGTTGAGAACCTGCACTACGCCCTACGCATGGACGGGAAGCCGGACGACGGCCCAACGATTCGTGAAGCCCTACAGCAGGTCGGGCTTCCTCTGGACAAGCCAGTGCTGGGCTATAGCAGCGGCATGAAAAAGCGTCTGGCCATGGCCCGCCTGCGCCTGCAAAACCCCGATATCTGGTTGCTGGACGAACCCGAAGCAGCTCTCGATACCCAGGGAAGGGTTTTGCTGGAAAGCCTGGTGGATCACGCCAGGGCTTCTGGTGGGGTGGTGATCGCTACCCACGACAAAAGCTGGCTGACCCTGGTAGACCGGGTAGTAGAGCTGAGGCCAGCATAACTAAACAGTCGAAGGTCACAGGTCAAAAGTCAGTCGCAGGTCGCAAGTCAAAAGCTACCGGCTATGGGCTATTGGCTATCGGCTATCAGCTATGGGCTGTGGTAAGAGTGCGATAAGAGCTGAATAAACAGCAGGGGCGCATGAATGCGCCCCTGAGCATTTGTGAACGGCGGAAAGTTTTGAGTCTAGCAGACTACTGCCCCGCTGCTTTGGCGGCGGCCTCGGCCTTGTGGGCCGAGAGGATCCCTTTCCGGGCCTCGTTCATGGCTTCGGCCAGGATGCGGGCCGACTCCTGGGGAGCATGGAAGCCCCGCGAGTTTTCGTTGAAAATCCAGTCTACCTTGAACTGCGAGGAGCGGTGCAGGGTGCGGGCTTCGTTGAGGGCTTCGTCGGTAGCGCCGGCCTGGTGCGCACTTTCGATAGCTGCGATTAATTCAACCACTGCATCCTTGGCTTTCTTCTCGAGTGCGGCGGTGCGGGTCTGGATAGTCACTACCCGCCGCTTCAGTTCGTCTTCAGCGACATTGTGGCAGGTCTGGCAGCTCTGCCTGATGTTTAGTAATGGGCTACGGGCATGGTGGTTGGTGATCTTGACGGCGCCAACACGCTCAAAGGGCATGTGGCAGTCGGCGCAGGCCACGTTGGCATGGGGGCCCTGGGACCACAGCTCGAACTCGGGGTGCTGCACCTTCATCTGGCCCGAGCCAGCACGGGGGTGGGTCCAGTCTCTCCAGCCGTAGTTGTCGTAGTGCTGAAGCTGCTGCTCTACCTTAAGACCCTCGGACCAGGGGAAGATCAGGGTGCGAACCGGCGGCCGGTCGAAGTAGTACTCCACATGGCACTGTGCGCAGATCATCGAGCGCATCTCGTGCCGGCTGGCAAGGCGGTTGGCATCGTAGGGCACCCGGCGATCTCCAGCCCGCCAGCGCTCGATGCTGGGCAGGTGGGGTACGGGGTCGTCGGAATTAGCCAGCTTGACCAGGCCGTCTTTGAGCGATGGGCGGGTAATCCGCAGACGCATGGTCTGGGGCTCGTGGCAGTCAATGCAGGCAAGGGGGTTACGCACCAGGGTGTCGGCCTCGGCCCAGGGCATGGCATTGATGGCGTCGAAGCCTTTGCGCAGGGCTTCCTCGGTGTGAATCTTTTCGACAGGCAGGCCGGCCTGTACTGCGGCAATCCGGTAAGCCTCCACTACACTGGAGTGACAGTGCAGACAGGAGCCCGGCTGCGCACGCTCTTGTACCCGCCGGGTCTGGCGCTGGTCGAATAGAAACCAGTGGTGGCCGCGATCCTCGCGGAAACTCAGCTCAAAAGGAAAGCCCTGCCACATAATGCGCAGTTGCGGGTATTTGTCGAGCTTCTCGTAGGGCACATTCCCGCCAAAGGGGGTCTCCACACCATACTCTTCGGTACGCATGAAGGTGTCGTACTGTAAGGGGAAGTTCCTCCCCCAGACCGAGGACTCGTAGGTATCCTCGGTGATCTCAACCACCCGGAAGGCCACCTCCCGCGCCTCGGCCTGCCTCTGGGCCACATTCTGCAGCAAGGCCAGTATGCCAAAGGTTCCCAGTGCAGCCAGAACCGCGACTGCAGCGCCAATCCATATCCATCGTTTGTTCATAGATCAACCCCCTTACTGCCCGTGTCCCACATCTAGATGGCAGTGCAAGCAGCTAATGCCACTTCTTTTGCCCGCTGGAAGACTGGCGTGCGCACCAGCGCCGGTGCGGGCGTGCACAATGCCATGAACCAGGTCAATATGACAGTTCACACAGTTCTGCTCGACTATGGCCCTGCCGCGCGGCTTAAGCTGGATGGGCTCGTGAAAGTTTTGCAGGGTGAAGGCTACCGAGTGGTTCCAGCCATCTATGGCTTTACCCACCCACTTGCCCACGGGGTCGTGGGGCAGGTGACAGTCAACACACCTGGCTACATTCCGGTGGCTCGAGCGCTCCCAGGAGGTGTGTACCTCACGCATCACGTGACAGTTCACACACACCTGCGGGTCGTCGGATAGATAGGACAGCGCCTGAGCGCGATCGGCAGTAAAGGCCCCAGCGCCAGCCATCAGCCCCAGAAAGAGCGCCGCTACCAGCAGGATGCCTCCTCCCATCAGCCAGTCTCGCATAGTAGCACCTCGCCCCATCGTCTCATACCCACCTCATTGCTTCTATTCAAACATCTTTCCGCGCCACTAGTCCATGCCTTAAGTCAAAGGTTGTGCCGTCCATTGCCGAGCCCTGAACCACTTGTTAGCGCACCATTGGTAAGCAGGCAGGACGCATTGGGGCAGCCGCGTTCGCAGGAGACAGCCCTGCCTATCTCAAGCGCCTGTTGAAATGTGAGCGACTGAGCCAGACCGGCCAGAGCACGGATGTTCAGCACGCACAATTTCCGCTTACAGATTCTAATCCAGCCTTGCTGGGAAAAATGTCCCAGTTTGCGGCTGACCGGCTCGGGGGTGGTGCCCACAATGGCGGCAATCTCGGGGTTGGTTGGCAGCTTAAAGCCCTGGCCGTAAGTCTGGGCCATCGAGAGCAGATACTCGGCCAGCCTCGAGTCCACCTCGTGGAAGACCATGCGATCGAGCACCTGAACAATCTGACCAACCCGCTCGGCAGCGTAGCGGAGCAGGTTGCCGGAAAGCTTCAGGTTTCTCTGCGCCAGCTTATCGAGCTCTCTGGCCGGAATAGCCAGTACCAGGCTTGGCTCTGCCGCCTCGGCACAGGCAGGGTATCGGGGCTGACTCATAAAGGCTGCTACCGCGGCCACGCACTGGCCGGGTCGGTCCAGGTGCAGCACAACCTGGCGCTCGCCCCTGGGGTCCAGGCGATAGACCTTTATCAGGCCCTCGACCACCAGATAAAGCTGGTCCGCCGGGTCGCCCTGTAAAAAGAGCGGCTGGTGCCTGGCAAGCTCGAGCCACTCACACTGTGCTGCCAGGGTGTTCAGGTCGCTACTGGGCACGCCCTCAAACATCGGACATGGACCAAGAATTTCAACAGGACTGGACAGGTAAGGCCGCATTGCTCTTTCAGGGTACCGATTAGGGGAAGCGGCATTTGTCCCAGTGGTCCCCGCGCCAGCCATAACCGACTTCCTGGCCGGAAACCATAAGCAATGTCAAAGGTCGAAAGTCGAAAGACCTTCGACCTTAGACCTTCGACCTTCATTAGACCTTTGACCTTCGGCTTTCGACAGCGCGTAGCGCTGGGGAGGTGTGCGGAGATTTACCGGCCCGTCACTTTACCTTCTGGGTCCAAACCGATACCCTAACCCCTGTGCAGCGGATTTTCTGGCTAGCCTGGCGCGATCTGGTTTTAGAGTTTCGGGGCCGCACGGGCATTTTGTCGGCGGTTTTCTTTCTGGCGGTAATGCTATTTATCCTGGCCATGGCTTTTGGCCCCAATCAACAAGACCTGCAAAGAGCGGGCCCCGGGGTGCTGTGGGTGGCGCTGGCTTTTGCCGGTAGCCTGCTGGCCGGGCGGGCCTTTGGCCTCGAGATTGAAGATGGCACCCTAGACGACCTCCTGCTGACCCCAGGCAGCCGCGAATGGATCTATTTTGGCAAGCTACTGTTTCAGTTTGCCTTGCTGCTGGTGGTGGGTCTGGTTCTGCTGATTTTGACGGCGGGGCTTTTCTACCTACCCATGCAGCACTGGAACTGGTACTTGTTAACCTTGATGTTAGGATCACTGGGTTACGCTGCCATCTCTACCTTCTATGCCGGGATGCTGGCCCGCCTGCGAGGGCGCGAGATCCTGCTTCCCCTTTTGTTGTTTCCGCTGGTCATCCCGGTGGTGCTGGCTGCGGTCAGGGTCACCCAGGGGCTGGTCGAGGGCATCCCCATAGCCGAGCTTGCGGACTGGCTTCGCCTGCTGGTGGTCTTTAACGTCATCTACATTACGGTCTGTGCCATGGTCTTTCCCCAGATGCTCGAGGGCTGATATGACCTGCTGCGCTAACTACGCCGTGCTGAGCCCCGGGGTCAAACAGTAACTGAGGAGGTGCTTGATGTGCGATGTAGACAGGATGCTGGCCGGTTTTGAAGCGGGTGGTTGCTTGTGGTCTGGAGTTTGGATGTAAGGCGAAACACCCTGCCTCATCCATTTCAAAGCACAATAGAGAAAAGATAGAGGTAAGGAGAGAACCCGAATGCAGCTTACCGGTACCAGTCAAACCCGTCGCTTAGACCATCTGACCCTGGGCATTCTGATCCTGGGCTCGGTGGTCTCGGTAGTGGCCCTGTTCATGGCCATGAACGCACCGCCAGACCAGGCCCAGGGTTTTGTGGCCCGCATATTTCACGTTCATGTTCCCACCGCCTGGATTGCCTATATCGCCAGCTTTACCGCGCTGGGCTATTCGATTGCTTACCTGATTCGGCGTAAGGCCCACCACGACCGTATGGCTGCCGCAGCGGTGGAAGTGGGGCTGATCTTTATGAGCCTGGCCATACTGACCGGCATGCTCTGGGCCAGGCCGACCTGGGGCGTGTACTGGGACTGGGAGCCAAGGCTAACCACCACCGCCATCCTGCTGGCAGTCTATGTGGGCTATATGGTGGTGCGTGGGGCCATCGAAGACCCCGAGCTGCGGGCCAAAGCCGCCGCCGGCATAGCTATTCTGGGCTCAATTAATGTACCCATCAGCTACATGTCGGTGCGCTGGTGGCGTAGCCTGCACCAGACCCAGTCCATTGATCTGTCTACTGGCCGGATTCATGTGGAGCCGGCCATCCTGATTCCGATGCTGGTTGGGCTGGCGGCCTTTACCCTGCTGTACATCGGCCTGGTGCGCTTCCGAGGCATTATCGCGGCACGGCAGGCTGCCCGGGAAGAGGTGTGAGTATGTTCGACGCTCCGCTGTGGAATCCGTTCAACCCCTTTGTGGTCTGGACTTACGTCCTGGTTTACGCTTCGGTCTTTGGGTATCTGGGCTATCTGATCTGGCGCTACCAGAAGAACAAGTAGGTCTGGGACGATAGATACTTTCCTCGAGGTGTGTCATGAAACCTAAATTCATTATCGCTCTGGCAGTCGTGGGAGGGGCTCTGGCCTATCTGGTTTTTGGTGGGCTGGGACAAAACCTGGTCTATTTCATCACCCCCAGCGAGTACTTCCAGCAGGCTGCCCGCTTCGAAAACCGCCAGGTTCGCCTGGGTGGTCTGGTCAAGGAGGGCACCATGAAATATAACCCCCACACCCTTGAACTGCGCTTCATGGTGACCGATGGAGTGAAGTTTATCCCGGTCAAGTCCAGCGGGACGGCCCCTCCGGCCATGTTTGCTGAAAACCGCGGGGTAGTGATCGAGGGCCGGTTCCAGGGCGAGACCTTTGTCAGCCAGAACCTTCTGGTAAAGCACTCCGAGACCTACCAGGCCCCCAAAGAGGGCTGGACTCCAGAGCAGGTACGCAAGCTAATTGAGGAGGCCGAGTAAATGTTTGACCACCAGAGTTACCTGGCTGTTTGCAGGAGATGCCTATGACCCCAGGCATGTTGGGTGGCGTCACGATAGTAGCCGCGCTGATATTTTCGCTGCTGGGGCTGGCCCTGGCGGTGCTGGCGCATGTGCTGCGCGATGCTCGCTACCTGGAGGCAGCCAAACGCCTTTCCGGGTTGGCCCTGCTTTCGGCTCTGGTAAGTTATGGCGCATTGCAGTGGGCCATCCTGATCAACGACTTTAGCGTTTCCTTCGTGGCCCAGAGCAGCTCCGCTGATAACCCCCTCTGGGTCAAGCTGGTCACCCCCTGGTCGGCTCTGGAAGGGTCCATCTTGCTCTGGGCCAGTATCCAGGCCTTCTATGGCTGGCTGGTAACCTTGCGAGTAGGCAAAAGCCTGGACATCTGGCGGGCGCCAGCGGTGCTGGGAACGCTTTTCGCGGTTCAGGTCTTTTTCTTTGCGGTTATCCTGTTTGTATCCAATCCCTTTGAGGTTGTACTCAGCCCACCTCTGGATGGCCAGGGCACTAATCCCTTGCTGCAAAACCACTGGATGATGGCGGTGCACCCGGTTTTGATGTACCTGGGGTTTGTGGGGCTAAGTGTACCTTTTGCCTATGCCGTATCGGCCATGATTAATAAGCGCTACCAGAGCTGGATTCACGAGACCCGCTGGTGGACCCTGGTAACCTGGGGCTTTCTTACCGCTGGTATCTGGACCGGCAAATGGTGGAGCTACGAGATTCTGGGCTGGGGTGGTTACTGGGCCTGGGATCCGGTGGAAAATGCCTCGCTCATACCCTGGCTTTTTGCCACCGCCTTTTTGCATACCGCGCAGGTGCAAGAGCGCAAGGGCCTGTTCAAGACCTGGAATTTTGCCCTGATTACCCTGGCCTTTGCCGGAACAGTCTTTGGCACCTTCCTGACCCGCTCCGGCGTGATCATGTCGGTGCATGCCTTTGCCAGTGGGCCGGTGGGAGCCTGGTTTCTGATCTTTTTGTTGTCGGTACTGGTGCTGGGCCTGGGTCTCCTGGCGCGAGTCTCGTCGGAAATTCGCGAAGCTGGCGAGGTTCAGTGGAAAAGCCGCGAGGGAGTCTTGCTGGGAGGTGCGCTGTTATTCACCACCTTCTCCTTTGTGGTGGTGATCGGCACCCTCTGGCCCCTGGTAGTGGAGGCCATTAGCGGCGCCGAGGTCTCAATTGGCGCACCCTTTTTCGATCAGATCTCCATGCCTTTTGCTATCACCATGCTGCTGCTAATGGGTATTGGCCCCCTGCTGCCCTGGCGCAATTCTGGTCCACAGATAGTCAGGAATCTGGTGATAATGCTGGTAGCGCTGGTTTCGGCAACGGTATTGGGCCTGCTGGCAGGCCTGACCCTGGGCGTCTCGTTTACTGTGGGGCTTTTTGCCTACAATGTCACTGCCATCTGGCTGATGATCTCCCAGGGGGTGCGGGAGCGCTCGAGGTCACTGGGGATATCTGCGGGGCAGGCTTTTGCCCAGCTCTTTGCTACCAATCGCCGCCGTTTTGGCTCGCATATTGTGCACTTCGGCATTGCTCTGGCAGCGCTCTCCATCGCCTTTAGCATGACCTACCGGGTGGTGGAGCAGCGCACCCTCAATGTGGGCGATACCTGGAACGTACACGGTATGGAGATCCGCCTATTGTCCATTGGGGGGCGGCAGGAGCCCAACCGCTTTGTGGCTCTGGCGCCAATTGAGGTGCGTTCCACCAGCCGCGATGGCTGGGGCTCGGACGGTCACTTCCAGACCCGGCTTAATTTCTACCCCCAGATGGATACACCTCTGGCTACCCCGGTGGTGAGGTACTCCCTCTACAACGACTACTATTTCGTGCTGATGCAGTTCGATACCGAAAACCGCCAGTGGGCTACGTTAAAAATTATCGTGACCCCGCTGGTGCTGTGGCTCTGGGTCGCTGGTTTTATCGTTGCCTTGGGGACTCTGTATATCTTGTGGCCAGTGGGTTCCAGGGTCTCCCGGCGAGAGGCCACCCCGGTAGCGGGTGATTAGCGAAAGAGCCTTAAGGAGCTTGTAGATGTTTAGATTCTGGCCACTCTGGGTTTTGTTGCTCGGCGGACTGCTCATCTGGGGCATGCAGCGCCCCGACCCCAAGCTGCTGGACTCGGTACTGGTGGGAAGGCAGGCCCCTACCTTTAGCCTGCCGGTGATGGAGCCTTTCCGGGCCGAGTTCGGCCCCGAGCTGGGTGTGCACGAGAACCTGGACAAGCCAGTGGTGCTGAATATATGGGCCAGCTGGTGTCTTCCCTGCCGGGTAGAAGCTCCTATCCTCGAGCGCTTTCATCGCCTGTACGGCGACCGGGTCCTGATCCTGGGGGTCAATGTGCAGGACACCAGCGCCAACGCCCTGGCTTTTGTGCGCGAGTTTAGACTCACTTTTCCTTCGGTCTACGACAAGCGCGGGCGCATAGGTATCGAGTACGGCTTCCATGGGGTGCCCGAGACTTTCATTATTGACCGCAATGGAACCATACTGGTTCGTCACGCGGGCGAGATCTCGGCAGAGCAGCTGCAAGGATACATCCGGAGGGTGTTGCAATGACAAGATTCCAGTACCCAGGCCTGTACTGGGCCAGAAAAATACTCAGTGTGGGGCTATTGTTGGCGGCGTATCTGATGGCCGCGCAGGTCTTCGCCCAGCCCCGGCCCAACATTCCCCCACCAGACCTTGGGCCCAGAGTCTTCGAGATTGCGCGCGACCTGCGCTGCCCGGCCTGCCAGGGTGAGTCCACCGCCGAATCCAACGCCGCCATTGCAGTGGAGATGCGCCGGATAATTGCCGAGCAGTTAGCCCAGGGCAGAACCGAGGCCGAGATTCACCAGTTCTTCGTGGAGCGTTACGGCCCCTGGATTCTGTACGAGCCCGCCTTTGGCGGACTGACCCTGTGGGCCTGGCTTTCGCCAATAATTGGCCTGGGCCTGATTGGCTTCGCCTTGTGGCGGTACCAGGCGGTGCTCAGGGCCCGCGCCCGCAGTGTCATATCGGAGGTCTCGGAAGAAGAGCTAGCCCGCCTCGAGTCTCGACTTAATCAGGCACCTTCCGAGGGTAGAAGCCTATGATTGTAGCTTACGTCTTTCTAGCCCTACTCTTCCTGCTGGCCCTGGCCTTTGCGCTCAGGCCCTTTTTCCGCAGCCAGCCTCAGCGTTTTCCCGATAGCCCCCGGCCCGACGAACTGCGATCCGAGCTGGAAGTATTAACCACTCAGGCCAAAGACGCCGAGGGCGAGGAGCGCAAACGCTTGCTGGCCATGATGGTCCGCCTGGAGCGCCAGCTCTCCGAGATGGGCAACGAAAAACCGGTGCCCCGTCGGCTGAACCCGGTAACTATGGCTGCCACCGCCCTTAGCCTGGTACTGCTAGGGGGCGCCTTGTGGGCTTATACCGTACCGCGTCTGCCGGGTGAGCCGGTTATCACCATGCGGGACGAAGCCCTTCAGCTTGGCAGCCTCCAGCGCCAGGCCGAGCGCAGTGGGGCTGCCAGGGACTGGCTGGCTTTTGCCAATAAAGCCTACGAGTTGCAAGATTTTGACCGGGCGGTACAGGGCTATATGCGGGTGCTGGAGCTCGAGCCGCGAAACGTCGTTGCGGTGCGACGCATTGGAATTTTGCTGGTGATGAGCGGTAGGCCGGTAGAAGGTGCGCACGCGCTGGAGCTGGCCACCAGGGCCCAGCCCGATGTGCCGGAAGGCTGGCTGCATCTGGGCAATGCCAATTTTCAGCTTGGCCGCCCGGCAGAGGCTATCGAGGCCTGGGAAACCTACCTGCGGGTGGGGGGAGAGAACAGTGTGCATCTCGCCAACCTGATCCAGATTGCCAAGGACCGGCAGAACACCCGACCCTAACCTGACCCAGAGAAAAATGCAGATAATGAGCAGGGTTTTCTGAGGTTTTTGGATGGTTGAGCCCCGGCTGCAGAATGTGCGAAAAATTAGCCGTCGAGATCTGCTGTGGCTTATCCCCAGCGCCTTCACGGCAGGCTTTTTTGGCTGGCTGGCCTGGCGTACCTACACCATACATTTTGGTAAATACCCTGTTACAGAGCCAGTCTGGCGCGATGGGCCCCGGATTAGGGCGGTCTCGCTGCGCGAGCTGGGCAAAACCTGGGACTTCAAATACTTTGACTACGAGTTTAATGGCAGCCCGCTCAAGGCGGTGGCTTTCCGCCTGACCCAGCCGGTGCCCGGGAGCCTGACCGTGGGTGAGGCCCACTTTTTGGCCCTGTCACGTATCTGCACTCATCAGCACTGCATAGTTAACTATGTGGACAACCCCGAGCTGGGCTCCATAGCCTACAACTTCCGTTCCGACCATCCTTTTATGGGCTGCCCCTGCCATTTTGGGGCCTTTGAGCCTTTGCTGGCCGGTCAGGCCGTCTTTGGGCCGCCACGCTATCCCCTTCCCCGGCTGCGCCTGGAAGAACGGGATGGCGTTTTGTACGCAACGGGTTTCGAGACCCCCTTCCGCCCGCTCGAGCGCGTTTAGGCTGGCCTCACCCGTACAAACCTATCTCTGCCGCGCTGCAGCACCAGCGGCCCGGTGAGGGTGAGCTCGATCCTGGGGTCGGTAAGCAGCGCTCCATCAATGCGCAGGCCTTTTTGCTCGATCAGGCGCCGGGCCTCGGCATGGGAGGGGGTCAGGCCCGCCAGGGTAAACAGTCTGACCACCCCAATTTTGCCGTCCTGAAGCTGGCTTGGCTCCAGGACAATCTCGTGCATCTGCTCGGGGATGACCCCCTTAGAAATCTGGTCATAACGGGCTTCGGCCTGCCGGACGACAGGGTTGTTTCCCTCTTGGTCCTGCCCCAGGGCTGCCAGAGAGTACCCCAGCATTTCATAAAACGCTCGGTCCAAGCGGGGCGGGATTAAGCTATGGGAATAAGCTGCCGTCACCAGCCGCGCCAGCACCCGGTGGGCCCCTACCGGGCCGGCCTGTTCCAGCAGTGCCTTTACTTCGGCTGGCTCCAGATCGGTACACAGCTCGAGGTAGGTTTGCAGGTACTGGTCTTCGATCTTCATCAGCTTGCGGAAAATTTCGCTGGGTTCTTCGCTAATGCCAATATAGTTACCCAGGCTCTTGGACATCTTCTGCCCGTCGCCCCCAACCAGCAGCGGCATAATAAAGGCAACCTGAGGCTCCAGGCCATAGGCTTGCTGCACCTCGCGCCCCACCAGCAGGTTGAACTTCTGGTCGGTGCCGCCCATCTCTACGTCGCAGGCGATGGGTACTGAGTCGTAACCCTGGGCAAATGGGTACAAAAACTCATGCAAGGAGATGGAGATACCCTGGCTGTAGCGGTTTTTGAAGTCTTCGCGCTCGAGCATCTGGGCCAGAGTGAGCAGCGAGGTTAGCTTGATGACTTCCTTGAAGCCCAGGTTTTCCAGCCATTCGGAGTTGTAGCGTAACTCAAAGCGCGTGGCGTCGTGGGTGAGTAAGATTTTGCCTACCTGGTCAACGTAGCTTATGGCGTTGGCGCGGGTTTCCTCGAGGGTCAAGGGGGGGCGGGTTATCGAGCGACCTGAGGGGTCGCCAATCATGGCGGTAAAGTCGCCAATGATGATCACCACCTTGTGGCCTAGCTCCTGGAACTGGCGCATTTTTCGCAGTACCACGGCGTGCCCAAGGTGAATATCGGGCCGGGTGGGGTCCAGCCCCAGCTTGACAACCAGCCTTTTGTCTGATCGCAGCTTTCTGAGTAAATCCTCCTGGGGTATTATCTCGACCGCCCCGATCTGCAGTTGCGCTAGCGCTTCTTCAGCCGTCATGACCCCAAGTATACCGATCTCTAAATGATCATCGAGTCAGATACACCTGGGGGCTGGCAGCGGTGTTCTATACTACAGAGGTGCGAACCCTCTTGTTTTTGGCCCTGATTGTAGCAGGGGTGTACTTTTATGCCGAGCGGTTTGGTCTGGCGGTGGGGTTTGCCCCTTTCACGCCGGTGTATTTCTGGAACTACACCGGAGAGGCCCACTACCAGATCCGGGCTACCGGCATCAGGGCTTTTATCCAGGTGACGGTGGGGGGTGAGCTACAACACGGAAGCCTCGAGGTAGAGATTCGCCGCACCGGTCAGACCAGTCCTGGCCTGATCAGACGCTATCAGGGCCGATTTGCCGAGGAAATCCGCTACCCCGCCAGCCCCAACCAGCACGATGTGATCTTCCGCTTCAACGACGCCCGGGGCCAGATTCGCATGGACTGGTTTTCTGCGCGTGACGAATTCTAGCCTCTATGCACCCAAGCGGGGGATGTGCTAGACTTGTGGGCGGTCTGCCTCGAGGCTGCCTCTTGCGCTAGAGCGCTTTACAGGGCCTCATTTCGGCAAGTTCTGGAGAACTATGGCACAGAAAAAAACTGCCCGCAACCCTTCGGCTATCAAGCGCCACCGCCAGTCGCTCAAGCGCCGGGCGCGTAACAAGTCCAAAATCTCTACCATCAAGACCATCAGCAAAAAAGCAGTAACCCTGGCCAAAGACGGTAACACCAACGAAGCCGCTCAGGTCATGCGCTACGCCGAGAGCCTGATTGACAAAGCCGCCAAAGGCTCGGCTTTGCACAAGAACGCCGCCAGCCGTCGCAAGTCTCGCCTGATGAGCAAGGTCAACCAGCTCCTTAGTGGGGCCAAAGCCTAGGAGCCCAGCAGAGGCGAGTCGCTTACGCGATTCCGGCAAAGCCGTAACCTATGGGAAAAGGTGATCGCCGTACCCGCCGGGGCAAAATTTTTCGCGGCTCGCATGGCAAATACCGGCCTAAGCCCAAGAAGAAGTAGCGTACGGCCGGCTAACTACCATTGAGCCAGAGGAACTCGCTGATGTCTCAGGTCGCAAGTCGCAAGCCAAAAAGACCTGTGACCTGAGACCTGCGACACTTTTCCTTGGCTCTTTATGCTCGGCTCTTCTGGAAATGGTGTGAACCCTATCCTGCCGTCCTTCATTGCCGTAGCAAGGGCGGCCATGCGTTCCACCTCTCCCCCTCGGAAGGGCTGGGGTGAGGGCTCTAGACACTCGGGCTCAAGACTCCAAGCACATACCCACGTGAAGCGGGTTGGCCTGAGGCAATGGCGAAAGGCCCACACCCGCGCACGGCCGGGTCTGTGTGTAAAGAGCTAGCACCCTTTCGCCCGACCGCAGAGAGGTGAGCCTGCTCGACTCCTGGCAGATGTTCAGCCCACACGAAAGCCAAAAGAGCCTTAGGTTTTGGTCTCAAAGCAGGTTCTGTGGGGCGAAGTGTCTGGCTTCGTCCATCTGGCTGGCTTTGACCATGGCCTGGGCCTGTAACCGATCTGCCTCGGCTGGCCCCAGCACCCGCTGACCGCAGGCATGAAGCAAACGCACAATAGCCCGCATTTGCGGTAGAGACAGGGTACCCGGCAGGGCCTGCGGGGCCAGCCCGGCTTTTGCCCACGGCTTTAGGATGGTTTCCAGCAGGCCAGTGTATCCACCTTGCCGGGCTACCGCCAGCAGGGTTTGCTCCAGACGCGGGTGGTCTTTTTGCATGGCCTCGAGTATCTCCGCCACCACCATGCGAAAGACCCTGGACTCGGGCCTGGAGCGGTATTGCAGATTGCGGGGCTGGCACCATGCGGCGAGCCAGCCCAGCAGGCTGAATAAAACCCCCGCTTTTGCACGTATGGGTGCGGGCCGAGACGAGGCTGCGTCCAGGTCAAGGATGGTGGCAAACTTGGGGGTGCGGACGACCCTGCCTGCCGCAGTTGGTTCGGAAGTGAGCGGTGCCATGCCTGCTCCGGTACCAGAGCGGAGGGCCTTTAGTATTTCTGAAGGAGCAATTCTCCCGTTCTGGGTGGGCAGAACCAGGTGATCAGGGAATTTGGGGAGTTCCTCGTAGGGCAGGCGCATGGCCCGCAGCAACGCTCGTATTAGCGAGACCTGCTCCTCGGGTTTTAGCAGCTGGGTATCTGTTACCCATTCTGCTACCCGCGAAGCCACAAAATGCTCTTCTCGAACCAGCGGGTCACAAATCTTGAAAATTGCATCTACCCGCCGGTCCTCTCCCAAAACCTGCCGCAGCGCCATATATAGAACGCGCCTGCGGTGGTTGATCTGGTCGGGTATGGGATTGGACATTCAACACTCCAGGTAGTGGATATGGCCGGACAGGGGACTGGACACGCAAAACTCCAGGTGGTTGATCTGGCCG
Organism: Deinococcota bacterium; assembly: GCA_041695225.1. Lineage (GTDB taxonomy): Bacteria > Deinococcota > Deinococci > Deinococcales > Thermaceae > Meiothermus. The sequence continues at coordinate 75,897 of JBGFRI010000014.1, forward strand.
GATATGGGGTTGTACATGCAAAACTCCAACGGTCAATCTGGTCGAATATGGGGCTGAACATGCAAAAACTTCGACAAGAGCCACTTGCCTTCTATCCCAGCCTAGCACCAGTTAGGGCTGGCAGCTGTGAGCAATCACCACCTGGGTCAAGACCGGAGATCGTCCTTATGGTCTTTCCAGGTTTGTTTGGCCGTTGCCAGCGCTTGGGTCAGGCCAGCCTCGAGCTTTTTGCGGTAGCGGATGGGAGCTCTGCCTCCCTCGGCCTCGTAGATACTCAGGTAGTTCAAGGTGAAACTCAGATCGCCAACCTGACCAAAAATATCCTGCAGTTTCTTAACGATCTCACTATCCTGCTGAAGCCACTCCCTGGCATAGCGCAAGCGACGCAAAGCCCGGCGCAGGGCATGCAGGCTTTCGATACTGTCTTCGGCGCGCCACTCCTCGGCCCGGCGCTCCACGCGCTGCGCCAGGCGGGCCAGACGGGCCTGGGCCGCTTTGCCATCCAGCGGGGGTAAGATCGATAGGGCTTGCAGCAGCCCAGCCAGCCGGGGAGAGTCGAGCACCGGGATAAACTCGGTGCGGGCCTGTTTTAATCGAACCCTGGCCCACTTCTGAAACGCCGGGGGCAGGTCGGGATGCAGCAACAGTACTTCCAGGTCGCGCACCTGGCCTGCCGCGCGCACCAGCCAGGCCAGATCATCCTCCAGTACCCGCATTCCGGCCAGCTGCAACCAGACCCGCAGCCGCCGCACTGCGACCCGTACCTGGTGTACACCCTCGGGGTCCTGGCCCTGACGGGCTATGGGCAGGTGCTTTCTCAGGTGCGCAAGCCAGGGGGAGAGGGCGATGTGAGACATGAAGATAGCCTAGCATTGTGGCTGGCAGCGAACCAAGACTTTGGCCGGGCCGCAATCTGGATCGCCTGGCTGTAGCCCCAGGTTGGGCAGTACCAGCCCGCAGTAAAAGCGTGGGTGACCAGACTGGGCTCGAGGTCAGCCCGGGCCTGTCGCCACAGTTCAATGATCCCGGCATCACTGATGTACAACGCTATCTGGGCGCTCGAAGTGCTGAGTCTAGGGTCGAAGCTCGAGGTTTATGATGTGCTAAACCTAAGACTTGGGGCCAATGGGCCTGAGCAGGCTGGTCCAGGGCCCCGTCGTGGTAGTCCTGGATGTGCAGCTGCCAGGGGGCGATTAGCCCATAGCAAATAGCTGATTGCCCATAGCTTTTGACCCTCGACCCTCGACCCTCGGCCCTCGACCTTCCACCTGAGGCTTGCAACACTCCACTAGCCCTCGGCAGCCGCGTAGCGCTGGTGGTGCATTTTTCCAGGTCGTTCTACAATGGCATCGAATGAGACAGGAGTATGATTTCGTCATTGTAGGGGCGGGGTCGGCGGGGTGTGTGCTGGCCCACCGCCTGAGTGCTGTGCCCGGTCTCAAAGTCTTGCTCCTGGAAGCCGGCGAGCCCGAGCAGGGGTTTTATCACAAAGCCCCCGCAGCCTTCCCCAGGCTGTTTAAGGGGCCGTCCGACTGGGCTTTTTTCACCGAGCCACAGCCAGAGCTAAACGGACGTGAACTCTTCTGGCCCAGGGGCAGGGTGCTGGGTGGGAGCAGCAGCATCAACGCCATGATCGTGATCCGCGGCAACCCCCACGACTATAACCATTGGGCGGTGCCCGGCTGGTCGTTTGACCAGGTGTTGCCCTACTTCAAAAAACTAGAAACCCACCCCCTTGGCCCCTCGGAGTACCACGGCGACTGTGGCCCTCTGCGTGTAGAGGTGCGCAGGTATACCAACCCCCTCACCTATGCGTTTATCGAAGCAGCGGCGGCACAGGGCCTGGAGCGCAACCCCGATTTCAACGGGGCCAGACAAGAAGGGGTGGGCCTTTTTCATGTAAACCAGAAAAACGGCGCACGATACAGCGCAGCCACTGCCTACTTAAAGCCAGCCCTGCCGCGCCCCAACCTTGATGTCCAGACCGGGGCAAGAGCCCATCGCATTCTGTTTGAAAAAACCAGGGCGGTAGGGGTGGAGTACCGTCATCATGGCCAGATCTGGCGTGTGCGGGCAGGTCGGGGAGTGGTAGTCTCGAGCGGCTCGGTGCAGTCGCCCCAGCTCCTGATGCTCTCGGGTCTGGGTCCTGCCGATCAGCTACGGCAGCATCGGCTCGAGGTTCGGCAAGACCTGCCAGTAGGGCAGAACCTGTGGGATCATCTGGCCTTACCGGTTATCTGGCACTGCAAACTGCCCGTCAGCCTGGACAGGGCCGAAACCCTGGCCAATATCGCCCGGTATCTGCTAACCCAGCGCGGGCCGCTGGTAAGCAATGTGGCCGAGGCCGGCGCCTTTTTACGCATACAGCCTGGTGCACCTGCGCCCGACTTGCAGTTCCACTTTGGCCCGGCCTTCTTTAGCAACCATGGCTTCGACCGTGAGGAGGGCCACTTCTTTACCATTGGCCCCACCCTGATTGCTCCGCAGAGCCGGGGGTTTATCGGGCTTCGCAGCGCCGACCCAGAGGCCGCTCCGCTGATCCAGCCGCGCTACCTGAGCGAGCAGCAAGACTTAGAGGTGTTGCGGGTCGGAATAGAGCTAGCCCGCGAAATCGCTACACAAAAGGCCTTCGACCCCTACCGGGGCCAGCCCCATGCCAAACAGGCCAGTCTAAACAGCAAAGCCGATCTGGACGCTTACATACGCCAGTACACCCAGACCCTCTACCACCCCGCCGGAACGTGCAGTATGGGACAGGTGGTGGACCAAGACCTGAAAGTTTACGGCTGCGAAAACCTCTGGGTGGTAGATGCCTCGGTAATGCCGAACGTAGTGCGCGGAAATATCAATATCCCCACCATAATGATTGCGGAAAAATTCGCCGAAACGCTGCTCGGAACTGAGCACACTCTCAATCGCTAGCTCTCACCCAGGGTGTGTGGTGTCCCCCCGTCACTGCAAGGCCCTGAAGGAGCCTGCCCTGAGCGGAGCGAAAAGGAGCCTGCCCTGAGCGGAGCGAAGGGACCGAGGTAGTCCACTCGACAAAGACCACTCCTGGATTGCTTCGCGTCCAAAGCCTGCCTAAAGCCTGTCGAGGGGGGCGCCCGGAATGACGATTTATGTGTGTAGTAGCTGGTTTTGGAACTGACAGAACACCCGCGGGCAGTGTACTAGGGCGCGGTTTCGGCCGGAACCTCGGGGGTAGAAAGTCCTGCATAAATCTGGTTCAAGCTTAAGGTCTCGTCCAGGCAGGAAATCACAAACTCCCCTTCGTTCACCAGCTCGCTCCACAACAGGTTCCACTGGGTTTTCTGGTATATCTCCACCCGCCGCTCCTCCTGCGAGACCAGCGCGTAAGTTTTTAGGGTGGGAATTTTGAAGTAGGCGTCCAGCTTCTCGCGCCGGTCGCGCTCGGCGCTGCTTCTGGATAAGACCTCAACAACGAAACAGGGCTGGTGAATCTCGTGAGTATGGGGTTCTTCTGCACAGCTGACCACCACATCGGGGTAGTAGTAGCGGTTGAGCCTGGCGACCCAGGTGCGGACTGCCTGAGTTTGAAACTGGCAGTTGCGGGCTTTGGCTTTGGCGCGGATGGCATCGGCTATGTTGAGCACAATCTCGTTGTGCACCTTACTCTCACCGGCCATGGCGTAGACCAGGCCGTCAATGTACTCGTAGCGCTGGTCGGTTTGTTTTTCTAGTTCCAGCCACTCCTCCTTGGACAGGCGGAACAGGCGGGGGGCGCGGACAGCCATAACGCTATTTTAGACTGATAAAGCGACCATATACAATCTCCCGTCTATCCGCTAGACTATGAGGGTTGCCTGTGTAGGGCAGCATTCCCCCAGGAGAAACAGTGAGCCTCAGAAATATCGCAATTATTGCGCACGTAGACCACGGCAAGACCACCCTGGTAGATGCCATGCTCAAACAGGCCAAGGCTCTCTCACGTCAGGACGAGGGCGGTGAGCTGATTATGGACTCGGGCGACCTCGAGCGCGAACGCGGCATCACCATCCTGGCCAAAAACACCGCCGTAGACTGGGCAGGTGTGAAGATCAACATCGTGGATACCCCTGGACACGCCGATTTTGGCGGCGAGGTGGAGCGGGCATTGAGCATGGTGGACGGGGTATTGCTGCTGGTGGATGCCGCCGAAGGCCCCATGCCCCAGACCCGTTTTGTGCTCAAAAAGGCCATTGAGGCGGGTCTTAAGCCCATCGTGGTGATTAATAAAGTAGACAGGAAAGATGCCAGGCCCGATGAAGTCCTGAACGAAACCTTCGACCTGATGGCCGAACTGGGTGCTAGTGATGACCAGCTCGATTTCCCCCATTTGTACGCCGTTGGGCGTGAGGGAACAGCCTGGCTGGGTGACAGCCCCAAACCCGATCTGACCGACCTCTTCGAGGCCATTCTGCGGCACATCCCCGAGCCCAGAATTGCCCAAGGTACCTTTCAGTTGCGGGTGGCTAACCTCGACTACTCTAACTTTTTGGGCCGGATTGCCCTGGGTAAGGTACACCGGGGGACGGTGCGCAAGGGCCAGTTTGTGACCATTGTTGGTGAGCACGGCAACCGCGACCTCAAGGTGGCGGCGGTCTTTACCCACCAGGGTTTAAAACGCCTGGAAGTGGACGAAGCAGCCCCCGGCGATATTGTGGCGATTGCTGGTATGGAAGGGGTAGAGATTGGCGATACCATCGCAGCTAAAGAAGCCCCCGACGCCTTGCCCCGCCTGGCGGTGGATGAGCCCACCGTGAGCATTACCGTCACGCCCAACACCTCACCCTTTGCGGGTCGGGAGGGCAGGTTTGTCACCAGCCGTCAGATTCGGGAGCGGCTGCAAAAGGAGCTAAAGACCAACGTGGCCCTGCGGGTGATCGAGGTCACACCCGACACCTTTGAGCTGCACGGGCGGGGCGAGCTGCACCTGTCGGTGCTGCTGGAGACCATGCGCCGCGAGGGGTTCGAGCTCGCGGTAGGCCAGCCCAGCGTGCTCTACAAAGAGGTTGAAGGGCAAATTCAGGAGCCCTACGAATACCTGGTGGTAGACGTTCCCGAGGCCAAGTTTGGCCCCGTTATGGAAACCCTGGGCAGCCGCAGAGCCCAGATGGTGCATATGGAGCAGGACTCCGGGCGCATCCGGGCCGAGTTCACCGTGCCAGCCCGGGCCCTGTTCGGCTTCCGCACCATTTTTCTGACCCTCACCGGGGGCGAGGGTGTGATCAGCCACAACTTCCACGCCTACGGGCCGCACGTGGGCAGCCTGGAGACCCGCACCACCGGATCGGCGGTGGCCATGGAGGCAGGCCAGGCCTATGCCTATAGCCTATACCGCCTGCAAGAGCGCATCAGCTTTTTCATTGACCCCGGCACCGAGGTATACGTGGGCATGATTGTGGGCGAAAATACGCGAGACAACGATCTGAATGTGAACGTCAACATCAACAAAAAGCTCACCAACGTGCGGGCGTCGGGCTCCGACGAGAACATCCGGCTCGTTCCCCCGCGCAAGTTTAGCCTCGAGGAGGCACTGGAATTTCTTGCTCCAGACGAACTCCTGGAAGTTACCCCCCAGAGCCTGCGCTTGCGCAAGCGGGTACTCGACCCCAGCCAGCGCAAGAGGGCAGAAGTAGTCTAAGATAATGAGAAACTATACATTTGCTAATCTCGCGTTTTTTCACGTCCCCACGAACACCCATCTCACTTTCTGCTTCTGCCTATAACATGGTAGGCAGTGGAACGCTACCGGCTCAATGAAGGGCTGATAGTCGGGCGCAAGCCGCTCCCGGCAGGAGATATAATCCTGTCGTTTGTTGGACCGCAAGGCGCTGTGCAGGCCGTTGCCCGAAAGGCCCAGAGGCCCACCGGACGCAGTGGGCGGCTCTCGCTGTTTCATCACCTCAAATACCAGACCTACCAAAAACCAGGCAACGACCTCCCCACCCTCACTCAGGCCGAGCTAGTGGGGCGTTTAGACGGGCTGGAAGCCCCTGGGCGTTTCCCCTATGCTAGTTTTCTGGCTGAACTGGCATTTCGCATCGCTTCGCCCGAGGTTGCTGGCAAAATTTGGCCCCTGCTCACCTCGGGTCTGAAAGGGATTGCCAAGCATCCAGACCCCCGAGTCGCCCTGATCTGGGCTGGCTGGCGCGTGCTCAAGGCCGCTGGTCTGGCGCCCAACCTGAGGGGCAAGGGTATGGGCCTGCTGGATGGTGACCGGGTGGAGCGTGCCTCGTCTGGGCCTGGGGCCGGGGTCTATCTGGGGCCGGATGGACTGGAAGCCCTGGCTGCTATCTTGCGGCTGCCTGGCACTGAGGCCATAGCAGTACTCGAGGATAAGGCGCTACTGGATCGCTTGCAGCAAGCCCTGCTGGCTCATGTGCGCTATTCGGTAGGTGAGCTTGGCTCAGCCCAGTTTCTGCTCAGTTCTCATGCAAGAGGGTAAGAATGAGCGCGATGCAACTGGCTTTTGTACTGGCATCTACTCTGGGGGCCGCTTGGTTTTTGATTCCCCTGCTCAACCAAAGCCAACCCTCGCCATCGTCAGCCGACCAGAGCATTCGCGTTCTGCTGTCTTATCGGCTGGGTGCTGGCTCGTTTGATGCGCAGTACATGTTTCCAAACCTGCAGTTAGTCATTCTAGGTGGTAATGTGCAGGTTTCTACTGGCCCTAACCGTCAGGTTCTCCGGCCTGTTGCCAGTGTCTCTTCCGACCAACCTGTGGGCTTCAATCTGCAAGACGGCAGTCTGGTAGCCACCATTGAAGGCATAAATCATACGCTGGAAGAGGTGGTAAACCTAAAGCCAGCCGACCCAGCCATTCCTGTACAGTTTCGCCTGCTATCTACCGCCCGACAAAATCTGGCGCCGGAGTATCCCGGTGAGCTGTGGCTCGAGGTTCGGGGTAGCGGCCTGCTGGTAGTTAACCAGGTGGATTTCCAGGACTACCTGAAGCGGGTGCTCCCCAGCGAGATGCCCCCCACCTTCCACCCCGAGGCCCTCAAGGCCCAGGCGGTTGCCGCGCGCACCTATGCCTACAGCCGGCGAGCATCCAGCAGTTTTTGGAAGCAGTTCGGAGCCGATCTAGACGACTCCACCAGCGAGCAGGTCTACAACAACAACCGCACCCATCCCGCTACTACCAGGGCTGTGGAAGCGACCTACAATCAGATTCTGCGTTTTGAGGGCCGGCCCATTCAGGCTTTCTATTTCTCTACCAGCCCTGGTGCCACTGCCAGCATAGAGGAGGTCTGGATGGACCGGCCTGCGCGACCGTATCTGGTTGGTCGGGCTCAGACCAACCCCTTTTCTGTCTCAATAGAAAACGAGGCCCAGGCTCTGGAGTTTTTCCAGAACCACAGCCCCGAAGGCTTTCTTGATGCCAGCTCGTCTTTGTGGCGCTGGAGTGTTAGCCTGAGCCGTGAAGAGCTAGAAGCCATTCTCTCCCGCACCCTCCCCGAGCGGGCCAGGGCCTCACCCAGGTTTGTCCTGACCCCCCTGGGTCCGCTTTCACCTGACGCCCCAGGCTTTACCCTGGGCACCCTGCAAAACCTCCGGGTGCTCAGGCGAACTGCGGGGGGCTTTGTGACCGATCTGGAAATACAAACCTCCACCGGGCTTTTTGTGGTACGACGGGAGTCGAATATACGCAACTTGCTGCGCCCAAGCAGGGCTTTTACGGGTGGAAACGACGTTTTATTGCAGCCCTGGCGTGGCCAGCCTCGAGCCAACTTTTCGGTCATGCCTAGCTCGGCCTTTGCGATGCAAAAAGAACGCGATGCCAATGGACATTTGCTGCGGGTTACCTTTTTTGGCGGGGGTTTTGGGCACGGGGTGGGGATGAGCCAGTTTGGCGCCAACGGTCTGGGCAGGCTGGGGTATAGTTACGTGGAAATTTTGCAGCACTTTTTTCCCGGCGCCGAGATCTCCCCTATGACCGAGTGACAAAAGCCCCCGATGGGGTCTCCCTGAGTGCTTCAACTCGCAACGAAACCATGGCGCCATACAGGTAGATTCAGGTGCCGGGTTGAGCACAACATAGCCCAGTGTGCCGAAGTCCTTAGGAACCGAAGGGGAAACAGCTCTAGCCAAATAATATTCAGCATATATGGTGCGGACCACTTAGCCAGGGGTCGGTCTGCGGCGGTGGGGTTGGCGACTCTTCGCTTAGAGATTTTTCGCTTTGCTTAGGGATTAGCGCTAGGCACACTCCATAGCGACAAAGGCGTTATATAATTTTGCTATGTCCCAGCCCAGACCCAAGCACGCCTGGATGCGCGAAACCTATCAGAGCTCTCTGGCCAAGATGCCCGAGCGCAAGGTTGCTCACAAGACCCTGTCGAACATCGCCCCCGAGCCGGTTTACACCGCAGAAGACCTTAAGGACTTTAACCCCGAGGAAAAACTGGGCTATCCGGGAGAGTATCCTTATACCCGCGGGGTGTATGGCTCTATGTACCGCAGCCGCCTTTGGACCATGCGGATGTTTGCTGGCTTCGGTACTGCTGAGCAGACTAACCAGCGCTTCAAAAAGCTGCTGGAAGCCGGGCAAAACGGCCTCTCCACGGCTTTCGATCTGCCCACTTTGATGGGCTACGACTCCGACCACCCGCTCTCCAGGGGCGAGGTGGGCAAGTGCGGGGTAGCGGTAAGCAGCCTGGCCGATATGGAGATACTGTTCGAGGGGATCAACCTCGAGGACGTAACCACCTCCATGACCATAAACTCGCCCGCCAACGCCATCTGGGCCATGTACCTGGCGGCGGCCAGGAAGAAAGGCTACGACTGGAACAAGCTGGGCGGCACCATCCAGAACGATATTCTGAAGGAATTCATCGCCCAGAAAGAGTTCATCTTCCCGCCCGAGCCCTCTACCCAGCTGGTCATTGACACCTTTGAGTGGGGGCCGCGCAACGTGCCCAGGTGGAACTTCATCTCGGTCTCGGGCTATCACATCCGCGAGGCTGGCTCTACCGCCGTGCAGGAGCTGGCTTTTACCCTGGCCGATGGTTTTGAGTATGTTGAATGGGCCTTGAAGCGTGGGCTGGACATTGACGAGTTTGCCCCCCGCATCTCTTTCTTCTTCAACGCCCACAACGACTTCTTCGAAGAAATCTGCAAATTCCGCGCAGCCCGGCGCATCTGGGCCAGAGAGATGCGCCACCACTACGGGGCTAAAAAAGAACTGAGCTGGATGCTGCGCACCCATGCCCAGACCGCTGGAGTCGCGCTTACCGCACAACAGCCCCTGATCAACATTTCGCGGGTGGCAGTCCAGGCCCTGGCTGCTGTGCTGGGTGGCACCAACAGCCTGCACACCGACGCCCACGACGAGGCCCTGGCCCTGCCCACCGAGGAGAGCGCCAAAATTGCCCTGCGCACTCAGCAGATCATCGCCTACGAGACCGGCGTAACCCACACTGCCGACCCACTGGCGGGCAGCTACTATGTGGAGTGGCTGACCGACCAGATGGAGGCCCAGGCCATGCATATTATCGCCGAGATCCGCCGGATGGGCGGGGTAGTGCGGGCGATTGACGAGGGTTACTTCTTGCGCGAGATTGCCGACGCAAGTTACCGCTTCCAACAAGAAGTAGAGCGGGGTGAGCGCATTATTGTGGGGGTGAACGCCTTCCAGGACGAGGGCTTGAGCGTGCCCATCCAGCTTATTGACCCGGCGGTGGAGCGGGTACAGAACCAGCGCCTGGCCCAGGTACGGGCAGAGCGAGACCCCATAGCAGTGCAGATGGCTCTGGAGGGCCTGCGGCAAGCTGCCAAGGAAGGTCGTAACACCATGCCTCACTTTGTGGAGTGTGCCCTAGCCTACGCCACCCTGGGCGAGATGATGGACGAGCTCAGGGCGGTCTACGGGGTGTATGAGGAGCCGGTGCTGGTCTAGTACCAGCGTCAGATCGCGGTCCGATAACCGGCTAAAAAGACTCAACACCAGTCGGCCACTGCCGCTTTTCGTCGCTACACATGGGCCACGCGCCGGCGAAGAAGTCCAGCGGGATCTGCAAGCAAAACAATAGCTAAATGATCGCAAAGACGGCGACTGTGTACCGCAGAGCGCCAGTGCTGAATCTTCCTTGGTAAATTTCTCTTTGTGGTAAAAGCCGCCCACTCTAACGCTGATCAACCGGCTAGCTCTCCTAGGAAGTTTGCAGAATGGGAATTTCCGACAGGAAGGTAATGGGCAGTTTGCTATTGCCCTGGTGAAAGGCAGCCAGACGGGCTATTACGTTGGCGCCGGCCTTTTTGGCGACTTTTTCCAGTGCCATCATGGTGCCGCCCGACGAGACCACATCAAAGACCAGGGCTACGTTCTGGCCCAGCAGTTTCTCGGCCATGCGACTATCCAGCCAGAGGGTCTCGGTTACGCCCAGGGTGAGCGACTCTACCTCCTGGATGATGGGATCGGTCATGTAGGGGCGTCGTTTGCGGCGCACCACAATGTAGGGTTTGCCAACAATGGCGCTCATGGCATGGGCCAGCACGATGGGGGAGGTCTCGAGGGTGAGAAGGGCGTCGGTACTGGCAGGCAAATGCTTGACCAGCGCTTCGGCAGCAGCCTGCACCAGCTCCACGTCACCCATCAGCTCAACCAGAGGGATGTGAACACCAGGCAAGGTTTCGACCACAGGCACGTGACGGGTTATTTTGCCGATTGTGATGGGGTAGGTCTCCATAGGTTTGCGCTCCCTTATTGCACCAAGAACACAGTTTATTCGATTAGCGTGAGTCTAAGTGTGAATACCTGTATATCTGAGGTCAACTGCTCAGTCTGGTTTGAACAAGGGTAGATGCCCCAGCGCGATTACATCGTCACGGGGAGAACCCTCGGTGAAGACCGCCATAACCACGCCAACCACACCACCCACATCGGTGATAAGGTCGGAAAGACCCTTCAGCGTACTACCGGTGGAAACCACATCGTCTACAATGGCCACCCGTTTGCCTTTGATCAGGGGGATGTCTGTACCATCCAGCACCAGGAGTTGGGGCTTGCCTGTGGTTATTGAAATCACCGTGCGCGAAACTGGGTTAATCATATACGGCTTTTCCGTCTTGCGGGCAACCACATAGGGCTTTCCGGTCAGGCGTGAGAGTGCATGGGCCAGCGGCACCGCCTTGACCTCAGGCGTAACCAGCACATCAATATCGGCCGGCATCTTTTTGATCAGAGCCTTGGCGGCCTCTTCTACCACCTCGGTATCGCCCAGCATATTGAACAGGGCTACTGCGACACCAGGTCCCACCTGAACCACCGGCAGCTCACGATGAACACCGGCAATATTTATAGGATACGTTTTCACGCCCATAGTCTATAGGGTTCCCAGAACCACCGACAGGGTTAATGCTCGCCAAGTTTGGTGGGATAGGTACGACCAGGCAGTTCTTAAGACCAGCCTCAGGTCAGACCCGTATACTTTAGTTATGGTGGTAGCACAGATCGAAGGTATGGGCGTAGACCCTGGAAACGGAAACTTGATTGTAATGCTCAAGTCCGCCAACAACCTGTTCCTGCCGGTGGTAATTGGGGCCCTGGAGACGCAAAATATCATGATTCATCTCTCCGGCGAGAAACCTGCCAGACCACTGGGGCCAGACCTGTTTTACAACACCCTGGACTTGCTAGGGGTTAAGGTGCTGCGGCTCGAGATTGTCGAACTGAAGGAAGGCACTTTTTATGGGCGGCTGGTCTTGGAGCAGCGTGGTCTGGAGTATGACATAGACTGCCGTCCTTCGGATGGTATGGCCCTGGCGATCCGGGCCGGTGCGCCCATTCTGATAGCCGAGCAGGTACTCACGGCTGCCGGCATCAACGAGTCGCAAATCAATCGGCAGAGCGAGAACCCACAGGCATAATGGCCCAGAGCAACAACAGCCAGCGATTTTTTTCCTAAGCTCCTCTGATTTCTGATCTTTTGCGCCTTTCTCAGGGCTTTTGTAGCTACCGGCTCGAGGCCAAAATTATCTTCACATCGTTACCGGCCAGGGCAGAGCCCCGCTAAGCCACTGTCGTAGCTTGTTGCCCCAGAGCAAGCCCTGGTCGGCCCCAGCTACCTCGTCCTGGCAGCCAAGGCTTAGCGGCTGCTGCCAGTAGCGCGCAACCAGACCGGCCGCCTTATAGAGCGGTTAAAGCTCCAAAAGTAGCCTGGCCAGTATTGTGCCGCTTAGGCGTCTGAGCGCAAGTGGAGGTGCACGTGAAAAACCTCCTGCCCGCCTTTCTCTCCCACGTGAATACGGATAAAGTAGCCCTCCAGACCCATCTCTATGGCAATTTTGTTGGCTGTGAGCATCAGCTTGCCCAGTTTGAGCGCCCCTTCTTCGGTCTGGGGATAGTCGGCCAAGGTGGGGATATATTCTTTTGGGCAGACCAGAATGTGCACCTTAGACCGCGGGTTAATATCCTTGAAAGCGATGAACTCATCATCCTCGTAAACAATACTGGCCGGCAGCTCGCGGCGGATGATCTTGCCAAAAACAGTGGGGTTCTCCATGAGGCATAATCTACCCCATAGATTAATCATCCGCACCCCCGGCCACGCCATTATCCAGTCTATGAGCCCGGGTGAATTAGTACCTCAGGAACGAGCAAGCTCTAAAGACTTAGCGCAACCCTCAAATAGCGGTTGGGACGGCGTAGCATTTGAAGAATCTTTCTCCTTGTCGTGGTCCTCCCACTTGACCGCCACTTTCCCAGAGAATCCGCGGGTCCTCAAGCACCGCCAACCGCCGACGAAGTTACAGTAAGCCACAGCCGGGTTGTTTATGCTGGTACCATGCCACGGCTAAGTTTGAAGATCGGGATGGCCATGATCGTGCTGGGCCTATTGACTTATGCGCTCTCTGGCGGTGCCCACCTTACCGCGCTCATACCCAGCTTTTTTGGTATCTTGATTGCGGCTTTGGGCTGGATAGCGCTCAAAAACCCAGCCGCCAGCCGCCATGCCATGCACGGAGCCATGTTGCTGTCGTTGCTGGCGGTGCTGGGTAGCGCTCGAGTTTTCGGGGCGCTGGGGGAGGGCCTCAACCTTGCGGTAATTTCGCAGCTGGTGATGCTGGGACTGGGGCTAGCAGTCCTGATTCCCGGCATTCAGTCGTTTATCCGAGCCCGCCAGAAAGGAAGTGCCTGATGGTAAGCAGCTTACCCGCCAGAGCCCTGTGGACTGGGGCGTTTTTGATCTTGATCTCTACACTGGCAATTATGGTGGCTGGTTTTACCATAACCGCCTTAATTCCCGGAGCGCTGGGCCTGGTAATTGCCCTGATGGGAATCTGGGCCGATAAGACCCCGGCCCAAAGACCCTTGGCCATGAAGATCGCTCTGGGTCTGGCGGTGCTGGGCATGCTGGGTTCGGTTGGCAGCGTACCCGATTTCATCACCCTGGTGGGCGGCGGCAACGTAGAACGCCCTGTGGCCACCATGGCCCAGTTTGCCACCCTATTCATCTGCCTGGGATTTGTCATCCGCTGGTTTGTGGAAAGCCGCCGCAAGGCGCAGCCCTAGTGTCAGAGGGCCGTGTTCGGGCCAGCAATGCGAAGAGTCATACCAGGCTCGGGCGGGCGCCGTTTTCTCTGCACACCGGCCCTCTCCCGCTGGGAGGGGTCTGGAATAGTCTGGTGACGGTACAGTTTGGCGCGGTTAACTTGCAGGGCGTGCGGTTCGCGCACGACCCTATCCTCCAAAGGTGCGCCAACCGCCTCCCTGATGGAGTTTTCGGCCACGCATAACCCCGGGATATTTCCATAAGCCGGTCTAAAGCACCGCCAAAAGGCGGGCGGGCTCTGCCTTGATGGATTCAAGCTGGCCTTGCAGGGTATAGCGGTCTATACCGTGTACCCTTACCCAGACCGTCTGCCCGATGTGGGCTTGTCCAGTGAACTCGGCCTCGTAGTAGTCGGGGGTGTGGCCGTAGAGTTTACCCTGGCGGATGCTCTCCACCAGCACCTCGACTTGTTCACCTAGCTTCGAGAGCGCCCGCTCCCCAGCCAGGCGGGTTGCAAGTGCTTGCACCTCCCTGTTGCGGCGCTTACGCACCTCGATGGGCACCTGCGGCATAGAAGCGGCGCGGGTCTTGGGACGCGGGGTGTAGGTAAAGGCGTGGACGCGGCTGGGGCGCATCTCCTCGAGGAAGGCCAGGGTTTCTTGGTGCTCCTCCTCAGTCTCGGTGGGCAGGCCCGCGATCACGTCGGTGGTGAGGGCGAACCCGGGCACCAGCGCGTAGGCTTGCTGTACTAGATGGCGGTAATAATCCTGGTTATAGCGGCGGCCCATCAGGGCCAGCAGACGGTTAGAGCCAGTCTGCAAACTGAGGTGCAGGTGGGGGCGCACCTGGGGGGCCCAGCGCCGCATCACTTCAAGTAAATGGTGGTTGGCGTCTTCGGGTTCCAGGGACGACAGGCGCACCCTGGCGCCCATCAGGGCCAGTTCCTCGACCAGCCCGGCAATACCACGTGGGTGTCCTTTGTAGGAACCCAGTCGCACACCGGTCAATACGATCTCCTGCACACCCGCTTCCAGCAAGCCCTCTGCCTCCCGAAGGGCATCGCGCTGCTGGCGGTGGCGCTCGCGCCCGCGCAGGCGGGGGATGATGCAGTAGGCGCAGCCCGCGTTGCAGCCGTCCTGCACCTTTACAAAGGCCCGGATGTAGTTGTTGAGCAGGCCCCGCTCGCCCGCGCCCCAGAACTCGCCCGGCGGGGTAGTGAGGGGGTCGGCAGGCAGGCCAAAGCGCTCCAAAATCACGCCAGGGAGCTCGGCCTTGCGGTTGTTGGGTATGACTGCATCGGCCCCCAGCTCGGCCAGCTGGTCGGGGGCCAGTTCGGCATAGCAGCCCGTTACCACGATGAAGGCCGCAGGACTGGCCCGGCGGGCCCGGCGCACTTCCTTGCGGGCGTCGGACTCGGCCGAGGTGGTGACGGCGCAGGTATTGATCACTACAAGGTCGGCCCCGTCCTCCAGGGCCACCACCCGGGGCCCCAGTGGCTTCAAAAGCCCCACCAGAGCGTCCGACTCAACCTGGTTCACCTTGCACCCCAGGGTTTTGACCGCCAACCGTACCCCTTCCACCAGGGGCATTGTGGGCCAAGGCCCGGCTATGGTCAAGTGTCGGTCAGGTTCACCAAAGATGTCGCAGGTCCAAGGTCGAAGGTCAAATAAAGGCTGAAGGCTGAAGGCCTAAGGCTTTTAGCTTTTAGCTTCCGGCTTTAGGCTATCGGCTATCGGCTATTGACTATCGACTCATTGAATGACGCAGGTCGCAAGCCAAAAAGACCTGAGACTTGAGACGCTTCATAAAAAGGCCCTACCCAGAAACTCCTTTCTGTTTCGTCGCTATGGGCGCGGGCGGCTCTTAGAAAACTCATGCAGCCCGCTCTAGCGCTTAGCTAGGCTATCTGGTGGCAGGTTGCTGCCGGAAAATGGCGCTCGGAACTAAGTGCTGGCTGATAGGATGGGGCTGATGATTTGTTTAGAAGACGTTCAGGCCGCTGCCCTGCGCATTGCCCCTTACATCCACCGGACTCCGGTTTTTACCAGCCAGGGGCTGGACAGACTTTTGGGCCGCCAGCTTTTCTTCAAGGCCGAGCACCTGCAAAAAACCGGCAGTTTCAAGGCCAGGGGTGCGCTGAACGCTGCGCTACAGATGCAAAACCCCAGGGGCATTATTGCGGTCTCGTCGGGCAACCATGCTCAGGGGGCGGCCTATGCCGCCCAGGTAATAGGGGTTCGGGCCCTGGTGGTGATGGCCGAGGATGCCTCCCCTACCAAAAAAGCGGCTACCCGGGCCTACGGGGCCGAGGTCTACGACCAGGGGGTAACGGTAGAAAACCGCGAGGAAGTGGTGCGAAAACTGGCCCAGGAGACCGGCTACGAACTTATCCATCCCTTCGACGACTTTCGGGTGATGGCCGGGCAGGGCACCCAGGCCCTGGAATTGTTGGAGCAGGTGTCTGATCTGGATGCGGTGCTGGTCGCGGTGGGTGGTGGGGGGCTCATTGCGGGCATCGCCACGGTTATTAAGTCTCTGAGGCCAGAGTGTGAGGTGATTGGGGTGGAGCCCGAGACTGCCAACGATGCCCAACAGAGCCTACAGGCGGGGGTGCGTATCAAGCTGTTGCAGGCCCCCAAGACTGTGGCCGATGGGGTGCGCACGCTGGTGGTTGGCGAGAAGACCTTCCCGGTGATGCAGCACCACGTAGACCGCATTGTAACGGTGCCGGACGAGATCACCCTGCAAGCCCAGCGCCTGATGATGGAACGGCTTAAACAGGTGGTGGAGCCAACCGCCGGGCTGGCCCTGGCGCCGGTGCTGATGAATTACCACCTTCCGAGGCGGCTAGCGGTAATTGTATGTGGCGGAAACTGGCTACCCTGAAGCTTTGCGCCCGGTAATGATCTTTGGCTATCGTCTATTGACCATAGACTATCGACTCTCGGCTATAGGCTATCAGCTTTTTCCATAGACTTATGTCGCAGCTATGGAGAGGTATTCTAAAGGTATGGATATAACCAAACTGCCCATGCTGAGCGATCTCGAGATTGCCCAAAAAGCCCGACCCAAACCCATCGAAGAAGTGGCTGCCAGCCTGGATATTCCGCGCCAGGCGCTTTTCCAATATGGCCCCTATATGGCTAAGGTAACCGGGGTTCCGCCCCAACCCCGAGGAAAACTGATTCTGGTAACGGCCATGACCCCCACCCCGGCCGGAGAGGGCAAGACCACGGTAGCCATTGGGCTGACCCAGGCCCTGGGCAGGCTGGGGAAAAAGTCTGCAGTAGCCATTCGGGAGCCTTCGCTGGGGCCGGTCTTTGGTGTCAAGGGTGGGGCCGCTGGGGGGGGATATGCCCAGGTGCTGCCCATGGAGGAGATCAACCTGCACTTTACGGGCGACTTCCACGCCGTCACCAGCGCGGTAAACCTGCTTTCGGCCATGATAGACAACCACCTGCACCAGGGCAATGCGCTGGGGCTGGATGCCCGCCGCATTGAGGTCAAGCGAGTTTTAGATATTAACGACCGGGCCTTGCGGCAGGTGATTGTGGGGCTGGGCGGCCCTAGCCAGGGCGTGCCCCGCGAGACCGGCTTCGAGATCACCGTAGCCAGCGAGGTGATGGCCATCATGAGCCTGGCCTCGGATCTGGCTGACCTGCAAGAACGGCTGGGAAAGATTCGCATCGGCTATACCCAGTCTGGCCACCAGGTTTTCACCCGCGATTTAGGCGCAGCCGGGGCCATGACCGCGCTACTCAGGCAGGCCTTCTATCCCAACCTGGTACAGACCCTCGAGCACCAGCCGGCTTTTGTGCACATGGGGCCGTTTGGCAACATCGCCCACGGCACCAACTCGGTGGTGGCTACCCGCATGGCCCTGGGCTACGCCGATTACGTGGTGACCGAAGCTGGGTTTGGCTCCGACCTGGGAGCCGAAAAATACGTCAACGTGGTCTCGCGCAAAGTGGGGTTTGCGCCACAGGCGGTGGTGCTGGTGGCCACCATGCGGGCCCTGCGCTTTCATGGGGGACAGGACGACTACACCCAGCCCAACCTCGAGGCCGTGCAAAGGGGGCTGCCCAACCTGGCCAAGCACATCCAGAATGTACGGCTGTATGGCTTTGAGCCGGTGCTGGCTTTAAACCGGTTCCCAACCGACTCCTCTCAGGAAATTGGTCTTTTGCGGGCGTTTGCTGCCGAGCAGGGCGTGCGGGTCTCTTTTGCCGAGCTTCACGCCAAAGGGGGGGCGGGAGGGGTGGAGCTAGCCCAGATGGTCCTGGATGCGCTGCAAAACCCAGGCCGTCCGACGTTTGTTTACCAGCTCGAGCAGTCACTTGAAAGCAAAATAGCCGCCATTGCCCAGCATGTTTACGGAGCAGCCAGTGTAGCATATACCCCCGAGGCCCGCAAAACCCTAAAGCGGCTGGAGAAAGAAGGCTGGGGCGGACTACCGGTCATTATCGCCAAAACCGCCAACTCCCTTTCCGACAACGCCAAGCTGAGGGGCCGCCCCCAGAATTTTACCGTGACGGTAACCGATCTGCGGCCCAAGTGCGGCGCAGGTTTTGTGGTGGCCTATATGGGCGAGATCATGACCATGCCAGGGCTACCCAAAGAACCCGCAGCGCTCAAGATCGGGCTGGACGAAGAGGGGCAGATCACGGGTTTGTTTTAGCGCGTTGCTTGCTCAAAATTCCTCCGCGCCACCTGACTGGCCTGGGCCATCTTATCGATCATTTGCCTTCACACCCAGCAGATCCAGGACGTCAATTGACTTGCGACTTGAGACTTGCGACCTGAGACATCTCTGTCGCAGGTCTCAGGTCACAGGTCTGCTGAGCATGTCCTTTGGCCTGCTCAAAAACGAGGCAAGATCAGGTTGAAGTATAGCCTGGGGGCTGGCTCACCGATGCCTTGCGCCACTCCTATGGCGGCGCTCGAGCCTGGTACCAGATAAAGAAGGGTTAGCCCTAAGCGCAGCTCGGCCCCAACAGCAAACCGCACCTGAGTCATGTCAAGGGGAGAACCTGCTGCCCCTGCATCTAAGAACAGCGAGAGGCCCAGGTCGTCGAAGAAAAGTGGCCAGTTACCCAGTCCTCGCTCGATGCTCCAGGGGGGCGGGCGGTACTCCAGCGACCCCACCAGGGCCTGCTGCCCCCGCAACTGACCCGGCCCATAACCGCGCACGGCCAGCACCGGCTTGCTGCCGACCACCAGCGGAACTGAGCCCAGGTCAAAACCATCGAAAGCCAGCCTCGAGGTGGTAAATGCGCCCCCTACGCGCACTCCCACCAGATGCGAAGCCTCCAGCGGCAAGCGAAACTGGAGACCCAGGGCACCTAGCACGCTGTAGTGCCAGTCGGCACTGCCCTCGCGCACAAAGGCAGTGCCCAGAAGGCTCACGCTGCTGCGTGCGCGAAACAGGTCGCTAACGCGGGTGTCCACCGAGCCCAGCCGGGCCGAGAAAGAGTGGGTAACCGTGTTTTGCAGGGGGTTGAGGGCCGGCTCGAGCGCGTCCGTTCGCACATACTGCAACCCCAGGCTGCCCTGCGGCGACCAGAACGATGTACCGATGCCCTGGGCGTTGTTCGGGCCCGCTCCCACCGCCTGCAGCACAATTGGAAAACCGAGGCCAGCATACCGATAAGCTAGGTTATAAAAAACCCCCCGGAAATTGCTGTCGACCCCCAGCCCCACCGAGTAGGCATGTATGCCAACCGGGTCGGAGGCCCCAAAAGAAACCCCCAGCACCCCACCCAGGCCCCTGCCATCTACCCCGATGCTGGCTACCGGCAGCCAGTATAACGGGCGCAGGTAGTACCAGGGGTTGTAGGGCTCGCCTCTGGCAGCTTCGAATGGTTGAAATTCGGGGCGGGGCTGGCGCTTTAGCTCGACCCTTTGCCAGGTGCTGGGATCGAAGGGAATCTGGTAAAGGTTATAACCGGTTTCTCCATAACCAGTGAAGATGATGTGCTGCCGGCTGTGGGCGATGGTGGGCATAAAAGCTCCGGTCAGCAGGTTGGTCACCTGGAATACCGCGCCATCTTCCAGGCGAAAGGCATACAGGTTGTAGACCCGGTTGGGGTCGGAGCTGTAAATGACATAGCGCCCATCCGGGCTGAAGACCGGGTCGGCGTCTACGTTTGTGTCTTGCGTGAGTGGGGTTAGGGCCCCGGTCTGTAGCACGTAGTGGTAGAGGTCCTGAAACCCCCCACGCCGCAATAGCGACAATATGAGTGAGTTGCCATCTGGCGCTACCGCAAATGAGTGAACTACTCCGTCCTGGTTAGGAAACCTGCGTAGCGGCTGGATGCGGTCTAACTCAATAAAATAGCGGGCCAGCTCGGTGGAGCCATCGGGTGTGTTTTTTGCCAGGAAGATGCTTTGCCCATCGGGTGCGTAGCGGGCGAAATAGACCCGTTCACCATCGGTCAGCCGCCTCACCCTGCCATCCAAGCGGTCGAACTGGTAAAGGTCGCTGCTCACGAAGTGCTGGCTGGTAGTGCGGCTGGCGGTGAATAGTAGGTGGCGCCCATCCGGCGACCACTGTGGGTGCTGGGCCGGGCCGCTCAGCAGCTCGCCCTCTCGCCCGCCTGCAATAATGCGCAAGCCCCGGCGCAAAGGCGAAGCATGGGCATACACGATGCCATTGGCCGAGTCGGTGGCCCCGTCACTAAAAAACCCCAGGTGGCTAAGTCTGGTAGCGGGGGTCAGACCTCTGGCCTTGATTCTCGCTATTTCTTCCTGAAACTGGCTGGGAAGCCAGCGCACAAAATCGGCGTAAATCTGATCGAGTGAGACCCCGAAAGCTCTTAGAAAAGGCTGGTTGAAGTCTTTGATGGCCAGCATACCGGCATTGGTTTCGGTGAAGCGCTGGTAGGCATCCTGGCCAAAGCGCACCTCCAGATACTTCACCAGCCAGGCGCTGTAGTTGTATAGCAGAAAGCCCAGGTATGGCCAGCCTGTCCGGCTGTAGGCCTGGCGAATTTCATCCAGGCTAGGAAAGCGGTTCGCAAGCGTCATCTGACGCAATGACATGCGGGTGCGGGAGTCGTTCAGGCGCGACTCCCCCAGCATGCTGTACTTCAGGTAGAGCACGGTGCCCTCTACAAAAGGAAAGGGCTTGATGGCGTTTTGTGGGGGTAGCTGCCCGAAGATGCGGGTGCGGTCTCTGAGCGGGCCTCGGGTCTGCGATAAATCGAAGATGTGGGCTATCTCGTGGAAGATAATCATCTCCCACCAGGAGGAAAGCCGGGGATTGAAAAAATCCGAGCTGCGAAACTGCCCAGTATAAATCCCCACCACGTTGTTGACAACATTGGCAAAGCCATTGAGTATCTCGCCGTGATCCGAGAGCACAATGCTGATCCGCCCTGGCGGCTCTTCGAACTCGGTTTTGAGCAGCCGGTAGGCATTTTCGGCATGGATGGCGGCCTCGCTGGCCACACGCTCGAGGCCCGCGTGGTAATGAATATCAAAATGCTCGGTACGCAGGGTAAACCACTGCCGGGTGGGGTCGAACTGGGCCAGTGCTAACGAGCTGAGCAGAAGAACAAACACCAAGAGCCGCAACATTGGGCCCAGTATAGATTAAGTGATGGAGTGGCCGAGGATGGAAGTTTAAAGGCAACGCAGATGAAAGGCAGTGTGGTCAGGTGGGGGCAGTGCGGTTGATTATCCGGCCGACAAGCCAAAAACCCTCCCCTAAGGGAGGGCATAAACTTTTACCGCCTGGCTTAGCGAATCACCTGTGGAACCACCCGCACCTCGCGGATCTGACCATCCCGCCAGACCCTGAGGCTCACGGCCTCGCCGGGTCGCTTGGCGAGCAGCACTGCGCGCAAGTCGTTGATGTTGGTGATGGGGTTGCCATCGGCCTCGAGAAGAATGTCGCCATTGACTCCTAGCTCGATCACCTGACCGGCGCGGGTCTGTAGCTGCAACATGCGGGTTGCCGCCCGCAGGCCAGCCCGCTCTGCGGGGCTACCCCGCTCGACCTGTTGAATCATCAGGCCGGTATCGGGCAGCCTGTGCTCGCGACGAATACTGGCGGGGTACTCAGCCATCGAGAGCACCGAGAGCATCACCCCCAGGCGGGGTCTGGCCCGCACGATCTCTTCGGCGGTGATATCACGGCCAGCGCGGAGGTCGTTGAGGTACTGCCTGGCCAGGTTAATCGGGATGGCAAAGCCAATCCCTGCCGACTGGGCCTGCCCTCCAAACATGCCGGTGGTGCTGTAGATAAAGGTGTTGATCCCTATCACCTCGCCACGTGAGTTAAGCAGCGGTCCCCCAGAGTTGCCGGGGTTGATGGCGGCATCGGTCTGAATCACCGTAGGGACAAAGGCCCCGACCCCGCGAACACCATCGAGGGGGTTGCGGCGGATAGCCGATACGATACCCTCGGTCACGGAAAACTCGAGGCCGAAAGGGTTGCCCACCGCAATGGCTTTCTGGCCTACCCGCACCTGATCCGAATCGCCCAGTCGCATGGGGCGCAACCTCTCCCGCGGGGCCTGTACCCGGATCAGGGCTATGTCCAGCGGTTCGGCGCGACCAATTACCCGGGCAGGATAACTGCGGGGGTCGTTATGGAAGCGTACCGAGATCTGGTCGGCGCCTGCTATCACGTGGTAGTTGGTCAGAATCAGGCCATCCTGATCGATCACGAAACCAGAACCCGTGCCGTCTCGGGGCTGGGGCTGCAGAAAAGGCCCAAAGAACCCGAAGTCGCGCACAGCCGGCGGGGTAGCGCGGACTGCTACAAACACCACCCCGTCGGCCGTACGCTGAACAACCTCGATGGTATTGCGTTCATTTTCCAGAAATGCTCGACTCTGATCAAAGGTCTGGGCCTGCGTGGTGGTTGGGTTCTGAGCCTGGGCCTGGGTCTGGCTCTTGCTCAGGTTAAGCCAGGCCACACCGCCCCCGACTATCAAAACCAGTCCAAGGGCAAGGGTTGCTGTTCTCACGGACATCTCAAAAGCCTCCTAGACCAGAGTAATAAACGACGGTGAAGACGGCATGAACGCAGATTATGAGGCCGGTCGCTGAAACACCGCGGCCTTGTTGCCATAGACGTTAGTTTAGTCTTCCTGCCGACGCCGTATTGCACTGGCCGGCGCGCTATTCTAGATCGCGCCCAAGATGCGCCTCGGCCGCTCCGTCACCCTATCCGAAGGTCGCAGGTCAAAAAATGTCGCAGGTCGCAAGACAAAAAGCTTGTGACCTGAGACTTGTGACCTGAGACTTGTGACATTCTCTTCTACACGGTATGGGTAGTGGGCAGGACAGTCTGCCCGGCCAACTGCGGCTATGCTGGAGGGCAGGACGGTTTTATGCAGCGCTACACCGCACCCCCCACCCCGCAGTATGCCCTCGAGTCTGGCCCGATTCTGCTCAGGGATGGTCGCACTGCTATCCTGCGCCCCGCCAGGCCCGAAGACCGCGAGCTTTTTGTGGAGTTTGTTAGCCGGCTATCGCCCCAGGCCCGCACTTTCAGGTTTTTCTCCGAGGTTAGACCCGAGACCGCCGCCGACCTGTTGCTCAGAAAGCCCGAGGGAGAGGACAAAGTGACCCTGGTGGTGCTTTCCGGCGACCCCGAGCGAATTATCGCTACCGGGGAGTATGTGCAAGAGGGCAAGGGCGCCACCTCGGCCGAGGTTGCCTTTCTGGTAGACGACTGGTATCAGGGAAAGGGCCTGGGCTCGCTGCTGCTCGAGCGGCTGGCCCTGATTGGGGTGCAGCGCGGTATCCGGCGCTTCCATGCCTTTGCCCTGGCCGATAACAAGCAGATGCTGGACGTTTTCCGGGCCAGCGGTTACAAGGTGGAGTCACATACCGAGTCCGGCGAGGTTGAGGTGAGCTTTGAAATTGAACCCAGCCCGGAGATGGTGGCCAGGTTTGAGCTGCGCGAACGGGTCTCTACCGTGGCCTCGCTGCTGCCGGTGCTGCGCCCCAGGGGGGTAGCGGTGGTGGGCGCCTCGCGTGACCCTAAGAGCGTGGGCTACCTGGTTCTGGAGAACCTGGTTTTGAACCGGTTTCAAGGGCCGGTTTACCCGGTCAACCCTGCTGCGACCCCGGCTGCGGGCGAGGTTCCGGTGGTCGGCTCGATGCTGGCCTACACCTCGGTCAAGGCGGTGCCGGGGCCCATTGACCTGGCTGTGATCACCACCCCCAAAGACAAAGTACTCGAGGCTGCCGAAGCCTGCGGGCAGCGCGGGGTTAGAGCCCTGATGGTAATCACCACCGACATGGAGCCTCAGCAGATCAAAAGCCTGGTAGAAACCTGCCGCCACTACGGTATGCGGCTGGTGGGGCCAGGCTCGCTGGCCCTAATCTCCACCAACCCCGAGGTGCAGCTTTGTGCAGGCATGAACAGCAGACTTCCCATCCGTGGGCGGATTGCCATGTCGAGCCAGAGCGGCGCAGTGGGGCAGGCAGTGCTGGGCTACGCGCGAGAGATGGGGCTGGGGTTTTCCAGTTTTGTCTCGCTGGGGGCCAAGGTAGACCTCTCCTCCAACGACCTAATCCAGTACTGGGAAGAAGACCCCGAGACCGGCCTGATTCTGCTCTACCTCGAGTCCTTTGGCAACCCCCGGCGGTTTGCCCGGCTGGCCAGGCGGGTAGGGCGCAAAAAACCCATTCTGGCCGTACGGCCCGGGCGTGATGCCGTGGTGGAGGCCCTCTTCAAGCAGGCCGGGGTGGTGCGGGCCGAGAACCTCGAGGAAATGTTTGACATTGCTGCCTTGCTGGCCCACCAGCCACTGCCCCAGGGCCCCAGGGTGGCTCTACTGACCAACGCTTCGGGCCCGGCACACCTGGCTATGGCGGCCCTCAAGTCCGAAGGCCCGGTGGCCGAGGTGCGCGACCTGGGCACCCGGGCCTCGGCCGAGGAGTACCTAGAGTGCGCTAAAGAGCTGCTATCCAGCAACTGCAACGCTCTCCTGGCGCTTTTTGTACCCCTGGGCTACGCAACGGTGGACGAGGTAACCGAGGCCCTGCGGGCTGCCCTGGAAGAAGCCCGCGCCAATGGAGTGAGCATTCCGGTGCTAACCTGCTTCATGACCGCCGGCCGGCCCCGGGTGCAGCTTGGGGCGGAGTGGGTGCCCTCGTACCGCTTTCCCGAGTCGGCCGGACGGGCGCTGGCAGCGGCTTATGCTTATGCCAGGTGGCGCAAGACGCCGCTTGGCGAGATTCCCGATCATGGCGTACAAGAAGACGAAGCCCGGGCGCTGGTTACAGCAGCCAGAGGTGTTTTGCCTGACGACCAGACTGCCCAACTGCTAGGCTATTTTGGCCTGAAAATGGCCGCTGCTAGCGAGGGTATCGCCCTGGCCCTGCGGGTCAAGAACGACCCCCTGTTTGGCCCGGTGCTAAACCTGGCTCTGACCGGACTACCCCTGGGCGAACAGCTTCTGGCGGTCCGCATAACCCCTCTTACCGACCACGAAGCCCTGCAGATGCTGGCGCCGCTGTCCGGCAAAGCCCACCTGGAAAGCCTGCAAGACCTGTTGCTGCGGGTCTCGAGGCTGGTGGAAGAGCTGCCCGAGGTAACGGGCCTCGAGCTCTGCCTGTTAGCCGCCGAGCAACACACCACCATTACTGCGGGCCGGGTGGTCTTGCGGGAGTAGAGCTGTTTGTGATCTGGATTTGCCAGAAATAGAGTGGGTTCTATCCTGTTGTACTTTGCATGCCGGAGCGGGGCCGGCTATCCCCCCCCCCTCGCCAAGCCGAGGAGAGATTACGCAAATGTTCTACTACCATAGGTCCAACCCAGACGTAATCTGGAACTGGCTGTTGTAGTAGCGGCCCCGGCCTAAAAGGGTTGTACGGCGCGCCCTGGGTAGAAATCGGGTTAGCCCTTTTGGCCTGAATCTCGGTAAATTGGTGCAGTGTGGGAGAGTGGCTCTGGCCTAAAGACCTGGTTACTGCGGTAACGTATGGAGGATGATTCTTGCGTAAAGACCAGGTTGCGGGGGTTCTGGTAAGGCTGGGCCTGTTTGGCCTGCTCTGGCTGGTCATAACCGAGGGCAGGCCGGGTTCGTGGGCGGTTGGGCTGGTCTTTGTGGTCGCAGCCACCTGGCTTAGCCTGGCCCTGCACCAGCCGCCGGGGTGGCGGCTGCGGCCCCTGGGCCTGCTGCGCTTTGTCCCTTACTTTGCCTGGTACTCCCTGCGAGGAGGGGTAGACGTGGCCTGGAGGGCCCTGCACCCCCGGATGCCGCTAAACCCCGGCTTGCTAGAGTATCAATTGCGGCTTCCAACCCCGGCTGCCAGGGTTTTTCTGGCCGGTGTGCTGAGCTTGCTACCCGGCACCCTTGGCGCCAGGATCGAGGGCCCCCGATTAATCGTACATGCCCTTGACCTGGAGCAGAACCTGCCAGAGGCCCTGGCCGAGCTCGAGGTTCGTGTAGCCGATTTGTTTGACCTGAGGCTGACTGGAGGTAAGGATGACTGACTGGTATCTGGGGCTAGCTGGGTTTTTGTTGCTTAACCTGGGGCTTGGCCTGGTGCGGGTACTGCGGGGGCCAACCCCGGCAGACCGGATGGTGGCGGCCCAGCTCTTTGGCACTACCGGGGTAGCGGCCATTCTGCTGCTGGGCCAGGGTATGCAGGAGCGTGCCCTGGTAGATCTGGCCCTGCTGCTCTCGGTCCTGGCAGCGGTAACTGGGGTTGCTTTTACCCGGCTTTACCGGAGAGTCCAGTGAGCCTGGAGCTGGCCCTGATCCTGCTGGGTATGCCGTTTTTTCTGGCAGGGACGGTGGGCTTGCTGCGCTTTCCCGACCTGCTTTCCCGCGAGCACGCCGTCACCAAGGCCGATAACCTGGGGCTGGGCCTGGTGGTGCTGGGCCTGATGCTGGGGGCCGAGTCCGTACTGCTGGCGGTGAAACTGTTTCTGATCTGGATTGCGGTGCTGGTGGCCAGCGCCACCGTGGCCCAGTTAATTGCCCACACCGTTATTGATGCTGGCAGTGAGACCGGCGGTGGCTCCTGATGGACTGGGTGCTTGAGGCCTCAGCCCTCTCACTCTTTGGTCCTATGGGCCTGGCCCTGGATCTGCTACTGGCTGCTGGACTGCTCTGGCTGGCCTGGCGGGTTTTGTATAGCCCCGACCTTTTCTTGTCGGTGGTGCTCTTCATCAGCTTTGGGCTACTGGTCTCGCTGGCCTATCTCCGGCTTAGAGCGCCCGACGTGGCCATGGCCGAGGCCGCCATTGGGGCCGCGCTGACCGGTACCCTGCTGCTATATACCCTTAGACATATGGGGGTTCCAATAGAGCCACCCAGACTCGCCCAGCACCGGCTGCTAACCGGGCTGGCGCTGCTGATGAGCGCAGGGCTGGGCTGGGCTATACTGACTATGCCGGGTTTTAGCGACGGGCTGGTTGTCCAGGTTACCCAGCACCTCCCCCAGAGCGGGGTTGAACACCCGGTCACCGCGGTGCTGCTCAACTTCCGCGCCTATGACACCATGCTCGAGGTGGCGGTGCTGCTTCTGGCGCTGGTGGGGGTCTGGGCCGTCAGCAGCACCGAGCTGCGCTTACCTGCCCCTTCGGCAGTGCTGCGCGGCATGGTGAGCGTGTTGCTGCCGCCTGGCCTGCTGGTCGGGGGGTACCTGCTCTGGGTGGGGGCTTACCAGCCTGGCGGGGCTTTCCAGGGCGGGGCGGTACTGGGTGGGCTGCTGGTCTTGCTCTTCCTGGCCGGCTGGCGCGCACTGGCCGCGGGCTGGCTACTGCGGCTGGCCCTGGGAGCGGGGCTGCTGGCTTTTCTGGCGGTGGGGGTGCTGGCCATGGCTGGGGGCAGTCTGCTTGAGTACAGGCTCGAGGCCGCCAAGAACCTGATCCTCTTCATCGAGTTTTTTGTGGCACTATCGGTGGCCGCCACCCTGGCTATGCTCCTGCTGGGGCGCCCAGGCAGTGCGGGAGAGCAGCAGCCATGAGTACGCTGGTCTTCTTACTGGTCGGGGTAGGGCTGGTGGTGATGAGCCTGCACGCCCTGTTTGTACATACCCACCTGCTACGTCAGGTTCTGGCTATCAATGTCCTGGGTACCGGGGTTTTCATGGTCTTTATTGCCTGGGGTAGCCAGAGCCCAACCCCCCACGCCGACCCGGTGGCCCAGGCTCTGGTAATAACCGGGATTGTGGTTGCGGTAAGCGCAACCGCCCTGGCCCTGGCCCTGGCCCTGAGAATCAAACAGACCACTGGCCGGGCCACCCTGAGCGAGGAGACCGAGGAGTGAGCGAGCTGCCCTGGATAGTCTGGGTGGTGCTGACTCCGTTGGCCGGTGCCCTGCTGGCTTTTCTCTGGCCTGCGCAGGGGGTCAGGGTAGCCTTGCTGGCAGGGCTCGGTACTGGGGTGGCCGTGCTGGGCCTGAGCCTGCAACTAGCCCAGCTAGGGGCTCAGCGCTACGCGGTTGGGGCCTGGGACCCCCCACTGGGTATTAGCCTTTACGCCGACGGCCTTACCGCGGTTATGCTGCTCATGACCCTGCTGGTTTTTGCGCCCACGCTGGTTTATGCCCGGGCCTATTTCAAACAGACTGCCCATCTTTTCTGGTCGCTGGGGCTTTTCTTATGGGCAGCCCTGAACGCGCTGTTTTTATCGGGCGATGTGTTTAATCTCTACGTTACCCTCGAGCTGCTGGGGCTCTCGGCGGTGGCCCTGACCGCCCTGGGAGGCCAGTCTCAGGCCCTGGTTGCGGCCTATCGCTACCTGCTGGCCAGCCTGCTTGGCTCGCTATCGTACTTGCTGGGGGTAGGGCTGCTCTATGCCGAGTATGCTACTCTCGACCTGCAAACCCTGGGCCAGGTTATTGGCCTGGACCCTGCCAGCGCGGTGGCCCTGGCCCTGATGGCTACCGGGATGCTGCTTAAAACTGCTCTTTTCCCGCTGCACTTCTGGTTGCCCCCGGCCCACGCCAGCGCAGCCGCCCCAGTTAGCGCCCTGCTTTCGGGGCTGGTGGTCAAGGGCTCGCTGTATCTGCTGCTGCGCTTATGGCTCGAGTTCTTCCCCGAGACTACGGTGCCTGCCAGCAGTCTGATACTTGGGCTGCTGGGAGCAGGGGCGGTTGTATGGGGTTCGTGGCAGGCCATCCGGGCTCGTCGGCTTAAGTTTCTGGTTGCTTACTCTACCGTAGCCCAGCTCGGATATCCCTTCCTGGCCTTCCCGCTGCTGGCAGCCGGTTGGGACGCCCTGGCTGCTCTGGTCTATTTCATGCTCTCCCACGCAGCTGCAAAGGCGGCCATGTTTCTGGCGGCGGGCAGTGTGCTGAGGGCCTTTGGCCAGGACCGGCTCGCCGAGCTGCACGGGCTCTTGCGGGTTCTGCCGCTCTCGGTGGCGGCTTTTATCCTGGCCGGAATTAGCCTGATCGGGCTGCCGCCGTCCGGAGGCTTTGTGGCCAAGTGGCTACTGCTCGAGGCCGCCTTTGCCACAGGACAGTGGGGCTGGGCGCTGGTCACCCTACTGGGGACCTTGCTGGCAGCAGGCTATGTCTTCCGAATTCTGACCCGGGCCCTCGAGGACACGACACTTTCAGATCGGCCCAGTCCCGTACCCCGCAGCATGGAGCTAACCGCACTCTTGCTGGCGGTGGCCTCGCTGCTGCTGGGTCTGGTTGCGCTACCCGTGCTGGGGTTGCTGGAGGTGGGCCGATAGACTGGACAATGGCGTGGCCGGGAATTGGGGATGATTAACCGATGAACGAAGGCGGTCTGGTCTTGCTGGCCATTCTGCTCACCTCGCTGGTCCCGGGGCTGGTGATATTTTTTCTTGCCGAGGCCAGCGTACTTCTGCGCACCGTCATCAACCTGGCGGGCGCTGTGCTGAAGCTGCTGCTGGTTTTATGGACCATGCACCAGGTTGGGCAAGGTGTCATCTACGAGCTGCGCTGGCCGTTCCTGCCTGGCCTTGACCTGGTCTTGCGAGCCGACCACCTGGCGGTATTCTTTGGCCTGCTGTCGGCCGGGCTATGGCTTTTGACCACCCTGTACGCAGTGGGCTATCTGGAGGGCTCCCCCAACCGCAGCCGTTTTTTCGGTTTTTTTAGCCTGTGCGTGTTTTCCACTACCGGCATCGCATTTGCCGGCAACCTGCACACTTTTTTCATCTTCTACGAGCTGCTCACCATTACCACCTACCCTCTGGTTGTCCACCGGGGCACAGCCGCGGCTTTTCAGGCTGGAAGAATCTACCTGGCCTATACCCTTGGCGGTGGGGCGGTCTTGTTGCTTGGGGTAGTCTGGCTAAGCGTACTGGCCGGCCCAGTAGATTTCACTCAGGTGGGTATCCTGGAGGCAGTTTATACCCAGCAGCCCTCCACTCTGGTGCTGGTGTTTGCTTTGTTAGTGGCCGGCCTGGGGGTCAAGGCAGCGCTTTTTCTGCTGCACAGCTGGCTACCCATCGCCATGGTG
The DNA here is from genome assembly GCA_041695225.1 of Deinococcota bacterium. Taxonomy (GTDB): domain Bacteria; phylum Deinococcota; class Deinococci; order Deinococcales; family Thermaceae; genus Meiothermus. The sequence goes on from JBGFRI010000014.1 coordinate 105,806, forward strand.
GCCCCGGCCCCGGTGAGTGCGCTGCTGCATGCCGTAGCGGTAGTCAAGGCCGGGGCTTTTGGGGTGGTGCGGGTGGTCTACGATGTCTATGGGGTGGGGCTCTTGGCCCGCCTCGAGCTCGATCTGCCCCTGGCCCTGTGGGCGGCCATGACCATTTTGTACGGCTCTCTGATGGCCCTGCGGCAGGACGATCTGAAGAGGCGTCTGGCCTACTCTACGGTTAGCCAGATCTCCTATATCGTTCTGGGTGTGGCCCTGCTTGGCCCGCTTGGCACGGTTGGGGGTCTGGCTCACCTGGTACATCAGGGGCTGATGAAAATTACCATGTTTATGTGCGCCGGAATTTTCTCCGAGGTGCACAACGTTAAAAAAGTCAGCCAGATGGCCGGGATGGGCAGACGGATGCCCTGGACTATGGCGGCCTTTAGTCTGACCGCCCTGGGTATGATCGGCCTGCCGCCGCTGGTGGGCTTTTACAGCAAGTGGTATCTGGCCCTGGGTGCGCTGGAGAGCCCATACCCGGCCTTTGCGCTGGTGCTGCTGGCCAGCAGCCTGCTCAACGCGGCTTACTTTTTGCCCATCCTGTACGCGGCCTGGTTTGTTGCTCCCAGTGCCGAACTGCCCCGAGCCAGCCGGCCAGGCCAGGAGACCTCCTGGATGCTGCTACTTCCCCCGATGGTCACCAGCCTGCTGGTACTGGGCATGGGACTGCTGGCCGCCTCACCGTTCAGTCCGCTGGTCTGGGCAATCAGGTTTGCCCAGGGGGAGCACGGCCCATGACGGAGGCCTTGCTACTACTCACCCCTGGGCTGCCATTGCTGCTGGCCCTGGCCATGGTTTTTCCAGGCTGGCGGGCAGCGGTCGTCTGGCTGGCGCCCTGGGCAGTCCTGCCCGCGCTGGGGCTGCTGGTTCTGGGCGACCTCGAGCTAAAGCTCCCCTGGCTTTTGCTGGGCAGCCATTTTGGCAGCGATGCCCTGAGCCGAGGGCTTTTGCTCCTGAGCGCCCCCTTGTGGCTGCTAGCAAGCATTTATGCCCAGAGCTACCTGGCCCACGACCCCCACAAACACCGTTTCTTCGCTTTTTTCCTGTTGGCCGCGGCCGGCAACCTGGGGGCGCTGGTAGCCCAGGATGCGGTGAGCTTTTATCTGTTTTTTGCCCTCATGAGTTTCGCGGCCTATGCCCTGGTGATCCACGATGGCCGGGCGGCTTCGTTGTTTGCGGGTCGGGTCTATATTGTCCTGGTTCTGGTGGGCGAGACTTTTTTGCTGGGCGGGCTGCTCTTGTGGGCCAGCCTGGTGGGCGGGCTGGAAATGGCCCGCGTGCTGCACCCTCAGGACTGGCAGGGCCAGCTGGCCCTGGTTCTGTTGTTTTTGGGTTTTGGGGTAAAGGCGGGGGTGCTGGGGCTGCACGTCTGGCTTCCACTGGCCCACCCCGCTGCACCCACCCCGGCCAGTGCGGTTTTGAGTGGGGCCATGATCAAGCTGGGGGTGCTGGGCTGGCTGCGCTTCCTGCCACCGGGGCTCGACTGGGGGCCGGTCCTGATAGCGCTTGGCCTGACGGCAGCTTTCTATGGGGTGGCGGCAGGGCTGTTACAGCACAACCCCAAAACCCTGCTGGCCTACTCGAGTATCAGCCAGATGGGTCTGATCACCCTGGGGGTCGGGCTGGGTCTGGCCGTGCCAGAGCTGTGGCCGGCGGCGGTCTCGGCAGTGCTGTTTCTTGTGCTGCATCACGGCTGGGCCAAGGGTGCGCTCTTTTTGAGTACCGGCCTGAAGCCTGGCCCTTCCTGGGCCGTCAAGGCTTTGCTGGTACTGCCTGCCCTGAGCCTGGCAGCAGCCCCCTTGACCAGCGGAAGTCTGGCCAAAACCCAGCTCGATGCCCTGGCCCAGACCACCCCCTGGGCCGAGCCGCTCGGCCTGCTGCTCAGCCTTAGCTCGGTGGCCACCACCTTGTTGATGGTCCGCTTTCTGGCCCTGGTCTGGCCGCAGCCGGAAGCAAAGTCAGCGCGGTCTGCGGGTCTGCTGGTGGGCTGGCTAGGTCTGGTATCTGGTAGTGTTGCGCTGGCCTGGTGGCCCCAGCCAGCAATATTTCTGGCCCCGGAAAAGATACTGGCCGCGGCCTGGCCGGTGTTGCTGGGAACTGCGCTGGCCTGGGGGGCCTACAGGCTGGGCCTGAGCAAGGCCCTGAGACTACCAGGATGGCTAGCCCCTTCCGTTCCGCGGCCCGGCCAGAGGGTGTTGAGCCGGTTGGAGAACCACCTGGCAGCCCTGCTAAAGGCCACCCAGAGCCTGAAACAGACTGGCTTTGACCGGCTTGCCAAGCCTCCTCCGCCGCCGAAAATACTCCCTATTGGCTGGGTGATGGTTGGGGTGCTTTTTCTCGGCTTGCTCTTACTTCAGGTATTGGTGCTGCTGCTTTGAGGTCTTCTGTGGTCAGGTCCAGGGGTCTTTGTCTGGGTCTGGGCCGTTTTTCGCAAGCTGCTCTTGCGTCAAACTGGGGGCCTTTGTGTCGCTTTTTTCCAAAACCAGCTGGCCCAGGCGTTCCCCAGCCTCGGAGAAGGGACGGAAGATCAGGCTGGCCCCCGCAGCTTCCAGGACCGGATCTTCTTCGCGGTGGAAGCTGGTAGCGGCTATCAGGCCGGCATAGCCGCGCCTTCTTATCTGGCGCAGGGCCTGCAGCTTGGCCTCGAGCTCGGGCAGGGCCAGCACAATGCCCCGCAGACCATCTAGCTCGAGGTACTGCCACAGGTCGTAGTCTTCGGCGTCGCCATAAAGCACCCGGCGCCCTTTGGCCTGCTGGGCTTTTATTTTTTCCGGGTCGCTGTCGAGCCCCAGCACCGGCTGATTTTGCTGACTCAAATAGCGGTAGGCGGCGGCGCCGGTGCGGCCCATACCCACAATTAGCCAGGCTGCTCCATCCAGGCGGGTGGGCTCGAGGTCGGGGTGGAATAAACCTCGCTCAAAACGTAGCAAAAAACGCTCCATGCGCTCGTAAATAGAGTGTGAGACCCAGTTCAATGGGGCCGCCAGGACCATCGAAAGCCCCACCGCAACCGCAAAAACCGTCTCCCACTGCTCGGATAAAAGCCCCTGGGCCATGGCCATAGCTACCGCTACCAGCACAAACTCGCTATAACTGGCCAGGCTTACGCTGGCCAGAAAGCTGGTTCTGGCCCGCAGCCCCGAGCGCACAAACAGCCAGAACAGCAAGGCGGTTGTTACCGGCAGCAAAGCCACAAACCCCAGGCCCAGCAAAAATCCCCCCAGACTGGGCAGCCCGGCCAGGCCCACCTTAAGGAAAAACGCCACCAGAAAGGTCTCGCGCAGGCCCCACAGCAGTCTCGAGAGCTCCATTACCTTGGGGTGCTGGGCCAGCACCGCGCCTATAAACAGGGCGCCCAGCTCGGGGGCAATGCCCACTATGCGCGCCACTTCTCCCCCGCCCAAAGCCAGCAGCAGGCCCAGCAGCAGCACCAGCTCGCTATGCCCGCTGCGGTCCAGCACCCAGCCAAGGGGCCAGCGCAAAAGCGGCAACAAAAATAGTAGCAGCGCCCAGGGGCTGGGGTTCTGCACCCCAATCAGAATCAGCAGGCCCAGCGAGGCCAGGTCTTTGAGAATCGAGACCCCCACCGCTACCCGCCCGTGGAACGAGACCAGCTCGCGCTTCTGCTCCAGCACCTTGCCCAGCAGCACCGTGCTGGGATTGGCCAGGGCCACTGCCAGCAGCAGCAGCACCACCCAGTTCTGGCTTACCCCCACCACCCACAGCACCACCAGAAGCAAGGGAATAACCAGCAACAGGTGCAGCCCCCCCACCCCGGCCACTTCGCGGCGGGCCATGCCCCCCAGGTTCAGGGTCAGGCCAATGGTAAACAAGAGCAGCAAAACCCCCACCTGGGCAATGCCTTCCAGTAGCGGGGTGCTCTGTACCCCCAGCAGGCTCAGGGCCAGGCCAGCAGCCAGATAGCCCACCAGGGCTGGCAGTTTAAGTGCAGTTGCCAGCAGGCCAAACACAAAAGCAATCGCAATGTGTATAGCTTCCAAGCAACCTCCCCATATCCACGTAAATCATACCGGCTTCACCCAGAACCCACTCATTACCCTGATAGGGCAATATCAGTGATCAAGCAGTGCTCCACCCTGCTGCCTTACTCGGTTGACAAAAGCGCCGCGCACAGTAGTGACCCACTTGACAAACCCAGGGCAGGCCTAGGGAAGGGTGGTTGGGGAGTGTCATTGTTGGTAAAAGTTGCTTTGCGAAACCCGTGCAGGGGGGCGAAGCACTCAGATTGACAGTGGTTTGGTAGCCTGGTCGGGCAATCAATTGCGCCTAACACACTAGTGTTGGCCCTTGCACTAGCCAGGAGATATAAAGTTCCACACAGCACCGATATTCAGACAAACCAGCAGGGGAACGACAGCCCGCCGGTAATGCTATAGAGCGCCGAGCACATCGTCAAAGACGAAACTGTAAAAGGCAATCTTGCAGCAACTACACTGCCCCGGTCGGTTGCTTCCTGCGGGTAGCGGCCTATCTTGCCACCAAACGTTCGATCTGGCCGTAGAAAGCATTAATGCCCGTTATGAACGCAGCCAGTGTCATGAGGGCCAGAGCGACCGCGCCCAGTTAGGCCAGGTTCATAGGCTGCTTTTCAAAATAGGTGTAGGGGAGCATGCCAACGCTGGCTAGGCCTGCACTGAACCATAGCAGGAAGGTCATTTGCGGACTGCGGGTAAGCTCGAGGTCGAGGACGGCTCGAGCCCCCGGCAGCAAATAGGCGCCCACCAGAAGCAGAGGCTAGGTTAGAGTTCAGCTCGAACCCCAGCAAAAAGTTCAGTCCGGCCATAATCATTACAAAGGCAAACAGGCCCGAGGTAACCCCAAAAAGCTCGGCGAAGCGGTCAACCGCGCAACCTGCGGCCCAGTTGGTCCAGGTGAATTGAACAAACCCACCTAAGGTAAATGCTCCAACGTCCAAACAGATAAGGCCGAACTAGCGCCGCCTCTCCGGGGAGTCTTTTCCTCGGACCACTTTGAGCAGATGGAGCATGCCCGAATCTCTGAAACTGCTACCAGGGCCAAAATCGTTACCAGCGGATTGTAGGCCTCCATGGTTGTCACCTCCACGTTCCCCAATCGCTATACCAAAATATCGAGAGTCCGTGCACCCTTGTTTCGCTTGAGTTTCCAGCGTCCCGATAAACCCGTGTCCGGCCTCATTCACCTAATCAAGCTGTGTTGCAACCCCAGGATTTTGGTACTCGGGAGACATCCCTGGACAATATTCTCCCTTTCTAGGCGAGGGAGCTACATGACCTCCTCTGGTCTAAAAAGGGTAGGTGCGGGCGCAAAAAGCCAGAGTGTTCTGTCACGGGCGCGGCTAGGTGCATCTGGACTGTGGTAATTTTATAGGTATATGCACCAAGAACTTCAAGAGCTGGCCCTGCGTTTTGGCAAACCACTCGAGGTCACCCGCAGTCTGGGGGCAAATAGCTTTTTAGCTTCCCGCAAAACCCATATTGCCGAGGTGTGTCTGGCGGTTAAGCGGGCTAACGGGCGGCTACTCACCATGACCAAAGCCTTTTACCCCAGCGGAATCTACCGCTTACCAACGGGAAGCATTGGGTTGAGCGAGCCAGTAGCAGAGGCCTTGCAGCGCGAAATTTGGGAAGAAACCGGCCTGGAAATGGAAATTCTGCGCTTTCTGGCTCACATCACCTATCTCCACAACGAAGGCCGCATTTTCCACAGTTATATCTTCTTGCTGGCATCTGAAGGCCAGCCAGCCCCGCAGGACCATAGCGAACAGATCAGCGGGTTCTACGAGGTAAGCACCTCCGATCTACTGCAAATAGCTCAGCAACTCCAAAATCTCCCGCCAGAATACTCTAGCCAGCTGGGAGCAACCTGGAGCGATTGGGGCATATTCAGGGCGGTTGTACACCAGGTTACGGCCGAGGCCCTGGCCCAACGGTGAGCGGCCCGCAAGGCTACTCGAGGGCAAGCTGCTGGGACACCAGCCCAGACCCATAATGGCCTGGACGATCTGGAGCTTTGTTGCATCAAACCTCGTAAAGCATCCCAAATTTGCGGCTCAGGCAGCCAAACGGCCAGTGTGGCCTGCATCATGGTCCATACCGTGTCCCTTGCGGGTATGGGCCGCCTGATCCCCGGCCGTTAGTGAGCCAAAGCCCCCAGATGGGCAGTTTCCTTGTGACGTTCGGGCAACCAGATGTAAGCTTCTTGGGCAGTCGCACCGCCAATCATAGAGCACTACTTTGGTCGCTTTTCACCTTGCTTGAACCCAGCAGACAGCCAAAACGTACCGGCCAGCTTCGCATCAGTCTCGTCTCGACCAAGGCACAGCGTTTGTGATGGGGCGGTAGGTCTGGCTTTAGACGCCAAAGGTAATTCCTGGAATCGCTGCGGTCGTTTTTGTCAGGGCGCAGGCTGTTCGTCAAGTTAAACATGGAAAGAATCTGCCTTTAGGTGTAGTTTTGTAGGGTGCGTGGTGCCCGGCGCTGAGGCACCATTTTTATGTCGAGGATCGTTCGCAACACCCTTCTGGTCATGTCTGGAACCCTGTCCAGCCGCTTGCTGGGGCAGGTACGCCAGACTATTCTGGCCAATTTGCCACTGCCAGATACCATTAAAGATGCCTTCTGGGTAGCCTATCGCATTCCCAACCTGTTGCGCGAACTGCTGGCCGAGGGGGCCATCCAGAATGCGCTGATTCCAGTGCTGACGAGCCTTCCACCGGCCGAGGCCAGACTGTTTGCCAGACGCTTCGGGGCCTTTCTGGTTGGGGTCAATCTGGTAATTCTGGGCCTGGGGATAGTCTTTGCTCCGCAAATTGCCAGCGCTGTTCTGTGGATTTCCACTCTTTCCCACGGCCAGCCCAGCCCACTGCAAGAGCCAGCGGTCTTCGAACAGCTGGTCTTGATGATCCGGCTGACCATGCCATTCTTGCTTTCAATCTCGATGGCCTCGCTATTTTCTTCCATGCTGCAATCCAGTGAGCGTTTTGGCGTCACCAGTTTTAGTCCCATTGCCTTCAACCTTGGTTCGATAGTGCTGATGCTGCTTTTTCCCAGCAGTGTGGTAGCGCTGGGGTTATCGGTCACAGTAGGCGGCGCCTTGCAAGCTTTGGTGCAGCTCCCGGCTCTGAGGGGCTACGGGCTGGAATTTAACTGGCACCCGGCTTTCCGCCAGGCACTTTTACGCATGGGGCCGTTTGCCTTCACTACCTCGGTGCGGCAGTTTTCCAACCTGGTCTTGCTGGGTATTCTGGCGGCCTATCCCTCAGCAGCGGTCACGGGCTTTCAGAATGGTGAGCTGATATTTACTACCGCGTTGGGCCTGCTGGCGGTCTCGCCAGCGATTGCCGTGTTTCCCCAGCTTTCGGCTCTTGCTGGTAACGGCCGCCTGGCCGAGGCCAGAATGCTTTTGGGCCGGGTTTTGCAGCGTATGACAGTGCCGATGGGCTTTGCGGCTGCCATGATGGTTGCGCTGGCACCCTGGGTTGTGGGCAGCCTGTTTGCCATCACCGACAATTTCACCGAGGCAAACCGGGCTTTTACCACTCAGACGGTCATGGCGCTGGGCTTTGCTCTGTTGCCATGGGGTCTGATCCAGCTGCTGTTGCGGGGGTTTTATGCGCTAGGGCAGGTTGGCCAGGCGGTTAGTGTAACGGTGATGGTGGCATTGCTGAATGTTTTTGGTTACTGGCTTTTTCGCGAGCAGGGTTTGTTTGTGTTGAACCTGGCAACAGCCATTGCGGGTTGGGTGGGTCTGGCCATTTATGCCCGACGGTTGCAGCGTTTTGAGATGGTGGTCCAGACCGAGGTATGGTTGGTGGTGGGAAAGGTGTTACTGGCAGCAGTTCCGGCCGGTTTAGCTGCGCACGCCGTAGCAATCCAGTTTGGCATTCCAGCCTTTTTTCTACAGAATTTCCTACCGCTCGCGGCAGGGGGTCTGGTGGGACTGGCAGTATTTGCCGGGATTGCTTACCTCTTGCGGCTGCCAATTATGCTGAGGTAAAGCTACAACCACAGCCTGCCGGCCACTCTAACCCACCGACGACTTTGCTTTCTTATGCAATCCGCTCCTCTGCTCTGGTGTAAGTTCGCGTAGCAGGGCCAACCGCAGACGAGCAATTTCGGACTCGAGGCGGTTTTGCTGGATGTCTAGCTCGTCGCGCAGACGAATAATCTCTTCTACCCCTGCCAGATTAATGCCCAATTCTTGTGTTAGGCGGCGAATTTCTTTTAGTTTTTCCACGTCGCGTTCGGAGTAGAGGCGGGTCTTGCCGGAGGTGCGGCTTGGTGCAACCAGGCCCTCCCGCTCATAAAGGCGTAAGGTCTGGGGATGCATGCCCACAATGTCGGCGGCCACCGAAATGATATAGACCGGCCTCTCTTTCTCGCTGGTCTTTTTGCCCTTGCCCTCGTTGGGAGCGGGCAGGGCTAGGGGCGCCTTGAGGGCCTCCAGCTTTTCGCCGAGCTCTGTTTTCAGGCGTTCGGCCTCTTCTCGAAAGCGCTGCTCGAGCGCCCATAGCTCGTCGCGCAGTTTCATGATCTCTTCCACACCCGCCAGGTTGACCCCCAGTTCCTGGGTTAGGCGGCGAATTTCCCGAAGCTTCTCGACATCCCGTTCCGAATACAAGCGGGTCTTGCCCCCAGAACGCTTGGGCTGAATCAAGCCCTTCCGTTCGTACAGCCTCAAGGTCTGAGGGTGCATGTCCACCAGTTCGGCGGCAACCGAAATGATGTAGACGGGACGATCTCTTTTATCCATATACCAATCGGGCTAAATACCCTTGACAAAACCAGTATACGGAAATCTCCACTCTTGCACCTCAATGGTTACAGGTTTGCTGTCTGGCACGGTTATAGCCGATAGACCATAGCCAACAGTCTATGGTCTATGGTCTATGGTCACCCAGCAGCTATCGGCTATTCGCTATCGGCTATTGGCTCAGTTGTGCCGGCTTGAAGGGCAGGTACCTGGGCTGCCAGAACCGCTCAGCTACATAGGCCTGGATGGCCTCCATACCCAGGCCCACCAGGCGTTCTTCTCGGGCCAGGCCCTCCCTCAGGGCCTGGTGGATGACCCTTGAGGCCACATACTGGCTGACCTGGCGTAACTCCGAGGTGGGAGGGTAAACACGGTCAGGGTGCTTTTTACTGGTGTAGTCGTAAAGAGCATAAGACGCCTCCAGTACCATTGCATCGGAGACCTCACTGGCCTTGGCCAGCACCGTACCAAAACCCAGTCCAGGAAACACAAAAGCATTGTTACCCTGCCCGATGGGATATGTTTTGCCGCCCAGTTCAACCGGCTCAAATGGGCTTCCCGCAGCCACCAGGGCCTTGCCGTTAGTCCAGCGCAGGATCTCTTCGGGAATAGCCTCCGACGAGCTGGTGGGATTGGACAAAGGGAATATAACCGGATACTCGGTACTGGCCTGCACAGCCTGCACCACTGGCCCGGTAAACGAGCCGGGCTGCCCCGACAGTCCCAACAAGACCGTCACTCTGGCATTCACGATGGTCTCATACAGGTTGGGTATCTCGCCCGCAATCTGCCAGCCCCGGACGGTGGCGGGGTCTCTGGCGAACTTCTGCTTGTAGCCTTCCATGTTGCGGTTGCTGAGCAACAATCCCTTGGAGTCCAGGACAAACAGACGCTCCAGGGCTTCCTCCTCAGGCAAACCCTCCCGCATCAAGCCATCCAGAATGGCCTGGGCCACCCCAGCCCCGCCGGCGCCCGCTCCATAGACCAGAACGCGCTGGTCGGAAAGGTTCTGGCCCTTGATTCGGCATGCCGACAGCACCCCGGCCAGCGTGACCGCCCCGGTGCCCTGGATGTCGTCGTTAAACGAAGGAAGCACTTTGCGGTAACGCTCTAGCACAGCAAAGGCGGTATCTTTGCTAAAGTCTTCCCACTGCATCACCGCATGGGGGTAGCGCTGGTGGAAGGCCTCCACGAAGCGATCCATAAAGGCGTAGTACTCTGCCCCGGTCAGGCGGCGGTGGCGGACCCCCAGATACAGCGGATCGTTGATCAGATCGGCGCGGTTGGTGCCCACATCCAGCTCGATGGGCAAGGCTTTGTCGGGCCCCAGCCCCCCTGCCGCGGTGTAGATCGCCAGTTTACCAATCGAAATTGCCAGCCCCCCGAAACCCTGGTCGCCAATGCCCAGAATGGCCGACGAGTCGGTGGCGACGGCCAGGCGCACATCGTTGATGGGGATGTTGGAGAGGGCTTCTTCGATATGGTGAATGTTGTCTGTCGAGGCGGTAAACCCGCGCGGGTAGCGGTAGATGTTGGAAAACTGCTTGACGGCTTCTCCCACGGTGGGGGTATAAAGGATGGGCAGCATCTCGCTCAGGTGATCGACAAACAGGGCAAAGAAAAGCACCTCGTTGCGGTCTTGCAGGTTACGCAGAAAGATATGCTTCTCCAGATCGTTTTCAATCAGGCGATAGCGACGATAATTGCGCTCTTTTTGCTCTTCTAAGGTAGCGGCATGGGGTGGCAACAAGCCCTCGAGCCTGAGCACCTTGCGTTCTTCATGCGTAAAAGCCGTTCCTTTGTTCAAGAGCGGCAAACCCAGCAAGAGCGACCCGACCACAAAGGGCTCAATATACCGCTTACCCCGTTGATCGCGCTTGACATCGTAGTACCGGCTGACAACCATAGCGATTATGCTACGCTAGCAGCCTGTCAAGGGTCTAGGGTCGAGTGTCCAGGGGCAGGGTTTGACGCAAGAAAGGTGGTTTCGTTGTCGTAAGCGCAATGAAGGAGAGTGTGTCATTCCGAGGAGCGTTTCTTGCGACGAGGAATCTTTTGCTGACAAGCAAACAATACATTGTGCTGCAAAGGATTCCTCATTGCTCGAAATGACAACGATTTAGCAGTTTAGCTTGATAATTATTCACTTATACCATTATCGAGTAGACCCTAGCGGCCATGGACAAGGTTGATGGGTAAAAGGCACTTCGCCTGCTAAGCAGAGGGTGAGGGGGATCTCCCAGCTATAGTTTCCGAACCTGTCCGGTGTACCTACCCCCGACCTTTGTCCTTCGACATCTGGCTTCCGGCACGTTATTATCGTGGCTAGTAGTGGGTTAGGGCCCAACGAAAGGAGCTTCAGGATGAAATCCCCCGTGCGTGTGGCAGTTACTGGTGCTGCTGGTCAGATCGGCTATAGCTTGCTGTTTCGAATTGCTTCGGGTGAGATGCTGGGTAAGGACCAGCCAGTAGTGCTACAACTATTGGAAATTACCCCGGCCCTCAAGGCGCTGGGCGGCGTGATCATGGAGCTGGAAGACTGCGCCTTCCCTCTGCTGGCTGGCATTGTTCCCACCGACGACCCCAACCTGGCCTTTGGCGACGCCCAGTATGCCCTGCTGGTGGGTGCGATGCCGCGCAAACAGGGCATGGAGCGGGCCGACCTGCTGGCCGCCAATGGTGCGATTTTCACTACCCAGGGCAGGGCCCTGTCTGATAACGCCCGCAAGGATGTGAAGGTGCTGGTGGTGGGCAACCCGGCCAACACCAACGCCCTGATCGCCTACAAAAACGCTCCTAACTTAAACCCCCGCCAGTTCAACGCCATGACCCGCCTGGATCACAACCGGGCCGTCTCGCAGCTGGCTAGCCGCCTCGAGGTGCCCGTGACCGAGATTAAGCGAATGACCATCTGGGGCAACCACTCCCTCACCCAGTTCCCCGACATTTATCACTGCGAGGTGGGTGGTAAAAGCGCTTATGAGCTGGTGGGAGACCACGACTGGTACGCGGGTACCTATATCCCCAAAGTTGCCAAACGTGGTGCGGAGATTATTGAAGCCAGGGGGGCTTCCTCGGCGGCCTCCGCCGCCAACGCGGCTATAGACCACATGCGCGACTGGGCCCTGGGCACCCCCGCAGGCGACTGGGTTAGCATGGCCTCCCCCTCGGATGGCTCTTATGGCATCCCCCAGGGGCTGGTTTACAGCTACCCCTGCGTGTGTAAGGGCGGTGAGTTCGAGATAGTGCAGGGCCTCGAGATCAACGAGTTCAGCCGCAGCAAGATGGACGCCTCTGCAAAGGAGCTGGCCGAGGAGCGTGACGCGGTGCTGCAGCTGGGGTTGATCAAGTGAAGACCCGGCGTAATAACCTTGATTACTATGAGCTATCCGTGGCTTCGACTACTACAGCACCTTGACCGGGAGGATCGAATCGGGCGGAGCGGGCCGGATGACGGTCTGGCTCCTCTATACCGACTACCATCGCCGCTGTCTCTACCCGCGCCAGGTCTTTTTCCCGATGGTCGGCGAACAGGAGGGCTGGGCGCAGCTGGCCAGGAATATCCAGGCCGAGATAGACGAGGAGCTCATCGAAGCCTACCGACGAACGGTGTCGCTGCCCTTCGAGTCGGGCCAGCACAAGCGCATCGGGGTCAAGATCGTGGATGACGAGGGATCGAGAGCCTGCAGGTGATGGAGGTCGGAGAATGAAAACCCACGTCTCCTTTTCTAAAGAAGAGCTGGGCGCCTTCTGTCGGAAGCATGGAATACGGCGGCTGGCCATTTTCGGTTCGGCGCTGCGGTCTGATTTCGGGCCAGATAGCGACATTGACCTCCTCGTTGACTTTTATCCGGATAGAATCCCAACCTTATTCGATATCGCCGGCATGGAGCAGGAGGCAGCGAAACTATTTGGTGGACACAAGGTAGATTTGCGCACCCCTGAGGATCTGAGTCGCTATTTCCGGGCGCAGGTCTTGGCAGAAGCCGAGGAGCAATATGCGTCCGAATGACCTGATCCGTTTACACCACATTCTGGATGCTGCGCACCAGGCCGGCGAGTTCGTCCGCAATCGTTCCCGTGAGGACCTCGATCGCGATAGACAACTTGTGTGGGCGTTGGTGAAGGCGGTCGAGATCATTGGCGAGGCCGCGTATCAACTGAGTCCAGAGGCCAGGCAAGAAATACCCGGCGTCGCCTGGGACAAGGCCATCGGGATGCGCCACCGGCTGGTCCATGCCTATTTCGATATCAACCTTGACATTCTTTGGAAGACGGTCAAGGAGGGTCTGCCGCCACTCATCGAGGAGATTAGGAGGTCGCTGCCTCCGGAGGCGCCCTGATGCCCCGCACCACCTCTTCGGCCACGCTCAGGGCAGGCATTGAACGCCTCATCGTCAACTCGCCCTACCAGGAGCTGGCGCAGTGCTGGCACTACCAGGGCAAGTCGCGTCTGTTAGCTCTCGTCTAGGACAGCCGCCGGTCAGCGCTATACGTAGTGGCCTCCGGCGATTCCAGAGCGTCTTCGAACAGGCCTTCATCGGAATTTGGCCCCAGCCATAACTCACCCTGACCCCCAGAGCCTACCGGACTCGGGAATACCCGCAAATGCCTTCACCAGTTCAAAAAGTGGAGCGGGCAAACAGCGCTGCTGTTCCTCGAGCTTCTGGAAGCCCACGGAAAAACCGATGAATGGCCAATACCGTGGGTCTAAAGTAGACAGAGTTTAACTCTCGACACTCGAGCCTGGTCCTCTGCCTCCTAGCCTGCAATCGGCTTATCCAGCTCAAAAGCGCTGTGCACGGCGCGAAGCGCAGCCTCGGCCGACTGCAAAGGGATGATGGCCGAGACCCGCACCTCGCTGGTGGCAATCATCTCGATGTTGGCCCCTACGCTGGCCAGGGCCCCGAACATCCGGGCCGGAATACCTGGTGTCGAGGCCAGCGCCACCCCCACAATGGAAATCTTACAAATGTCGCGCCGCAACTGGGCTTCGCCGCCAATTTCGGCCAGCACAGGCTCCAGAGCCTCCAGGGCATCTTCGACAAAATCCTGGTTGACGGTAAAGGCCATCTGGGTACGGCTGGCCTCGTGGCCGGGCACTCCCTGAATTATCATGTCCACCGCCACACCGTTGCGCCCCAGTGCCTCGAAGACCCGAGCCGCAATTCCAGGCCGGTCGGGGATGCCTATCAGGCCAATCTGGGCAATTTCATCGTCTAGCGCCACACCCGTCACAGGGCGATCGAGTTCCATACCATCCTCCGTAACTATAGTGCCTGGGTTATAGGAAAAGCTGCTGCGCACATGGATTTTCACGCCATAGCGCTTGCCGTAATAGACCGCCCTGGGGTGCAGAACCCGCGCTCCCAGCGCGGCCAGCTCGAGCATCTGGTCGTAGCCGATGCGGGGAAGCTTTTGGGCCTCGGGAATAGCATGGGGGTCGGTGGTGTAGACCCCCTCGGTGTCGGTAAATATTTCGCACTCGTCCGCCCCTAGGGCCGCCGCGATGGCCACTGCAGTGGTATCGGATCCACCTCGGCCTAAGGTGGTCAATTCGCCCTGGGGGGTAGTACCCATGAAGCCCGCGATAACTGCCACTTCTCTCCTGTCCAGTAGTTGCTGCACAAGCGTGGGCTCTACCCGCAGAATTCGGGCATCGCCATAGCGCCCATCGGTGGTAATGCCAATCTGGTTTTGGGTTAAGCCCCTGGCCGGTATCCCCATCGCGTTGAGCTGCATCGAGAGCAAGGCCACCGACTGCTGCTCGCCAATAGTGGTGAGCATATCTAGCTCACGCTGCGGCGGGCGCTTGTTGACCCGTTTGGCCAGAGCAATCAGTTCATCGGTCATGCGCCCCATGGCCGAGACCACCACTGCAATCTGGTGGCCCTTCTGGCGGTAGTGTTCAATGCGCTGGGCTACCTTGCGAATGCGATCGAGGTCGCCCAGACTGGTACCACCGTACTTTTGCACGATCAAACCCATAGCTAACTGTGAATGCTAACACGCTGGCAGCCGATAGCCAAGGCCTGTAGCGAATCACAACCTGGCTTTGTTATTACTATCAACTTAGACTATAGACTATAGACTATAGACTATTGGCTATAAGCTATAAGCCGAGGTCAAAAACATGCAGATCTTTCCCGAATGGTTCAAAGCCTTCAAGCAGGTCGAAATCTGGCAGGGGATGCAGATGGCAGTGCTGTCGGGGCACAAAGGGCAGGTGGGCTTCGCCCAGGTTGCCCAGGAGACTTTTGTGCCCGAGCACGCCCACGACGGGCAGTGGGGCGTGGTGCTGGAGGGCGAGGTAGAGTTTATTATTGGCGGCGAGAAGCGAGTTTTCCGCAAGGGCGACTATTACCACATCCCTGGCGGGGTTCCCCATAGTGCAAAGCTGGCAGCGGGCACAGCATTCATTGACTGTTGGGAAAACGAGCGCTTCCCGCCCGATCGGCTCAAGTAGGGGACGCCATGTACCAGAACATCCTGGTGGAGACCCACGCTAAGGTGGGGCTGGTCAGGCTCAACCGGCCTCGGCAGCTCAACGCCCTCAATACCCCAACCCTGAGCGAGCTGGCCCAGGCCATGCTGGCTTTCGATCAGGACCAAGCCATTGGGGCCATGGTCATCACCGGCAACGAGCGGGCTTTTGCCGCAGGGGCCGATATTGCCGAGTTTCAACAGACCTCCCTGGCCGAGCTGATGAAGGGTCTTAGGGCCGACCAATACGAGGTTTTGCGCAAGGTTCGCAAGCCCCTTATTGCCGCTGTCTCGGGCTATGCCTATGGGGGCGGCTCTGAGCTGGCCATGCTCTGCGATCTGATTGTGGCTTCCGACACCGCCAGATTCGCCCAGCCGGAGCTTAACCTGGGCATCATTCCCGGCGGAGGCGGCACCCAGCGCCTGACCCGACAGGTGGGGAAGTACCTAGCGATGGAGATGATACTGGCGGGCCGGGTGTTCTCGGCCTGGGAAGCGCTGCAACACGGGCTGGTCAACCGGGTGGTTCCAGTTGAGCTTTACCTCGAGGAGGCCCTCGAGCTGGCCCAGGCCATTGCGGGCCGCGCACCCCTGGCGGTGCGACTGGCCAAAGACGCAGTTAACCGCGCCCGGGACCTGAGCCTGGAGCACGGGCTGGGTTTTGAGCGCAGCAACTTCCTGATCGCTTTTGGCAGCGAAGACAAGCAGGAGGGCACCACCGCTTTTGTGGAAAAGCGCAGGCCGCAGTGGAAAGGGAAGTGAGGAGAGCAGGGGTGCAGGGGCGCTCAGGAGAAAGAGCTGAGGCTGTTGGCTGTACATTATCCCCATCCCCTTGTCACAGACGCTATGGCTGAACCAAGTATCCAACTGATTCTTACCTTGCTCGACCAGGCCTACAATAAGCCCACCTGGCATGGTTCCAACCTGCGCAGTTCGCTGCGAGGGGTTGGGGTCCGGGAGGCGCTCTGGCGGCCCCAGCCACAGCGTCACTGTATCTGGGAGTATGTGCTGCACTGTGCGTACTGGAAATACCTGGCCACTGGCGCCTTGCTAAGGGAGCGGGAGCGAGGCTCCTTTCCTCGCAGGCCCTCTAACTTTCCGGCCATACCGAACAAGCCCACGGCCAGAGCCTGGAAAGTAGACCTGGCGCTCCTGCACCAGGCTCATCTGGAGCTGCGGCGGGCAGTGGCTGCCCTGGAGCCCGCAGACCTGGAGCAGAAATGGGGCCGGTGGACGCTGGCCGAACACGCATTCGGCGCAGCCAACCACGATCTCTACCATGCGGGACAGATAAGACTGTTAAGACGGATGCAGGCCAGCCCGCCAGACCAGGAGGACTCATGAGTGTGCTGCTAAGTGATTTTCAAAACGGCATCGTGACCCTGACCATGAACCGGCCAGATACCGTGAATGCCTTTACCACCGAGATGCTGCGCGAACTCGGCAAGGCTTTTGGCAAAGAAGCCGCCCAGCCCGAGGTTCGGGTAGTGGTTTTGCGTGGTGCAGGGCGGGGTTTTTGCTCGGGGCAGGATTTGCGCGAGTTTGAGGGCAAAATTGTCTCCTACAAGTCCCACCTTCGCCACTACCAGACCGTGGTGGAGAATATCGTCAGCCTGGAAAAGCCAGTTATTGCCGCCGTCCATGGGGCAGCAGCCGGGGCCGGGATGTCGCTGGCCCTGGCCTGCGATCTACGGGTGGCAGCCGCGGATGCCGTATTCAGCAGCGGGTTTAGCAAAATCGGCCTGATTCCCGATGCGGGCATGAACTATCATCTGCCCCGCATCGTTGGCTATGCTCGAGCCTTCGAGATAGAAGCCCTGTCGGGTCGGATCGAGGCCCAGGAAGCCCTGGCCATGGGCCTGGTAAACCGGGTGGTCGCAGTGGACACTTTTGCCGAGGAGGTGGGCAGACTTGCCGCCGGGCTGGCCCAGGGTCCCACCAGGGCCTATGGATTAATCAAGCGGGCCCTGCAACGCAGCGCCAGCGCGACGCTTCAGGAGATGCTTGAGTACGAGGCCCTGCTACAAGAGGTCGCGGGCCGTACCGAGGACCATCAAGAGGGAGTACAGGCCTTCTTGCAGAAGCGGCCACCCAGGTATAGCGGAAAGTAAACTGTTCTTGTGATTCGTTGCCTAAAGGGGACGGTGCTCAAAAAGGGCCTAAATAGTGTGGTTTTGCTGGTTGGCGGAGTAGGCCTCGAAGCAGGCTGCCCCGGCTCTACGCTGGCCCAGTTGACCGAAGGGCAGACGGCCACCCTGCACACTAAGCTAATTGTTCGCGAAGATGAGCTGTCCCTTTATGGTTTTGCCGACGAGCGCAGCCTGGAACTGTTTGAGTTGTTGCTCTCGGTCTCGGGGGTGGGGCCAAGGGTTGCCCTCAACCTGCTTTCTTCGCAAAGCCCTGCGCTGCTGGCCAGGGCGCTGACCGAGGGCGACCTGGGCTTGCTAACGGCTGCTCAGGGTGTGGGCAAGAAACTGGCGGAACGGATTGCGCTCGAGCTGCGGGGTAAGGTTCCCGCCCACCTGATGGGTGAAGGCGGGGCTATTGTACGCACTTCCAGCACCCAGGAGGCCGAGCTTGCCCTGGTCACGCTGGGTTTCCGCGAGGGTCAGGTGCGCAGCGTGGTGGCCGAGATCGCCCAGAAAAGCCCCGAGTCCGGCACCCAGGAGCTCATCAAGCTGGCCTTGAAAGCGCTGCGCTGAGCAGCCATCTCAGATAGACATCGTTTCAATAGCTAACTGCCATGGTGAGCCCCCCTCTACTGCCCCTTCGGCAGGCTCAGGGCAGGCTCCTTCGGCAGGCTCAGTACATGCGCAGCAACAATGACATTTTGGAGTGAACAACGACAGGCTATGGGCTGTTTTTTCACCAGGAATTGCCTGCATCTGGCTTAGTAATTCCTCGCTCGTCTTAAGTCCCCGCTGCTGAGCCGGGGATGGAATCTATTCAACAGTACGGGCAGACTGCGGTTCGACCCTCGTCTACACACTCCGCGATCTCTTTGGTAGAAGATGCGCAGGTAGTGAAAAACAACCACACAACACACTTTGCAAAGTGTTATCGCGGTTGGGGGCTGAGTACTGGTGGGCATACTGGTAAGTCACAAAGCCTTTAGCCAGGGTAGCATCTGTAGCAGGTTGGTAACCTCGAGGTCTGCCGCATACCTGGGGTCTTTGGGCTTAAAGCCGCGCTCGACCCAGACCGATCTCATGCCCGCGTTGGCAGCGCCGGCCACATCGCGCCCGGGGTTGTCGCCCACCATCACACAGGCCGAGGGCTCCACATCTAGCTGCTTGCAGATGTGCTCGAAGATACCGCGCTGGGGCTTGCCAATGTCGAGCTCACCGGAGACGGCAATGGCCTGAAAGTAGCCCAGCAGTCCGGAACCCTGAAGCTTTTCGCGCTGCAAATCAGGCACTCCGTTGGTAACGAGGCCTAGCTTGTAGCCAGACAGGGCCTTGAGTAACTGGTCAACCTCCGGGTAGCGCGGGTACAACCGTCGTTGACAAAAGAAGCGCTGGGTCAGGGCTTCGCACAGGGGATGGTCTTGTATCCCCTGGTCGGCCAGGGATTCTTTCCAGACCTCCAGGCGAAAGCCCGCTGCCCACTGGTGCAGCGTAAGGAGGGCGGGGTGGGTCTGCACCTCGTAGCGGGCCCAGAGCCCCTCAGCCGCACTGTGACCGATGCGCTGGGTATACTCAAAGACTCCAGAGGTCTGCCAGAGCCGTACTGCTGCCTCCTCGGCGGCCTGCACCAGGCGCGGGAGATCCAGGCTGTACCAGGAAGCAGCATAAAAGGCGCAACTTTGCAGGGCATGTAGCGAGACCGGATGATCGAGGATCAAGGTCTCGTCGAGGTCAAAGAGAATGGCCTGTATCATGCTCTAAATTTAGCGGGCCTTTTCCAGCAGAACCCGGGCGCCCTCGATCAGGGCCTGGCGCTGATCCTGGGTCAGCTTCAGCCCTTCCCACAGCGCAGTAAAGTAGCTCTCCTGCATGAGGGCGATCTCGATGGTGATGATTTTTTCAAAGGCGCTAATGGCGGCAAGTATCTCGGCTCCACGCAAAACGTTGCGCAGGTGCTCGAGGGTCAGTTCCTGCACAATTCCAAAAGCGGGGATCAGGTGACCTGGCCGGACCCCTACCCGCGCGTGTACCAGGCCAATATACATGCGTCTGCTGGCATACTGGGCATCATAGCAGCCAGCAAAAAGCTCCCGGTACCAGTCTGCAAACGACTGGTATAGCCTCTCGACCCGGCCGGGCACGCTCCACAGGATTTGGTGCATCTCGGGGTCCCGGCCCAGATAGTCGTAAAAAGCCAGTGCAATCTCCGAGGCCAGCGGGGAAGCAACCGGCTCAAGACTCCGCAGTGTACGCATCTGCTGCTGGGTAAACCCTGTGCGAACGATCAGGGTTTGCAGCAGCTCTTCGGGGTTCACCCTTAGAATTTTACTGCAAGTTGCGCCTGGCGTGAAAAGCCATCAAGGAATCTGCCATTATCTAAAGCGGTAACCTGGTTTTGTGTTTGGGGCTGCTTTAAGATTACTCTTACCGGGGACAGCCCCTTAGTGGTCTGGGTCAAAAGTTTGGTGACGTAATTGATGATGGCCTTGAGCCGTAAAGGCAAAATCTACGCGCTATCGTATTTATAGAATCGACCACTTAGGCATAGCTCTAGAGGCCTCATACACCTTGCAGTCACACTACCCGAATGTGCGCTTGGAAGGGTCAGCAACAAACACACCACCAAGCACTTATACTTTGCGGGTGAGCAATTCTGCGCCCAACGCCCTGGCCCGCTTGGTGGAATCGGCTCGTTTTAATCACTTTGTGACAGCAATTATCCTGTTCGCGGCGGTGGTGGTGGGGCTCGAGACCTACCCCCCTTTGATGGAGCGGTATGGCCCCACCCTCCACCTGCTCAACAACCTGGTGCTGGCAATTTTTGCCATCGAGGTAGTGCTACGAATGGCGGCCGAGTGGCCGCGCCCGCTGCGCTATTTCCACAACGGCTGGAACGTCTTCGACTTCGCCATCGTGGTCGGGAGCTTACTACCGGGGCTAGGGGCCTACGCAGTGGTGGCCCGACTGCTGCGTCTGCTGCGGGTTTTGCGCTTGCTCCGCACCGTCCCCGAGCTTCAGGTTATCCTGGGCGCGCTATTTCGTAGCCTGCCCTCGGTAGGCTATGTGCTGGTCCTGATGCTACTGCTGCTCTACGTCTATGCGGTGGCCGGGGTGTTCTTGTTCGGCGCCAACGACCCCTTCCACTTTGCCAACCTGCATACCTCGCTGCTCACCCTTTTTAGCATCCTGACCCTGGAGGGCTGGGTGGATGTTTTTCGCATCCAGTATTTCGGCTGCGAACGCTTCGACCTGCCCGATCCCGCCCTGTGTACCCAGCCTATGGCCCAGCCCCTGCTTGCCGCGGGGTATATGCTCTCGTTTGTGCTACTGGGTACGCTGGTGTTTTTGAACCTGCTGGTGGGCATTGTGGTAAACAGCATGGACGAGATGCGCAAAAGCCTGCACGAGGCCCGGCTTCCCCCGCCCGGAAGCCTGGAACAGCAGTTGCACGAGGTTCAGGCCAGGCTAAACGAGGCCCAGGAATTACTCAGGGCTTTGGGGAAAGCGAAGGCGGAGTGAGTTTTCCATCTTAAAATAGTGTCACAAGTCTCGAGTCTCGGGTCAAAAGCTTCGACCCTCGACTTTCGACCTTCCATTAGCCGATAGCCCATAGCTGATAGCTTTTGACCTTCGACCTGCGACCTGAGACCCTCGACCTTCGACCTTCGACATTTTTTGACCTGCGACCTAAAGGTGGTGGGAACGCTGGCTGCGTCTGGCAAGCTTGCCAGATGTGCTTATCGTAGGAGGCAATTTCCCGCTAATATATTCTGCGTTATGCGCGTCATTGTGATCGGGGCCAGGGCAAGCCTTCTGGCCCAAGCCCAGACCCGCTGGGTAATGGACCGGCTGAAAGAAAACTGGCCCGAGGCCGAGTTCAAAATTCGCACCTTACAGTCCAAAAACCCTTCCGAGCCTGGAGCGGCAGAAGTACTGCGGCAGGCCCTGGGCAGGCTCGAGGTGGACATTGCGGTGTACTCACTCAAGCACATGCCCACCCAGGAGGCACCCGGAGTTCACCTGATTGCTGTGCCCAAGAGAATAGATCCCCGCGAGGCATTGGTGGGGCGCAACGCCAAGCGCTTGGAAGACCTGCCCAGGAGGGCCGTGGTCGGGGTAAACAGCCTGGCCCGCAAAGCACAGTTGCTAGCCTACCGCCCCGACCTTAGCCTGCGTGACCTGGGTGGCAACCTGGACCACCGCCTGGGGGCACTGGGAGCAGGGGAGTGTGACGCAACCATTATCGGGGCGGCCAGTCTACTCCGGCTAGAACTGCATAACCGCATTGACCAGCTCATAGACCCCCAGACCATGCTTCCGGCTCCGGGCCAGGGCGCCCTGGGACTGGAGGTGCGCCGGGGCGACGACTGGGCCGAGGAGCTGGCCTACAGCCTTAATCACCGCGCTTCTTTTGCGCGGGTGGCTGCCGAGCGAGCATTTCTGCGCGGCCTAAACGCTGGCGATGGCTCTGCTGCGGCAGCGCTGGCGACTGTGGAGCACGACGATACCCTGATCCTGCAGGGCATGGTCAGCTCTCCCGATGGCCTCGAGCTGATCCGCGCCGAAATCGAGGGTGATATCGAGGAAGCGGTGGAGCTTGGCAACGAACTGGCCCACGACCTGCTGGCCGAGGGTGGGCGGGAGCTGCTGGCTTTAGGCCAGATCCGATAGGGTGAGTGCTGCAATTACTCGTGTATACCCCTAAAACAGCGCCCTGGTGCACGGAGTTAGCTCCGTCCCGAAGGAGATCGTCCCCATGGTGTACGGTGCTTGCTCCGTCCCGAAGGGGATCGTCCCCATGGTCCGATTCCACACCACCCCACTATTAAACCGCCCATCCGCGCTAGACTTAAGCTTGGTACAAGCGTCTGGATTGGTTGACCCGGCCTACTTGTGGGTTATACTGGGAGAAGAAAATGGGCATGAAACGCTTGACCAAGCAGCGCAAGGCGGTGCTCGAGGTGGTCCGGCTCGCTAAGGGCCACCACCCCGATGCGGCCTGGGTATATTCTGAGGTGCGCAAGGCCGTACCCAGCATTAGCCTGGGAACCGTTTACCGTACCCTGGATGCTCTTACCCAGGAGGGCTATCTGCTCCCCCTCACCCGCCCCGGTGAGGCCCTGCGCTACGAGGCCAATCTGGACGGGCATCTGCATATGGTCTGCCGCAGGTGCAACGAGTTTTTTGACATCGTGCATCCGCTGCCCGACCTATTGAGCGGGGTCAAGGCCAGATATCCCGATTTTGACATTGAAAATGTCCAGGTAGAGTATCAGGGCGTTTGCCCAAAGTGCAAAGACCAACACTAGAGCGGTTCCACCAGTCCACCTTCTACGCTCAAATCGCCTCCGCCAATCGCCTGAAGACATCGGGCATCGGCGGCCTGGCTCCGCCGTTGGCCCAGCTATAGCGCAGATCTGTCAGGTTGCCTGCCCCCACGCCCATGCCGTCGGGGAAAAGTGGGGTGTAATCCAGTAGACCTGCGACCTCCTCTCCGCCAAGGCTCTCGCGAAACCGCCTTAGCTCCAGGGGGTGTCCAAAATGGAAGGCATAGGTATCTGCCTGGTGTTGCCACAAAAAGCGCGGCATGAGCTGCGGCTGGGCCAGATTACCTTTTCGGCGAAGGCAGACCGAGGCCCGGCCGGGGCGCAGCCGCAGGGTGGCCTCGAGGACATCTCCCATGGCCCCAAAACTGCCCACAAAAGGCCGCACCAGATCGTAACCTTGTACGTTTTTTACCGTGAGACCCCCGGCCTGGATGGTACGGCCTTTGGGTGATTTGAACTTGAGCCCCAGCACCTCGCTTCCCACAAAAAAAGTCTGGCCGAAGCCGCCCCGCTTGAGCCAGCCGTCCAGGCCAGCAGGTAGCTCCACCGGCGGGAATGGGGGGAAGAGGCCATGGGGTAGGGCCTCCCAGACCTCGGCCAGACGGGTATCGCCAGTGGCAGTCAGGTACTGATCGGCAGTGGAGACCTGTAATACCGGCACCTCTCTATGCTATAAGCTCGGTCTTAGCGAAACAAGGCACAGCGCTCCTCAAAGGGGTCGGGAATCAGGCCGGACTGGGTATCGAATCCCATCGCATAGCCGCTTTTTATCTCCGGCCAGCCCAGCAAAATGGGCTGACCGGTGGTGGCAAAGTTGATCCACTGAGACTGTAGTTGATGGGCCAGAGGCCTCGAGGTGTCCATGGCCTCTGCGGTCAGAAACAAGACCAGCGACGGCCAGCGGGTCTCGGTTCCAAACACCAGGGGCAGCTCGATACCGTGAAAACTGCCCAAAAACCCCAGCACCGGCGAGACCCAGCGCACCAGATAGGCGTAGGTGGGGGCGTGGTCGGACTGGGCTTTCCCAGCCGCCAGCGTAGGGCAGAGCAGGATACGGTCGGTCTGGAAATAAGCCCAGGCTTCGCTAGGGTCTGGGTGCCGGGCCTGGTAGAGCCTGGCGGCCCGCGAGCCCGTACCCGGCAGCCTCTCCTCAACCCGTCGGGCAAAATCGTCCCATGTGGACGGCCCAGCAAAACGCTCTCCCCAGGTCTCCTGGGCGGTTGCACCCACAATCAGCGAAATCCCGGCCGCATCGCCATCATGCAGAGCCCGGAGGGGTATCTTGTTTAACCATACTCCATCCAGATGGGGCTTCCAGGGTACCTCGGAGAACTCCCCCGCCTCGACCCGGCGCAGCAATGCCCCGATGCTGCGGTCTTCGGGGGGGAATAGCCGTTCCAGGGGTATCTGACGCAGACAGGCCAGGTCATCGGCGTTGCAGCCTAGTTGCTCTGCCCACTGCCGACCGGCCTGGAAGCCCTGCTCGAGGGTTCGAACGTACTCGCACCCACCAGACTGGATGATGGCTTTGTGGAACAGCCCTCTGGCAGCCTGGGTAGCCAGCAGTGTACAGACCGCCATCCCACCCGCCGACTGCCCAAAGAGGGTCACGTTATCTGGATTGCCGCCAAACGCTGCGATGTTTCGCTGTACCCAGCGCAGGGCTTCCAGCATATCCAGCAGCCCATAGTTGCCCGTCGAGCCATCGGGCGATTCTGCTCGTAGCGCGGGCAGGGCCAGCCAGCCCAGCGAACCCAGGCGGTAGTTGAAGCCCACCACCACTACTCCCTGAGCGGCCAGGGAAGTACCATCGTAGACTGGCTCGGCCCAGCTTCCCCCGGTAAAGCTGCCCCCGTGGATCCAGACCATCACCGGATAGCCCTCGGCAGGCGGTGCGGCCATCGGCGTCCAGACCCCCAGGTTCAGGCAGTCTTCGCTCTGCGGTGGGATGTAGCCCCCCAGCCGGGTGGTAAAGACTCCGCGCTGAGGGCAGGCGTGGCCCGGCTGGGTCGCCCCAAAGACGCCCTCCAGGCGCATGACCGGCTGCGGGGCCTTCCAGCGCTCGGCTCTGGCATAGGGGATGCCCAGAAAGTAGGCTACCTGGGCTTTTTCGTTGATGCCACCCAGAAAACGCCCCTGCGGGGTAAGTACAAGAGCCGACTGGCCAAGCGCAGCCCCTAGCAAAACCGCCAGAACAACCACCAGGCGCATATCTTTTATTGTGCTATGAAACCGAGGTCTTGGCTGTGTGTAGAGCCTATCTGGGATAGCCAGGCTCAGCTACTACCGGAGCAAACCGGTGGGGCGAAAGCCCAAGCTATCCAGTGTCAGCTTAGTACCGTTCAAGATGATGTGTACTCTTACCATTGTCACGCGACTAGCATTTACTGCCATGCAACGGACTTGTGACCGTACCTGCCCCTGTGGAAGGAGCCTGCCCTGAGCCCGTCGAAGGGGAGTTCGAAGGAAAAGCAATAACCGGTAAGGATGATTGTCTGGGAGGTATCCCGCGTTACTCGCTCACTCGAAGCGCAAAGGGCCTGTTCGGCCCACTCGACTCCCAGTGCAACAACCACTCCTTTAGCCCCTCGAGCCCGGCAAACCCTCCCAGGCGCCCATCGGCGTGAATTACCCGCTGCGCGGGAACCACCAGAAAGAAGCGGCAGGCCCGCATTGCTGCCCCCGTGGCCCTGGGGCTCAGGCCGCAGAGCCGTCCCATCTGGGCATAGCTGCGGGTTTTTCCGATGGGAATGCGCCGCACTGCTTCATACAGGGCTACCCGGCGCGCATCAGTATCGGCGTAGTCCAAGGGTAGGTGCAAAAAAGTTTCGCCCTGGCCTGCAAAATAGCCATCCACCCGCCTGGCCAGGCTGTTCAGGAGCCCGTTGGGGCGCTCGGGGAAGCCCTCACCCAGGACCAGTAGCTCCACCGATAGCAGGGCCTGGCTGCTGGCTCTGGCAAAAAGCGGGCCAATGGGGGTGGGGATCAGCAGGCTGTACATCTGTGAGATCCATGGTCAAGTCGCCTACACAAAAGAAGCCCAAAAACCTTGGACCCAGTCCCGAGTGGACCTCGAGGGTTGATGGCAGTAGATATGAGTGGCGGTAAGTCTTGGATTTGAGCCATCCGCTAATCCCGGTAAAGATATCAATACCACACCGTGCTCAGGTTTTAGCTGCTTTTTCACGCTTGCTGGTCTCTCTGGCTACGGCGCCCTCGAGCATCAGGTCCAGGAACTTGGTCATCTCTTCCTTAAGTAGCCGCCCCGGAGTGTAGGCAGCCCAGCGCAGGGCCGAGAGCAGATACACATCGGCAATGGAGTGGGCGATGCGCTCGAGCGAGATGTCGGCGCGCAGCTTGCCGCGAAGCTTAAGGGGCCGCAGCACATCGGCAATCAGATCGCCCAGGGGTAAGGCTTCGAAGGCTACCTTGGCCCGCTGGGGGTCGGGGTTGAGCAATTCGTAGGCCAGGGGCGAGAGCAGTACCCGCTCACGTTCGCTTACCTCGGCCAACCGCCCCCACAGACGACGCAAGACCTCGAGGGGAGGCTCCCCCTGGCCTAGCTCGGCCAGGGCCTGTTCGCGCAGCTCGTTCAGCAGTTGGGCTCCAAAATCGAGCAGTACCGCCTCTTTATAAGCGTAGTAGTTGAAAAAAGTGCCGCGTGAGACATGCGAGGCTTTGGCAATGTCGGTAGCGGTGGTCTGGTGAAACCCCCTTTCACGGAAAAGGTTGATAGCAGTACGAAAGATGCGATCACGGCGACGCTGCTTTTGCCTTTCCCGCAGAGTGAGCATGACGAGATTGTACCCAAGTCCAATAAATTGCGCTAGTCACCTTTTTGGGGTGGCATGCGTAATAATTGACGAAGTGCTCTACCAGGGTCGAAGGCCAAAAACTTGCTGCCAGCAACGAACATACAATTGCCAGACTTTAGGTTTTAGACTAAACACCGGTCATGCCTCGCCGTTCGATTTTCAGCCTGATCTCAGATATCCGGCACTGGCTACGCCCCGAAGGGGATCGTCCCGCTGGTGCACGGGCTACGGCCCGTCCCGAAGGGGATCGTCCCGCTGGTGCACGGGCTACGGCCCGTCCCGAAGGGGATCGTCCCGCTGGTGCACGGGCTACGGCCCGTCCCGAAGGGGATCGTCCCGCTGGTGCACGGGCTGCGGCCCGTCCCGAAGGGGATCGTCCCCCTGGTGCACGGGCTGCGGCCCGTCCCGAAGGGGATCGTCCCCAAGCCCGCCGCCCGACCACTAACCGGGTCTGGCTTTTCCTGCTGTTGGTAGGGGTGGCGGGGTATCTGGTATGGGATACCTACTCCCGCCCCGGTACGCAGGTATACAAAACCGCAGCGGGACTCGAGCTCTACTTTGCTCCCCAGCATGGCCGCGAAGCCAGAGAGCGTCTGATTGGGCTGATGGACGAAGCCCAGAGCCGCATCGAGGTGGCGGTGATGGAACTCGAAGACCGCGAGATTGGCCAGGCCCTAACCAGGGCCGCCGCCCGAGGGGTGCAGGTGCGGCTGTTTACCGACTCCGATTATCGCCGCGAAACCCGCGAAAGCCTGGGGACTCTTAGCAACAGTCGGGCCCGCTGCGAGACCCTGCAACAAGTACAGGTCTGCTACGATAGCCGCAACGATGCCCTGATGCACCACAAGTTTGTGTTAATAGACCAGAAGGGGGTCTGGACCGGCAGCACCAACCTGACCTGGGGTGCTTTTGAGCGCAACAACGAGAATAGTCTGTGGCTTGCGGACGTGGGCCTGGTACAGGCCTACCGGGCCGAGTTCGATGCCATCTTTGCGGGCCAGGAAAGTGGTCTGGGCCGCTCCCAGGGCTTCTGGCTGGGCGCTACCGAGGGTAGGGTGTACTTTAGCCCGGCCGGAGGCCTAAAGGCCCGCCAAGCCATTCTGGATTTAGTCCAGCGCAGTAGCCGCGAAATCTGGGTCGCAGCATTTGTGCTGACCGATGGTCGCATATTGCAGGCGCTGACCAGCGCCCACCAGCGTGGGGTGCAGGTGCGGGTAGTGATAGATGGGCGGAACCTGGAAAACTCTCGCGAGGAGCGGCTCGCCCTGGCCGGCATTGAAGTGCGCCAGGATGGCAACCCCTACGCCATGCACCACAAAGTAATGGTTTTGGACCGCGAGTGGGTGGTCACGGGCAGCTCTAACTTCACCAACTCGGGTTTTGGGCGCAACAACGAAAACCTGCTAATTTTGCGCGACGGCGCCCTGGCGCAACGCTACCGGCGTGAAGTGGAGGCCATCTGGCGGGCGGGGCGACCGCCTTAGGGACACCGGGCTTCAGAGATGGTATGCCTGACCCTCGAGCACCAGCTAAACCCGCACTCCCCCTCCTGCCATGACCCACCTGCCTACCCTGGTTCTTGCCTCGCAAAGCCCTCGCCGCGCCGAGCTGCTCCGGCGGCTATCGCTGCCCTTTACAGCTGTTCCAGCCAGCATAGACGAAGACGCCCTGGAAGGCCTCGAGCCCCATCTGCTGGCCCAGGAACTAGCAGCCCAGAAAGCCCAGGCCATCTGGCAGCCCGGACAGTGGGTGCTCGCCGCCGATACCGTGGTGGCCATGGGCCACCAAACGCTGGGTAAACCGCAAAATACGCTGGAAAACATAGCCTTCTTGAGGCGCCTGTCGGGCCGTAGCCACTCTGTGTATACCGGCTTTGCCATCCTGAAACCCGATGGGTTCTTGCATACTGAGGTGGTCCCAGCGCAGGTCACTTTTCGGGCGTTACGGGAGTGGGAGCTAAAGTGGTATGCGCAGAGCGGCGAGGGACTGGACAAGGCCGGAGGGTACGGTGCGCAGGGTTTAGGCATGGTGCTTTTGGAGCACATCGAGGGCGATTTCTATACCGTGATGGGCCTCCCGGTAAGCCGGGTCTGGCAGCGCCTCTGGGAGCTGGGCTATTTTGGTGCGGTTTAGGACAGCTTCTGTCGGCAAGAGGGGCGCTCGACTGGACAGCTCTGGTTTTCAACCCGACCGATGCCGTGGCAGTAAGTATAATCCCTGTAGATGCAAGCCCTCATCTTCGACTTCGACGGCACCATTCTTGACACCGAAAGCAGCGAATTTCAGGCCTGGCAAGAGGTTTACCAGCGATATGGGGTAGAGCTTACGCTGGAATACTGGCTTCCCTTTATCGGCAACAACTCGATTCCCTTCGATCCGGTCGGTCATCTAGAAGTGCAGGTTGGCGAACTACTGGACAAACACAGTCTGGAAGACTGGGTCTGGCAGCGCAAGCAAGAACTCAACCAGGCGTTAGAGCCCCTGCCAGGGGTGCTGGACTACCTGGATGCCGCCCTGGCCATGGGTCTCAAGCTGGCCGTGGCCAGCAGCTCAAGCCGGGACTGGGTGGAGGGGCACCTGGCCCGGTTGGGGCTTCTGGAGCGTTTCGAGGTAGTTCGCACCAAGGAAAATGTCGCGCTCACCAAACCCGACCCAGCCTTGTTTTTGCGGGCGGCGGAGGAGCTGGGTATGCATCCAGCCCAGGCCATTGTGCTGGAGGATTCGCTCAACGGGGTGCGGGCGGCCAAGTCGGCGGGGGCTTTTACGGTGGCGATTCCCAACGCCATCACCAGGCACTTGGACTTGAGCCAGGCCGATCTGCTACTCACCTGCCTGTGTGACCTGCCGCTGTGGGAATTGCTGCAAATCGCACGACGGCGAGGCAGCGCAAAGCTACCCACCATTATTTAAAAAGCGCAGAATGCCGCGCGCCATGGCTTCAGCCAGGGTCTGGCGGTACTCACTGGT
The DNA here is from genome assembly GCA_041695225.1 of Deinococcota bacterium. Taxonomy (GTDB): domain Bacteria; phylum Deinococcota; class Deinococci; order Deinococcales; family Thermaceae; genus Meiothermus. The sequence continues at coordinate 135,320 of JBGFRI010000014.1, forward strand.
CTGGAGGCGGCGGCCCTCCACCGGGTGATTGGCAAAGCCTACCTCGACCAGCACCGCCGGTATGCGCGCGTTCCGCAGTACATAGAATGGGGCCTGGCGTACCCCCCGGTCTACTGCGCCGGTGGCCCGGACCAGCTCGGTTTGCAGATAGGTCGCAAGGCGACGCGAAAAGCTGAGATTAGACTGGGCGATCAGGTCTTTTACCAGCCGCTCCGCCACGCTTTGTGCCTCACGGGTCAGGCGGCGGCCCACCTCGCCCCCACCGTTTTCGCGGATGACCTGGGCCAGTAAGTTGCTGTCTATGGTGTTGCCGAAATGGAATACCTCGATACCCTGGGCAACAGTGTAGGCGCTATTGACGTGGATGGAAACAAACAAAGTCCGGGCGGAATTTGCCATCGCTGCCCGAAGCCCCAGGTCGGTGGCCTTGTCGCGGGCCAGGTGCATGTCCCGATCGCGCGTGAGCACCACCTGAATTCCCTGAGCCTGCAACAATCGCTTCAGGCGGAAGGCCAGGTCGAGGTTGACCTCCGATTCCCTCACAAACCCCACTGCGCCGGGGTCTACCCCTCCATGCCCTGGGTCTAATACCACTATCCTGGGCTGGGTGCGTGGTCTGGGCGGCTGCGGCTGGGGCTGGGGCGGGCTCTGAGCGGGGCGGGCCGGGCTTACCACATCCACTACCAGGCGTCGCCGGTTTCCATCGTTTAGCACCGAGGTGTTGACCTCTACACCTGGCCTAAGCCTAATGAACGCGGTGGCCCCGTTCGATGCAGGTACCACCTGAAAGGAGGCCACCTGGGGCGAGCCCACGCCCGTATCGGCAGCGCCTGGGCTTACCCCGCTAAAACGAATGGTCACGGTGTCGGGGGTCTGGGAGATCTGAAAACTGGCGCCGGCAGTCAGATCAAATACCAGCCGGGTAAAGCCCTCGTGAAGGCCCAGGCGCGGGAAGGCCAGAGCGGGAGCCAGAAGTACAATCAGAAAGGCAATTAGCCGCATCCACTCCGGAGTATAGCCCAAAACGGTCAGCAATTCGGAAGATTCGACCTTAATTGTTCAGGCCAAGGGCTGTGTATAGTTTGTGGCTCGAGGCTGGTGGCCTCTGACCATACTCGGTATGTTTCACCGACCATTTCGGAATTGCACCCTCGGTTGATGATCTGCTCATTCGGTTCATGCCCAGGGCCCCTAGGATTGGAAGGATGAAGCCTTTGTTGGTTCTGCTCACCTTTGTGTCGTTGGTGGTGTTCGCTTCGCGGTTTGCGGGCTTTGAGGTCAAGCCCAGAGGCAATTCGGAACTGGATATAGGAACCGGCATCTATACCCTACCCCAGGGCGGCACCATCACCGACAACCGCAACGGACTGGTGCTGGAAGCCCGTCACATCCAGTACAGGGACGGCGAGTTTATCAGGGCCCAGGGGGCCACCCTCAGGTCTAATGAGGGCACCTTTAGCGCAGCCAGCCTCGAGTATCAGCAAAAACCCGATACCTTGCGGATGAATGGGGTGCGTTTTAGTTCCCAGCAGTTACGGGGCATCGCGGCACAACAGGGTTTGCTGCTGGGAAATGGCGTTCTGGTGCTCAAAGGCCAGGTGCGCTCGAGTGACCCGGCGCTAGAGGCCAGCACGGTAATTGTGGATACCGCCCGCGACCAGGCCCTGGTGCTGGGAGCATTTACCTTCCGTGACGGGACCACCACTCTGCGCGGAACGCGGCCCGAGAGCACCTTGTTGCTTAGCTTTACCGATGGCAGGGTGCGGGCTAACACCCGTGTTCCGGCAGACATTTTGCACCGCCTGCGGCCATTCGCCGATAAACTGTAAGGCGTGCAAATGGCGCCAGACGAAAATTGGGCTGCGGGCAAGCGTTGCGCGGACGATCCCCTTGGGGACGGGCCGCAGCCCGTACACCAGGACGACAAGGGGGCCTCACGTCCCAACCTCCCCTATTCTCTTGCTCCCTTGATCTATTTACTATTCCTGCTGCTAGTCAGTCTGGCCTGGGCTTCACCAGCCACCCCCTGCGCCGAGAAGCCCTACACCCTCGAGACCCCCGAAGGGCTGGCAGGTGGGGGCAATCTGGAATTCGATGACCAGGTGGCCATCTTTAGCGATGGTGCTTGTCTAGAGACCCAGGGCTTGCTGTTGCGCGCACCCAGCCTGCAATTCGACCAGGCCAGCGGCGCCCTTACCGCCGCTAATATCGAGGTGGAAACCCCACGCTACCGCTTCTGGGCCCAGCACGCTCTGGTGAAGGGACAGGTCATGCAGGCCAGCGGGATTCGGGCCACCACCTGCAGGTGCGGCGACGACCTGCGGTTTTTGTCGGAGACCCTGTGGTTTGACACCCAGACCGGCGAGATCGTGCTAAATGATACCGAGCTCGAGCTATTTCGCTTTGGCCTGGCCCGCTTTAATGAAATGCGCCTCGATCCCGACCAGCCCATCGGCCAGACCCTGGGCCTAACCCAGGACGCTACGGGGGTCCTTATCCTGCCTGTTCGTTTCGATTTTGACCAGGGGTTGAACCTGGGTCTGAGCGATTTTCCTTTAATCGAAGGGGGTGCCCTGCCCGGCAGGTTCACCACCCGGCTGACCCTTTTGGGCCTGGGTCTGGGCGGCCCCGATCCGGTGTTTCGGATTGGGCTGGCGGCCCAGGAAGAAGGCCGCCGGGCCAGCTTTCAGCTCGATGGCAGGGCCAGCGGCTTTGCCAGCCGGGGAGAAGTGGTGGACGGCCCCATGTTTTTTGTCCACGACAGCGGAAAGGGGCGGTATGCCTTTGGGCTCAGGCAGGCCTTTGCGCTGGAGCGCTTTACCCTGACCCCTTTTGCCTGGGCTGCCCAGGACCGGCGGGACGGAACTCCCGCCACCCTGCAGCAAGGCTTAGCAGTCGGCGCCGAGTTGCGCTACAGATTCGAGTTACAGGAAGGGCCATTTCGCTTTCACCTCGAGCCTTTTGCACTGGCTGCGCTCTACGACCGGCCCCAGCACTACCTGGCCTACGGTGGGCTGATTGAGGGCCGTTATGAGGGCGATTTTGCCCTGCGTCTGGGCTATACCTGGGCCGTCGAGCCTACCCCGGCCCGCTTCTGGCTCGAGCGCCGCGGGGCTACGCAGAGGCTCTCCGGCAGCCTGCAATACCCAGGGTTCAGACTCGAGGCCGAGCACGACTTCCTCAGAAGCCAGACCCAGGGCCTCCTGCGGATCGGCTATAGCCGGGACTTTGGCGAGATGTGGGCCCAGTTCAATATGGGCAAAACCTTTGCAAACGGGCGCAGCTACTGGGGGCAAAGAGAACTGGTGTTGGGCTTCGCCCCGGTGCCCCTCACCTGCACCTTTGACCTCAACCTCACACCCTTCCTCGGGTATGATTTCCTGCGGCAGGGTGTTAGCCGCTGGGGGTTGGAGCTGCGCTACGCCGACTGTTGTTTTATCTGGCGACTGGGTTACCAGCAAGTCCTCATCGCCCAGCACCCCGGCGAGATCGCCCGCGGCAGGCTGGTTTTTGGGCTGGAAATTCGATGAAACGTCTCGATAGCTACATTCTTCGCGAGGCCGTGCCGGTCTTTTTGTTTGGGCTGGCGCTGTATGTGAGCTTTGGGCTGATCAGCAACCTTCTGCCCAGGGCGCAGTATCTGGGCGCCGCCGAACTGAGCGGCGTTCTAAAGTGGCTGGCCTTGCAGGTGCCTGCTGTCGCGGTGCAGGCTATGCCCATCGCGGGACTGCTCTCAATTATGCTGGCTTTTGGCCGGCTCGCCCGCGAGAACGAACTGCTGGTGATGCAGGCTGGGGGTATTTCGCTGCTCCGTACCGCCCGGCCGTTTTTGCTGGGTGGGCTCTTGATGAGCGGAGTGTCCCTGGCGCTTTCGGAATGGGTGGTGCCCTGGGCCAACCGCGAGACCACTCTGGTCTACTGGAACCAGCTGATGCCCGAACGCACCGCCCAGATTCGCCTGGTGGGGCGCGACCTGGCAGTAGGCGAATTCACCTTGCGCTTCGATGGTTTCGATCTGGCCCAAGACCAGCTGCAGCAGGTGCGCCTCGAGCGCTGGCAAGGTCAGACCATGACCGTGGTTCTGGCCCAGACCGCCCGACTGCAGGGCCAGGTGATTACCTTTCGGGACTTCAGGGTTTTTACCCTCGACTTTTCCAGGCTGCCCCTTCCCAACTTTGGCACGCTAGAAGAGGCCCAGGATGGCCTGCGAGAGTTTTTCCGGGCGCAAAACATTGGACAGCCCGGGGCAGAGCTCGTGGTACGCCTGACGCGCAGCCGCGAAGACCTCGAGGCCCAGTACGCCGGTGGCGGTTTCCAAACGCCCGTTCCACTTTCAGCCTGGTGGCGCAAATTCCACGATCCCAGCACGCCACCCCACCAGCAGCGCGAGGCCCTAGCCCAGTGGCATACTGGCATCGCCTTAGCACTGGCCAACCTGATGGTGTTGATTCTGGCCCTGCCTGTCGCGGTGCAACGGGCCACCAGCCCCGGTACCGCCCTGGCTTTGGCCCTGGTGTTGACCATCGCCTATTATGTGGCTTTCAGCACCGGCAAGGTACTGGCCCTGACCGGCCCTTTTCCTCCCGAAGTTGCCGCCTGGGGCGCCAATGTGCTGGGTATGGTAGCAGGGTTCTGGCTAGGTAGAGGCATCTACCGCTAGGCGGGAGAGCGTTCTGGTGAGTTTTTCATGAGCTACGCACAGCGGTGGCGACGAAACAGAAGGGAGTTTCTTTGATAATTGGGGAGTTATGAGGCTAAGGCTGTCGAGGGCCGGGTGCCATGAACAGCCGGTTGGTTGCACTGGCTCTGATCCGCCGGCCCCCCAGGCTCAAGACAGCAGCGAAAGGTACTTCGGAGAGCGGTGCTGTATCAGCAAACCAAGATAAGCTAGGAAACAGGTGTTTTCACATGGTGCCAATTCTTGATCTAAAGCGCGAGTACTTAGAGCTAAAAAACGAGATAGATGCTGCGGTGGGGCGTGTGCTGAGCTCCGGGGGGTTTGTGGGTGGCCCGGAGATCACGGCCCTGGAAACCGAGCTTTCGGCGTATCTGAATGCGCCTCATGTGGTGACCTGCGGTTCCGGTACCGATGCCCTGTTTATTGCCCTGCGGGCCATGGGCATTGGGCCGGGGGATGAGGTGATCACCAGCCCTTTCACCTTTATCGCTACCCTCGAGGCCATCCAGCACGCGGGGGCGAGGCCGGTTCTGGTAGACATTGATCCCCAGACCTATAACCTTTGCCCGGCCCTGCTAGAAGCTGCCCTCACGCCGCGCACCAGGGCTATTCTGCCGGTGCATCTGTACGGGCAGGTTGCGCCAATGGGCGAGATACTGGCCTTCGCGCAAAAGCACGGTCTGAAGGTTCTGGAAGACGCCGCCCAGGCCATCGGAGCACGGTACTGTGCCACCGGCTGCAAGCACCCGCTGGCCCGGGCCTCTGACTACCCACACCTCCAGGCCGGAACCATCGGCGAGGCAGGGGCCTTTAGCTTCTATCCCACCAAAAACCTGGGCGCTTACGGCGATGCTGGCTTTATTGCTACGCATAGCGAGCAAATTGCCGAAGAGTCGCGCCTGCTAGCCGCCCACGGCTCCAGGGTGCGGTATCACCATGTGCGGCCCGCGGGCTACACCTCGAGGCTCGATGCGCTACAGGCTGCCATCCTGCGGGTCAAACTACCCCACCTGGAAGCCTGGAACACCCGCCGCCGCCAGATTGCCCAGGCATACAACCAGGGCCTTAAAAACCAGGTGCAGACCCCCTGCGAAATGCCCTATGCACTCCACATCTATCACCAGTACACGGTGCGCCACCCCGAGCGCGACCGGCTGGCTGCCCACCTGAAAGAAAACGGTATTGGCAGCAGTGTCCATTACCCGGTTCCGGCCCACCTGCAGCCGGCCTACCGCGACCTGTCCCCAGCAGGCGCCTTCCCAGCCGCCGAAGCCGCCTCCCGCGAGGTGTTGAGCCTGCCCATGCACCCTTTTTTGCAGGATGAACAGGTGGAGGCAGTAATTAAAGCCGTGCAGAGCTTTGCCTGAAGCCACACTAGCCACCAGGTCGTGCGCCTAGCGCATGGAGCAGTGGAGCAGGTGATACAGTGGTCGAGGATTTGGAGTGATTAACCGATACTCGCTGTGCGAGTAACCCAGCCCGACTCGGTTTATACTGATCTGCTATGTGGGAGAATCCTTTGCTACAGATTCGCTACGATATACCATTTGCTGAAATTCAGCCCCAACACATCGAGCCTGCCATCCAGACCCTGCTGGCCCGCGCAGAAGATGAGTTACAGGCCATTCTGAGGGTAGAGGGGCCGCGCACACAGGCCAACACCCTCCTGCCCCTGGACCGGCTGGGCGAAACCCTTAACTATGCCTATACGCTGGTAGCCCACCTCGAGAGCGTGGTCTCTACCCCCGAACTTCGCGCAGCTTACAATGCCATCATCCCCCCCATAACCGCCTTTAGCACCCGGGTGCAGATTTCCGCCGAGCTTTACCAGGCCCTGCAGGAGTTTGCCGCTACCCCAGAGGCCACGCAGCTCTCCGCTGACTGGGCACGCTTTTTAAAGATACGCTTAGACGAGTTCCGCCGCCAGGGCGCCGACCTTCCACCCGACAAAAAAGCCCGCCTCGAGGCCCTCAATACCCGCCTTTCGGAGATCACCACTCAGTTCGAGCAGAACGTTACCGACTCCACCGCCGACTGGGAGCTTTATCTGGACCAGGCCCAGGTGACGGGCCTGCCCCCGAGCGCCCTCGAGGCCGCCCAAGCCAGCGCCCGTTCCAGGGAGCGCGAGGGCTACCGCTTCACCCTGCAACAGCCCAGCTTCGTGGCCCTGCAAACCTACCTCGACAACCACGAGATTCGCAGACAGGTCTACCTGGCCTACCACACCCGCGCCACCGAAACAGAGCGCGACAACCGCCCCCTGATTGACGAGATACTGGCCCTGCGCCGCGAGAAAGCGGCGCTGCTGGGCTATGCCAATTTTGCCGACTACGTGTTGGAAAACCGCATGGCCGGCAAGGCCGAAACCGCCCTGCGTTTTGAGCAGGATTTACGCCAGGCCTACGAGCCCCACTTCCATCGGGAGATCGAGGCCCTGCAAGCCTTCCGCCGGGAGTCAGGGGGACGATCCCCTTCGGGACGGGCAGCAGCCCGTGCACCAGGGGGACGATCCCCTTCGGGACGGGCAGCAGCCCGTGCACCAGAAGGCCCCCAGGCCCCACCACTAGAACCCTGGGATGTCGCCTATTACGCCGAGAAGCGGCGCAAAGCCCTCTACGACTTCGACCAGGAAGAGCTGCGCCCCTACTTTGCCCTGCCCCAGGTGCTGGCCGGGCTGTTTGAAATCTGTCGCCGGGTGTTTGGCCTTCAGGTGCTCGAGGTCCCAGGTGTCCAGACCTGGCACCCCGACGTCCAGACCTACGAGATTTATCGGGATAATGAGCGCACAGACTCGATGACGAAGTGGCCAGGGACCGGGAGGGATCAACCGATTTGCCGCTTCTTCACCGACTGGCACCCCCGCGAAAACAAACGCGGCGGGGCCTGGATGAACTCCCTTATCCGCGGCGCACGCAACGGCGAGACCACCGAACCCCACCTGGGACTGATGTGCGGCAACCTGACCCCCCCTGTTGGCGACAGACCCGCCCTCCTCACCCACCGCGAGGTCGAGACCATCTTCCACGAGTTTGGGCATCTTCTGCACCTGGCTCTTTCCAGCGTCGAAGCCCGCAGCCTGGCCGGCACCCAGGTAGCCCGCGACTTTGTCGAGCTACCCAGCCAGATCATGGAAAACTGGTGCTGGGAGCGCGAGGCCCTGGACCTGTTTGCCCGCCACTACCAGACCCAAGAGCCCATTCCAGATCTGCTTTTTGAAAAGCTCACCCGGGCCAAAAACTACTGGGCCGCCAACCTGGGTATGCGCCAGCTGTCCTTTGGCATGCTCGATCTGTCGCTGCACGTCCACTACGCCCCCACCGATGGCGAGGTGGTGAGCTATGCCCGCCAGGTCATGCAGCCCTTTGCGCCTGCTCCACTGCCCGAGGAGTATGCTTTTGTGGCCGGGTTTTCCCACCTTTTTGGCCACCCCGTAGGCTATGCGGCTGGCTACTACTCCTACAAGTGGTCAGAGGTGCTAGACGCCGATGCCTTCTCGCGCTTTAAGGCCGAGGGCATCTTCAACCGCCAGACCGGCCAGGACTTCATCACCCACATCCTCAGCAAGGGCAACTCACGAGAGCCCGCCGAACTCTTCCGCCGCTTCCTGGGCCGCGACCCCGACCCCAGGGCCCTGCTGGCCCGTTCGGGCTTGCTGGACTGAAAGACAGGAGAAAAGAATCTGCCCTGCCATCAAGTTGACTAAGCAAAGGCGCGTCTGATTATGCCTTCGAGAGACTCAGCACCAGCACCCCGCTGTGCCTCGAGGCACGAGTTGGGCGATCACTTACGCCCGAAGAATGTTGGCGTTGGCTGTTGCGGGTTTCTCTCAGTCAGGGGCGTAAGTGTGGCAAGGGCCTTGTGCCGGTAATAGCAGACGAAACCAGATGGGCTGTCGCCCTCTCTCCATAACGCACTCACTCAGGCCTGGGGGGTAGTGGTGGGAGTTTTTTCGTCGGCGGTGTTGTGCAGGTGAGCCCGCTCGATCAGGCCTTTCTCCCAGCCCAGGTAGTACTGCTTGACCGAGTCCGAGGCAGTGTCCTCGGTGAGGTACTTCACATTGGAATATAGCGAGGCCCGGTAGTCGCGCACCTTGCCACCCCGCAGGGCCTCAATCACCTGCTGGATGCCCTTTTCTACCGTCCACTGCGGCACAAAACCCAGCATGTTGCGAATCTTGGAGAAGTCGACGCGGTAGTTCCGGCGGTCGCCGTCGCGGCCAGAGTCAATCAGCTCGGCATCGGGAACCAGTTTCTTGACCAGCTCACCCACCATGCCCAGGGTCATGTTGCCCTCGTTGCCCCCAACATTGAAGGTCTGGTTGTGAACAAGCTCCTTGGGCGCCTCGGTAGCCAGCATTACCGCCAGCGAGGCATCGTCCACGTGGACAAAAGGCCGCCACTGGTCGCCGCCAAACACGGTGATCTTTTTCTCCACAATGGCCTTGGCAGTGAGCAGGTTGACCACCAGGTCGAAGCGGGTCCGGCCCGAGAGGCCGAAGATGGTGCCAAAGCGCAGGATTACCACCGAGAAATCGTCGCTCTGGAGCTTGTTCAGCACCTGCTCGGAGGCAATTTTGCTGCGGGCGTAGAGCGAGACCGGGTTAAGGCTGCTACGCTCGTTGAGCACCATATCGCTGGCCCCATAGACCGAGCAGGTACTGGCAAAAATAAAGCGCTTGACGTGCATACCCTTGGCAATCTCGGCGATGGTGCGGGTAGCCACTAGGTTGATCTCGGTGGTGAGGTTTTCGTCCAGCGCGCAGGCCGGGTCACCCACCAGGCCGCCCAAATGTACCACCGTGTCCACCCCGCGCATGGCCTCCACCACTTTGTCTACCTGGCGAAAGTCGGCCTGGATGATCTCTAAATTGGGGTGGTGTATAACGTGGGCAATGGGCTCCTTGCCGAACATCAGCAGGTCGAGCAGGCGCACCGTATAGCCACGCTCGAGCAGACGGGGCAGCAGACCCGAGCCGATATAGCCCGCCCCGCCAATCACCAGGATGATGCGGTGGTTGGTGCGCAGGTAGGGGGCGGGCCTGTCTTTGCTCTCGGCTTTGGCCTTGCGCTCGAGCTCAACAAGAGACCAGTAGTGAACCCAGGCGCGGGCGCCCAGGGTAAGGGCCAGGGTGAAGAGGAAGCCCAAAAACACCACCAGGCTGGGTGGGTTGGTCGCGACCGGAAGCATGAAAACGGTAAAGCCATATAACAGATAAGCCAGGGCCACCGCCTGGGCCACTACCAGCATCTTATAGCGGCCCCGGTATGCCCGGCCACTGGTATAAAAGCCGCTGGCGGCAAAAGTGGCAAAGCTAATCAGCAGCAGAATCCAGATATTCTCAGCGTACATTTGCGCATACAGGCCCAACAGGTTAGGGCTGGCCACCGCCCCGTTGTAGGCCAGAAGCAAATGAACCACCACTGCCGCAGCGAAGCTTCCCGCTGTCATCAACTGGTCGGCCAGCACCCGCAGCACTACATCGGGGCTAAAGCGCAATTCTCTTAGGTGCTGAATCATCCCGACTCCTCTGGCGCGCCTTAGCGCGAAGCCTCTTGCATCACCTGCTCGACCACATCTCCAGCGGCTTTTAGCTGCTCCATTCGCAGGGTGGGATGCACCAAAAACATCAGCGAGGTCTCACCCAGTTCCTGGGCTACCGGCAGGCGCTCAGCAGGCTGCCAACCCCGGCGGATAAAAGCCTGCTCGAGGTAGATCTCACTACAACTTCCGCTAAAGCAGGGAATACCCGCGTCGCTTACCGCCTGCATAATGCGATCCCGGCTCCAACCCGGCCTGAGCAGTTCGGGGCGCAGGTAGAGGTAGTATTTGTAATAGGCGTGGTACAGGTGAGAGGGTACTTCGGGCACCCGCAAGGCCGGAATCTGGCCCAGGCGCTCGCTCAGGTAGTGGGCATGCAGGCGCCGCTTGTGTATCCAGCCGTCCAGCTTGGGCAGAATCACCCGCCCAATGGCCGACTGCACTTCCAGCATTCGCCAGTTAGTGCCGAAATCTTCGTGTAGCCAGCGGAAGCCCGGAGGGTGCTGGCGGTTGTAGACCGCATCGTAGCTCTTGCCATGATCCTTGAAGCTCCAGGCCTTGCTCCACAGCTCGTCGTCGTTCAGGGTTAGCATTCCACCCTCGCCGCCAGTGGTCAGGATCTTGTCCTGGCAAAAAGACCAGGCCCCGGCGTGGCCGATAGAGCCTACACTCCTGCCCTTGTACCTTGCGCCGTGAGCCTGGGCGCAGTCTTCAATAACCCACAGGTTGTGCTTGCGGGCCAGCTCCATAATGGGGTCCATCTCGGCAGGCCAGCCTGCCAGGTGCACCACGATAATGGCCCTGGTGCGGGGAGTAATGGCTTTCTCTATGGTGCTGGCGGTTATCAGGCCGCTCTCGCGGTCCACCTCGGCCATAATGGGCCTGGCCCCACGCATCACGGCCGCGCTGGCCGAGGCAATGAAGGTACGCGGGGTGGTGATTACTTCGTCGCCATCCCCAACCCCCATGGCATACAGCGCGAGTTCGATGGCTACCGTGCCGTTGTGCAGGGCGATGGCATGTTTAGTCCCCACGTATTGGGCAAATTCACGCTCGAAAAGACGGCCTTCCTGGCCGGTCCAGTAATTCACCTTGCCGGATTGAAGCACCCTCACCGCGGCTTCAATCTCGTCGGGCTCAAAGTGGGGCCACGGAGCAAAGGGCGTGTTAATAACGGGATTTTTCAACATCAGAGCGCTCCTTCATAAATCGGAGACATTCATCTCCAGGGCTATGCTAGAAAGGGTAGACGAACAGGCGTTATGACTGCGTTATTCGCCAGAAAGAGCGATGCCCAGCCGCTTTGTCGTCTTCGTTACGCATGCTTGTGAAGCTTTTTCACGCCGCAACCCAGTGGTAACGTGCTCAATAACGAGGCTCGAGTTGCGAACAACACCAATGAGCCCTGGGGAATCTCCTCGATCTTCCGTTCCGCAGGGGCAGGTATTCATTTCAGGGTGTGGGGACCGTTGTTTTTAAACCACTTGTAGACTTGCGTTACAGACTAACCGGTTATCTATCCCCTACCTGGAAAAGGTTTGACTTTTCGGCAGGCTGGTGCGGGCGAACATACCGCCAGGCCGGAGTCACATCTCTGCGCGGCATTTGCAGCAAGATCGGCACAAAGGCAACGACAACGCTATGGTGATGAACCTGGTCTTAGAGTGAACCCAGCCGATAAGCCGACCAGAACAAGAACACTGTTAGCAAGAGCATCAAAGCGACGCCAACCCACAAAACCCCGTTGCTCGCGATCAGGCCCACCGTGACCAGAACGGCAGTAACCACCCAGACCACCAGGACAGTCTTGGCGGGGTTGCGCACATAGAGCTGATCCAGCCGGTCGTAGGTATGGTCGCGGTCGCCGTCGAAAATAGGCTTGCCGCGTCGCCAGCGGCGGATGATGCCTGCGGCCATGTCGTAAATCGGGAAGCTGACCATAAACCCTGCTGCCAGGAAGGCAGTCGGGCCATGGGTTGCCGCCAGCATGAGCAACATGGCAAGCATATAGCCAACAGACAGACTGCCACAGTCGCCCATGAAGGTTCTGGCCCTGGGATAATTCCACACCAGAAAACCTGCCAGACTACCCACCACAACCATAGCCAGTATGGCCTCTTGCTGTACTGCCCAGAACATCGCCCCCAGGCCCGCTGCCGAGATCAAGGCATTGCCTGAAGCCAGGCCATTCATACCGTCAATAAGGTTGATGGCGTTGGACATGACTGGTACCAGCACAAGCCCCAGCACCAGGCCAACCACTCCCAGTTCGGTAAAAAAGTGTACTCCCAGGGCCATACCGGCCACCAACTCGGCTGCCAGCCGCACCCTTGGCGAGAGGCCGTACCGGTCATCGAGTGCGCCGGTAGTGGCAATAATCAGCAGACCCAGCCAGGCCCAGCCAGACAGGGCGCCGGTGTACCAGCCCCATATGGCGATGGTTGCAACAATGCCAATCCCACCAAAGCGCGGCACTGGTAAGGTATGAATCTTGATCGCACCAGGCCAGTCTACAAGGCCCAGCGCCCTGGCCAGTGGGATGGACAACCCCACCAGCAGTACGGCTGTGAAAAATGTGAAAAGCAACCACCAACAGTCCAACACACGTCCTCCCCTAAGCAGAATTTGGCGCCATCAGCCTTTGACCCAGTGCCCGGGCATAGAGCTCCTGGTGCAGGCCCAGAAGGTTCCGCAGGTCATAGGCTTTGACCCGCTCTGACCCCAGGCGGCCCATTTCCTGGCTGGGCTGGGGGTTATCTAACACCCAGCGCATGGCCCTGGCCAGAGCATCCACGTCTCTTACCCGGTGGAGCAGGCCGGCCCCACCTTGCAGCAGCTCGCGGACTCCCCGCACATCCGCTCCAATTACCGGAACCCCCAGGCAGAACGACTCCATAACCGCCCTGGGGAGACCTTCCTGCTCGGAGGGAAGTAAGGTAGCCAGCGAACCCTGGATTAGGGTGGGAATGTCGTTACGGAAGCCCAGAAAGTGTACCCGGGGGGCAATGCCGAGTTTTTCAGCCAGGGCCTGCATCTCTTGCAGCAACACGCCCTGGCCGGCCAGTACCAGATGGGCAGGGGTATCGCTCAGCCGGGCAAAGGCCAGCAAGGCATCGCGGTGGCGCTTGCGAGGGATGAACTCGGCAATCATCAGGAAGTAGGGCTGCTCTGGGCCCAGCCCCAGGTATCCCCGAAGCTGGGCTACCTGCTCAGCGGTAACCCGGCGCCTGGAGTAAAAGTCCAGGTCTACCCCAATTCCCGGCATGTAGACCGTGCGCCCTGGCCCCACCAGCCGGTGGGCAGCCCGGCGGTCCGACTCGTTCATAACCACCAGGTAGTCGGTGTAGCGCGCAGCCAGCCACTCCAGACCATAGAACAGCGCGTTTTTCACGGGGTGGCCGTGGGGGTGAAAGTGAAAACCGTGGGCGGTGTAGACCAGTCTGCCCCGGCCCAGAGCCTGCCAGGAACGCAAGGCCAGCCGCGTTGCAAAGGCTGCTACCGGGGTGTGGACGTGTACGATATCGTAGTCTTCTTGCTCGACCAACTTGCGCAGCTCGCGCATTCCCTGCCACAGTTTGCGCGGGTCCTTAGCGTTGCGCGAGAAGCCTACCTCGAAGAGCCGGTCAAAGACTGCCCTGGACTGCTCGCACTCCGTCGCTCCGGCAGCGGCGCCGTCAACCTGCCAGCCCAGCGAACGAAAGTGCCGGGCATAGGGCAGCAGAAACTCGGTGAAAAATAAAGAGGTGGTTGCAACGATAAGCAGCTTGGACATCAGTCTCCTCCGGCTGTGCGCCCGGTCTTTTGTTGCAGCAAGCGCACATACACTTCTTCCCAGTCTTGTATCACCCGCGTCAGGTCGTGCTTTGCCACAACCAGAGCACGGCCCGCCATTCCCATATTTTTGCGCTCCTGCTCTGAGGTTTGCGTCACCAGTTGCATGGCTCTGGCCAGCCGGCCGCTATCCTGCGGGGGCACCAGCCAGCCGCTACACCCTTCATGCACCACCTCGCGGTTGCCGCCCACATCGGTGGCCAGTATCGGCAGCCCCACCGCAGCGGCCTCGAGCAGCACCATCGGCATCCCCTCCCAGGCCGAGGACATCACATAAGCATCGGCAGCGTTCATCAAGGCAGGGACGTCTTTTCTAGCACCCAGAAACTGCACCCGCTCCGCCAGACCCAGGCTATGGGCCAGCTGACGCATGGGCTCCAGCAGCTCTCCCTGGCCCACCAGCCAGAGCCGGGCCTGGGGATTGGACTGGGTGACCTCGGCAAAGGCCCGCAGCAGACTGGGATAGTCTTTTGCCTGGGTAAAGCGGCCCACCGCCAGCCAGACAAAGCTCTCCTGCGCCCCCATCGCTTGGCGCAGGGCGACCCTGGCCTCGGCATCAGGCTTAAAGCGGGCGGTATCTACCCCGTTGGCCATGAAGATGCCCCGGCCTGGGGCAATCGCCCCGACCTCGAGGTAGCGGCGAAGACCAGCCTGGCTGACCTGGGTGGTCAGGTCGCACAGGGGGTCGGTCAGGCGGTAGGCGGTCTCGCGCCAGCGGCCCCCTTCCCGGATGTTGTGCGCCGTGCAGACCAGCACCGGAACCTGAGCCAGGGGGCGCGCCAGGCGGGCCAGCAGGTTAGCGTGCACCATGTGGGAGTGGACCAGGCTGGGTCTGAAGCTGCGGATAATCTGTACCAGGCGCAAGAAGGCCCGCAGGCTGGGCCGGCCCGGCTGCATTTGCAGCGAGTCCACCGGAACCCCGGCGCTTTGCAGGTCCTGGGCTCTGGGGCCCAAAGGGGTCATGCAGACCACCCGTACCTGCCAGCCAGCCCGGGCAAAACCCAAAGCCAGGGCTACCAGCTGAGCCTCGGCCCCACCGTAGATGAGCGAGGTAATCACGAAGAGCAGGCGACGGTTCATGTCTGCGCCCTCGGTGAACTCACCCTGAAGCCGCCCAGAACCCCCGCATGCCACAAGACCGCGTGGTGCGCCAGGATGATGCCCAGAATGAACCAGGTCTGTTTGCGCCACTCCCAGTTCTGGGCCATACCCGCTAGCAGCAGAATCAGAAAAGCGCAGGCCCACAACATTCGCTCGAGGCCCGGCATGGGTGCAAGGTAAATGGCCACGCCCAGCAGCACCAAAAGCAACAGCGCTAGCCCCACTACCCCCATCTCGGCGGCAACACCGACAAACAGGTTGTGTGGCGCCACCCACTCCCTGAACCAGGGGTGGGACTCTAGCGAGACTCCAAAGGTTCCGGCCCCGGTTCCCAGAAACGGGTGGTCGGCGAAGACCTGCAAGCCTGCGCCCCAGATATTGGTGCGGTCGTTGAGGGTGCCCAGATGCACCTCTTCCGCCAGGGTTGCCAGCCGGGAGATACTCTCGGGGGGAACCAGCGCCGGTAAAAAAACGATGGCTAGTGCAGCAAACACCCCTGCCAGACCCTTGAGCCGCCAGGAGGCCCTGGGCAGGGTCAGGATCACGAAGAGCAGGCCCACCACCACCCCCAGCAGCCCGGCTCGAGCCGCGGTGAGCAGCACCACTCCCAGCGCCACCACCGGGTATAGACGGTAAAGCCAGACCAGACGGCTGCCTTCCTCCCGCAGGGCCAGATACCAGGCCAGAGGAATGCCCAGGGCCAGCACAAAGGAAAGGTCGCCCGGGTCGAAGTTGGCCGCAGCATAGCGCTGGTAGACCACCTCACTACCCTGAAGAAAATGGTAAACAGTGTTGCCCGCGGCCACATAAGCACCCAGCACATAGGCCGACAGAATCCGCCGTACTCCCCGATCATCCCGGAGCACGGCAAACAGGGCCCAGAAAAAAATCCACAGCAGGCCGTATTGCAGGACGCGCTCGAGGGTATCCGGCGGGTAGATGCTCCAGAAGTAGCTGAGCACCGCCAGCAGCACAAAGGCCAGGGCTCCCAGGTGTACCCAGTGCAACCGCAACCTCCCCGAGGCCAGCACATATCCCAGCGTGACCGTCGCCATCAGGATACCAACATACCGGCTCAGGGTTCCCATCCCTTCAATCAGCAGCACATTCTCCCAGGGGATGCTAAACACGTAGAGCCAGAGCACCAAAAAGGCCAGGCGCGCCACCTCAACCCCCCCTCAGCAGTCTCAGGTACTGCCCCACCACCACACTCTGGCTGTAGTTTTCAAAGGCTTCCGGCGCTACAGGCTGCTGGGGCTCGGCAAGGCTAGCCGAGATAGCCTGGGCCAGGGCCTGCGCATCCTGCCGGGGTACCAGGCGGCCCCACCGCCCGCCCTGTAAAATTTCCCTGGGTCCGCTGGGGCAGTCGGTGGAAACCACTTTTGTTCCCAGGGCCATGGCTTCGATTAGCACTGTGGGCAGCCCCTCCCAGTCGGAAGACAGGACAAATACCGCCGCTCTTTTCATGTAGGCGTAGGGGTTTTGTACAAAACCGGGCAGGCTCACCAGACCCTCCAGGCCCAGTTGGCGAGTCAGAGCCTCGAGCGCGGCACGGTCCTCCCCCTCGCCCAGAATTAGCAGCCGGGCCGGGTGCTGGCGGCGTACCTCGGCAAAAGCCCTTACCAGATTGGCAAAGTTCTTCTGCCGGGTCAGACGGCCCACGCCCAGCAGCACCGGCGGCTGCTGGGGTTGCAGCCAGGGATGGTCCACGGGCTCGGCGGCTTTTTCAAATAGTTCGGGAACCACCACCGGGTTGTGGATTACCCAGACCTTCTGGCGGGTCCCGCTCAGGCGGGCAAAGTCGTCCACTACCCCCTGGGAGACCCCCACAATGCCAGTAGCCCAGGGGTAAAAAAGCCTCATGGCCAGCGGGGTCAGCCGGCCCCTCAGCGAAGAAGCGTGATGGGCATCATGTGAGGGGGTATTCTGCATACAGACCGCTACTCTTGTGCCCACCCCGGCCAGGCGGCTGGCCCACACGGCTACCACGTTGGCATGATCCAGGGCCGAGACCATCCCCACGGGCCTTTCCCGGCGCAAATACCGGGTGAGCGCCGGCAGGCTGGCAAGTACCCGGCGCGCTTTTAAGTCCACCACCCGCACCTCGGGGGGCACCATTTTCATGTAAGGGCCTTTGGCCTCCGAAAGCACCAGGTCAACCGCTACTTGATGCCGCGCCCAGCCGATGGCCAGGTTGAGCATGGAGCGCTCGGCTCCGCCGCCCAGCAAGGAGGGAAGGTAGACTGCAAATCGTTCTCTGGACACCTTTGGCCTCCTTCACTCGCTAAAGGTTCTGTGCCCAACCGGTATGGGCCGATCCAGCACTTCCTGGAAAAAGGCCGCATACCGGGCCACAGCCCACTCTGCCGAAAAACGCTCCATGCTCTTGGCCCTGGCCCTTGCGCCGAGCTGTGCTTGCAGCTCGGGGTTATGCAGCACCTGCAGCAGCCCATCGGCCAGTGCCCTGGGGTTGCCCACCTCTACCAAGAGCCCATCCACCCCAGACTCCACAAACTCCGAAGCGGTAGCAAAACTGGTCAGGACCACCGGCTTGCCCAGGTACATGGCCTCCGATAGCACCAGTGGCGAGGCCTCGCCAGAAGCCGAAGAGAGGGCAAAAACCGTTGCCCGGGCCATATATTTGTAGGGGTTGGCTTCAATACCCGGCATCCAGACCGCATCGCCAAGGCCCAGCTCAAAAACCAGGGACTCTAACTGGGAGCGCAGAGTGCCCTCGCCCAGAATGACCAGCCGGGCCTGAGGGAGCTGGTTTAGTACCAGTCTGAAGGCCCGCAGCAGGGTGGGAAAGTCCTTCATGGTTTCCAGCCGCCCTACTGCAAGAATCACCGAGTGCTGGCCCTGAAACCAGGGGTGGTCTATGGGCTCCCGGGACCTGGCCTCGAGGTCTTTGGTGATGGCCGGATTGTAGATGACCCGGAACTCGGAGTCGGGGTAGACCGGCGCCGACAGGCTGGCCACCTTATGCGAGACCGCCAGGTAGGCATCGGGGTTGCGAACCAGGAGGCGAATCAGGAGGGTCTTTAATTTCCTCCGCCAGCCTGAGCCTAGGTAGCCTTGGAGCTCGTTGTGTTCAGTAAGAATCCAGCGGGGCCGCCTTGCTCTGGGCAGCAGCCTCAGGGCCAGGGCTACGGTGAGATGGACCCGGGGCCAGGCCGAAACAATCAGGTCGGGTCGGTGTTCGTTGATCACATTTATCAGGCGGCGTACCTGGGAGAAAATCGCCAGGTGCTGCATGGCCCTGCGGCCTGCGGGGGCGGGCAGTATAACGACATTGTCGGTTACTTGGGCCCGTGAAAGCAGGTCATTGGGCTCACAGCCCTGCGCTGCCACCAGCACGTCATACTGCACAGCCAGCCCATCTGACAGGTGCTGCACTACCCGCTCGACCCCGCCATATCCCAGCACGGGAAGGTAAAAAAGAACCCGTGGCCTCATAGAACCCCCCGAAGCTTAAGCACTACAAAGCGGAACCCCGCAGCCCAGGCCTCTGCCGTGACCACCGCTATAGCCATGCCCAGAGCGCCCAGACGGGGTGCCAGAATAAGCGCCACCACCAGGTTGATTGCGCTGGCGCTTAGTACCGAGTACATCACCTCGCGGTCCATCTGGCGCGGAAACATGTACTGCATGGAGAGCGAGTAGCCAAAAGCCACAATGGGGAGCAGCAGGGCCAGAACCTGCAAAACCGGAACCGAGGCTTTGTACTGCTCGCCAAAGAGCAAACTGACCAGAAAAGGGGCCAGCGCCGCCAGCAATACTCCCCCCAGCAACCCAATACCCAGGGTGGCCCACAGAGCCAGACGGCTCAGGCGCAGTGCCGCCCCAGAGTCGCGCTTGATCAGGTGATTGATGCGAGGATAAATGGCCTGGCCCAGCGGCCACAAGATGGCCAGCCCAGGCCGCACCAGGCGGTTACCCACTTCGAAGAACCCTACCTGGACAGGCGAGGTCAGCAGCCCCAGAATCACCCCGTTGGCCGAGGTATAAAAGCTGTCCGAGGCCCGGGAAAGAAACAGGCTCCAGCTCACCTTTAGCGCCACCGAGCTCATGCTCGGGTTGGGCAGCTTGAAGGGGATCTCACGATACATCAGCAGCAGCAGGACAAAGGTAGAAACCCCCGAGGCCACGGCCTGGGCGGCCAGGGCAATCCAGGCATCCTCGGGGTGGCGCACAAAAATAAAAATCCCCGCCAGGTGGCCCAGGCGCACCAGACCCTCCAGAGCTGCCACCACCCAGGTGCGCTCCTGGGCCTGGAAATACCACATTGGACTCAGGGCGATAGATACAGCGATCATCAGAGCCCAGAACACCAGACTGGCCTGGGAGTAAAAGCTCGCGATAAAAATCCCGGCCAGAGTAGCTATAATCGCCATGCCCAGCACTAGCAGCAGCTTGGCCCCCAGGACCGACATGGCGATAGCAGCCACAGCCTCTTTTCGCTCCCTGAGACGGGCAATGGAGCGGGTGGCCGAGTAGTTGAAGCCATACTCCCCCACCACTGCCAGCCAGTTGGCGAAACTCTGGGCAAAGGCTACCAGGCCAAAGTGGTGGGGCTCGAGCACCCGCGCCAGGTAGGGTAAGGAAATTAGCGGGAGAAGATAGGACAGTATCTGCACCAGATACAAAGCCGCTGCATTCTGCGTGATGCGGTTGCGCAGTACCCGGCGAATTCCTGGCAAAACCACGCTAAAAGCCCCCCGCCAGGTACGACTGCTCTGTCAACCCCGGCATATACCTTCAAGCCTACGCGCTATCCCCTTCCTATGGAACCAAATTATCCCCACCTTAACGGCGGGAACGCTCAGATTACGCCTGAGGTATCGCGTTATACTCAGGGCCCTGAGTGAGGCGTGACTAGCGCCGGGGTATCGGGTTTGCTAGTGTTTCGCTTGTAATCGCCCTAGAGCAGGCAGGTGGTGACCTGCCTGTGTAAAGCGAGCCTAATCATGGGAAATTACTGGCGGCGCATACCAGCGGGCTGGGGAGATGCACTGCTCGCGCCCGCCAGTCGAGCAAACTCCTTGGGGTCTACCGAGCGTGACTGCCCTGTTTCGTAGGTAATCAACTTACGCTTAAAGAGGTCGGCCAGGTAGGCGTCCATGGTAATCATGCCATGCTGTCCTCCGGTCTGGATCACGCTGACCAGCTGATGGCTCTTACCCTCGCGGATCAGCGCCCGCACCGCCGCCGTGGCAATCATGAGCTCGTAAGCCAGAACACGCCCTCCTCCGAAAGCCTTGGACAGGAGCTGCTGGGTCAGGACTGCAACCAGGTTGTTGGAAAGCTGTACCCGTACTTGTTCTTGCTGGGCCTGGGGAAAAACGTCAATAATACGGTCAACAGTCTCAGGAGCGCTGTTGGTGTGCAAAGTGCCACAGACCAGGTGGCCAGTTTCTGCTGCCGTGATGGCCGCGGCAATGGTCTCGTAGTCGCGCATCTCGCCTACCAGAATTACATCTGGCGCCTGGCGCAAGACCGAACGCAGAGCCTTATGAAAGCCATGGGTATCGGAGCCGATCTCACGCTGGTTGATGATGGAAGACTTGTGGCGGTGAAAGAACTCGATGGGGTCTTCGATGGTGACAATGTGGGAGCGCCGGCGCTCGTTGATGTAGTCAATCATCGAGGCCAGGGTGGTGGACTTGCCCGAGCCGGTGGGCCCGGTCACCAGCACCAGACCGCGGGGGCTCAGGGCGATATCGGCCACCCCTTTGGGTAGGCCCAGTTCGTCAAAGCTTTTGACGTTAGAAGGCACCACCCGCAGCACCCCGCCCACACTACCGCGCTGCAAAAAGATATTGACGCGGAAGCGCCCCTTACCCGGCAGGCTGAAGGAAAAGTCGAGCTCCTTCTCTTCCTCGAAGACCCGTTGCTGCTTTTCGTCCATTAGCGCGTAGGTAAGGCGCCGGGTTTCCTGGGGAGTAAGGGGTTCATACTCGGTGGGGTGGAACTCACCGTCAATTTTGATCATGGGAGGCAGCCCAACCGTGATGACCAGGTCGCTCGAGCTTCGATCTACGGCCAGGTTGAGCAAGTCTACGATGTCCGGGGCTTTGGTCATGCGTATCTCCAGTTCTGGTTTCAGGATAGTTCACCAAGAACCCCAGCCATGTTCATTTGCCACTTTAACACACAACCGATCCCAGGGTTCCGGGTTGCTTCTACCCGTAGCCCCATACAACTGTTATTTGGCCGAGCTAGTGCACTGTCAATCGCGCTAATCTTTGGTCGGCATATGTAGGACTGGTTTTGGACGAATCGCCCTCGAGCCACCAAGTAAGCACCAGCCCCGCCACAAACCCCACCGAATTACACCCAGAAGGCAGTTCCAGGCTTAGGCAAAACTTGTTCACAGAATGAATGAGCAGCCAAAAGCCCGCGGATACTGGCCTCTGCCAGAAAAGCCAGGGACGGCGCTGGGAGTGATGGTGTACCCTGAAGCCATGTACCTGACCGTTCTATGCACCGTGCCCGATGCTGACACCGGCCAGAGAATTGCCCGCACCGTGGTGCACGAGGGCCTGGCAGCCTGCGTCAATCTGCTGCCGGGCATTACCTCGGTCTATAGCTGGCAGGGCCAGGTGCAGGAGAATCCAGAGCTATTGCTGATCATCAAAACCAGTCAGGCGCGCTACTTAGGCCTGCAGCAGCGCATCAAGGAACTACATCCCTATCAGGTTCCTGAGATTATCGCGCACAAAATGGAGCTGGGGCTGCCGGAGTATCTGGACTGGATAGCCTCGAGTACCACCAGTTGAAGGTGCTTGGGCCAGGGTGGGCCGGACATCACCACCCTTGGGCAGGCTGCGGGCTCCTAGAGGTGCTTTCGGCAGTCCTCTATCGGGGCGAGGTAAAGAGTTCAATACAATGTCTCATGTCGCAAGTCGCAAGTCTTTTATGAAGCGTCTCAAGTCTCAAGTCTCAGGTCTCAGGTCTTTTTGGCTTGGGACCTGCGTCATTCAATGAGTCGATAGTCAATAGTCCATAGCCGATAGCCTATAGCTAATAGGTTTTGACCTGCTAGCCGAGACCATGGCCGATAGCTAATAGCTAATAGCCGGTAGCTTTTGACCTGCGACCTGCGACCTGTGACCTTTTTATCAGGCTGTACTCAGTCCTGTGGCGCTACCACAAACGCCGAGACCAGCTCATCGTTTTTGCCCAAATTCATCACCCTCACGCCGCTGGTGGCCCGCCCGTACTGCGAGATGCTGGCCACCTTGGTGCGGATGGCGATGCCGCGCTTGGAGAGCACCAGCAGGTCTTCGTTGCCCTGCACCCGGATTAAGGCGGCCAGCTGCCCTACCTTGTCGTTGGTGCTAAAGGTGATGACACCCATTCCTCCCCGGCCTTGCAGGGGGTATTCCGAGACGGGGGTACGCTTGCCGTAGCCGTGGGTTCCCACTGCCAGCACCTCGCCTTCTTCGCCCTGGGGCAGAATTACCAGCGAGACCACCCGGTCCTGGCGGCCTTCTTTGAAGCGGATGCCGGTCACGCCCTGGCTGGCCCGGCCGGTTGAGCGCACATCGGAAAGTGCGAACCGGATGGCCTGGCCGCTCTGGGTGGCCAGCATGACCTGGTCGGCCTCCTGGGCAATCGCGACCCCAATCAGGGCGTCGTTTTCCACCAGATTAATCGCGATCAGGCCCGCGCTGGAGAGGTTCTGGTACTCCTTGATCTCGGTCTTCTTGATTAGCCCGGCCCTGGTAGCAAAAACGAAGTAGCCCGGCTGGGTCAGGTCGCGCACGTTGAGCAAAGCTGCTACCTCCTCGCCCAGGGCCAGCGGCAGCAGGCTGACCACGTGGGTTCCCCGGGCCTGGCGGCTGGCCTCGGGTAGCTCGTGCACCTTCTCGCCGTAGACCCGGCCCCGGTTGGTAAAAATTAGCAGGGTATCGTGCATCGAGGCCACAAAGACCGAGATGGCCTCGTCGGCTTCCTTGGTCTTGCCAGCCTGAGCCCCCACCCCGCCGCGCCCCTGGGCCCGGTAGGCCTCGAGCGGGGTGCGCTTCATGAAGCCCTGGTTGGTCAGGGTGATGACCATCTCCTCGTCGTCAATCAGGTCTTCAACGTTGAAGCCCTCCTCGAACTCGGTAATCTGGGTGCGGCGCTGGTCGCCATATTTTTTCTTGATCTCCAGGAGCTCGCTCCTGACTACCCGCCATAGCCGTTTCTGGTCGCCCAGGATGGCCTCGAGGCGGGCAATTTCTTCCATCAGTTCCTGGTACTCGGCCTGTAGTCTTTCGCGCTCGAGGCCCACCAGCCGCTGCAGACGCATGTCCAGAATGGCCTGGGCCTGGATCTCGCTCAGGCTGAAGCGGGCTATCAGCCCGGCGCGGGCCTCGGCGGCTTCCTGCGAGGCGCGAATCAGGGCGATTACCTCGTCAATCTGGTCAAGGGCAATCAGCAGCCCTTCCAGAATATGGGCCCGCTCCCTGGCCTTGCGCAGCTCGTGCTCGGTGCGCTTGCGCACTACCTCTCCCCGGTGGTCCAGGTAGTGGCGCATCATCTGCAAGAGCGACAGCACCTTGGGCTCGCCGTTCACGATGGCCAGCAGGTTTACGGTAAAGCTGGTCTGCAGGCGCGAGTGCTTGTAGAGCTTGTTGAGCACTACCTGAGGGTTGGCCCCGCGCTTTAGTTCGACGGCAATACGCATCCCCTGCCGGTCGGACTCATCACGCAGGGCGGCGATCTCTTCAATAACCTTGTTACGCACCAGGCCAGCAATCTGGGCGATCAGGTCGGCCTTGTTGACCTGGTAGGGAATCTCGGTGAAGACCAGCATGGCCCGCCCGTTTTTGTCCTCGTTGCGCACCCTGGCCCGCACCTTAAGGCTGCCCCGCCCGCTGGCATAGGCCTCCCGGATGCCGCGGCGGGAAAGCTTGGCCGCAGTGGGAAAGTCTGGCCCTGGTAGCACCTTCATAATCTCGTCCAGGCTCACCTCGGGGTTGTCAATCATCAGGGCCAGGGCGTCAATGGTCTCGGAAAGGTTGTGCGGGGGCAGGCTGGTAGCCATGCCTACCGCAATGCCGGCGGCGCCATTGACCAGCATGTTGGGCAGCGCCGAGGGCAGCACCTCGGGCTGGTGGTGGGTGCCGTCGTAGTTGGGTAGCATCGGCACAGTCTCTTTGTCGAGGTCTTGCAGCATCTCCAGGCCCAGGTTAGAAAGGCGGGCCTCGGTATAGCGCGGGGCGGCGGGGGGGTCGTTGTCAACTGAGCCGAAGTTTCCCTGCCCGTCAATCAGGGGGTAGCGCAGGCTCCAGTCCTGGGCCATGCGCACCATGGTGTCGTAGATGGCGGCATCGCCGTGGGGGTGGTACTTACCCATCACCTCACCCACAATTTTTGCGCTCTTGACGTGTTTGCGGCTGGGCAGCACACCGTCCTGGTAGGCGGCGTAAAGAATGCGCCGCTGCACTGGCTTCAGGCCGTCGCGCACGTCTGGCAAGGCCCGGTCTACAATGACCGACATGGCGTAGTTGATAAAGCTCTGTTTTACTTCGTCGGTTATTTCAATCGGAAGAACTTGGGACATTAGGTAATCTCCTGTTTCGTTTCGGCACAAAAAAAGCGCCCTGGACGCGCTTTATATCCAGCATCTCATTATACCCTATCAGGTCTGTTATGTCAAAAACATAATCGGCGGGCCAGGCCAGAACCATGCCGAGGTTTTTGCAGACCAGCACGTACATCCGAGCCCGTGAGCGCGCCAGGGCATCAGAGGCCGGGGGCTGGCTCGGGGATTTCCACCGTACTGGTCTGGGTCTTGTAGAGCTGCATACCCCTTGCCAGGTAGTTTGCCAGGGCTGCCGGGCTATCGAGTGAGCAGGTGTGAACCCAGACCCGCCCGGCGCCCAGCCGCCAGGCTTCCTCCAGGGCGCAGGTTAGCAGATGGCCCCCCAGACCCATCCCGATAAACTGTGGCATCAGCCCAAAGTAGGCGATCTCTACGTTAGCTTCGGGCTGCACCTCGAGCTGAAAGTAGCCCGCCGGGGTGCCCTTCAGATAGGCTACCCAGGTGTGCAGGCTGGGGTTGTGGGCATACTCGCGCCACTGGGAATCACTCCAACCAGCCTTTTCGTACCAGTTCCAGCGGCTCCCCACGCTCTGGTAAAGAAAACGCTGTAGCTCGGGGCTGGGAAGCTCGGCCTTGATCACCTGCAAACCCTCTATCCGGGCCGGCCTGGGGCGTATCTCCTCAGGAGAACACAGCTCGAGGTAATAGGTGGTTACCTCGGCGCGCATACCACGATTGTACCGGGCGAGCCGGGCTGGCTATACCTGGGCCAGGCTCGAGGAAGCTGCCCGGCGTTTGGCCGATAGTAAGCGGTCAAAGGTCGAAGATCGAAGGTCCAGGGAGTAATCATCCGTGACCTCCGGCTGGCGTAGTATGGGAGCATGTCTGAAAGCACCCAGAAACACAAAGAGATCGCCAGGGCAAAAGGCCCGGTGAAGATCGCCATTGTTACTGCCTCCGACACCCGCACCCCCGAAACCGATACCAACTACCACTACCTTAAGCCCGAGATCGAGGCGCTGGGACACACAATCGTGGGTTACCGCATCATCCGGGACGAGCCCGACCAGGTATCGCTGGCCCTGGAGGACATGGTCAACGCCGGGGCGCAGATAATTCTATTCAACGGCGGAACCGGCATCGCTCCCCGCGACACCACCTACGACGTGCTGGCGCGCAAGATCGAAAAACCCATGCCGGGTTTTGGCGAGCTTTTTCGCATGCTCTCCTATAACGAGGTTGGGGCCGCCGCCATGCTCTCCCGCGCCACGGCCGGAACCTACCGCAAGAAGGTGGTAATCTCTACCCCGGGCTCGCCCAACGCGGTGATGGTAGCCTGGACCAAGCTGATCAAGCCCGAGTTAGAGCACCTGGCCTGGGAAGTGGCCCGGTAGCCATTTCAAGCCTGCTAAATGCAGCGTCAATCGCTAATTTTCGGTTGAAGTATGAATCGAATCCCAGCCTTCACTGCAAGTGCTTGCCTCGACTGCCCCTTCGACACGCTCAGGGCAGGCTCCTTCGACACGCTCAGGGCAGGCTCCTACGGATGCGCCTCAGGGTCGTAATGACGGCGTGCCCATACTCCCGTCAAGTCAAGTCCAATCGGCGCCCTTCGGTCATAATGCCGGGTCATCACTCTTTGACCGTGGCACCGGCACTTGCATTAGTGCGGTATTAGCTGCATAATGCATGTATGCCTGTCTCGATCACCATACGAAACGTTCCTGACGAGACCAAGGACAAGCTCGCCTCGCGCGCGGCCCGTGCCGGTCAGTCGCTGCAGGAGTATCTGCGCAGTCAGCTTATCGAACTGGCCAGCAAACCCGACCCGCAGTTGCTGATGGCCAGGGTGCGCGCACGGACGTCGCGGCTGGGCGTTGCGGTGCCAGCAGAAGTTATCCTCGCTCACCGCGACGCCGACAGGCGATGACGCTGGTAGTTGACGCCTCGGTGGTCGTAGCTGCCTTGATCGACGACGGACCGAACGGGGCATGGGCTGCGCGGCTGCTAAGCACACATCCGCTCACCGCGCCGCACCTGCTGCCTGTGGAGGTAACCAGTATCCTCAGGCGAGCCACCCTGCACGCAGAGATCAGCGACGACAACGCATCGCTGGCCCAGGCCGACCTGCTGGCTTTGCGCGTAGATTTGTTCCCGTTCGAACCGTTCGCAGAGCGGGTGTGGGAACTGCGCTTTGCCGTTAGCTCCTACGATGCCTGGTATGTTGCGCTAGCCGAAGCGCTGGGCGCGCCGCTTGCCACGCTGGATGAGCGTTTGAGCCGCGCCGCAGGCCCGCGCTGCCTATTCGAGCTGCCTCCTAAAGCCTGACGGTCTTCCATCTGTCATGCCACCTCCACACGCCATACTTGTGGAAATCAGCCGGGTCGAGTGCTGGGAGCGTGGTCTAGGGGGTTGCTTCCCCTTCGGCTGCGCCTCAGGGTCGCAACGACAAGGGGGAGGGAGTGCTCCGCTGCGTTGTGGTGGTGTACACTAAACCTATGTGGCAAGGCTGGATCATCTCCGATCCTAACGTCCTCTCCGGCAAACCGGTGGTCAAAGGGACGCGCCTGGCAGTAAGTTTCTTGCTCGGTCTGTTGGCTCAGGGCTGGACCGAAGAGCAGATCCTTGATAACTACCCGCAACTGCCTCGCCAAGGGCTAAGGGCGGCCATTCGCTACGCCCAGGATTCGGTGGATGAAGCGCTCTTCCTTGAAGTTTCTCGCTGATGAAAATGTGCCTTTGGCAACCGTCACTAAGCTGCGGCAAGCAGGCCATGACATCTACTGGATAGCCGAAGAAGCAGCAGGGCTAGACGACTTGGCGGTATGGCAGCTGGCGGCAGAGCAACAGGCAGTGCTAATCACCTTTGACCGAGACTTTGGTCGTTTGATGATCCAGGCTGCCACCCCAAGACCCAAAGGCGTTATCTACTGCCGCTTCATTCCAGTAACCCCCGCCGAAGCCGGAGAGCTGATCCTAAAGGTGCTTGGCTACGCCACCGTATCGTTAGGCAACCACTTTACTACGCTAGAACGTGAGCGACTAAGGAGCCGTAAAATGTAAGGTGTTACGAGCGCAGCGTGGGGAACCGCCGCAGCACCGTGGCGGCGCATTCGGCTGGCTCAGGGGCAAGCCTAAGGAAGTGGCTTGTGGTATGTGGCTTGTGGGAAGTGGGAAGTGGACGGAACGAAAATCCCCCCGGCCTGCGGCCACCCCCCTTGGCAAGGGGGGAAGGCAGGGGTTTGCCCCCCCTTGCCAAGGGGGTTGGGGGGATTAGCAGTGTGCCACACTTATAGCATGATCGACTGGTCCTCGTGCCCGGCAGTCGAACACCACCCGCAAAGGCTCAGCGGAGCCTGGGTGTTCCGCCGCACCCGCGTGCCCGTAGCCGCCCTCTTTGAAAACCTCGAGGACGGGGCTCCGGTAGACGATTTCGTGGCTGGTTTCCCGGCGTCACCCTGGAGCAGGTCTGGGCCGTTCTCCATCGCGCCGCACACAGCACCTTAGCCCCTGAATAGCCGCCGTCTTCGTCTAATAGCCACGGTGATGCAAAGCAATATCGTCAATCAGGATGGCACCCTGTTCGGTATCGACACGAAAGAGCAGGCGGTAGTTTCTTACCCTGCGCCGATAACCTTGACAACCACGCAGCTTTTTAACATCGCCCAGCGTCCAGTCCTCAGCCATCGCTGCCAGGACATCTTCAATGGCTGTACAGACTTGCGGCTGGGTGCGAGCAAGTTCGCCCAGCACCTTATCGGCCCGGCGGCTCAGGAGGATCCGGTACGGCGCTGCCACGGCACGTAGTCAACATAGTCAGGCCCGGACGCCTCGACATCATTCAAAATCGCAATTTCTTCCGGCAAGGGTTTCGCTGCGGGCAGTGTAAGATCGGCAATAAACCTCTGCAGCGCGCGTAGCTCGGCTTCCCCAAGTTGCTCTATCTCTCGCTGGAGTCTCTCCTTGAGGCTGTTCATGACACAAGTTTACCACAGCCGGTGGCGCTGTTTAGACTTCAAGCCAGCGCGGCGTGGGCCAATCCCCCCGGCCTAGCGGCCACCCCCCTTGCAAGGGGGGAAGGCAGGGGTTTGCCCCCCCTTGCCAAGGGGGTTGGGAGGTTGCTCCAAGGTCATCGGCTTCGCCCTGCCAGCGAAGCGCAAAGGTATACTCAGCCTGGACCGATGTTGATCTATCTCGACAACTGCTGCTTCAACCGCCCGTTTGATGACCAAACGCAAACCCGCGTGCGCTTGGAAGCAGAAGCAAAGTTGTTCATTCAGGAGCAGATTATCGCTGGAAACGTTGGTCTGGCCTGGTCCTATATGCTCGACTATGAAAACAGCTTCAACCCCTTCGAAGACCGGCGCAGGGCTATCGAACGCTGGCGCACCAGGTCACAGGTAGATATTGTCGAAACGCCGGAACTCCTCGACCGGGCAAGGCAGTTGCACGCCCTGGGACTGAGAAGCAAGGATGCGCTCCACATTGCATGTGCCATAGCCGCACGCTGCGATTTCTTTCTTTCGACTGACGACCTGCTGCTGCGTAAGCTTGCCGGGCAAAGTGTGATAACGGCGCTAAACCCGCTGGCCCTGGCAGCGATAATTGGAGAGGAACCATGAAAACCGATACCGAGATCAGACTTGACGGAACCAGAGCCCTGATCGAAGCGCTGGGTGAAGTAGATGCGGAGCGCTACATCGCCATCCTGATGCGCGAGCCCTTCGATTACACGCGGTGGCAGCGGACCATTTTGCAGGCGGCCTCCGTCGAGGAGGTCAGCGCGGCAGCGATGAAAGCGAGAGAGGGCGAACGGGGGGAGTAGCGCGCGTGGCCGGGGACGGGGCGTGCGAGGAGCGGCGTTGTCGGGGTTTGGTCCTTTGGCATGAGCGGACCCGGCCCCTGGCAAAACCCCCTCCCCCTGTGTATGGGGGAGGGCCGGGTAAAGGGGGTTGGGGGGATTGTGCGCTACGCCGGCCTACAACCCTCCCACTTGCTATGGGGCGTGTGGGGCCACAACAACCAAGAAACCAAAAACACGTCATTGCGAGCGCTCGCAGAGCGCGAAGCAATCCAGATCACCCCGTCAGCCAAGTTGCGTTTAGCTCCTCCTGGATGAATTAATCACCCCCATGCTCGGCCACGCCATCATCTAGCCGATTGCTTCGTCGGCCCAAGGGCCTCCTCGCAATGGCGAAAGTGCCTGCGGCCACCCCCCTTGTTAAGGGAGAGCAGCAGGGTTTGCCCCCCTTACCAAGTAGTACTGGCGGCCCCCGCTTGCCACCACCGGGCGACAGCGTATAATTTAGCTATGGCCAAGCCGCTTTACTACATCAAAGACTCCGACGGCAACGAGGTCGGGGTGGTGCTGAGCCCCGCCGACTACCAGGTGCTCATCGAGACCGGCGGCAAGTTCTTGTGGCCCACAACGCCCGGCGGCAAACCGCAAGGCTCAGACCCGCCGGCCCGTATCGAGGGGCGCAGCCTGTCCGAGATAGTCATCGAAGATCGGCGATGACGCTCTACCTCGATACCAGCGCGCTGGTCAAACTGTATGTCGAGGAAGAGGGGCGGGAAACGGTCCAGAACGCCTTGGCGCAGGCCCAAAGAGCCGCCATCGCAACTATCGGCTATGCTGAGTGCCGCGCAGCATTGGCTCGCAAGCTAAGAGAGAACGGCCTCGGTGTTGCGGAATATCGGCGCACGGTGAGGGATCTGGATCGAGATTGGCAGGAGCTCTTGCGCGTCATGGTGGATGACGATCTCAGCCGCGAGGCAGGGCTTCTGGCCGAGCGCTTATCCTTGCGGGGTTTCGATGCGATACATCTTGCCAGCGCCATTCGCTTACAGCAACGCCTGGGTGATGTCTACTTGCTGGCTTTCGATCAGAAGCTTATGCAAGCTGCTCCGCAGCACGTGCCGCTTTATACGCCCGGGTAGCAAATCCCCCGGCCTGCGGCCACCCACACCCTCCCCCTGGATATGGGGGAGGGCCGGGGTGGGAGTAAAGGGGGCTGGGGGGATTGAGGGAGTTGGGGGGATTGAGCGCTGCGCCGGCCTACTGCCCTCCCACCTGCTAAGGCCAATCCTCCCGGCCTGCGGCCACCCCCCTTGTTAAGGGACTTGGGGGATTGAGAGCTAGAAGTCTGAGAACCTCACGGCGTGGTGTTCAGCAAATCAAGCTCCGCAGTCTTGCCGGTGGCCTGGTTAAGGAGCCGGACTCTGCCCATCCCCTGGGTGAGCTGCTCGTTGGCATTCAAGAACTCGATGCCGTAGACGGTGCCATCGGGTGCAAGGTCGATAAAAAGCGCCTCACCAAGCTTGAACGTTTCGACCTGCTCGACCTTTTCCTTCAAGCTCAGATAGGCGATGTTATAGCGCGGATCGTAGGATAGTTTCATCGTTACCTCCCACCGTCAGAAATAGCGGGTAATCACGGTAATCACCAGCCAGTCATTCCCCTCGTTGACAGCGTACACCTCGAGCTGCTTGATGCCAAAATGTCTGCCTCGCCACTCGGCCTCGAATGGAAAGTTGCGGCGAAAGCCAGTGCGGCCAAACTTGGCTGGGAACTGTTCACCCTTGTCAATCGTTGCCATCACCTCGTCTTCAGTGGCGCCACGCTCGAGCAGCCGTTGCCTGGCGTGAGAGTGGAAACGGACAGGCACGCCTCATTATACGCCGGTCCACCGCGCGCTACGCTAGCCCTCACCCAACTTCTCCCACCTGGATGGGGCGCGGCGCCCCCAGGTTTCCGTCGCGGAACCTGCGCTGAGGGACGAAGCACTGGCCACGACAATCCCCCGGCCCGTGGCCACTCCCCTTAGTAATCCCCCCGGCCTGCGGCCACCCCCCTTGTCGAAGGGGGGCAAATTCTGTTTCCCCCCTTAATAAGGGGGGTTGGGGGGATTTGGACATCAGCAGCGTACTACACTTACAGAATGAGCGGCTGGACTTCGAGCCCGGCAGTAGAACGCGACACGCAAAGGGTCAGCGGAAGGTGTGTTGAGGAACGAAGCCCTTGCCACGAAAATCCCCCCGGCGCGCCGCGCCACCCCCCTTGTCGAAGGGGGGCAAATTCTGTTTCCCCCCTTAATAAGGGGCCAACATTCTGTTTCCCCCCTTAATAAGGGGGGTTGGGGGGATTGTGCGCTGCCCCGGCCTACAGCCCTCCCATCTGCGGAGGGGCGATCCCCCCGGCCTACGGCCACCCCCCTTGTCGAAGGGGGGAATCCCCCGGGCCTACTGCCTGACGCCGTTGACAAACGTGCTGCCACGCACGGTGGTAATCGCCACCGCCAGGCTCTCGTCAACCGTGCTGACGGTGCAGCCAGTCACCGAGCCAGGCGCTGCCGACCAGCCGTAAGGGCGCGTGTCGCTGCCAATCACCACGCTGACCGTGGCAGCGGCCCCGGCCCCACAGTTAAAGGTGCCGCCCGCTACGTCCGCCGCAGTTACCTCGGTATCCGAGGACAGCACCGCCATTAGCGCCGTAAAAACCACCATGCTGTAAACCTGCGCGGCGCGCTCCTGGGCCTGGCTGCGGGCGTTGAGCAGGTTGGGGATGAGCACGGCCGCCAGAATGCCGATGATGGAGATGACGATGAGTATCTCGATAAGGGTAAAGCCGCCGGACTTGCTCATGCGGCACTCCTATTTATCCAAGGCAAGATGCATCTGATGATTGAACAGGCGCCCAAGACCGGGGCCTTGGGCGCACTGCTTTTCCGTAAGCATCGGGTGTTATGGTGACTACTGCTGCTCACCGTTTATAAATGTGCGACGCGCAGTTGCCACAGTCACAGTAAAGTCACTGACACCGGCCGCAGCAATGGTGCAAGTAGTAACGCCACCGGGTGCCGCGTTCCAGCCGAAGTTACCAGCGGTTCCACCGTCACTGCAGTCGCCTGTTATACCGCCTACAACATCGGAAGCATCGTCGGCAGGGCGCTCAGCCAGGTCGGCGTGGAGGGCCTTGTACACATTGGAGCTGTGTGCTTGCGCGGCACGATCAATTGCCGAGTTGCGCGCACCGAGCAGGTTGGGGATCAGTACCGCCGCCAGGATGCCGATGATCGCGATTACGATCAGCAGCTCAATCAGGGTAAAGCCTTGCTTCTTCATGGGTGTTCTCCTGTGGTTCCGCACCGTTTGGGTATGAGTATGGGTGCGGCATTGCTTAGTGCAACTAGAGGGCTTTGGGTCGCGCGGGAGCGGGCCTATTCCCGGACTCCAGGGCTCAGTATAGTGCCCGGTCTGGTGGGGCTCTGTGGAATTTGACCCAACCAGAGCCCTGTTGCGTTACGCGCAGGCGTTACCCGCCCTTGCCCGGCGGCCCCCGCAAGCACCCACCCCGAGGCTTGCCCTGGGGCTTGCGTCTTGAAGGGCCGCCGTTCCAAGCGTTGTCGGATGGGCCGTCACCGCACACGGTGCGTTGGCTGGCGCACTGCTAAATCCCCCCTACCCCCCTTATTAAGGGGGGAAACAGAATTTTGCCCCCCTTCGACAAAGGGGGTGGCCGCAGGCCGGGGGGATTTACCATGCGAGCAGCTGGTCTGCTTGGCATACTGGGTTCATTGCGAGGAGGCCGCAGGCCGACGAAGCAATCCAGGAGAGGGTCGCAAGCCCGCCTGCCGCTGGGTGACCTGGATGGCTTTTCCCTCGTCTGGGCCTCAGAATCGCAGCGACGAAAAATCCTTCTGTCAACACCTGGAGGCCAGAATGGGGGGGTGAGGTTTGCGAGGTTGCTTGCTCGCGCTAGCGCGCTCCTGGCCACGATACGCTGGTATTTGTGGGCGCTTTGGGAACTATGGCAAAAGCGCAAAGCCAAGCTCTCGCTGCACAACCTGGAAATCGCGCCTATCCAGACTGACGATACGCTGAGTTGTGCGCACGGCGCAGCAGACCACCGCCGCATCAGAATACCCGAGCGGTAAATTTGCGTAACGCTCGGCAAGCCGCTTGATATCGGTCAAATCTTGTGTGCCACAGTCCAGGCTGAAATTTTCTCTGATGAGATCGTCGAAAAACAGCGCAAAGACCTGGTGTCCTAGCCGAAGTTCGATCAGATAACAGATCTCCGAGAGGATGCCGACAGGTATGATCAACTGCCCCGGTTCGGTAACCAGAATTTCTTTAACCGGCTCATGATTGGGATCCGAGCGGTTCAAAAGCGCCAGCACGGCGCTGGTGTCTAAAACCACACTCAACGCTTACCCCGCGCCTCTTGCAGAATTTCGCGGGTCTGTCTGGCATCCAGGCTGGGGTCATCGCCGGCGCCTGCGGAGACGAACTGCCTGTGCGGAGGGGACAGGTAGCGCGTCAACGCCTCTTCGAGCAGCGCTTCGGGTGGTCTGCCCATGCGCTCTGCGGCAGCTTTGAGCAGGTGCGCCAGTTCGTCACTCAGGTAAAGGGCCTGCGGCATACACGGAGTATAGCGTACTTCAGAGCTCTATCCTGACTTTGGTGTCGGACGCGCTGGCGCACTGCGAAATCCCCCCAACCCCCCTTGTTAAGGGGGGAAACAGAGTTTTGCCCCCCTTAACAAGGGGGGTGGCCGTAGGCCGGGGGGATTTACCATGCGAGCAACTGCTCTACTTGGCATACTGGGTTCATTCCGAGGAGGCCACCACCCCCCGCCCCCGCCCTCGTCCGGAAAACTCTCGTCATTGCCAGGAGGCCCTTGGGCCGACGAAGCAATCCAGGAGAGGGTCGCCCAGTCGTTCTGCCGCACGGCCCTCGCGATGACACCACAGGCCGACGAGGCATCGTGCTATACTGCAACCGTGGTTAAGCCTGACCTGGCAGCCTCAATCCAGCGCACCCTGCAGCAGCTCTCGCCCGAAAAGCAAGAAGCGCTCAGAGACTTCGCGGAGTTTCTGCTCCAGCAAACCCGCGCGGAAAGCAGGCATGAGGCAGCCAGAGAACGCTTTATCGCCAGGTTTATTGACTCCCCCATAAAGCTACCGGAATTCACGCCCCTAACCCGCCATGACCTCTACCGCCGATAGCTTTTTTATTGATACCAATATCTGGCTCTACGCCCTTATCGCCACGCAGGATCCATCCAAGCACCAGGTCGCCGCAACGCTCATCAAGCAGCACGAGTTCATCACCATTAGCGTTCAGGTTGTCAATGAAGTGTGCGTCAATCTGTTGCGCCAGACTGAGCTGGGTGAAGCCTTCATACGAGATTTGCTAACAACCTGGCGGCAAGCCTACACCATCACCCCGCTATTGTCAGAGCATCTTCTGAGCGCATCGGAGTTGCGCGCCAGTCACCATTTTTCCTTTTGGGACAGCCTGATAATCGCCTCGGCGCTTGACGCTGGCTGTCGGGTGCTCTACAGCGAAGACATGAAGGCCGGGCAGACCGTACTTGGACAGCTACACATCGTCAATCCCTTTAGTTAGCAGCCTTGGGAAGGGCGAGTGCGGAGGGGGAGGTTTGCGGGGTTGCCTGGTCGCTCTAGCGCGCTCCAGGCAACAGTACGCTGGTAAGGGTCACTGGGCCATGTGTCCCTAGCCGGTTGATCTGGATCATCTGAAGACGTGCCAGACCCCAATCAGGAGGTAGACTCCCAGCCCCATCAACACCAGCCCGCTGATCGGCTGCACATAACCTACCACCTTCCGATGGTATCGCCGGATTAGCTGGTGGGAGTAGGTGAGCAAGAGGGAAAAGGAGAGCATCATGACCGTCATGCCTCCGGCGTAGGCCACAAAGTTGGCCAGCCCGTTTAGCCAGTAAGTGGTGAAGGCTGCCAGGGTGACCGACAAAAACAGCGGCAGGCCGCAGCCCAGAGAGCCGACCGCATAGCTGATGCCATAGATGTAGTAGTAGAAGAAACTGCGGTCGTTTGGCTGGCCCTCACCGCGCAGCCTGGCAGTTATCTGGTCTACCGGTAAGCCCAGCCTGAAGCCTTTTTTGACCACTATGGCCAGACCCAGGCCGAAGAGCACCAGCGCGACACCGGCGTCAATATATGGGTCGTAGATGCTCAGATAGGCCGAAAGCACCCTGCCTACCAGCATGATCAGCAGCCCCAGTCCAGCGAAGACCGTAAAAAAGCCTGCACTCATGGCCAGTCCGAGCCTGATCCCCTGCACTCCCCGCTCGAGCCAGGGGGACTCCCTGGTGCTGGCCTGGCCAAAGTAGTGCGCCACAAACGCAGAGAGCAGCGCATAACTGCAGGGGGTGAAAAATGCCAGCATCCCTACACCAAAGGCCCAGGCAAAGAGCGTTGTATCCATACTCAGCCCTTTCCTAGCTCCTGGTGTAGCTGCTCCCTGAAGCGTGGGTTGTCGAGCGAACGAATGCCCCTGAAGACAATCTCGCCCCGAGAGTTTATAAGTACTATGCTACCTCGAGCCTGTACGCGATAGAGCTGGATCACCGGGCTGGGTCGGGCGTCCAGCGCATAGCGGAAGTCCGGGTGGCCGTAAAGGCGCCGGTGCTCGCGCAGGTCCTGGTTGGAGTCGGCAAACTGGTCAAAACTGATCCAGACCACCTGAAACCGGTCGCGGTACTGCTCGTAGAGCTGTGCGAGCTGTCGGGTATCGGCGCGGCAGGGCAGGCACCAGGAGGCCGAGAAATAGAGTAAAACCGGCTTTCCACGCAGGGCATCTAGCTCTAGCCTGTTACCATCAATATCGCTGAGCACAAAATTTGGCGCAGGCTGGCCGGTTGTTTCTGGCGACGTGCGGGGGTTCCCCAGCAGTAATAGAGCTATCCCGCCCGCCACCAAGAGAGCCACAGCAGCCAGAAGCGGCCCTCTGGGAGAGTTTTGCGGCACCCTGGCTTTGCCCTCAGTTGGCCCATTCATCGTGATTAATCCTTTCCATGGTCGCCTTGGGTATGGGTCTCCTGAACTATATTGCAAACGAAGCTATAGCCGGGCCCAGTTGACCATCTCTGCCGTTAGACCCCACTGGTCAGTCTCCTTAAGGGGGTTTTCTGTGCTTCGGCTCTGGCCACGAAGGGCGCTCTGAAAGAACGCAAGCGCAGTGCGTTGGAGAGAACAAAAACCGAAGAGAGGCCCATCGCCGCCCCGGCCAGCATGGGCGAAAGCAGCCAGCCGTTTACCGGGTACAGCACCCCCGCGGCTACCGGAATGAGCAGCACGTTGTAGGCAAAAGCCCAGAACAGATTGAACTTTATGTTGCGCAGGGTAGCGCGGCTCAGGGCAATAGCATTGGGCACGCCCCGCAGGTCGCCCGACATCAGTATCACGTCGGCGGTCTCGATGGCGATGTCGGTTCCGGTACCAATGGCTATCCCAACGTCGGCCTGGGCCAGGGCCGGGGCATCGTTGATGCCGTCTCCCACAAAGGCCACCCTGGAACCAGAGCGCTGAAGCTCCCTGACCGCCTGGGCCTTTCCATCGGGCAGCACCTCGGCCAGCACCCGGTCTATGCCCAGTTGACGGGCAATTGCCTGGGCGGTGTGCCGGTTGTCCCCGGTAATCATGGCCACCCTGAAGCCCTGCTGGTGCAGGGCCTTGATGGCCTGGGGTGTGCCTTCCTTAATGGGGTCGGCCACGGCAAGTGCGGCGGCCAGGCGGTTGTTGATACTGGCAAAGAGCGGGGTTTTGCTCTCGGCGGCCCAGCTCTCCGCCATCTGCTTTATGTGTTGGGGAATTTCCACCCCCAGCCTGCTCATATAGCGCTCGGAGCCCACATCTACCCGGTAGATGGCCACCTGCCCGGTGGCCCCAAAACCCGGAACAGCCTGGAAGTCCTGGGGTTCTTGTAGTTCGAGCCCCCTGGCCCTGGCTGCATTGACGATGGCCTGGGCGATGGGGTGTTCGGATTTTTGCTCGAGGCTGGCCAGAAGCCGCAGGGTCTGGTCTTCCAGCTGGCCCGGGGCAGTATCGTCTGGCAGCACCAGATCGGTAAGCTCGGGGCGGCCTTTGGTCAGGGTTCCGGTCTTGTCCAGGGCAACCATGCGGGCCTCTTGCAGGCTTTGCAGGGCCTGCCCTTTGCGGAACAGCACCCCCATCTCGGCAGCCTTGCCGGTGCCGACCATGATGCTGGTGGGAGTAGCCAGGCCCATGGCACAGGGGCAGGCGATGATCAGCACCGCCACCGCATTGACCAGCGCATAGGTGATGGCGTACTCGCCGCCAAACACCAGCCAGACCACGACGGTGATGGCCGCAATAGCCAGCACAACCGGCATAAAGACCGCCACTATCCGGTCCACCAGCTCCTGGATGGCGGTTTTGGAGCCCTGCGCGGTCTCGACCAATTTGATAATCTGGGCCAGCACGGTATCGGCCCCCACTGCGGTGGCCCGAAAGGTTAAAGCGCCGTTTTGGTTGAGGGTCCCGCCCACCACTCTGGCGCCCTCAGTCTTGGCTACCGGGATCGGCTCGCCGGTAATCATGCTCTCGTCCACGTAGCTGCTACCCGATACCACCACCCCGTCTACCGGAATCTTTTCGCCAGGCCGCACCGAAACAAGGTCGCCAGACAGCACCTCGTCAATAGGCAGCTCCTGCTCGGCCTGGCCTGGCCTGACCACTCTGGCCGTTTTGGCCTGCAAGCCCAGCAGCTTTCTCATGGCCTCGCTGGTGCGGCCTTTGGTGATGGCCTCGAGGTATTTGCCCAGCAAGACCAGGGTGATGATCACCGCCGCAGCCTCGAAGTAGACATGCTGGGCCTGGGGCGGAAAGATCTGGGGAACCAGCACCACCAGCAGGCTGTAGAAATAGGCCGCCGAGGTGCCGACCATAACCAGGCTGTTCATGTCGGGTGAACCGGCCCGCAGGGCGGCCCAGCCACGGCGGTAGAAGCGCAGCCCTGGCCCAAACTGGACTGGCGTGGCCAGTAGCAGCTTTACCCAGTACCAGACCTCCATGGGAGCGAGGGCGAGCAAGAACATCTTGGCCGGCATCCACAGCATGGGAAGCATAGAGAGCAAAAATAGTGGCACGGTAAAGTAGTATGCCGTGGTGAAGGCCCGCCTGAGGGAGGTTATTTCCCGCTGCCGGGCTTCGCGTTCCAGATCGGTGCGGTCTTTGCCCGGGGTGGTCTCGACTACCCCATAGCCTGCCTCCCGCACCGCCCGTTTGAGCTGAGCCAGGCCGGTGGAGGCCGGCAGGAACTGGACCGTAGCCCGTTCGGTGGCCAGGTTGACGCTGGCCGAAAGCACCCCCTCGGTCTTTTGTAGAGCCCGCTCGACCCGGCTCACACAGGCCGCGCAGGTCATGCCGCTGATGCCCAGCTCGACCTGAGTAACCACCGGCTTGTATCCCGATTCCTCAATTTTGGCGATTAGTTCGGCAGGGCTGGTCTTCTGGGGGTCGAACGCGATGCTGGCGTTCTCGGTGGCCAGGTTGACACTGGCTTTTTCCACACCCTCGACTTTGCTCAGACCCCGCTCCACCCGGTTCACGCAGGCCGCGCAGGTCATGCCCTGGACGCCGATTTGCAGCTCTTTAGTCATAATTTGCACCCAATGGCCATTGCTTTTTGCCTCTTAGCTTTTGGCTATTAGCTATCAGCTATCAGCGATACTTCAAGACCTCCATCAGCTCGTCCACCATCTGCTTGGTGTCGCCGCGCACCGCAGCGCTGGCCACGTGGTGCTCGAGGTGGCTCTTGAGCACCATATCCCCCACCTTGTCCAGGGCCCCTTGCACGGCCTTGATCTGTTTTAGCACGTCCACGCAGTAAGGCTCGCCCTCGAGCATCTTGAGGATGGACTCGAGGTGCCCCTTGGCCGAGAGCAGGCGGTTGCGGGCGTCCTGCCGCACTCTGGGGTCGAGGTGCAGGCCATGCTCGCACTTCATCATGCAGCACCTGGGCGTAGATCTGACGGGCCTCCCGATAGAGAGTCTGGCCTGGCGGTGTAACCCTCCTCCTGCACTGCCGCAATTAGTTTTTCCACAGCTACACTCCCGATCACCCTGGCCCGGCCTTCCTGCAGCGAGACCTCGACTTTCTCAACGCCCCCAACCTTCTGGAGGGCTTCGGTAACGTGCCGGACGCAGTTGTTGCAGCTCATCCCTTCAATCTTTAGTATGGTCATACACCTCTCCTCGGCTATACTATACCCACCCCCCCTGGGGTGGGTGAGGGAGATAAGTCACATTTATTCAAAAACCGGCGATTGAGCGGCTCTTCGACAAACAGTGTGGGCTCTTTCCCGCTGTCTATCAATGCCGCGGCAAGGTCGTCTATGCCGTCCCCCATATTCCATGGTGAAGGTTCCAGAGGGCGTTCGGAAAAACTCCTCTCCCCTTAGGTTACGGCTTTGCCGGAATCGCGTAAGCGACTCGCCTCGGTGGGAGAGGCTGGGTGAGGGGGTGTGAGCGCAGCGAACCACGGCGTCTGGGGCGTCATTCAACCCTCACCCCAGCCCTCTCCCAAGCTTAGGAGAGGGAGCTTCAGTGGCCGTTGCTTCAGATCCCGCGTTCATAGAAATTCTCCTGAGAATGTGCGCGGCCTGGCAATTTCCGAACATCCACTAGGCAGCCAGGCTCGAGACTCCAAGCATGAACCCAGGTTGTACGTAGCGCTGGCCTGAGTCCAAGGCGAATTGCGCATACCCGCTCGCTGCCAGGTCTGGGCATCAAGAGCCAACTCCCCTTCACCCGGCGGAAAGGAGGTGAGCCACTATGCTCATAGTAAACGCCCAACCCAATCGGAAGCCGGAAAAGCCGATTAAGCTTAGATTAAGAATACTCTGGCTCCAGCTTCAAGTCTTAAGGGGTATCCTCTAAGCGTAGGAGGAAAGTCATGAAGCTAAGCATCTTCAGACTGGCTGGCCTAACCCTGATAGGTCTGCTGATGGCTTGTGGCACCCAGACGCAGGGGCCAAACACCCTCACCCAGGCCGATGCCCAAGCCCTTTCCGAAGCAGTCCAGGGCGACCTGCAACTTACCGGCTTTCTACTGAGCAATGCCAGCGTGGGCGCACTAACCACCCAGAGCGAGGCCGATAGCCTGGATACCGGCGCCCAGAGCTGGGGCCTGCCCCGACGCTTAAACGTGATCATGCGGGCTGTAGGGGTGCTCTACCTGCCGGCCAGAGGCGGTGCAAACTGCGAGATCCGCACCACCCCCTCCCCGCTGGTAGATGCCGATAATGATGGTGTACCAGCCACTGCCACCACCACCTTCGACTGCCGCTATACCAGCCCCGGAGGTATCAGTTATACCTTGAGCGGCGCCATCACGCTTAAGGACACCAACGACAACCAGCCAAACAGCGGTTTTAGTGTTTCCTTTGACAACTTCAGGTCTGTGGTGAGTGGCCCAAACCGTTCAGTGGAACGCACCCTGAACGGCTACTTTTCTATAGACACGCAAAACCCTGCTCTGTTCGCAATAACCAAGAACTACACCCAGACCGTGGCCAGGACCGTTCGAGACAACACCTTTACGGGCTCGCTGGCCTTCAATCTCAGCAAGACTTACGCCCCCACCAGCGATGGCGATGCTAACCCCTGGAATGCTGGCACCATCACTGTAGCCAGGACCGACCCGGGCAG
The DNA here is from genome assembly GCA_041695225.1 of Deinococcota bacterium. GTDB lineage: Bacteria > Deinococcota > Deinococci > Deinococcales > Thermaceae > Meiothermus. Next base: position 176,502 of record JBGFRI010000014.1, read on the forward strand.
CGCTACCTGGACCAGAGGCAGCCGCACCCGCAACCTGATCTGGTACACCGACCCCACCCTGCACTGGAACCACTCCTATTGCCGGAAACAAGAACCGCTGATGAATTTTGACCGCGGAGCCCTGGAGTACGTCTACACCAGTCCCGCTGGCGAAAAGTCCACCCTGCGAATCGAGTTCACCGGCTGTGGTCAGTTCACGGTTACCCTGAACGGGCAGCCTGTGGACTAAGCCCCTCAGACTTCCAGCCCTGGAGCAGCTATCTACCATTGACTGACAAAAACTGCTGAGACTGACTTTGTCAGACAGGCTACAGACCTGCTCCCAGGCTCTCGTGGGGCGGGCTGGACTTTTAAGACCGGCTCGGAAGGGTGGCGGCCTACAAACCTTTTCGTGGCCGCTTGATGGTCTCGATATTGGCGCCATTGTGGAGAACGGCCGAAAATAGCTCCCACAGACTCACTGCTAGCTCTGGCTCGGTGGTGATCTGGGTGAAGCGAAAGTAGGCGGTATCGCCCGAGGGCAGGACAAAGGTGGGGGTGCCAAATACGCCCAGTTCACCGGCATCCCCAAGGTCGCGGCTTAGCTCGAGGCGGCGGTTTTCCTGGTCCTCGAGGTCGGCCAGAAACCTTTCCAGCTCGAGCCCAGACCTGGCAACTGCCTCCACAAAGGTCTGGTCGTCGTTGAGTTTGCGCCGTTCCTGGTGGCGCATCCGGAAAAGCTCTAAAGCAAAGCGCAAGTGTGCCGATCTGCCCTGTTGCCGGGCGGCGTGCGAGGCCAGAAAAGCCCGTAGCGACTTAGGGCCTTCCAGGGGCTGTTCTACCAGCCTCCAGACCGGGGCGTTGCGAGGCAAGCCGGCATTTTCTTTATGATTGCCCTGCTCCAGGCTATAGTGCCGGATTTCCAGTTCCAGCCCGGCTAGTGGGGCCACCACGCTAATGAGCTCGAGGCCCCGCCAGGCGAAAGGGCAGGAATAGTCCAGGTAGATGCTAACCGTCTGCATAGCCACAGGCTACCGCATCTGGGGACCTGGGCCAACGATGGCTGGAAAGTGAGTCGCAGGTCTCGGGTCGCAAGTCGCAGGTCTAAGGTCGAAGGTCGAAGGTCTTTTGACTTTGGACTTTCGACCTTTCTAGTCGCAGGTCAGAAGTTAGTCTCAGGTCGCAAGTCGCAGGTCGCAGGTCAACAGCCAGTCGCAGGTCTAAGGTCTAAGGTCTAAGGTCTTTTGACTTTGGACTTTCGAGCTTTCTAGTCGCAGGTCAAAAGCTATCAGCTATGCGCTATCGGCTATTAGCTATGGGCTAATGGAATGCCGCAGGTCGCGGGCAGCAGGTCGCATTGAGGCCGGGCGAGTCTAACCACTCAGCAAAGATGTCTGGCTTTCAGGTTTTAGCTCTTAGCTCTCGACCATCGACCCTCGACCCTCGACATTCTCTACTTGGCCTTTAGCTTTTTGGCCGTCAGCTTTTGACCCTTGACCCTCGACTCTCGACGTTTTCTACTCGGCCTTCAGCTTTCAGCTTTTAGCTTTTGACCTTCGACTTTTGACCTTCAACCTTCGACTTTTTCTACTCGGCTTTCAGCTTTCGGCTCTCGACCCTCGACTCTCGACGTTTTCTACTCGGCTTTCGACTTTTGACCTTCGACCTTCGACGTTTTCTACTCAGCTTTCAGCCTTTGGCTCTCGACCCTTTCTATTCAGTCGCCAAAATACTCGTAGGTGTAACCTCCCTCCAGACCCAGCATCAGATCGAGGTTTTGCACCGCAGCCCCCGAGGCGCCCTTGCCCAGGTTATCAAAACGCGCCACCAGCAGGGCCTGCTGGCGCTGGGGGTTCTCGAAAACAAAAAGCTCCATCTGGTTAGTGCCGTTGAGGGTCTGGGGGTCAAGCACCGGGTGGTGTTTGGCGTATGTTTCCAGCGGCATCACCCGCACAAAGCGCTGACCCTGGTAGTGCTGCAATAGAGCCTGGTGCAGCTGGGAGCCGGTGACTTGCTGGGGCAAGGCCCAAAGATGTACTGGAACTAAAACCAGCATTCCCTGGCGGAAGCGGGCCACCGACGGGCTGAAGATGGGAGGGTGTTCAAGGCTCGAGTAAACCGTCATTTCGGGCACGTGTTTGTGGGTGAGCTCGAGGCCATAGACCCGGAAATCGCCGGCCAGGCGGTGCTCGCCCCGGCCCTCCATGGCGTCAATCAGTTGCCGCCCGCCCCCCGAATAGCCCGAAATGCCCTGAACAGAGGCGGCAAACTTGGTGGGCAGCAGCCCGGCATCCACCAGGGGTCGCAGCAAGGCGATGGCCCCGGTAGAGTAGCAGCCTGGATTGGAGACCAGCCGGGCTTTAGCAATGCGCTCGGGCTGTCCCACCGCCAGCTCCGGGAAGCCATACGCCCAGCCCTGGGCTACCCGGTGGGCCGAGCTGGCGTCCAGCAGTTTAGTCTGGGGGTTTTCCAGCATTCCCACTGCTTCTTTGGCCAGGTCGTCGTGGAGGCAGAGGATGGCTACCTCAACCGAGTTCAACAGGCGCTTGCGCTCGGCCTCGTCCTTGCGCCTGGCGGGGTCAATAGAGACCAGTTCGATATCGTCACGCGGCTTTAGCCTGGCCCAGATCTGCAGCCCGGTCGTACCGGCCTCGCCGTCAATAAATACTCTGGGTCTGTTCATGGGTTTTCCCCAGGATGTTCTGTAACATCTCCACATCCAGCCGATCCTGCGGGCGCACTGAACCCTGCTTGAGCATGATCAGCCCGGCCGGCCCCAGGCTCTGGATGGTCACATTTTCCACCGGCTGGGCCTGGCTCAGGGGCAGCAGGTCGGCATAGGTCTGGCCGCCCATCAGGGTGAAGATGTCCACCGGAAAGTCCTCGTTGACCCGTATACAGCCCTCCTCGCGGCTAAAGTCGGAGGGCGTTAGCTCGCGGGCCGAACCCGAGCCAAAACCACCGAGCACGCTCAGCAAGCGCCGTAGGTTCTCCTCCGAGTCCTCCACCAGAATATCCACGGCGAAGGTGGCCCGGGGGAAGCCGCTAAAGGCCACCGCCAGACCACCCACCAGGATAAACTTAACCCTGCTTCGGCCCAGGGCGGCCAACAGACTTTCGAACGTGGGTTGGGTCATATGCGGGCTCTATGCCAAGCTCCAAGAGCAACTGCCGTAAACGAAAAACCAGGACCAAAGGCGACTCTTTACGCGGCTGGCCCACTTGTTTGCGGATAAGCTCACCCTGCCCCACCCCCTTAGCCTAGCAGATGATAGAGCAGCGCTTTCTGGGCGTGGAGCCGGTTCTCGGCCTGGTCAAAAACGCGGGACTTTGGGTGCAGGGTGGCCTCCTCGACCACTTCCTCGCCGTAGTGGGCTGGAAGGCAGTGCAAGAAGATACCATCGGGATCAATCAAGTCCAGCATGGCGGGGTTGACCTGAAAGCCAGCAAAGTCTTTGATCTTGCGCCGTTGGCTGGCCTCGGCCTCCTGGCCCATGCTGACCCAGACGTCGGTGTAGAGCACCTGGGCGCCTTCGGCTGCGGCGCGGGGGTCGTGGGTGAGGGTGATATCGGCCCCCTGCTTCAGGGCCTCCATGTAGATCACCGCGTTGGGCTCGTAGCCGCGTGGGGTAGCGATGGTGAGCTTTGCGCCGGAGAGCACAGCGGTCTGGATGTGGGCGTTGGCCATGTTGTTGCCATCGCCGATATAGGCCACCTTTAGGCCCCGGGTACTGGGGAAGGTTTCCTCGATGGTCTGGTAGTCGGCCAGCAGTTGCACCGGGTGCAGCAGGTCGGAAAGCCCGTTGATAACTGGCTTGGAGGAGTACAGGGCCAGTTCCTCAACAGTAGAGTGCAGGTAGACCCGGGCCATGATAGCCTCTACCCAGCGCTCGAGGTTCAGGGCAATGTCGCGCACCGGCTCACGAGTGCTCAGGCCTATCTCGGCATTGGTCAGGTTGAGGGCGTGCCCCCCGAGCTGGTTCATGGCGATCTCGAAGGTGGAACGGGTACGCAGGCTGGGTTTCTCGAAGATCATGGCCAGGGTCTGGCCCTGAAGGGGGCGCAGCCCCTTGTAAACACCGCCTTTCATGGCATGGGCTGTATCCAGCACAGCCCGATACTCAGCGGACGAGAGGTCGAGATTAGAAAGGAAGTCGCGGCCTTTCAGGCTGTAAACGGGCTTGATCACTTCAACCACTGGCTGCCTCCATACACACCCTGTGCGTATAAACACGCTACAAGAGGGTTTTATTATACAAGGCATCGCTAATGGCTAATAGCTAATAGCCGATAGCCCATAGCTGATACCTTTTGACCTGCGACTAGAAAGGTCGAAAGTCGAAAGTCCAAAGTCAAAAGACCTTCGACCTTCGACCTTAGACCTGCGACTGGCTGTTGACCAGCGACTTGCGACCTGTGACATCCCTGGTTGCTAAAACCACTCAGATAGCCTCGAGGGCCACCTCTACCATCTGGTTGAAGGTTTCTTGGCGTTCCTGCGGAGTCGTTTGTTGGTGCGTAACCAGGTGGTCGCTTATGGTCAGGACGCACAGGGCCTGCACGCCAAACTTGGCGGCCAGGGTATAGAGCCCGGCAGCCTCCATCTCCACCGCCAGCACCCCAAACTGGGCCCATCGTTTATAGCTGGCAGGATCATCTTGGTAAAAATTATCCGAAGAGAGAACATTGCCCACATGAACGGACAGGCCCCTGGCCTGAGCATGAGTGTGGGCGCGAGATAGCAGCTCAAAACTGGCGATGGGAGAGTAGGTCTGCCCAGCAAAGCGGATATTGTTGAGGGCCGAGTCGGTACACGCAGCCTGGGCAATCACCAGGTCGCGGAGCCTGATGTGTTCTTGCATGGAACCAGCAGTTCCTACCCGAACCAGGGTCTTGCAACCGTAGAACTGAACTAGCTCGTGAATGTAGATGCTGGCCGAAGGAATACCCATCCCGGTACCCTGGACGCTGACTCGTCTTCCCTTATAGCTTCCGGTATAGCCCAGCATGTTGCGCACCTGGTTATACAGCACAGGGTTTTGTAGAAAGTTCTCGGCGATATACTTGGCCCGCAGGGGGTCTCCGGGGAGCAGAACGGCGTCGGCAATTGCCCCAGGCGGGGCAGAGATATGCGGCGTCATGCATGTACTCTATAGCGTAGAGGCGGGTTAATACAGTGCACGACCCCAGGCCTTTATTCGTCCGGCCAGTCGCCAAAACCCTGCTTATCGGACCGGCGCAGCACGGCTAGTTCAAACTGGGTGGGGTTTTGGGCGTGCAGGCGTGCAGTATGGTAGTCTACCCGGCCCTGGTGGTACAGGGCTAGCAGGTTGGCGTCAAAACTCTGGTAGCCTTCCAGGCCCTGCTCGCGCAACACTTCGCGCAGCCGGTCAGTCTGGCTGGGCTGCTTGAGGGCCTCGCGGATGCGAGGGGTGAGGGTAATTACTTCAGTAACGGGAACACGCTCGCCATCGGTGGTGGGCACCAGGCGCTGGTGAATGATGCCCAGCAGGCTCTCGGCTAACAAGACCCGGTTGATATTGCGCTCGCTCAGGCTAAACAGTTCCAGCATTCGGTTGAGTACGCTGCTGCTGTCGCTGGAGACAAAGGTCGAGAGCACCAGATGGCCGGTATAGACCGCATTCAGCACTGCCGAAGCAGTAGCCTGGTCGCGGATTTCGCCAATTACAATCACATCGGCGTTCTGGCGCATGGCGGCCAGCAAGGCTTTCTCGTAGGAGACCGCATCGGAGCCAATTTCACGCTGGATGACCGCAGAACGTTTGGGGCGGTGCAGGTATTCGATGGGGTCTTCGACCGTAACGATGATGCGGGTATGGTGGGTGTTGATCTCGTCTACCAGCTTGGCCAGGGTAGTGGATTTCCCTGAGCCAATGGGCCCGGTAACCAGCACCAGGCCCCGGTCCTGGTCGCGGAAAAACTCGAGGTACTCCGCCCCCACATTGACCTTGCTGAGGTCGGTATCCTCGCTGCTGAGGGTGTGAAGCACCGCACTGATGGAGCCGCGCTGATAGAAAAGGTTCACCCGCAGCCGGGTTAGACCGGGCAGGCTATAGGCCACATCTACCTGGCGGAAGGTGCGCAGGCGGGCCTGCTGTTGCGGAGTACAAAGCTTCTCGACCAGGCTGGCAGTGAATTCTGGGGTAATGGCGCTACGGCTGACCGTCCTGAGTTCGCCGCCAATACGGGCCAGTACAGGAATTCCAGCATGCAGATGGATATCCGAGGCGCCTTTGTGTACAAGCTGGGTGAGCATTTCTACCAAATGCATAAGCAATCAATGGGAAGCCTAACATCTTTTACATAACCCTGACACCATTTTCAAACCGCCAGGCGTTACGGATTCGTGCCACCACCTTAATAATCAGGGCAATCTGACTCTGGCCCCTGCTCCAGAAGAGCTCTGCGCCACGGTAAAGTTGAACAGCTTCCCTCCCGTAGGGCAGAAAGGCTGGCTACGCCATCGGAATGTGATCCTTACGCCGCCGAAGGCCAAATATTTGGCTAATAGCTCATAGCTAGTAGCGGATAGCTAAATGCTGCTGATAGCTGATAGCAAAAGATTAATAGCTATCAGCCATCAGCTATCGGCTATCAGCTTCTATTCAGCAGTTCAGTCGAACGAGAGGGCATGGGCTAGCTGGGCGACTGGGCGGCCGGTAATGCGCTGGACTGCCTCGGGGATGAGCGGCAGGATGATCTCGAGGGAGTCTTTGCAGCCCTGGGGGCCACCTGGCAGGTTGACGACCAGGGTTTTGCCGCGTATGCCGGCCACCCCCCGTGAAAGAGCAGCCAGGGGGTTTTTCTTGTAGGCTTCCATCCGGATGAGTTCAGCAATGCCAGGAGCCTCCTTTTCCAGCATCTCGCGCGTGGCCTCGGGCACATGGTCGCGGCAGCTCAGGCGAATGCTGCCGCTGGTCAGGATCAGGTCCAGGCCGTCGCGGTCGGTCCACAGGCGCAACAAGCGCTTGATCTGGGCTGGCTCGTCGGGGATAATCTCATAGCCGGTAATCTCGTAGGGGCCAAGGGCCAGGGTTTCACGCAGCACCGCATAGGCGCGGTCTTCAATCTCGCGGCGGGCCTCGCGGTCGGAAACGGTAATGATGCCGACTCGAATCATTTAACACACAGTCTAGACCACCAGGGTGATAGTTTTTGGTCATATGTGGCACCAGAGCGTTACGCTGGAGGGTCGCTTTATTGTTCTTACGCCCCTGGCACTCGAGCATGCCCCCGCCATGCTGGAGCATTTCGAGGCCGAGATGGTGCAGTACCTGAGTAATGCACCCCGAGAACCCACCCTGAAGAGCATGCAAGACTACATTCGCTCGCTGCTCTCGGCCCCGGACCGGGTAAACTGGGCCATCTTAGATAAGGCCAGCGGCAAAATGGCGGGACGCACCGGCTACGTGCGGGTCAATCCAGAGTACCGCTCACTGGAGACCAGCACCTGGATTTTCACCCCGTTTCAAAGGGGTTACGCCAACGCCGAAAGCAAATACCTTTTGATCCGCCGCGCCTTTGAGCAGTTAGGGGCCATCCGGGTGCAGTTTCGCACCGATGCCCGCAACAGCCGGAGCCGTAAAGCCATTGAAAAACTGGGGGCTAGTTTCGAGGGAATTTTACGCAAAGACCAGATCTACCCCAATGGCGCAATCCGCAACACCGCGGTCTACTCAATTATTGACGACGAGTGGCCCGCGGTGAAAAGTAGGCTTCAGGCCAGGCTTTACACAACGGGAGGGTAAGCGGCTCACATTCCTGGGGAGCCGCTGTCACACCGCTGGCTGGTCTTATCAGGAATTTTCGCTCTTAGTAAAGCTCTAGGCTGCCGCTTATCTCTGGGGTACGATGAAATACCTGCAAGCCTTAGCAGTCTGAGCAGTGCGGGTTTTTGGTGGTAATTCTGCTCGAGGCTTTAGATGTGGGAGCATTATGCATCTAACCAGCATCCCCATTTACGACCACCACGCCTACTCTTTGTTTACCGAAGAACGTTGGCGCCAGGTGCCGCTAGCGCGCTACTTCAGCCCGAACCCCAGCCCCGAGAACCTCCCCTTTGCGCAGGACAACCTGTTTTTTCGCCGCAGTTTGCGAGACCTGGCCGAGTTTTATGGCTGTGAACCCACCCTCGAGGCCCTGGGGGAGGCACGCCAGCGGCACAACTACCCCGACCTGGCCCGTTGGCTGTTCGCCGAAGCCAATATTTCCAATCTGCTCATCGAGGATGGTGTAGTGGGCAGCGACCTCTGGACCATCGGAGAGTGCGACGAGCGGCTGCCCCCGGTGGCCCGCCGGGTACTGCAACTCGAGGCCGAGCTGGCCAAATTTCTGGTGCGCCACGAGACTGCTACCCGGCTGTTGCAGGCTTTCGAGAGCCATCTGCGGGCCATGGTGCCAACCGTGGCGGCTTTCAAGAGCATCGTGGCCTACCGCAGCGGGCTGGATATCGTCCGCCACAACCTGGTCGAGCTCGAGCGGGCCTATAGCGAGTTGCGTCGCCACCTATCCCCCGGTCAGGTCCCCCGCATCACCAGCAAACCCTTGCTGGATTCCATGCTCTGGATGGCCCTTAGAGTAGCCGACGAGACCGGCAAGGTGGTGCAGTTTCACGCTGGTTATGGCAGTCCCGCGCTGGACCTTCGTCTGGCCAGCCCCCTGGGACTGCGCGGTGTGCTGGAGGACCCCGAGCTGCATGGCCTGAAAATCGTCCTGCTCCATTGCTATCCCTACGTGCGGGAAGCTGGATATCTGGCCAACAGCTATCCTGGGGTCTTTCTGGACCTGGGGCTAACCATCCCCGCTGCAAGTGTCCACGCCATGCGTACGGCCCTGCACGAAGCCACCCACCTGACACCCATCAGCAAAGTGCTCTTCTCCACCAGCGCCAGCCACAGCCCCGAGATGTTCTGGATCGCAGCCCGCTGGGGACGGCGCATCCTGGCCCAGGTGCTCGAGCAAGCGGTCTACAACGGAGACCTCACCAACGGCGAGACCACCTGGGCAGCCGAGCGCATCCTCTACCGCAATGCAGCCGGGCTCTACGGCAGTTCTGCGGGCTCTCCCACCGAGCCGGTGGTCTCGCTGTTCTAACCCAGGGGTAGCCAACCCCTGAGTCTACCAAGAAACTCCCTTGGGTTTGGTCGTCACAGGTGCGCGGGGCTCATGGAAAACTCACTCCCCCCTCGTCATTGCGAGGAGGCCAAAGGCCGACGAAGCAATCCAGAAGGAGCGCGAACGCACTTTGGCCACCGGGGTGATCTGGATTGCTTCCCCTTCGGCTACGCCTCAGGGTCGCAATGACGAAAAAATCCATTCCATTGCGAGGAGGCCTACTAAGAAACTCCCTTGGGTTTCGTCGCCACGGGTGCGTGCAGCTCATGGAAAACTCACTTGTGACGAGGAACACCCTGTCCAGCGGAATAGGTCAGTCCCGCCCAGACTGCTGAGTTCGCTGCCAGCTGGTTTCGTCCGTGGGATTCGAGTCCAGACTCACCCGCTTTCACAAGTCCCCACAATCCGGATGATCCGGCCACACCTGGGGAGTAAATAACGTTGAATATTTCTTAATGCGGTGATAAAGCCGGCCGGGTATGGCTCTCTCGCCGGCGCGCTAACGCTCGCCACCCCCCTACAAGGGGGCCTCCCGAGCCAAAAAAAGCCCCCCTTAACAAGGGGGGGTTGGGGGGATTTAGCGGGTGGATACAGTGATGTGTGGAGAGTACGAAACCGGGGGAGAGCGTAACCTGAAACTCGTTATCTCCTCCAACTGAAGGAGCACAAACTCCCGGCTGTAACGGCAATAACACCCGGAGGAGAAGGGAAGCTGGATGGACTTGGTGTCAGACCCCCTTTCACCTCTCTGGCAGCAGTCCGGATGGGTTGCCATTGTAGCTAACCCCCAGGACAGGGTGCTCTCAGACCAGCATGGCCAGCCAGAAGTGGTTGCAAATGGGCTTCCGGTGTATCATCCTGCTTGGAACGCAGGGTTTGTGCATCACGTTACGAGGACGCTATGGAGCTAAATGTGGGTGTCGTGGGCGTAGGAGTTATGGGAACCTATCACGCTCAGGTGTATGCAGGACTGCCGGGGGTTCATCTGGTGGGCGTAGCCGACCCCGACCCCTTTCGCCAGGCCGCCGTAGAGCAGGATCTGGAAGTTCCTGCTTTTAGCCATCCCGAAGAGCTGCTGGGAAGAGTCCAGGCGGTTTCCATAGCCTCTCCTACCTCGCATCACTTTGAACAGGCCAGCATGTTTTTGGAGGCCGGGGTGCATGTGTTACTGGAAAAACCCATGACCCGCACCCTGCAAGAAGCCCGTGAACTGGTTCGCCTGGCAGAAAAGCGCCGGGCGATACTTCAGGTCGGGCATATAGTGCGCTTCTATCGAGCGGTGGGCGACCTGATGAATATGGTTCACACCCCCTGGGTACTCGAGGCCCGTCGAATGGGAAACAACCGCCGTATACGGGACATTGGGGTGGTGCTGGACCTGATGATTCACGACCTGGATCTGGTTTTGCTGCTGCTGCGGGAGAAACCCTCGCGCTATAGCGTGGTAGGCCGTCAGGTGGAGGGGCTGGACGAGTATGCCCAGGCCGTGGTGGACTTTCCCTCGGGGGCCAGGGCGCTCTTCACCGCCAGCCGGATCTCGCCCCAGACCGAGCGCTCGCTCACCATTACCCAGCCCGGAGAGGTCTTACGGCTGGACTTCAACAGCGAGTTCACCGAGCTTTCGCTACACCGCTCACCGCCAGTGCAGCCCGACCCCGACCGGGTCGAGCCAAACGGGCGCACCCAGGTGCAGACCGAGCGCATCGCCATCCACAACGATAATCCTTTGCGCCGCCAGCTTAAGCATTTTGTAGATCGAATCCAGAAGGGTGAGCCCTCGCTGGTTACGCTAGAGGACGACCTGCAGGCCCTCGAGCTGGCTTTGGAGCTCTCCCAGGCCCTGCGGCCAGTCATGACCCGGTAGCCCAGAGGCGCAAAGGAAGCCATGAATCCAGGCTCTCGGACCAAAACCCCTCGCCCCCAGTCCCTGACCCATTAGACTTTAGACTGTGGATATTTACCAGATCCTCAAGATTCTGCCGCACCGGTACCCTTTTTTGTTGATCGATCGGGTGCTGCAGGCCGACGCCCAGCGCTTTCGCGCCCTTAAAAACGTATCTGTGAACGAACCCCAGTTTCAGGGCCACTTTCCCGGCCATCCCATCATGCCGGGGGTTTTGCTCATAGAGGCCATGGCCCAGGGCGCCGTGGCGGTGGTGACCCAGCAGCCCGAGTTCAGGCCGGGGGGGCTGGTGTTTTTGGTGGGGGTAGATGAGGCCCGCTTTAAGAAGCCGGTGATTCCAGGTGATACGCTAATTCTGGAGGGGGAGCTGCTCAACTACCGGCGGGGTCTGGGCAAGGTGAGGGTCGAGGCCAGGGTAGAGGGCGAGCTGCGGGCCGAGGCCACCCTGACCTTTGTCCTGCGCTCAGATACGGGGGGCGCTGTCTCGTGAGCCGGGTTGCCATACATCCCACGGCAGTAGTCTCGCCCAAAGCCCTTCTGGCTTCCGACGTTAGGATCGGCCCCTATGCCGTGATTGAAGGCCCATGCGAGATTGGGCCAGGGGTACAGATTGGGGCCCACGCGGTGATACATGCCTTTGTGCGGCTGGGCGCAGGGGTTAAGGTAGGGCCGCACGCCGTGCTGGGTGGTGAGCCCCAGGACCTGAGCTTCAAAGGGCAGGAGACCTGGCTCGAGGTCGGGGCCAACACCCTTTTGCGCGAAGGGGTTACCCTGCACCGGTCTACCAGGGAAGACCGCCCCACCCGGGTGGGCTTCGACTGCTATCTGATGGGCTACTCGCATGTAGGCCACGATGCCCAGGTGGGCAACGGGGTGATTCTGACCCAGAGCGTGGCGGTGGCGGGGCATGTGGAGATTGGGGACTATGTGGTGGCGGGGGGAATGGCCGGCATGCACCAGTTCGTGCGGATTGGGGCCCGGGCCATGATCGGGGGCCTGGCCAAGGTGACCCGCGATGTGCTCCCCTTTACCCTGGCCGATGGCCAGCCCGCGCTGCATTACCGCCTCAATACCGTGGGTCTGCGGCGAGCAGGCATAACTGATCAGCGCTACAAAGCCCTCGAGCAGGCTTTTCGCGCCGTACGCGAGGGCAGGTTGCTGGAGGGCCTGCCCGAGACCGAAGAAATACATACCCTGAAGGCTTTCCTGGCTGGGCCATCTAAGCGCAGTTTATCGGGCTTTGTGCGGGGCGAGGCAAGCTTCGACGGATAGCGGGATGTCCACAGGCCCCCCGCCCTGAAACCAGCGGCTCTTTTCTTGTCTTACCATTACCATGTTAGATGAAGTACTCCTCCTCACCAATGGCCCTGGCGAGCTTTCAACCTGGGTGCCTCCGGTCTTGTCCCGGCTGCGCCGGAGAACTCCGTCGGCCCGCATAGAGCTATTTGTAATCCGTGACCAGTTTGCCGCCGGTACCGAGCAGACCAGGGCCAGGGAGCTCCGGCTCGAGGCCATCTCGGGCCGGGCCGGTCTGGCCCAGAGGATGCTGGCGGGCAGAGCCAGGGGCCGGGGGGTGGTGCTGATGCTGGGCGGAGCACCCCGCGACGCAGTCTTGCTGGGCAGGGCTACCGGCTACCCGGCCTTCTCCTACACCTTTGAGCCAAAGGCCTACCACCCCGGCCTAAAGGCGGTACTGGTGGATTCGGAGCGTACCAGGGAGGGGTTGCTGGCCCGCAGGGCCGACCCGGCGCGAATTGTGGTGGTGGGAAATCTGGTGGTAGATGCCTTGAACGATGCGGTTCTGGCCCCGTCCCCCGAGGCGGATGTGCTGCTCTTGGCCGGAAGCCGGCCTTTTGCGGCGCGGCACCTGCTGGGGTTCTTGCTGGCGGCGGCCGAGAAGATGGCAGCAGCCCGGCCCGATCTGCGCTTTGCCTGGGTTCGAAGCCGGTTGTTGCCCGACGCAGTGGTGGAAGAAGCCCTGGAGGGTGAGCTGGTTCGCGATATTGGCGGGGTGCGGGCCTGTTGGGAGGGGAAAAAGCTGCGCACGGCCGGTGGCCTCGAGGTAGCTGTGCTGGACGAGTCTCAGCGCTATTCGGCCATGCGCCAGGCCCGGCTGGCCATTACCATCCCGGGTACCAATACCCTCGAGCTAGCACTGGCAGGGCTGCCTTCGCTGGTGCTGCTACCCTTGCATAAGCCGGAATTGCTGCCCCTGGAGGGTATCTGGCACTGGTTGCTGCTGCTGCCAGGTGCCAGGGCCCTCAAGCAAAACTTTATACGCCGCCTGGAGGCGCGCATTCCTCATCTGGCCCTGCCCAACCAGTGGCTGGGGGAGCGGGTTTTCCCCGAGTTGCGGGGGGTCTTCAGTCCCGCCGAGGTTGCTGCAGCGGGCCTGAGTTTGCTCACCCCCGAGCAGACCCAGCAGGTCAAAAACAGACTCGAGGGACTGAAAGCCCAGCCAGGAGCCGATATGCTGTTGGAATATGTGCTGGCCAACTGCTGAGGCCTGGTTTTCGGTCATAAACAGCCCGTCCGCCCAACGGCCCGTACCCTTACCCTGACCCCTGGCTATGAACCTCCTCCGCTTTTTGCGCCCTTTTCTGTACCAGATACTGCTGGCCACAGGGCTGGCAGTGTTGCCGGCGTTAGCACAGGCCTTGCTGCCCAGCCAGGTGGTCAAGCCGCTGTTCGATCAGGTTCTGGCGGGGCAGTTTGACCGCTTGGGAGAGGTTTTGTGGGTAGGGGTGGGTTTGCTGGCGTTGCTGGTGGTGAGCGGGTATGCGCTGGAAGCCTTTATTGGCTACCTTTCGGTCAAGATACCGGCAGTCTGGCGGGAGCGAGTGTTTGGGAGCCTGCTACAGACGGACCTGATGGCCCTGCCGCCCTCCTCCGGTGGCCTGACCGGGCGGCTGGTGGCCGATCTGAAGGAGCTAGAGGGCTTTTTGTTCTTTAGCCTGGGGGCTCTGCTGGTACAGGGGGTTTTGCTGCTGGCCCTGCTCTCCCAGCTCTTGCTCCACTATACCGAGCTCACCTTGTATTTGCTGCTGATGTTTCCGGTAATGGCCTTGCTCCTGGGCTGGATTGGGGCCTGGGTAACCCATTACAGCCGACGCACTCAGGCGGCTCTGGAGCGGCTGGCAGGCCGCATGGCCGAGGGTTTCGCCCGCCTGGAGCTGATCCGTGCCCTTAATTTGCAGGACTTTGCCAGGGCACGTTTTCACCAGAGTAACCAGCAGCAGTACCGGCTGGGGCGCACCCGTGTTTTTATTGCAGCCCTGAACCTGCCCTTAGGGCAGCTGGTCACCACCTCGCTGCTGGGCTTGCTGCTCTTTTTAGGGGTGGGAGCGGTGCAGCGTGGCGAGATGACCACAGGTGACCTGACCGCCTTTTTGACCCTGCTGGCGCTGGCCGTTACACCCCTGCAAGCGCTAAGTCGTGTTGGCACCGGGTTTGCCCAGGCCGAAGGGGCAGCCGCCCGCCTGGTAGAGCTGCTCGAGCTTCCCCAGGCGCCCCAGATGGGCCAGCTTCAACTTCCCACCCTGCAAGGGGGCCTGGAGCTGCGCAATCTGGGGTTTGCCTATCCCGGCAGCGAGACTACCCTGCAAAACCTGAATCTTCGCCTCGAGCCTGGCTCCTTTACCGCAATCGTGGGGGCTTCGGGTTCGGGCAAAAGCACCCTGCTGCGCCTGCTACTGGGCCTCTACCGCCCCAGTACCGGTCAGGTACTGCTGGACGGGCACGGGCTGCAAAGCTACGATGCCCGCTGGCTGCGCGCCCGGATGGCCTGGGTTCCGCAGGAGCCGCTGCTGTTTGCTGGAACGGTGCAGGAAAACCTGGCCGCCCTTGCCCCCGAGGCCACCCCAGAAGCCATGCTGGAGGCCCTTAGCAAGGTGGGACTGCGACAGGAGATTGGCCTGCAAACCCTGCTGGAAGACGATGGGGGTGGGCTATCGGTGGGGCAGCGGCAGCGCCTGGCGATAGCGGCCGCCCTGCTACGCAATGCCAAAATTCTTTTGCTCGACGAGATCACCAGCGCCCTGGATCGGGGCAGCGAAGGACAGGTGGTAGCGGCCCTGGAAGCCATACGCCCGGGCCGCACGGTAATCGTGGTGGCCCACCGTCTTTCGACCGTGCGGCATGCCGACCAGATTGTGGTAATGGAAAATGGCCAGATTAAAGAGGTAGGAAGCCATGCCGAACTGATGGGCCTGGCCGGAGCCTACGCGGGTCTGTGGAAGAGTTGAAAGTAAGCCCATAGCTGATAGTCGATAGTCGATAGTCCATAGTCGATAGCCAGATTACCCCACGGCCCTCGACCCTACCCCTAGACAATCTTTTCCTCGACCTTCGACCATGGCCGATAGCTAATAGCCGATAGCATTTGACCTGAGACATGCGACCTGAGACATGCGACTAACTTCTGACCTTCGACCATGGCCGATAGCTAATAGCCGATAGCATTTGACCTGAGACATGCGACCTGAGACATGCGACTAACTTCTGACCTTCGACCTTCGACTTTCGACAATCTCTCCCTAGACCCTCGACTCTTGACCCTAGACAGATCACTGAAAAGGAGGCTTCATGCACGAGTTCCTGAAAAAAGCCAGGGGAGGCCGGGTGGTACAGACTCCTTTTCTGGAAGCCGATGCACTGGACGAGCTGCGCCGTATGGCCCGGCAGGAAGGGATCCGGCTCGAGACCTTTGGCGGGCTGCCCACGGCTTCACGCCAGGTAGCACTGCTCTTCCCCGACCACATCCCCGCTGTGACCGACCCCACCAGGGTGGTATTCCTGAGCTTTGAGGGGGAGCTCGAGGCCCTGGAGGACAGGCTGCGCTCGGTAGTGGAGCCGGGTCTGCTGGGCGACCTGGAAGAGGCCCAGGAAGGCTTTTTGCTGGTTACCCTGCCCCAGGGGCTCAAAGCCCTGCACCAGGCAGGAATTCGGGCCCAGGAAGCCACCCCCGAGCAGAGGCCCAGATCGCGCGAACGCACCCGCAGCGTGGTGGTGCCCAGCCTGCGGGTGGATGTGGTGGGGGCCAAGGGCTTTGGGGTCTCGCGCACCTACTTCGCCCAGGGAATCAGGGCAGGCAAAGTCAGGCTGCATGGCAAAGTTGCCTCTGCCAAGGACGAAATTGCCGAGGGCGACTTTATGCTGGCCGAAGGGCTGGGTAGCCTGGTGGTCAAAAAGGTGCTGGGCCAGACCAGGCGGGGTAATGTGAAGCTCGAGGTCGAAGTCCGGGGCTGACGCATAGCAAAATGATGCTAATAGCTAATAGCTCATAGCAAAAGATTAACAGCCATCAGCTATCGCCTATCGACTTCTATGTAGACTTGGGTTATGAGTTTTCCCAAGCGTCTGGTGGTGGGGCTTTCGGGGGCCTCCGGGATGCCCTATGCCCTCGACCTGTTACGTACCCTGCGCCGCATCCCCGACCTGGAAACCCATCTGGTGCTTACCCAGGGGGCCAAGCGGGTGCTGCTGGAGGAAGTTGAGATGAGCTTAGAGGAGGTGGAGGCTCTGGCCCAGGTGGTACACAGGAGCAGCGACCTGGGCGCGGCGGTGGCTTCGGGCAGTTTTCGCACCATGGGTATGGTGATTGTGCCGTGTAGCGCAACCACCCTTGCCAAGGTGGCCTACGGCCTGGCCGATAACCTGCTGACCCGTGCGGCCTATGTGACCCTCAAAGAAAGGCGGCCGCTGGTGCTGGTTCCGCGCGAAGCCCCTTTGCCCCTGCCGAGCCTCGAGGCCATGGTAAGGGCGGCCCAGGCCGGGGCTACCATTCTGCCCGCTGCGCCGGGCTTTTACCACAAGCCCCAGCAGATTGACGACCTGCTGGCCTTCATCACCCAGCGAATTCTGGACCTGTTTGGCCTGGACTACCCCCGGGCGCCGCGCTGGAAGGAAGCCGTAGAGCTAACCCTGGACTGAAGCCAGGTGAAGCTGATAGCCGATAGCTGATGGCTGATAGCAACAACGGCTTTTAGCTATCCGCTATTAGCTATTAGCTATTAGCCAACACTGGTCCCGGCCCCTTGCCAGCGTAGGCCCAACAACCCGGCCCAGCTAGCGGCCAGGTCGGCAAAGGTTGCGCGGGTTCCCAGGTCTTTGGCGGCCATCCCCGGCCCCGCTACCAGCAGCATCCCGTACTCGCGGGTGTGGTCGGTCCCGCGCCAGGTGGGGTCGTTGCCATGGTCGGAGACGATAAACAGATAGTCCTCGGGGCCCAGCGCGGCCAGGAACTGGGGCAGCCGAGAGTCGAATTCCAGCAGCGCCTGGGCATAGCCCTGGGGGTTGCGGCGGTGGCCAAACCTGGCATCGAAGTCCACCAGGTTGGTAAAGACCAGGCCGGAGAAACCCTCGCGCATCAGTTCCAGGGTGCGCTGCATGCCCTGGTCGTTGTCACCCGCAGCTACCTCGCGGGTGAAACCCCGGTGTGCGTAGATGTCGGGGATTTTGCCCACTCCCACCACTTCCAGGCCTGCGGCCTTAATCTGGTCCAAAACGTTGGGCGGGGGTTCTAAGGCAAAGTCGTGGCGCAGGTCTTCGCGGCGGTAAAACTTACCTGGCTCACCTTCGAAGGGGCGGGCAATCACCCGGGCACAGGCCAGCGGCCCTACCAGCATCTCCCTTGCTACCCTGCACCAGTGGTAAAGGGTCTTTAGGGGAGTCTGGCCGATGTGCGCCGCTACCTGGAATACCGAGTCGGCCGAGGTATAGACGATGGGAAAGCCGGTGCGCAGGTGTTCGTGGCCATACTCGCGGATGGCCTCGGTGCCCGAGTAAGGCCGGTTGAGCAGATAACCCTCCACGCCGATGCGCTTGCAGTAAGCGGCCAGAAAGTCCTGTGGATAACCCTGTGGAAAAACCCGAAAAGCGTCCTTTAGCTGGATGCCCACAAACTCCCAGTGGCCGGTGGAGGTATCTTTGCCGGGGTTCTTCTCCAGCATTCGCCCAAATGCCCCCTGGGGGTGCTCTACCCTGGGAATGGTGTGTACCCCCACCACATGGCCCAGCCCCAGCGCGGCCAGGTTGGGCAGCCCGATTCCGGTCTTGAGTACGGTGTGGTCAAGGGTATCGGCCCCTTCATCGCCAAACTGACTGGCGTCGGGCAGATAGCCCAGACCCACCGAGTCGAGCACAATGGTGGTGATCTTCACGCTCAAAGCATACCGGGGTGGGCCTGGGGCGCGATAGACTGGGGCACGGACTGGATAATGGAGTTGATGGAGATGGAAGGGATTAATACATGCAGCTCGACGACCTGAAGCCCCATCTTCTGCGCGACCCCCACGGCTACAGCGCCAAATGGCACTTCTTCCCCGAGGACGTGCTGCCGATGTGGGTGGCCGATATGGACTTTCCCATCTGCCCGGCCATACCCCAGGCCATCGCCCAGCGGCTCCAGGAGCGGGTGGGCTACCCCCAGATGCGCGGGGACAGGCAGCTTTTACATCTGATTATCCAGCAGCAGGGCGGGCATGGTCTCTTAGACCTGGCCCCGGAGAACCTGCTGCTCACTTCCTCGGTGGTTCCCGCGATTTATGCCTGCGTGCTGGCCCTTAGCAGCCCGGGCGACGAGGTGATTACCCAGGTTCCCATCTACCACCCATTCCTCCACGCGCTGAGCGACCATCACCGCATCGCCCGGCTTAACCCCCTTCTGCGTACAAAGGCCGGCTGGGAGATAGACTTCGACCAGCTCGAAAGCCTGGTTGCGCCCCGTACCCGCCTTTTGCTGCTCTGTAACCCACAAAACCCCACCGGGCGGGTTTTCCGGCGCAGCGAGCTGGAAAGGCTGGCCGAGTTTGCCCTGCGCCACCGCATGTGGGTGATGTCGGATGAACTCTGGTCCGGCCTGATTTACGACGGGCAGCACATCCCCATGGCTTCGCTGAGCCCCCAGGTAGCTCAGCGCACCCTCACCCTTACCGGCCCCTGCAAGACCTACAACATAGCCGGGCTGGGGGGTGGTGTTGCCATCAGCCACAACAAGCAAATTCTGGCGGCACTGGCCGCAGTGCTAAAAGGTATTGGGGGCCACCCCAACGTGCTCACCATGGCGGCCTGGCGGGCTGCCCTAAAGCATGGTCAGGGCTGGCTAGACGAGGTGCGCCAGTACCTCCGGGGCAACCGCGATTTCATCACCGGTTTTATGCAACAACACCTGCCCCAGGTTGGCTACCTGCCGCCAGAGGGCACCTATCTGGCCTGGCTCGATTTCTCGACGGCCCCTTTTGGCAAGCAAGCCCACCAGGTGATGCTACAGCGGGCCAGGGTCGGCCTGAGCGACGGGAGAATCTTTGGACCCCAGTTCGAGGGCTGGCTGCGTCTGAACTTTGCTACCAGCCGGAGCCTGGTGCAGGAGGCGCTGGGACGCATGGCCAGGGTGGTCCAGACTGCCGACTGAGCAGGGGAAACTTCCCGACTCACCCATTCGTCTGATGAAGGTAGAAGCGGCCCGCAACGTCCAGGCCGAGATGGCCCGCAGCATCGGCAGCTTTGTGAGCAAGGGCAACACGAACATCTACGGCGACCCCACCACCTTAGCCCGAATGACCGAGCAGTACACCCAGGGGCTAGGGGTGGGTCAGTTGCTCGACGGCCTGAGCAGGGGCTCCGGCGGCAAGTCCGATGAACTGATCCAGCAGATCTTCGGCCTTTTGCAGCAGCTGGCCAGCAAAGACACCCCTGCAGACAAGAACACAGGCAAGGGGAGTTGAGCCGGGGAGCTACCCCTCAACTCCACTACTTTTTCATGATCTCCCGCCCCACCCGCTCGTACTCCTGCCAGGCTCGAGCCGCCCTGGGGTCGGGTACGTTCTGCACCACCGTTCCGGCCAGCGCGGCTTTTTCGTGGGCTGCCAGGCGATGGATGACGTTTTTGAAGTGAGGAATTTTTTTAGCCCTCAGGTGGGCAAAAGTACGCATCCCATCCAGTGAGGGAAAAGGTGGAACCAGTGTGACCAGTGCCTTAATCGGGAGGCCCTCGAGCTCCCGTACAAACTGCTCCAGACTGACCAGCGAAAGTACGCCTGGTGAGGTTGGCACCACCACCAGATCGGCCTTTTCGGCGTACTCGCGCAGAGTTTTGCCCCTGGGATGACCAGCGGTATCAATCACCACGTGCTGGTAACGCTTGGGTCTGGCATCGTCGGGGCCAGTCACCTCGAAGGGTAGCCCCGCCCCCTGCCGGGCCCAGACCAGAGCGCCCTCTGCCGGGTCGGCATCCACCAGCAGGGTGGGGCCGCGAAGCTGCAAAAAAGCCGCCAGGTGAACCGCCGTGGTGGTCTTGCCCACCCCGCCTTTGAGTGATGTCACCAGAACCCGCATGGTTAGCGCCAGTCTACCTGAAGTTTGGTTACTCCTGGCAAAAAAGGTAAACCCGGCGCGAGATAGATGGTACCGAGACTCAGGGCCATCCTCACCCCCGCGGTCTGGTTACCTGGCCAAGGCATGGTCGCTGCCATACAGGAAACGCATGATATGGGGGAAGCGGCGCGCCCAGTGGCGCTCGTTGTGCACACCGTCCTGGTCCTCAAGATAAAGGTAGTCCTGTCCGGGCTGCCAGCCTTTTTGCTTTAGCAAGCGGTGCATTCGGCGCACCCCCTCCAGGTACCGCCAGCTACTAACGTGTGAGAGGGTAATCTCACGGAAGCCCACATCCATGTAGAGCCTGCCCGGCAGCTGGGGAGCCTGTTCCACAAAGCTGTAAACTGCACCATCGGCAATCCAGAATGCAGGGCTCACTACCCCCGCCTTACCAAAGACCTCGGGGTGGTAGTAGTAAGCGCTCAGACTAATAAGACCGCCCATCGAGGAACCCATTACGCCGGTGTGCTCGCGGCCCGACAGGGTACGAAACTCGCCATCAATGAGGGGTTTGACGGTCTCGATCAAGAACCTGAGGTATTTCTGGCCCTTACCGCCGCCGTGCCTGGGGTCGCGGAAAGGGCTGTATTCGTTGAGGCGCTCCACACCCAGGTTAGGGATGCCCACCACGATGACCTCGATACCTTCCTGAGCCAGCCTCTCCATGCTCTCGTCTACCTGCCACTCGCCCACAAAGCTGGTAGCATCATCAAAGAGGTTCTGTCCGTCGTGCATGTAGAGCACCGGGTAGTGCCGGCTGGTCTTGCGGTAGGAAGGTGGCAGATATACCACAATATCGCGTTTGTTGCCCAGTTGTGGGCTTAGTAGACCTCGGTAGACCAGCACCTCCCCTACCACCGTATGGCCGGGACCCGCTGGATGCCGTTTCCATACGTGTGTCTGAACCGGGTAACTCATTGGCGTATTGTAAAGGCATCTGGCAAAAAGCTAAGACCTAACTTACGTTTTGTGGGACCAGCACCGACAGGTCACTTTCAGGATTAACTCTTAGGGCTCGGGAAAAACCAGTTCGCTGGCGGCCCCGATCAGCTCTGCAGCGAGCTCCTCGAGCCCTACTGGTTGGTCTTCGGGGGGCGTTCCGGCGAGACTTTTGAGGCGGTTGAAGGCATCCTGGCTGGCGGGCGAAAGATAGTTACCGGGCTGCCTTTGCCAGTGGTCAACGGCCCACCAGACCCGCTGCATCTGCCGCTCATGGCCGGTATGCAAAAGCCAGTCGGCATAGGCCAGTAGCCCGCTGGCCAGTGGGGCCCTGACTCCCAGCTCCATAAAGAGCGAGAGTGCTTCAATAAGGCGGGTCAGGGACTCCCGATAGTTGCTTTGTTGCAGATACAGGCTCCCCAGGTTGTAAAGCGAGATAGCAATTCCATGCCGGTCGTTGATTTTGCGTTTGAGCGCCAGGCTCTCTTCCTGCGCTGCAATTCGCTCGGCAATACTGGGGTGAAAGTGCGCCGCGTTGGCAATAGCATAGGCCACTCCCTGAAGATCGCCAATGGCCTTTTTGACCTCGAGGCTCTGCAAAAATAATTCCTTGGCCTCGGCGTTATTGCCCAGATAGGCATGCACAATGGCCAGGTCGTTGAGCGCGGTTCCCACTCCCCACAGGTCGCCCACTGCTCTGAACAGACTCAGGCTTTCGCCCAGGTTGGCGAGAGCCTGCTGCAGCTGGCCGGTCTCTCGGGCGATGACTCCCAGCATATGCAGCGCGCTACCCACCCCCTGCCTGTCACCAAGCCGCTGCGATAACTCGAGGCTTTGGGCGTAAAGTTTTTGGCTCTCCTCAAGCAGACCCACCTCCTCTTTGAACGAGGCCAGCGCCCGCAGACCTCTGGCCTGGCTTGGCTCCGACAACGATTCTTGAAGAAAGTCCCCAAGCCAGCCCATCCCCTCGGCAAACAGCCCCCGCACGTAAAAGAACCACTCGAGGGCCACTATCAGCCGCAGGCCGCGCTCGGCATCACCCGTCTGCCGGAAGGTGTTCAGGGCCGCCCGAAGGTTATCGAGCTCGAGGGCTACCTGCTCCAGCGCCTCGGCTTGCTGTGCCCCTTTAAGCTCGGGTGCGATGGCCTCGGCATAATCCAGATAAAAAAGCGCATGGGCTTGCTGGGCCTGGGTACTGGCTTCTGGGGTCTGCAAAAGCTTGACCAGGGCAAACTGGCGCAGTAGCTCGTGCATCTGGTAGCGCCCCTGGCGCTGTAGGTCGCGCTTTAGGAGTGAAAGGCTAATCAGCGATAGCAGCGACGAGACCGAGGCCCCTGCCACCGCTTGGGCCGCCTTGCGGTCGAAACCTCCGCGAAACAACGCCAGCCTGGCCAGGATATCTTGCTGGGCTGGCTCCAGAAAACTCCAGGACGAGCTAAAGGCTGCTTCCAGGCTATGGTGCCTTTCGGGTCGCTCCGGGCTGGTTTCGGGCAGGGTCAAAAAGCCCTGGTTGAGCCGGATCTCGCGGGCAATCTCGCTTAGCGGCAGCACCTTAACCCAGGCCGCCGCAAGCTCCAGCCCCAGGGGCATCCCCTCCACCAGACTGCATATCTGTAGGGCCGCCCGGAGTTCGGTCTCACCCAGCTCCAGGTTCGGCTCGACCCGACGCGCCGCCTGCAACAAAAGCCGCATAGCCCCCGAGGCCATTGGGCTGACCTGGTCTGGGGCAAAGTGCAGGCCCTCCAGCTCGTATACCCATTCCTCGGGCAAACCCAGCCGCTCCCTCGAGGTTGTCAGGATGGTCAGGCCGGGCTGGGTTAGCAAGCGGGACAAAAACTCCACCCCCTCCAGCAGGTGGTCCAGGTTATCGAGCACCAGCAGCACCTCCCGCTGGGCAAAGTGCAGCTTCAGGGCTTCAACCTCGTCGCCCCTGGGCTTTAGGCCCACTTCCTGGGCCAGCCGCATGGCCAGCCCCGCCCCGTCGGCCAGGGAAGCCAACGAGACGAACTGTACTCCATCGCGGTAGAGATGCTCGACCTCCAGCGCAACCTGGCTTACCAGATGGGTCTTGCCCATCCCACCCTGACCTATCACACTTACCAGCCGCCGCTCTTGCAGCAAGCGCTTGAGCGCCGCCGCCTCGCGGTCACGACCGATCAGGCTGCTGCTGGGGCGGGGTAAGGTCGGGGGCAGTTCGGGGGTGAGGGTCTCGTACCGCTGAGCATAATCGGGCAGCAGGGCATAGCCTTCACTACCGGGAATCAGGGCTTTGGCCCGGCGCAAATCCTGCAAGATCTGCACCATGCGGCCCGGCAGCCCCTGGGACTGCTGCCACAACCAGCCAACAACCTCCTCCGGGGCTTCCCAGCGTAGCTGGGTACGTACAAAAACCCTGGTCGCATCCAGCGAAAACGGGGTCAGGACAAGCTGCTCGCGCGGTATCGAGCCCAGCCAGGCCTCGGCCCTGGCCTCAGGGGTACCTGCTATCACCAGTCCCATCACCGGGCCCTTACCCGACTGCATCAGACGCCGCAGGGTGTTCTGGCTGGCGGCATCCAGCAGGTCCAGCCGATCCACACACCAGACCACCCCCTGTGCCGACTCGGACAGTTTTTTCGCAAGACCCGGCCAGTCCCCTGCTATGGCCGGCTCACTGTCCTCCAGGCCCAGCCCATCCAGCAAGGCCCCAAAGGGATGGGTAGCGTAGGCCGGTCGTCCCACCAGCGGCACCGCCCGGTAGCCCAGCAGCTTGGCGGCCTGACTAACCTCGCGCAAGAACCCGCTGTGCCCTGCCTTGGGCGGCCCAGCTGCTAGCAGGGCCGCCCGGCGCAACTGGGGGAGGGCTTGCAGGAAACGGTGGGCGGTCTGGCTGGCCGCCTCACGCTCCAGCAGCCGTCCCGCAGACCCTTCCAGCAGCATCGGTGCACCCGACAGGCGGCCCCGACCCGCCCTTTTTGCCGCATACAGGCTAGTATCGGCCCGGTCAAACAGGCTCTGGGGGTCTTGCTCTCCGGGCATCGCCGAGGCCAGCCCAATGCTCACCGAGAGCGAAAGCGGCGGCTCCCCCACAAAGGGCTTGTTCTTGATTGTGCTAAGCAGACGCTCGGCCAGGCCCACCGCCTGCTCCTGACTGGTCTGGGGTAAGACCAGCACAAACTCGTCGCCGCCATAGCGAAACAGCAGGTCCGAGCCCCGCACCAGCTCGCTCACCCGGCCTACGAACTCGAGCAGAATCTGGTCGCCGCGGGCATGGCCAAACACGTCGTTGATGCTCTTGAAGTGATCCAGGTCGAGGATCAAGAGCGAGGTATGCAGCCCCAGCACACTGGCTGAGGCCAGAATTTCCCGCAGCGCCTCTTCGAAACCCTCCCGCGACCGTACCCCCGTCAAGGGGTCGGCTCGATCTAGCCCTCGCTCCACAAGTCCAGCATAAGCGAACCGAGGTTAGGGCGCTGGTCTTTTTGCTGGCGGCTTCACACCACTACTCTCGGTCTAAGCTACCAGCATAGGCTGGCTCAGAAAAGCCCAGAGTTCTGCTCACAAGGCCGCTGGAATACCTGGTATCAGGCCGACCACCGCCATCACCCCAAGCGCGATCATAAAAGTGAGTATGGGGATGATATACCGGTCCATGGGCGGTAGCGAGCGGCCCCTTTCGGGGTCAATTAGTCCGCTGTTGTCAAGCACCATGGCCAGCGCCCAGCCAAACACCGGGTTAACCAGAACTGCACCAAATATGCAGATGCCCGCCCCTTCGGCGTCCTTGGTGGTCTTGATCATGGCCATGCCGGCCTCGAGCAATGGCAAGAAGACCCCCACCATCAGGGCCACGCGCAGCACGGGCTCCCACTTGGCCAGATCCATGGGAAAGCCCAGGATGGCCACCGTGGCACATCCCACCCCTGTTAGGGTGGCGCCCGCGGCAATGGGCCGCCTGGCGATGGCCGCTGGGATCAGATAGGTTCCCCACGAGGAGGTAAGATTACCCCCACCCAGCAGGCTTCCGACCGCCTGCCGGATCGAACAGACAATCATGGTATCGTCAATGTCCATCAGGCTCCTGGTGGCCCGTCTGGGATAGCTAATCTCCTGAAAAATCCGGTGGCTCAGAAAGTCTGGCGGCCACATAGCAATCGCCAGGATGGCAAACGGCAGCACTGCAATAAAGTGTTCCAGACCGGGCAGGCCGAGCATCCAGCCGGTATCGCTACCCCACCAGTAGAAAGGATTCAGGTTAGGAATCCCCGGCGTGCTCACAAACTGAAACGACGCCCCCATGCCTAGCGCAATTAGCACCGCAACCAGCGAAGCCAGGGGTATAGCCAGCCACCGTTTGCCTATGCGGGCCAGAAAGGCGTAAAGCAAGATGGTCGCAGCCACGATCACCAGAAAGATCAGCTCGCGCTCGAGGCCTACCGCCCACCTTCTCAGGGCATCGAGCTGTGCCAGCAGCCCTATCACCCCCAGAATAATGAGCAGCCCCGCTCTGACCCCGGTTCCAGTCAGACTTGCCAGCCTCGATCCGCCTTTGAAAAAAGCCAGAATCAGACCGAAAACCCCTACCAGTATCCCCAGGGCCAAGGGGTGACCCCCCGCCATGATTATCAGCCCGATCAGTGGAATCATGGGACCGTGAACCCCAGGAAGGTTGGCCCTGGGATTGACAAACCCACTAATGGGAATCACAAACAACAACGCGGCAATCAGCAGTTCGAAACGAACGTTTTCGGCAATAAACTCTTTGGAGAGGCCAAAACCCGCCGCAAAGGTGCTTACTACCGCTGTCACCATCACAATTTTCCCGATGGTTCCAGAAATTGCCGGCACTATGTCCTCCGGCTCAAAGCGGAAATCCCGCCCCGGTAGATTGAGCCGCCAGGGCCTGGGGTTGGTTATCTCGAGCTCATGTTCCAGATATTTTTCTCTGGTCGCGAACTCACTGGGTTTTCGGTGGGCCTTCTGGTACTCGGTCACAGCAATGATTTCCTTTCGGCTTCTGCAGGCTCATACTCATCGGCAGCTCGCGCAAGTTTTGGGGCGAGTATGGCAATGAATACTGGATCGCACCACGACTCCACTACAAGTCAAATATCCAAAAAGACAGCAGCTTTAAGCTAGGGAGAATAGTCCCTTATAGTGTTCGGTCAACCAGATTTTTCATAAACTCGTGCATCCGTGGGCTGGAAAAAAAGTAGAACCGGTGTCATGACCCATTTGACTCTGGACCGAACGCCCACGCACGACCTGAGCCCTGCGGGCGAAGCCTGCGACTTTTTGTAGCTGGTGAGCAGAGTTTAGCAACCGGGTTACTGAACCACCTGGCCTACCGGATTTTTACCTACTAACTCCAGGAGTGGTAACGCAAAATGCACTACTAGAGGGCTTCCTGGCCAAACCACTCGCTGGCCTTTCGCCGCGCTTGTTCCTTGACCTCGGGGGTTATGTAGGCTAAAACGGTAACCACTGCTACCAGCAAGACCCTCCAGTCATCGGTAAAGCCCAGAACTGGCGCCAGGTCGGCCACCAGGTCGAAAGGCAGCAGAAAGTAGACCAGGGCTCCGATAATAGTACCCTTGGCCCAGGCTGGGGTTTCCGGGCGTTGCATGGTGTAGTAGAGCCATAGCGCTTTTTCTACCACCTCACGGCCAGCCTTTCGTGCAAATCGGTTTAGCTTATGCCAAAAATCAGCATCGCTATAGCGTTCAGTTGTCTGAATCGCAATCACCTCAGCTCTTTGAATTTCCGCTGGCACCTCTGACCCTCCCGATTCGACCTGGTTTACTGGCAAAAGGACTACCTGTCTACGCCCTTTGCCCGCAGGGTACAGAACTAATGGTACCAGCTAAACCTCATCCGGTATGCCTCGAGGTCAGTAATCTGGTCGAAGTGTAATCTGGACTGCAAGAATTTGGTGGATTTATTCATTATTCTAAACCTCACCTAGCAAGAAGTTACCCAGCATTCGCACGAATGCCGGGACTTTCTAAGGGTGCATCAGCCTTGCTTGCGGTCTTGATTCAGATCCCGCAATGAGGCAAAAAGTTAAGAATGGAGATGAGTCTATGCGATTGAAACTGTTGGCCGCGCTAGTGATGGTCCTGGGCCTATCGGTGGCCCTGGCCCAGCCCCGCACCCTGATTGTTGCCCAGGGTACCGACCCGGTTACGCTGGATGCACACCTGGCTATTGACGCACCCTCTTTCACGGTGATCTACCAGGTGGTGGAGACGCTCTTCACCTACACCCCAGAAGGCCGGATTGAGCCCAATCTGGTGGAGCGCTTTAGCTTTAGCCCCGATCGCCGGGTGCTTACCCTAACCCTGCGCCGAGGTATCACGTTCCACGACGGCACCGAGCTAAACTCCGAGGCAGTGAGATTCAACCTCGAGCGCCTGGTTGCTCCCGAGACCGCCGCAACCTTCGCCTTTTTGTTGCGCGGCAGGGTAACCGCCATCGAGACCCCCGACCCACTCACGGTTCACTTGCGGATGCCCGAGCCCTTTGCGCCAATCCTCTCGCACCTGGCCCACGGTTCCACTGGCATCCAGAGCCCCACGGCCATCCGCCGCCTGGGTGCCGCGTATCGGGACAACCCGGTAGGTACTGGCCCCTTCCGTTTTGATCGCTGGCAGAAAGGTCAGTTTGTGGAGCTGGTGCGTAACGACAACTACTGGGGCACCAGGCCGGCCATCGAGCGTCTGCGTTTCCTGGCGGTGCCCGAGGGCACTACCCGCATGGCCCTGGTCGAGACCGGACAGGCCCACGTAGCGGTTCGGGTTCCTCCACACGACGTGCCGCGCCTGCGCGCCCGCCCCGAGCTCAATGTGGTCACCACCCCCAGTGTTCGCACCATCTACCTCTTCTTTAACCATTCCAAAAAGCCCTTTGACGATGTGCGGGTGCGTAGAGCCATCAATCATGCCATCAACAAAGAAGAAATTGTGAACTTTGTGCTTGGCGGGTTTGGTCGGGTTTCCGATGCACCCATTAGCCCCGGTGTCTTTGGTTATACAGCCATTGGCGTGCACGCCTTCAACCCTAGCCTGGCCCGCCAGTTGCTGGCCCAGGCCGGTTTCAATGCTCAGAACCCCCTGCGCTTCACCCTCTCCTTCCCCACCGGGCGGTATCTGCAGGATGTTCGCATAGCCGAGACCATCCAGAGCCAGCTTCGTGCTGTGGGGGTACAGGTCGAACTCCAGACCATGGAATGGGGCGCTTATCTGGCCTTCACCAATTTGCCGCGCGAACGCAGCCAGTTTCAGGTGGCCATGCTGGGCTGGGGGACCGTGACCGGAGATGCCGACTACGGCCTGTTCCCACTATTCCACACCACCCAACATGCCCCCCGGGGTTCTAACCGCAGCTTCTACTCCAACCCCCGGCTGGACCGCATCCTCGATCAGGCCCGCGTAGCCACCAACCCCCAGGCCCGAGAGCAGCTTTACCGCTCCGCCATGCAGATTATCTTCAACGACGCGCCCTGGGTCTTCCTCCACTCCGAACAGCAGGTCACGGCCATCCGCCGCGAGGTGCAGGGTGTGATAGTACACCCCACCGAGATGCTAATTCTCAGTGGGGCCAGCTTCCGCACCGGAGCAGAGCGCTAAAGCCTTTACCTCCTTCGGAGGTGTCTTTTGTCTCAGGTCGCAAGCCAAAAAGACCTGCGACCTGATACCTGAGACCTTTTTTTTACTGCGCCAACCCGAATGACTACCTATATACTTCGTCGCTTGCTAATCGTAATTCCCACACTGCTGGGGGTTCTGCTGGTGGTGTTTCTCATGGTACGGCTGGCGCCTGGCGACCCCGCCCAGTTGCTGGCCGGTGAGTTTGCCACCCCCGAAACCCTGGCCGATATCCGAGAGCGCTTTGGACTGGACCACCCCTGGCACGTACAGCTTGGAGTTTACCTGGTCAATGTTGTTCAAGGTGACCTGGGTGAGTCGGTTCGTACCCGTCGGCCCGTCACCTACGAGCTGGCCAATTTCTTTCCCAACACCGTCCGGCTCACCCTGGCAGCCATGCTGGTAGCGCTGCTGGTGGGCATTCCGGCTGGCGTGATTGCGGCCATCCGGCCCGGCACTGCGGTAGACCTGCTGGTAATGCTTGGGGCTTTAATTGGGGTCTCGATGCCGGTCTTCTGGTTCGGCCTGATGGCTATTCTGATCTTCTCGGTGCAGCTTGGATGGTTTCCCGTGGCCGGCGCCGGCACAGTCTGGCACCTGGTCTTGCCAGCCATTGCCTTAGGTACCAGCACCGCCGCCATCCTGGCCCGCATGACCCGTAGCGCCATGCTGGAAGTGCTCTCGCAAGACTACATCCGCACCGCCCGGGCCAAAGGCTTAGCAGGCCGGGTGGTGGTCTTCAAGCACGCCCTGCGCAACGCCCTGATCCCGGTAGTCACCATTACCGGCCTGCAGTTTGGCGGGCTCTTAGAAGGAGCAGTGATTACCGAGACGGTCTTTGCCTGGCCGGGCATCGGGCGGCTGCTGGTAGACTCGATCCTGGCCCGCGACTACCCGGTAGTTCAAGGTGCGGTGCTTCTGATTGCGGTGGCATTTATCCTGATCAATCTGGTGGTGGACCTGTTGTATGGCGCGATTGACCCGAGGATTCGCTATGACTGATAGGCGAGTCGCTTGCGCGATTCCGGCAAAGCCGTAACCTCGTATGAACTGGATTATCGAGTGGACGAAAATGGGAATTAATCTATGCCAGGTCGCTCACCCAAAGGACTTCACGTGACTGAGCCCATCCAGACTGCTCCAAAGGCGCATGACAGGCCAAAGACCCCCCGCTGGCAACGGCGCCTGTTCAGGAGTCCCTTGGCGCTGGCTGGGTTTGTGTTTATAGGATTTTTTGTATTTGCAGCGGCTTTTGCCCCTTTCGTCTCGCCTTACAACCCGCTTCAGCAGAACCTGCGTGGTATCTACGTCCCACCCATGCGGGTGGAGTTCCGCGGACCGCAAGGCCAGCCGGGCCTCTGGGTGCGTGAGGTCACCCGCTCGCCCCTGGGCCAGCTCGAGGTGGGACAGCAGTTATATCAGATCAGGTTTTTTGTGCGGGGTGAGCCCTGGGTCTGGTGGGGGGGCCTGCTGCGAAGCGACCTGCGCCTGTTCGGTGTAGATGGCCCCATCAGATTTCACCTGCTAGGCTCCGATGAACAGGGCCGCGACATCCTGAGCCGCCTGGCCCACGGGGCCTGGATTTCTCTTTCGATTGGACTGATTGCCGTGGCAATTGGCCTGTTTGTTGGGGTGCCGGTGGGGTTGGTCTCGGGCTACTTTGGGGGGAGCATAGACCTGGTGGCCCAGCGCGTGGTGGATGTGATGCTCTCCTTCCCGGGCATTCTGCTGGCTATTGTGCTGGTCGCCACCATGGGAACCGGCCTGACCAATGTGATGATTGCGGTGGGCATAGCTGCCATTCCGGTCTATGCCCGGCTGGTACGGGGCTCGGTGCTCTCGTTGCGAGACCGGGAGTTTGTGGAAGCAAGCCGGGCCCTGGGCAATCGAAACAGCCGGATCATGCTGAAACATATCCTGCCCAACGCGCTTTCTCCCATTATCGTGCAGTCCAGCTTACAGATGGCCGTCGCCATCCTGTTTGCGGCTGGGCTGGGCTTCCTGGGTCTGGGGGCCCGTCCACCCGACCCGGAGTGGGGCCTGATGCTGGCCAGGGGCCGTGAGTACCTGGCTACTGCCCCACACGTGGCCACTTTCCCGGGTCTGGCCATCATGTTCGTTGCACTGGGATTCAATTTGCTGGGTGATGCCCTGCGCGACGCGCTAGACCCCAGGTCTTTGAGGTAAGTCCAGTTGGGCTGGGTGCCCTGGACAGCCTTTTGTGAAGATGGGGGGCGCCGGTTGAGGGGCCTGCCAGGAGCTAGTAGTAGCTCATGATCTGTGTGAAGTCTGGATGTTACACGCTATGTGACCAGTTCCCACGACCCTGCCCAGCCGCCAGCCGTTTAGCAAAAATTCACCCAAGACCATTTGTTCACCAAGAGCCGCTACCATATAGGTATGAACCTATGGTTGGGTCTGGCGGTCCTAACCCTGGCCAGCTGTGTACCACAGCCAGGGCACAAACCTTATCAGCTCAGTGAGATCCAGGTGCTATTTGCCGGGAGCAGCGAGCGTTGGAGTTATTTTTACGGTGAGCCCCAGGTCATCCGGCTGGGTGAGCAGAGCCTAAGCCTCACCAGAGGCCCTACCAGCCCGCTGACTGAACCAGAGGCTTTACTGGTAGGGGGTAAGCCATTCTACCGAGAGATCTACCCGGCCATACCACTGGTGGCCCAGACCAGCCGTACTTTTCCCGGTATACAGTTCGTGGTACGCACCAGTCACAAGGTACAGACTGCCTGGCTGTTCGATGGAGGCTGGTCGCGGTTGGGTAGTTCCTTTGCCAGCAACACAATACACGTGGTAGAAAAACACCCAGGCTCACCCCGCCTGGCCGGCCTCTCGGAGGCCGTAAATGAAGCCGTACTACGTGAAATCCTGAGCCGCAGCGGGAGGCGGCCGGTGGTGGTGTATGAACTCGAGCCCCCACTGGCCCCCAACCGCTTCCAGCCTGCCCCCAGCCAGAGCCAGGTGGTAGCTCTGGCTGTGCAGTACGGCCTAAAGACGGAGGTTGCCTTGAGCCCACCCAGTCCTCAACCCCTGAACCCCCGCATCCTGCGGCAGGCCGCACACTCGGCCTATACCGACCAGAACCCGGCGGCTTTTCTGCTCCGCAACCAGGGTGAGCTCGAGCCGGCCTGGCGTCTGGCTGTTGGCCATATGCTCCCCGCGCCCGCTATGCCCGCGGTGGATTTTGGCCAAAGCCGTGTAGTGGCCTTCTTCTGGGGCCAGAAACCAACCGGCGGCTTCAGCATCCAGTTGCTAAGTACCCGG
The DNA here is from genome assembly GCA_041695225.1 of Deinococcota bacterium. GTDB lineage: Bacteria > Deinococcota > Deinococci > Deinococcales > Thermaceae > Meiothermus. The sequence goes on from JBGFRI010000014.1 coordinate 208,731, forward strand.
GTTGTAGAGAGTACCCTGCGGGTCGAACTGCGCCTGAGCAGCCCTGCTCCCGACGCAATGGTTACCCAGGCCCTGACCAGCCCCTTCCTGATGCTGGAGGTGCCGGCGCGGTTCACGCGGGTAGAGTTTGTAGATAGCAGTGGGCGTGTTCTGGCCAGCGCTGGCCGGTGATGGTTTGGTAAGTTAGAAGGTCGCATGTCTCAGGTCTAGGCCCGGACTGGGGGGTGAGTCTAACCACTCAGCAAAGACTATTGACCTTCAGCCTTTGGCCTTCACCTTTGCTCGCCAGCGCCCCCGCTTCTTTCTCTGCGCCCGCGAAAGACCATACGGAAGGGAATCTCGCGCAGACCGAGGTCTTCGCCAATGCGGTTGCGCAAGAAGCCCTCGAAGGCCCTGGTCACAAACTCGGGGTAGTTACAAAAGAAGACAAAGGTAGGCGGGGCTACCTCGGGCTGGGTTAAGAAAAAGAGCTTGAGCGGCTTGCCCTTGAAGTTGGGCAGCATGGTCTGGGTAGTCCACAGCGAAAGCCAGCGGTTAAGCTCGGCAGTCTCGAAGCGCACACGGGCCAGCTCGTAAAGCCGGGCAGCCTCCGAGAGTAGCTTGTGCAGGTTCTGCTTGGTGACAGACGAGACGTAAAGAGTGGGCAGGTGCTGGATGTGGGAAAGTTTGAGCCCCAGCTGGGCCCGCACCCGTCTGGCTTCCTCTTTGCTTTCAATCAGGTCCCACTTGCTGATGGTCACGATCACCGGTTTGCCAGCGTCCAGGGCCTCGTTGGCCAGTTTGAGTTCGTGGTCGCCCGACTCCTGGGGGTCTACCACCAGCAACACAATATCGGCGTCCAGAATGGCCTGATGGGCCCGCCCAATGGCCTGTTCTTCCACCCCGGTTTCGGGGCGCTTGCGAATGCCCGCTGTGTCTACCAGCAAAAATTTGCTGCCGGCGTAGTCAAACTCGACATCAATAGCGTCGCGGGTTGTGCCCGGCAGTTCGGAGACAATTACCCGCTCCTCGCCCAGAATAGCATTCAGCAAGCTGGACTTACCCGCGTTGGGCCGTCCCACAATGGCCAGGCGGATGGGGGCCACCTCGGGCTCAATTTCGCTTTCACGCACGGGCAGCAGCGCCCAGATGCGCTCCAGCAGGTGGTCAAAGCCCCGGCCGTGGGCCGCGCTGGTGGGCAGGGCCTCGCCAAAGCCCAGCGCGAAGAAATCGCCCAGGTAGGCTTCGTGCTTTGGGTCATCAATTTTGGTGGCCACTACCTGTACTGTCCTGCCCTGGCGGCGCAAAAAGTCGGCTACCTCGAGGTCGGCGGTAGCGAGGTCGCTACGCCCATCCACGGCAAACAGCACCAGGTCGGCATCGGCGATAGCCCGCTCTACTTTTTGTTTGATTTTCTTTTCCCACACATCGCCCGACCACAAGCCGCCAGTATCTATCAGCTTGAAGCGGCCCTGTTCGCTTTGCACCATGCCCTCTTTGAGGTCGCGGGTGACCCCCGGCACATCGGCCACCACCGCAAACTGGCTTCCGGCCTTGGCGTATTTCTCAGGTGCAGCGCGCAATCCCAATAGCTTGTTGAACAGACTCGACTTGCCCACATTGGGACGCCCCACAATCACCACTCGATACATAGCTCCGCTCACACTCACTCAAGACCCGCCCTGCCGCGGGATGGGCAGCAAGGGCGCAAACCCGCGTTACGCCAGTCCACAAACCACATTCTTGATGTTACCATGCGCTTGTTGCATGGAACGGGTCTGTTTGGTGGTAGGAATGGGGCGGGGCATCGGGCTGAGCGTGGCCCGGCGCTTTGGCCGCGAGGGTTACAGGCTGGGCCTGATTGCACGTAGCCAGTCCAGCCTGCAGAACTACGCAGGGGCGCTGGAGCTCGACGGCTGCAAGGCAAAAGGCTTCCCTGCAGATGTTACCCGCACCCCACAGCTTATCTCAGCTATTCGCGAGGCCGAAAAACAGCTCGGTTCAATTGGGGTGCTGATATACAACGCCTGTGCCACCCAGGGTAGCCGGGCTTCTGAGTTGAGCCTGGAGGCCCTCGAGGAAACCCTGAAAGTCAATCTGTACGGCGCTCTGGTAACGGCCCAGTTGGTAATTCCCGGAATGCTCTCGCGCAGGAAGGGAACCATCCTCTTTACCGGCGACGGCCTGGCCCTGAACCCCCACCCCGACCAGGCAGCGCTCTCGATTGGCAAAGCCTCCCTACGCGCACTGGTAGGCACACTCAGCAAGGAGCTGTATCACGAAGGCATCCATGTTGCTACCGTGACCGTGGCGGGCCAGGTCAGGCGCAATACCCCCTTCGACCCTGACCTTATTGCTGATAAATTCTGGGATCTACACAGCCAGCCGCCTGGTAGGTGGAAGACCGAGATTTCCTATCAGGGCTGATATAACTCAGGGGTCAGCCCCACTGCTGCTGCCAGAAAAGTCAGCTAGCCTTGCCCAGGATAGCCTTGGCCCCAACCGCCAGGGCTTTGTCCTGATCGGCGGCATGTCCCAGGCGGTAGCCGAATTCCATGGCCTGCATATAGCTGTCCTGCATAATGGCTGCCTCGACCGCCATTATTTTTTCAAAGGCTTCCACTGCCTTGAAAATTTCCGCCGAACGTATGGTGTTACGCAGATGCTCTAGCGAGAGTTCCTGCACGATGCCAAAAGCAGGCATGATAAAACTGGGCTTGACCCCTACTGCAGCATGCACCAGGCCAATGCGCACCCTCTTTTCCGCATAGGCGTGGTTGTAGGTGCCGCAAAAAAGCTCCCGATACCAGTCGGCAAAGCTCTGGTAAAGCCGCTCTACCCTGCCGGGCGAGCCCCACAGAATGGCCCGCATCTCTTCGTCGCGGCCCAGGTAGTCATAAAAAGCCAGGGCGATTTCCGAGGCCATGGGAGCCATCAGGGGCTCGAGCTTACACAAGGTCTGTGCATGCTGCTCCATTAGCCCAGTACGGCGTAGCAATATTTCTAACAGTGCCCCGGCATCCACTAGGGACAATTGTACCTGCTCTTGTCTTCATTCTGTATCCTCTCATTACCAATACTGAAAATAGATACAGAATGAGCCCTGGCCACATTCCGGCAGTGTATTAGATTCATCCCGATCTGTGTATATAACAGAGGTGGCCCCAGGCCCCTCCCTCGTCACTGCGAGGAGGCCCCCAGGCCGACGAAGCAATGACGGGGGCTGGCGCTGCGGCGCTGGCTCTCGTGTTAGCCTTAAAGCTGCAAGCGCACCGGGCCTAGCTACCCGGCCAGGAGGGGTGGGATGCTTGAAGTTGCCGATCTGGTCAAGCACTACGGCCCGGTAAGGGCGGTTGATGGGATCAGTTTTAGCGTAAAGCCCGGCGAAGTGTTCGGGCTTTTGGGTCACAATGGCGCGGGGAAAACCACCACCATCCGGCTTTTGAACGGGGTGCTCAGGCCAACCTCCGGTACCGCCAGGGTATTCGGCCTCTGCCCCATAAACGATGGGCTTACCGTTCGACAGCGCTCTGGCGTTCTCACCGAGACGCCCTCGCTGGAAGAGCGCCTTTCTGCACGGCAGAACCTGCGTTACTACGCCGACCTCTACGGCGTGGAGGCCTCCCAGGTTCCAGGGCGGTTCGAGGCTTTGCTACAGACCTTCGAGCTGAGCGAGGTGGGCGATGGCAGGGTAGGGGGTTTCAGCAAAGGGATGAAACAGCGTCTGGCGCTGTGCCGGGCCCTGCTGCACCAGCCCGAGCTGCTTTATCTGGACGAGCCCACTGCGGGGCTCGACCCGGTAGCGGCCAGGCGGGTGATAGCGTTGATCCGCGAGCAAAGCCGCGTGGGGGGCCGTACGGTGGTGATCTGCACCCACAACCTGGGCGAGGCAGAGCAGATCTGCGACCGGGTGGCGGTGCTCGAGCGCGGCAAGCTGCTGGCCATCGGAACGCCCGCCGAGTTAGCCCGCGCCTATCAGCACAGCGCCAAAGTGCTGATCGAGGTAGCACCGGAGACCATAGAGCAGGCGCTGGCCTGCGCCCGGGGTTTCGAGGGGGTAGAGGCCAGGGCCGAGAACGGCCAGCTCAGCCTGACCGGGCTTTCGCGGCAGCGCATCCCGGAACTCGTTGCAGCACTGGTGAAGCTTGACGTTAGCGTTTACCGGGTCGAACCGCAAGAAGCCAGCCTCGAGGACGTATACTTCGCCCTGCACCAGCGGGCCGACCAACCGCCACAAGCCCATCCGGCGCCGGAAGTGAAGGCATGAACCGCCGCGCTATTGCCGCCATCATCCGCAAGGATCTCACTGTAGTCTTGCAGAGCAAGGCCGTGATGATTCCCATCGTTATCGTGCCGCTAGTCATCTTCATCTTTCTACCCACCGTGGTTGGGCTGGCCGGGCCGGCGCTGATCAATCTGCCGGGTGGCCAGGAGCAGTTTTTGGCCAGACTCCCCGCCGGGCTCAGGGCCGCGCTCGAGGGCCTTAGCCCCACCCAGCAGCCTGTGGTCCTGGCGCTGGTCTACCTTTTTGCGCCCCTTTATCTGATCGTCCCCCTGATGGTGGCCAGCGTCATCGCCGCCGACTCGTTTGCCGGCGAAAAGGAGCGTAAGACGCTCGAGGCGCTAATCTACAGTCCGGTGAGCGACCGCGATCTGTTTGTGGCCAAGCTGCTCTCGGCCTGGCTGCCGGCGGTGGCGGCCGGTCTGTTTGGCTTTGTGGTCTACGCCCTGGCCAGCAACCTGGCCGCCTGGGGGGTGATGGGCCGGGTCTTCTTCCCGACCTGGATGTGGCTGGTGCTGGTGGTCTGGGTGATGCCCGCCGTGGCCGGGATGGGGCTGGGGGTCTCGGTGATGGTCTCGTCTAAGGTCAAGAGTTTCCAGGAGGCCTACCAGATTGGCGGCGTGGTGGTATTGCCAATTTTGCTCCTGGTGGTGGGCCAGATCGCCGGGGTGATGGTCTTCAGCGTCTGGCTGGTGCTGCTTTTGGGCTTGGTGCTGTGGGGCCTGACGGCCATCTTGTTGTGGTACGGCAGCAGGAGCTTTGCCCGCAGCGAACTGATTGCGCAGCTTTAGCGCCAAGGCTGATGACCACCCTGCGCCAGGCTGCAATTCTTGCTGGCTGGACTTTGGGCCGATAGGATAGGCTACGTGAACCTAGACGACCAGGCCCAGGTGGCCCTAAGCTACCAGAATTACGCCCCTTTGCCCGCCATTGAAGGGGTGGCGTACCAGCCGCTCAAAAAGCACCGGGCCCTCGAGGGCGCCTTTATGGAGCACCTGCGCCTTTCGGGTGGCCTGGTCGAGGGCCTTCCCGGCCCCTTCGAAGCCAGGCAGATCTCGGTCTCGTGGGCGGTTCCGGGCCGCATCAATGCCTTCCACCTTCACCCCAAGCGCACCCAGGACGAGATCTGGTGCGTACTGGAGGGCGAACTTCTGGTCTGGCTGGCGGACGTGCGGGCCGAATCCGCCACCAGGGGCCACCGGCGCTCGTTTCTGCTCTCGGGCGAGGCCCCGGCCCTGCTCCTGATTCCCAGTGGGGTGGCCCACGGCTACCGCGCAGGGCACCGGGGCGCGGTGCTGCTCTATGCCATGAACGACCAGTTCAATCCGGCCGACCCCAACGAGGGCCGCCTGCCCTGGGATTTTTTTGGGGCCGAGCTCTGGGCCGACGATAAGGGCTAAGGGTTGGGTGATGAGGGTTTTTGAACTTTGCCACCTTTTGCACGGTCGAAGGTCTAAGGTCTGCGACGGTCTCGCGTTCTGGCCTTCGACCTTCGTCTTTCGACCTGCTACCTGCGACCTGCGACACCAGTAGGAGGGACGAGATGAAGTTTAGACGAGTCGTGATAACCGGCGGGGCTGGCTTCATCGGGGCCAACTACGTGCACTATGCCCTAGAGGCCCACCCCGACTGGGAGATAGTGGTGCTGGACAAGCTAACCTATGCGGGTAACCTCGAGAACCTCGAGGCCGCGATGAGCCGGATCGAGTTCATCCAGGGCGACATCGCCAGCCCTGCCGAGGCCAGCCAGGCCCTGCGCGATGCCGACGCGGTGCTCAACTTCGCCGCCGAGAGCCACGTGGACCGCAGCCTGCTGGATCCAACCGCCTTCGTGCGCACCAACCTGGAGGGCACCCTGGTGCTGCTCGAGGCCGCCCGCAAGGCCGGGGTGAAGCGCTTCTTGCAGGTCTCGACCGACGAGGTGTATGGCGACCTGCACGGTACCGAGCGCCATTCAGTAGAGGCCGACCCCCTGCGCCCCCGCTCGCCCTACGCGGCCTCCAAGGCCGGGGCCGAGCACCTGGTCCTGGCGCATGGCATCTCCCACGGCCTGGACGTGGTAATTACTCGTGGCTCCAACACCTACGGCCCCTACCAGTACCCCGAAAAAATCATCCCCCTTTTCATCACCAATGCCCTGCAAGACCAGCCCCTGCCCCTCTATGGCGACGGCTCGGCGGTGCGCGACTATATGCACGCCTACGACCACGCCACCGGGATTGACGCCGTGCTGCACCGCGGGGTTGCGGGCGAAGCCTACAACCTGGGGGCCCGCGAGCAGATTAGCGGAGTCCAGGTGGCCGAGGGCATCCTGGCGGCTCTGGGAAAGCCCCCGTCGCTGAAAAAATTTGTGGCCGACCGGCCCGGCCACGACTACCGCTACTCGGTTGACCCCTCCAGGGCCGAGGCCCTGGGCTGGGTGCGCCGCTATACCTTCGAGCAGGGCCTGGCCGAGACCGTGGAATGGTATCGGCAAAACCGGGGCTGGTGGGAACGGGTGCGCCAGAAAAAAGAGCACCAGAACCTGATGCAGGACTGGTATGCCCAGCGCTAAGGTGGGAATGTCGAGGGTCGAGTGTCAAGGGTCAATGGCCACCAGAATCTTGTTGACTGGGGGCTCAGGCCGGCTGGGAACCGCCCTGCGCGGCCTGATGCCCGAACTGATTGCGCCCGGTAGGGAAGAGCTGGACATCACCGACCCGGCCAGCATTGAGCGGGCTTTTGCAGATCACCGGCCACAGGTGATCGTTCACGCAGCCGCCTATACCGACGTAGCCAGGGCCGAGACCGAGAAAGCCCTGTGCTGGCGGGTGAACGTGGAGGGAACCCGCAACCTGGTTCGCACAGCCCTGAAACGCGACGTGCAGTTTGTACACATCTCCACCGACTATGTTTTCTGGGGCGACGAGGGCGGCTACCACGAAGACGACCCGCTGGGGCCGGTGCGCAACTACTACGCCCTGTCCAAGCTGGTCGCCGAGGAGGTGGTGCGGGTTCTGCCCCGCCACCTGGTCATCCGCACCAGCTTCCGGCCCTCACCCTTCCCCTACCCGGTGGCCTACCACGACCTGTACACCAGCCAGGATTACCTGGAGCTCATCGCTCCCGAGATCGCCCTGGCCCTGCAACACCTGCACCAGATCCCCTACCCCACCCTGCACATTGCCACCGAGCGCAAGTCGGTGTACGAGCTGGCCCGGCGCACCCGGCCCAGCGTAGCCGCCAGATCCAAGGCGGAATCCACCGTTGCGCTCCCAGACGATATCTCCCTAAAGACCGAGCGCTGGGGTTTGCTGCGAGCGAGGTTGATGTCCGAGTAAACCGACTTAGATGGCGTCACTGCCAGGCCCCCTGGGGCCGACGCAGTCCGGATAGCGCGGATCATGGTAATGACCATTTTCTTCAACTTACAGAGAGAACTGGAATAGCGATGGTCTTCACCGCTGGACCGGCTTGCGAGGCCACTGCCTCCATCCGCTTCGCTACCTCGGCCTTGAAGTACTTCTCGCCACACTGGGTGCAGACCTCCGTGGGCACCCGCTCCAGGATAAAGAGCTGCCCATGGTAGCGGTAGTCAATGCGCTCCAGGCGTTCTTCTACCTGGCCACCGCAATAGATGCAATCATCACAAGGCTTCATGGCAGACTCCTTGTATCGTGGAACTGGGACACGGCACAGTGGACCCCATACTGAACACAAAACGATAGGCCCTAAGCTGGGCCAGAGACTGGAGTCAGCAAAATTAACCCTAAACCTTACCCGTTTGGGGTGGCTCCGCGAAGACCAAAGAGGAGGGGCATCTGGCTTTGCGAGTGGATTAGAGCCTTGGACGCTATGTCCTTCATCCTCATCTATTGTCTACCACTATGCGAGGCTTTTCTTTTAAATGACGGGGGCGGGGCCTCCTCGCAAGAACGCGTGAATGATGTATCCAAGGGAATTCTGTATCACTTTTCATCTGGCAGGGTGGTGTGGGCGGGAATAATAACGTCCTCCAGTTGTTCTTCCAGCTCTACCTGGTTGCGCCCAGTGGCCTTGGCGCGGTACATGGCCTCGTCGGCGCGGCTCAAGATGGCAGCAATGGTGTCGCCCTGGCGGTAGCAGGCCACACCCAGGCTGACGGTGACACTAACACCCGATATAGGGGTTTCACGGATGGACTCCAGCAGGCGCTGGGCCAGGTGATGTGCCTGATGGATCCCGGTCTCGGGAGCCAGAACCAAGAACTCCTCCCCACCCCATCTTGCTAGACTGTCGGTTTCGCGTAGGTGTTGGCTAAGGCGTTGGGCGGCTTCACGCAAGACCTGATCACCCACCGAGTGACCATAGGTGTCGTTGACCCGTTTAAAGTGATCCAGGTCAGCTAACAAAACAGCAAAGGGGCGGCTATAGCGGCGAGCCCGTTCCAGTTCACTTTCCAGCTTGACCTGCATGGCCCGTCGGTTCTCCAGGCCGGTGAGAGCATCGGTGTGGGCCATCTGGTGCATCTGGGCATAATGGTGGCGCAGATGGGCAAATATGTAGAGCAGCATCAGGTAGACCAGGTTAGAGAGCACGAACTGCAAGGCGGTGTTAATGGCACTGAGCCCCAGCGAAGGGCCGAAAAACAAACCAGATATGCCAGCCAGCAAGCCCAGGCCCAGATAAAAAAGGGAAAACTGCAAAGCCTGCCTTCGGTTGAGCAGCACGAAGGCCATCAGATAAACCATGGGGAACCATAGCAGGGCCGGGCTGATGCCGTTGCGCTCATGCAGTACGAACGCGGCTTCGTAAAAGAGGCTGAACAACTGGTAGACGGCAATTTTGCCCAGGGCAATCTGCCAGACCAGTCGAATGCGGTGGGGGTTGCGCCAAAGCAGCAACTCGAGCCCCAAAAACCCCAGGGCCAGGGGCAGGAGCAACAGCCGGTCCGGCAGGCTCAGGTCGCCAACTACAACCGAGAAGCCCCAGGCCGCAAGGGCCGCGAAGGCCCCCATGGGGAGCAGCCACAGAGTGAGGCGAATACGTAATCCTTCGAGAGGATCGGCAACCTCTATCGTGGCGTAGGGATCGGGCTTGCGGCGGTACATAGCTTTAAGGGAACCTCTAAAAATAGATTTTATAGGATTTTGTAAGCGTTTGCGCCGCCGGAAAGGAAATCGTCTGTCGTCGGTCTGGTTGTTATCTTATAAAAACTGCTGTGTGTCTGGTGTTT